>CALVSB010000038.1 GCA_944358895.1 uncultured Bacilli bacterium | reverse complement strand
CCAATCACATTGTAATCGGAGGCAATCTTTTGGTCGTGGTTTTTTCTAGACTGTCCGAATTACGGGGTCCAGTTTAATTTCCCGGCTTTTTTCTTATATTTGCCCGGCTTTTGCGGGCAAGTTGGGCCTTACTTCCTCCCAATCCCGACGAAGTCAACTTCCTGATACCAAAAGCCCGGTTCGGCGAAGACGTTCTCGAGTTCCTCGAGGCCGTACTTGATGGCCTCAAGCTTGCTCTTCTTCTCGAGGTTGTTGGGGTCTTCCTCGTAGGAGCGCTGGAGATAGTTCTTCCGATAGGCGAAGCGCTCGAGGAAGATGTCTTCCTTCTCGTCCCCGTCGAGGCCGGAGGTATCCTTCACGTAGGACATCATCCTCACGTCGGCAAAGCCAGCCGCGATGAGCTGGCTGTAGATCTTCCGTCCGTTGAAGCGGTCGCTGATGCCATCGGCCGAGACGTGGAGGGCCACGATCTTCTCGATGAGGCCGTTGTCCCCCATCGAGACGATGGATCCGTCGTCGGAACCCCGGACGACGATGTAGGCGCCTTTCCACATCAGCTTCCGGATCCGGCGGAGGAACTTCCCCGGGTTCTTGAGATGATGGAGGACGAGAGAAGCGAAGACGAGGTCGAAGGAGGGGATGCCGTGCTTTTCCATGAGGGCGGCGGCTTCCTCCTCGAAATCTTCGCTTTCAAGGTCGAGGTGCTCGTAGGAAATGTTCGCAGCCGCGGAGTGGGCCCGGGCATACTCGAGGCAGGCGTCGCTCCGATCGACGGCGAGGACACGGAGGCGGGGATCGCCTCCGAAGCGGTCCTCGGTCACGAAGCCGTAGGCGCAGCCGGCGTCGAGGACGTTGATTTCCTTTTTGTGAGAGAGGCCGGACAAAGCTTTCTCGATGGCCGGAAGGTCGGCCGGGCGGGTATTGTCGCTCTGGATCTTGAGGCGCCTCAGCTCCTTGGCCGTCGCCGGGTTGTAGGTCGAGGCCCGCTTGCCGGTGACAAGGGACTTCGCGAAGCTTCGTTCCTTCCCGCCCGCGGCCTTCTTGAGGCAATTGACGATGAAGGCGACGATCTTCTCGTGCCCTTCCTCGACCGTGAAGGCCTCGAAGGTCCTTAGCGAACGCGGCAAGTCGTTGGTCGAGACGCCGGGCTTGAGATAGGAAACCATCGACTCGGCTTTCTTGATGCCCGAGAGGATGTCGTTATGGAAGGAGTCGCGTTCATAGCTCACCCAGCGGCTTTCGAGGTATTCCTTCTTGCTCGCGACGGCGACGAAGACATCGGCTTCGTCGAGCGCCTCGTCGATGGCTTTCTTGTAGGCCGCTTCCCCGAACTGGAGGAGGCGGACGTTGCTATAGAAGGCGTTGATGCCCCGCTTCGAGAGCTCTTGGAAGAGTTCGGAGGCGATGAGGGCGTCTTCCGTCGGGTCGCCGCGCTCGTCGCTGTTCTTGAAGGAGATGAATACTTCGTACTTTTCGCGTTCCATGTAACGATTGTAACGAAGGCTTCCCGCTGGAAAAAGAGACAGCTTGCTGGCTAAAGGGCCAAGGATGCCGATTGCTGTCAAAAGAAAGGCCTTTTGCCGTCGTTTTTGTTAGAAAGGCCCTATTTCAAAGCCTTTTGGTTGCCGCTTTTCCTTACATACAGCTGAATCTGGTAAAAGAGGACGAAGTTCTGGAGGACGAGGCCGTTGCCCATCGGGAGATTGGTGATCTCCTCGATCCGCTCGAGCCGGTGGGCTAAGGTATTCCGGTGGACATGGAAGCGCGCGGCCGCGGCCTGGACGTTGCAATTGAAGAGCACGTAGTAATAGAGAGTCTCGAGATAGCCCGAATGTGCTTGTCGTCATAGGCGCGGAGGCGTTCATAGTAGACGTTGTGGCAGTTATGGAGTTTCTCCTCACCGACGAGGGGCATGAGGTAAAAAGGGAGGAAGGCCGCGAAGTAGAAAGCCGTGTCCTTGGCCACGAGGAGCAAGGCGATGTCCACCGCTTTGAAGGCCTCGTCGTAATGCCGCCTCAGCTCAAGGAGGGAGGAGAACTCGTCGCCGATGCCGACCTTGAGGGCAAAGCCCCGGGCCTTCATCGACTAGGAAATCCTCCAGTGCGAGAAAGCCGGGGTCGTCTTCAAGCTCAACCACCTAATCACCCCGGATAGCGAAGAGCAAACCAGGGCCGACCGCATCATCATGGCGACCGGCGCCTCGCCCTCGCTCCCCCACATCCCGGGCATCGACAAGGCCCTCGAAGTGTGCGACGCCCACTTCCACCCCGAGAAGATCCACGGCAAGAAGATCGTCGTCTGCGGCCCCGGCATCTCGGGCTGCGACATGGCCCTTGAGCTGGCGATGGACGGGAAGGACGTCACCATCGTCGAGATGCAGAGCGAACTCTGCCCGACGGCCCTCCGCGACAACCGCAACCCGCTCATGTTCCGCCTCCGCGACAACCACGTGAAGCAACTCACGTCCACCAAGATCAAGGAGATCACGGACAAAGGCGTCGTGGCTGAAAACAAGGACGGCGAGATCAAGCTCGACGCTGACCTCGTCATCGCGGCCTTCGGAACCCGTCCGAACAAGGAGTACGTCGAAGCCATCTGCGAGAAGTACCCCACCACCCTCGTCATCGGCGACTGCGTCAAGGTCGGCCAGGTGGCCGAGGCGGTCCGGGGCGGCTACTTCGCGGCCTATTCCCTTCACTAATCCAACGTCCTTGAGAGGCCGGGCAACCGGCCTCTTTTTGATGCTTTGAAACGGCAGGGACTAATTGCCTCGATTTCGATTGCATCAGTCTACAAGCAAAGGCGAAAAACAGACGATTCGAAGCCAGTTAAATCAAATTGAAAACTATTTGAGTTTTTAATAAAAGTTTCTAATTTGATGGTTATGCGATAGCTCTCAAGAAGCCTTGAAAGATTGAGTAAATACCACTATTCGGCCAGATGAAGAAAAATAAGATCTGAATAAATATGGGTGTTTTGCGAATATTTTTGCCAATAAAGGCCTCTTTACTCGTTGAAATGCTTCATGCGATAGGGGGCAAATTCCGGATTGACCGCGAAAAGCTTGTTTTTCGACCGGCTCTCGCGGGTAAGAAGGAAGCCATCCCTCACGAAGCCGTTGAGGATCTTGAAGGCAGCTTGCTTGCTCATGTCGCTTTTCGTCCACTTGAGGAAATCGCCATAGACAAAGGCACCTTTGTTCGAGATGAGGATTTTCTTGACGT
This sequence comes from uncultured Bacilli bacterium, assembly GCA_944358895.1. Classification (GTDB taxonomy): domain Bacteria; phylum Bacillota_I; class Bacilli_A; order RFN20; family CAG-826; genus UBA4951. The sequence continues at coordinate 1,522 of CALVSB010000038.1, read as the reverse complement.
AGGCCCTTTCGCCTTCGGTCAGGACGATGCCTTTGTTTTTGAGCAGCTGGTCGATGTATTCCACGTTACGGTAGCAGTTGTAATAGCTAACCGTTATTTGAAGAAGATAGATGATGAAATAGGTAAGGTCGTTATGGGAATCCCTCGTGTTTTCGAGAGCCCGGTAATAGAGATTCTTCGTTTGATCGATGGCCTCTGACGCGAAAACCGGTGGATTTTGGATAGAAAGAAGGCTCAGCCAAAAAGAAACCATCCTGGCGGTTCTCCCGTTGTAATCGAAATAAGGATGAACATAGGCGATGTAATAATGGGCAACGTGGGGAAGAAGGAATTTCTCCATCGGATCGCCCTTTTCCAAAATGTGCCCAACGTAGGAAAAAAGCGAGTCCATGCAGGAAGATATTTGCCCGTGGGGAGCCCCGGGGTAGGAATCTACTTCCACCTCATCGTAGCGGTAAAGCTCGCCTTCCCTCAGGCGGTTCGTTTCGTCGAGGACCCCGTCGGTCAAGATGGAATAGAGGCGATGGAGGTTTTCTTCGTTGAAATCCGGACGGCCCAAAGCGAACGTGAGGGCACGACCCATGTTTTCCACCATCGAATCATTCCGATCGACGGGGATGGAGTGTTTTCTCAGGGGTTCATCAATCCGCTTCCGGGTCACCTTAACGCCTTCGATGGCCAAAGAGCCTTCGATTTCGCCATAGACATCGTCCTTATGTAGTCGGTTGCCCATCGTCGACGAGACGTTTGGGGCATCGGACGCGAAGTTCAAAACCAGGCGGCTAAGCATGAGGAGTTCCTGGCAGGAGGCCAAGTGCAACGGATGGCCGTCGAATGAGCGAAGGCCCACCGCCATGAACGGATCTTCCTTTTTCGCGGCCTTCTCATCCTTAAAAGCAAGAAAGCCTACCCATTGAAGGGGCTCAAGTTTAAAGGGATGTCTTTGATCGTACATGGCTTCACGCGGGGTCAAATACCGATGATTCACCATGTAGTCCCATAGCCTTTCTTCGTCGACCATGCCGATGATCCCCCTTTCGGTCCTATCGTAGAAGCAAACAGAAAATGGTCAACCATTATGTCAACCAAATGGCAAGCAAGACGGAATCACAACGTCTTGAAACCTCAACCCCATCTGCAAACCACAAAGATGCCGTCTGCATCGGCGGGCCGGCCGAGGCTTTCTATGAATTCCCTTAGACTGACGAAATTATACAAAACGCCTTAAGTTTGCGTTTGGCTCTCAAGGCACCTTGGCAAAAAAATAACCTATAGCGTTTGGCTATAGGTTTCCATCAAGATTGGCTGGGGTGACTGGGATCGAACCAGTGCATGTCGGATTCAGAGTCCGAAGCCTTACCGCTTGGCTACACCCCAAGGCCCAAAAATGATAGTGAAATTCCTCCCCTTGGTCAATAGGCAACCGATAATGAGCAGGCGGCCGCTGTTAGCTGTCAAGACATGTGAGACGCCGAGGGCACCTCGCCTCGCCTGTATCATGCAGCAGCCTTGACAGCCCATC
>CALVSB010000037.1 GCA_944358895.1 uncultured Bacilli bacterium | reverse complement strand
TGCTTGGGAATGGGTCGGTTGTAAGCGTACTTGTAACAAGCTTGATATTCTCTGGGTTTTGACCTTTGATAATCATTTCTGCTTGTGCGATGCCCTCATACCAGCCATTGTTATCTTGACCATATAAAGTAATTTTGGTGTCATCATTTAAATCTTTAATCATACGGTAGCCTTCGGAAAGCATTCCACCAGTACCACAGGCAAAATCTCCCAAAGTCACAATCTTTCCGTCTTCGTATAAATCATCACAGCCTTCAGCAAGCAAAAGTTGGGTTAAACATCTAATAACTTCTCTTGGCGTGAAGTGGTCACCAGCGCTAGCGTTTTCAGAATATGTTCTGATGATTTCCTCCATTATGTAACCCATTTGCATCGAAGAAACATGCTCAACACTTAAATCAGTATTAGCAAACTTTTTAATAACAACATATAACTTTTTGCCTTTGTCCATCTGCTCGATGGTATCAAAGAACTTCATCTGAGAAAAAATATCGTGTGCTACCGAATTAAATCCATCCAAATAATCTTTGAAATTACTCTTTAGATTTATTGAATCATTTAAAAGATTGCTTAGCGTAAATTTAGAGGTGTTGTAAATGCTAAAGCCACTTATTTTCTTAAGAGCTTTTTCGTTTCTTTCACCGTTCTCGTATTCCTTAACAACATCATCCTTTGTTTTGGCGAGTATGCATTCAAAACGACGACAAATTGTCATCGGTATAATCACGTTTTGGTATTCATCTTCTTTAAAAGGGCCTCTCAATTGGTTTGCAATATCAAGGATCATTTGTACTTGTTCATTAATATTAAGCTTGTCGCTCATTCTCTTCACCTCATTATTAATTATCTAATTTCATGCCAATCTCATTAAAGAGAGCAACTAACTTTTTCTTGGTTTCCATGTCTGGTTCATATCTACCTGTCTCCCATCGACAGACGGTTACATTACTAACACCTAATATCTTAGCTAGTTCTTGCTGTGATATGAATTTTCTTTCTCGATATTCTCTAATCTTTCTTGCGTAATCAAACATGTCTTCACCTCAAAATCTTTAACGCTATTTTAACACAAAATAGGTACAATTTCGATAATTTAATAAGATTTTTATCAAAAAACATAGGGGTGTCATTTATCTAGTAGGGTTTCGTTTTACTAGTAGCCTAACGTTTTGCTAGTAGGGGTATCATTTGTCTAGTAGGACTAAAATTTGAAAATTCTTAGGTTTGAACCAATTTATATCTACTAGCAAAACGCCAAAAATGAAAAAATGCCCGATTTCTCGAGCAAATATCGTTCACTTTGATACCTTTACTTTGTATCAAAATGTTAGTTATAAGATGGCGGAGGCAGAGAGATTCGAACTCTCGCCGGGGCAGGGCCCCGCTTCCGGTTTTCAAGACCGGTCCCTTCGGCCGCTTGGGTATGCCTCCAAGATGGTGGACCATGTAGGATTCGAACCTACGACCTAGCCCTTATAAGAGGCCCGCTCTAACCGCTGAGCCAATGGTCCACGGCGCGCTATTTTACTTCCTTTTTCTGCGCTAAGGAAGGAGATAGAAAAAAAGGGGAGCCGGAGCTCCCCTCTTGAAGAAAGGCTTATTCCTGCCCGAGGAGCTTCTTGAGTTCCCCGACGAGGTAGTCCATCCGGCGGACGACCGCGAGGAAGGGTTCTTCGCTCGTGAGGTCGACGCCCGCGGCCTTGACCTGCTCGATCGGGTAGTCGCTGCCGCCGCTCTTGAGGAGGCCTTTGTAGCGCTCGAAGGCACCTTCAACCCCTTCGTTGACCCGGCGGTAAAGCTCGAGGGAGGTGGCAAAACTCGTCGCATACTGATAGACGTAGAACGGCGTGTAGTAAAGGTGCGGAATGTAGCACCAGACGAGGGGCTTGTAGACCTCCTCGGTGATGTCGATGCCGTAGTAGTCCTTGTAGAGCTTCACCATGATGCTCGAAAGGACTTCGTAGTTGATCGGCTCGCCCTTTTCCTCGAGGCGCGAGGCTTCGAGCTCGTACTCGGCAAAGAGGGTCTGCCGGTAGAAGGTCGCGGCGATCTCGTCGAGTTCCTTCTGGAGGAGGGCGATCTTGTCCTCTTTGGAGAGGGTCCCGCTCTTGAGAAGGTAGTCGAGGAGGTTGTGCTCGTTGAAGGTCGAGGCAATCTCAGCCACGAAGATGGTGTAGTTCTGCTTCATGATGGGCTGCGCTTCCATCGAGAAGAGGGTGTGGGTGCTGTGCCCGGCTTCGTGGGCCAAGGTGAAGGCGTCTTCTAAGGTCCCCTGGAAGTTAAGGAGAATGTGCGGGAGGATGCCGCCGCCGCCCGAGGAGTAGGCGCCGGAACGCTTCCCTTCGCCGGGATAGACGTCGACCTTGCCGTATTCGGTCGCCTGGCGGGCCTTGCTCTGGAAGTCGCTATCGAAGCGCTCGATCGACTTGTAGAAAAGGGCCCGGGCTTCTTCGTAGTCGAGCTTCTTGTCGGTTTTGGCAAGGGCCAGGAAGCGGTCGTAGCTCCGGTGCTTCGTCAGGCCGAGGGCCTTCCGGCGGACCTCGTAGTATTCCTTGAGGGGAGCCGAGCCTTCGTGGGCGGCCTTGACGAGGGAGAGATAGACGCTCGTCGGGATCTTGTTCCCGTCGAGGTGGGACTCGAGGATCGAGGAATAGCCCCGGCTCCGCATGCTGGCCAGCTGGGCATCGAGCCCGGCCTTGTAGATGACCGCATAGGAGTTCTTCCGGTCGTCGAAATAGCGATAAAGGGTCTCGAAGACGAGCTGGCGGTCCTCTGCCTTCTCAAGAGTCCGCATGAGAGTCGTCCAGTTGGAGACGTTGACGCTCACCTCGCGGCCGTCGGAGAGGGTGCACTTCCCGGCCTTGTAGTCGCTGACCGAGAGGTTGCTATAAAGGTCGCCGCCGACGCTCGAGAGCGGGCCGAAGTTGGCCAGGAGGGCTTCCTTGTCGCCGCTCAGGACGTGGCTCGCCTGGTCGAAGAGCTTTCGGAAGGAGAAATCGAATTCCTGGAATTCCGGGTGGGTTTTGAGGAAGCTTTCGATCTTTTCCTTCCCGAGCTTCAGGTATTCGGGATCGGCGAAGGAAGAGGCGCGGATCAATTCCTGGAGGGCGCTTTCGACCTTAGCTTCGCGGGCGCCCGACTCGACTTTCCGCCGGTCGAGGTCGGCAATGCCGCCGGCATAGCTGTAGAGGCGGTTGAGGATCAGCTCGGCTTCCTTCTCGAGGCGGAGATAGGAGGCAAGCTTTTCCTCATCGGAGAGATGGCCTTCGTAGGAAGGGAGTTCCTTGGCGATCGCCTTGATCCTTTCCAAGTCGGCATCGAAGGAAGCCTCGTCTTTGTAAATGAACGAGAGGTCCCATTGGTATTTCTTGTCGATCATATGTGTCCTTTCACTAGGCCGATTCTACCACCGTTAACTAAGGCTATCCATTGTTCCGCTTGGTATAATCGCCGCGTGATGAGATGCCTCTTTTTTCGCTTCGATGGACAGCCGGTCCTCCTGGTCGAAGAAGGAGGCTATCTTTCCTATCTTGGCTTTGTCGAAGGAGAAGGCAAAGACGAGACGTCCCTGCTCCTTCGTTGGAAAGCCGAGGTCGAGGAATACCTCTCCGGATCGCGGAAGGCTTTCGACCTCCCTTACCGCCTCGATGCTTCGCCCTTTGCCCAGAAGGTCTATGAAGCGACCCTCGCCATTCCTTACGGAGAGACCCGGACCTATGCCGAGCTCCTTGGCCCCAAGTACGCCCGGGCCGTCGGGCACGCCCTTGCCTGCAACCCCTTAGCCCTCGTCATTCCCTGCCACCGCGTGGTCGGCGTAAGCGATCCTTTTCTTTATCGTTACGGACCCGACCTTAAGAAGAGACTCCTCGAGCTTGAGAAAAGGAAGCGCTAAGCAAAAAGAAGCCGGAAGAGAAGCAAGGCCGGGGCAGGTCGCTTTTCATTTCGACTTCCGCTTGATTTTAGTAAGCCCTGCTTGCATTTGCTATCCCTTTCTCAAGCCGCGCTTGATAAAAGACCCATGAAGCTTAAGAAACTTCGGATCGAAAAGGGTTTGAGCCAAGCCGAGCTCGGGCGCCTTCTCGGGGTAACCGGCCAGACGGTCCTCAATTGGGAAAACGGGATTTTCGAACCTCGGATCAAGGATCTCATTGCCATTGCCGACTTCTTCGACGTGAGCGTCGACGAGTTGATCGAACGGACGCCGACCAAAAGCGAACGCCAGAAAGGGATCGACGTCCTTTCGACCCTCGACGGGCAGGAACTCGTGGCTTGGATAAAGGCCAAACTCGCCGAAATGGATCAATAAAACGCCCTTTTGGGACGAACCGCCATTGCCTCCCTCTCTTTTCGGCGGCTTCCCTTGGTCGACCGCTCTTCGGGAGGCTATCTTTGAAAACGCCAATCCGGCGGCATGAAAACGAAAAAAGCCCAAGACCTAAGAGGCCTTGGACATGCTCTGCGACGATGGTGGCTGAGGGGGGACTCGAACCCTCGACATACCGGGTATGAGCCGGTTGCTCTAACCAACTGGGCTACTCAGCCATCCTGCCAATCGATCAATGGTGGAGCATAGGGGGATCGAACCCCTGACCTCATGCTTGCAAAGCACGCGCTCTCCCATCTGAGCTAATGCCCCGAAACGGCAGCAAGGGGATTATACGCAGGGGCGGGGTCCCCTTCAACACCGATTTTCGGAAGTTTTGAAGTCTTCCCTTGGGATATAATCGCCCCGTGGAAAACGACCGCCTTCTCATCTCCCGTTTCCAGGAGCTTTCCTCCCGGGCCTACAACCGGGAAGAAATCACCCATAGCGATTTCCTGACCCTCGACGAGCAAAGCCTTTTCCTCAATCTCGTCGGGCCGAAAGGCGGGACGAGGATCAACGGGGCTTCTTTCTCCCTCGTCGGGGAGGAAGAGGGTTGGGAACGGAAATTCGTCCTCTTCGCCCCCGAGGCGTTAAGTGAAAACGAAATCGGCTGCGAAGTGGACGCCCTTCTATCCTGTCTCCGAATTGCCCCGAAGGCCATGAAGTTCGCCGAGGAACTCGGGCACCGGGATTTCCTCGGGGCCCTCATGTCGCTCGGGTTCGAGCGAAAGGAGTTCGGCGATCTCGTCGTCCGGGGCAAGGAAGCCTACCTCATCGCCTTCCGGAAAGTCGTTCCCCAGGTCGAAGACGAACTCAAGGAAGTCCGGCACACGGCTGTAGTCGTTGATGAGGTTCCTCTCAAGGAAGCCCCGATCAGCGTCGCCTATGAGGAGAAGGTCATCTCGGTCAGCCAAAGCCGCCTCGATGCCGTCCTCAAGGATGTTTACGGCCTCTCGCGGGAAGACGGGAAGAAAATCGTGGAGGACGGCCTCGTCTATATCGACGGACGCCTCGTAAATCAGCCTTCCTTCCTCCTCTCCCCGGGTGAACGGGTCTCGTGCCGGGGGCGTGGCAAGTTCATCTTCGATGATGTATTGGGCGAAAGCCGCAAAGGCCGGCTCCTCGTCAAAATCAAGGTCTTCAAATAGGAAAATCCCTGGCAAAAACCCTTATCTAGCAAAAAAGCAGCCCCGATGAGGGCTGCTTCCCTTTCATGCTCAGCTAGGCAGCGAGGCCGTAGAGGAAGCCGAAGCCGACCACGAGGGGTCCCCCGTGGACGCTATTGGTCGAATTGCATTCCGTGACGATGACTTTCTTGAAGCCAAGCTCGGTCAAGGTCTCGCGGGCGATCGTCTCGCCTTCGATATCGCCTGTCGAGGTAAATCCGACGAGGGCAAGGGATTTGTCGGCATCCGGGTAATCGGCCACTTCCCGCTCGATGTAGCTGCGAAGGCACTTGGCCCGCTTGCCGCGGTATTTGCTTCCGACGGTGAGCTTCCCGTCCACCACTTCGATGACCGGCTTCAGATGGAGGAGGTTGGCTCCAAGAAGGACCAATTTGCTGCAGCGTCCCCCGCGGTACATGTACTCGAGGCGGTCGATGAGGAGGGAGGCCTTGACCTTGTTCACGAAGGCTTTGGCCTTGTCGCAAGCCTCGGAGAGCGACTTCACGCCCTTGCGGATGGCTTCCTTGGCCTTGATGGCGATGATGCCGATCCCGAGGGAGATGGTCCGGCTATCGATGACCTCGACCTTGCCTTCCGGGAACTCCTTGCTCGCGGCCACCGCGTTCTGGTAGCCCGAGGAGAGGGAGCCGCTCATCGAGACGTGGAGGCAGGCATCGTGGTGCTCGAGGGCTTTGGCGAAGAGGTTCTTGTATTCTTCGATCGACGGGGCGCCCGATTGGGGAACCTTTCCGGTCCGGTCGAAGTACTCGTACATCTCTTCATTCTTGAAGGTGCCGTCGAGATGGTCCTTTTCATCGAAGGCGATGTGGAAGGGGATGACGTCGATGTCGTTTGCCTCGAGGATCTCCTTGCTGAGGTCCATCGGGGATTCGCCAGTCACGGCGATGTCGAGAAATTCGCTCATGGTAGCTCCTATCATGCAAAATCTACGCGCGCGCTGAAGCGCTGCCGAAATATTAATGCATGGAAGCCTTCTTTTCATGGGCAATCAGCAGAAAGGGAGGCCCTGCCGGCAAAAAGTTCTCAGTTAAATCAGTATTTTCTTATTGACAAACATCGGTCCCCTATTGCTTTTGCTAAAGCAAAAAGATAAAGTAACGCCGAACATAAGGAGAGAATAAACAAAATGAAGAAATCAATGTTCCTCGTTCCTCTCGCGGCCCTTGGCCTTCTCGCCGGCTGTGCCGAAACCGGGACGAGCACCAGCACCCCCACTACCCCCACCGTCACCCCGACGACCTTCGCCCAACAGTGCGAAGCGGCTGGCGTCGAATTCACGTACGTTGATCCGAACACCGGCATTACCGAAGCCGAGACCAAACCGGCCGAGGGCGAAGAAGATTGCGTTGCCGCAACCGGAACTCTCGAGACCAGCTACACCGCTGAAAAGGGCGGCTCGTACTACACCTACAAGTACATGGTCGAGCGTTCGGGCCTCAAGTACTTCCACTACTACTGGGCAGAGCCGGACGAAAAGACCACTGCCGCGACCGCTACCACCATTGCCGAAGCGGCTGCTCTCGACAACGCCGAATACGTGACCGAGCTTTTCCCGAACGACGGGAAGGAATACTACGTTGCTTCCTATAGCAACAGCCTCGCCACGAAGACCTTCGTCGCCGTCGGCAGCGAAGGCAACATCCAGACGGCCATCTACAACACCACGGCCAAGTATGACGAGGCGACCAACGTCGCGACCTGGATGCCGGGCATCACCTCGATCACTGGCATCGGAAACGCCATCTTCGAGAGCGGGAAGTGCAATGTCGTCATGTACGAATACAACCCGACCTCCAACGACAAGGTTGGCCCGGGCGCCCGTAACTTCGGTGCCCGTATGGAGTGCGTCCTGAACCTCGAAAAGAGCACCCTTATGCTCAATGACAAGAAGACCACTCTGACCGGCGCCCAAATCGGCAAAATCGGCGACAAGCTCCCGGAGAACGGCTATTACTTCCATCCCTGCCTCGAAGTCGTCAAGATGTACTCGCTAGGTTAATCCCTGGCCCTCTTCGAAAACGAGCTCCGCTTCGGCGGAGCTTTTCCTACACTTAGAGCCGAGGAAATAGTTTCCCTCCTATGAATAATCCGTATTAAGGGTAATATCCCTCACGGA
>CALVSB010000036.1 GCA_944358895.1 uncultured Bacilli bacterium | reverse complement strand
GCGAAATACCGGGAGGCATCCATGAGGGCCTTATGATACAATCCGATCAACTTGTCCAGGATTTGGGGTACATATCAGAAGAGGCGGGCTTTTTCTTTGACGGTCTTACTTTTCGATGACGCCGAGGTGGATGAGGCCGTTTTTGATTCCGCCTTGCTCGATCGGCGTCGTGACCCAGGAGGCTTTCTTTTTGACTTCTTCGACCCCGTTGCCCATGCAGATTCCGTGGCCGACCAGGTTGAACATATCGATGTCGTTGTAGTCGTCGCCGAAGGCAGCCAGTTCGTCCTTGCTAAAGCCCGTGTCGGCGATCAAGGCCTTGATTCCTTCGTCCTTGTGGAAGGGCTCCCTCGTGAGCTCGATCGCGGCATCGGAGAAACGATTGAAGACCGTATGGGGAATGGCATTGAAGACATGGTCGAGATCGTTGGTCATGAAGACCTGCGCGGCCAGGACCGGCTCGCCCTTATATTCTTCCATCGGCCGGGGGCGGGGCTCGTAGAAGACGCTATAGAAGTGGTCGACGTTCGAATCGCCGTCTCGATGGCAGATGTAGGTTTCCTTGAGAGTCACGAGGAGGTAGGAAAGCCCGTGTTCCCGAGCGCGGCTTACGATTTCTTTGATCGTTTCCTCCGTGAAGTATTTGGCATATAGGACGTTATCCATGGTAAAGGCCGCCCCTCCGTTATTGACGACGAAGCCGTCAAAGAAAATCTTCTCGAAAGTTCCAAGTTCTCTTAAGGCGTAATAGCTCCGGGCCGAGTCGATGAAAGTCCGGACGCCAGAGGCGTGGGCCTCATTGATCGCCGCGATGGCCGAGGGGATGAAAGAGCGGGTTTTGTGGTCGAACAAGGTCCAATCGAAATCGAAGAAGACGGCTTTGATTTTCGGCATAAAGAAAAGATATGAAACATGTGGATTGTCGGCAAGGAGGTCTTTATGAAAATCATATCTCCGTTTTAAGGTAAAATGGCGAAATTCAGATGGAAAAAAACCGCGTAAAACCCCTATAAAATTTAGGAAATGGCCACAAAGTTCCCTTCTTTTGCGGAAAGTGGATTTAGTTATGGCCCTGCCGACTGAGGCGTCTTGAAAAGAATATTTAAGATAGGCCAAATTGACAATTGTTCAGTTACGAATCATTCCCTCTTTTTAGGGGTTAACAAAAGAGGTGAAAGCGCTTACACTATAGGTGGTCGAAGGGACGCTTCCGTATGGCGGTGGAATGGCAGTGTGGCGTCCCGATACCTCCTTTCGGGAAAGAGCCAGGCGGGCGGAAAAGCCTGGCTCTTTCTTGTTCCCTACTATGTAGGGAGGGGCGGGAAGGCTATAATGACCGGGCATGGGCAAGACTATCAAGCAAATCCGGCTTTGTTCCTTTATCGCCTTCGTCCTCGAGATTCTGATTTTTGCCGCAATCGGCGTCATTTGGTATTTCGATTTCGGCGGGGTTCGCGGGGTACCAAACATCGAGGTTTATTTCTTCAGCGTCCTCGCCATTCTTTTGATTGCCGATATCGTGGCTTTCTGGTTCGTCCTTGCCTACATCCACCGGCTGCGGCTCAAAAACGATCTCGATTCGGCGGTCCTCGTCGGGAGTGAGGTCCAAAAGGCCATCGATTTCGGCGAGGTCGGCCTTGTCGTTGTCGATAGCAATGATGTCATCATGTGGACGAGCTCCCTCTTCACCTCCCGGCAGCAATATCTCGTCGATACACCGGTTTTCGAGTGGCAGCCTAACCTCCGGGAACTGGTCAATGCCCCGGTCAACAAGGTCATCAAGCTGGAAATCATGACGCGCCTATATAGCGTCAAGTACGTGTCCGAGTCGCGGCTTTTCATCTTCCGCGACATCACCGAGAAGGAACAAAAGGCCGCGGAACTCGATGCCCAGCGCATTGTCCTCGGAATCATCGCGCTCGACAATTACACCGACATTGCCTCCGATACTGACGAGTCGGCCGAGTACGTGAACGCCGTGCGGAATTGCATCGTCAATTACTTCAAGGAACGCGGCTTCGTCCTTCGCCGGGTCAAGGCCGACACCTATTTCGCCGTCGGCCAGCACTCGTCGCTCGAGAAAATGGAAGCCGACAAGTTCTCCGTTCTGAGCGACGTTCGGAACGAAGGGAAGGACGAAGAAAAACCGATTACCCTCTCGATGGGCTTCGCCACCAACTTCAACGAGTCGATGACCAAGCTCAACGAATACGCGGCCACGGCCCTCGACGTCTGCTTGTCGCGGGGCGGCGACCAGGCGGTCGTTAACGAATTCGGCAGCGACCTTCGCTTCTTCGGCGGCAAATCGGCAGCCATCGAGAGCATCTCCAAGGTCAAGGTCCGCTCGATCGCCGACTCGATTCTTTCCCTCATCAAGAGTTCCTCCGGCGTCTACGTCATGGGTCACCAGGATCTCGACATGGACGCCCTCGGCTCTTGCCTCGGCATCAAGGCCATCTGCGAGCACTTCGTCGAAGGCGACAAGGAAAAGCCTTGCAAGATCGTCTACCAGCGGAATCTCGTCGAAGCCAAGACCAAGATGGCGATGACGACGGCTTTCTCGAAAGACGAGTTCGAACGGATGACGATCACGCCCGACGAAGCCTATAACTCGATCCGGAGCGGCACCCTCCTCATCGTGGTCGACGTTTCGGTGCCAGAAATGACGATGGCTCCGAAACTTCTCGAAAAAGCCAAGAAGGTCATTGTCATCGACCATCACAGGCGCGGGGAGAAATTCATCGACTCCCCGGTCCTGGCTTATGTTGAACCCTCGGCCGCTTCGGCGAGCGAACTCATCGCTGAGATGGTCCGCTACGCGACGGCCAACCCGCCGATCACCATCAAACCGTCCTATGCGACGATCATGCTCTCGGGCATCTTCCTCGACAGCAACTTCTTCAAGGCCAAGGCCACGGGGAAGCGTACCTTCGAGGCCTGCGAGATTTTGAAGGAGAACGGGGCCGACAACTCGGTGGCCAACGATTACCTCAAGGACGACTATGCCGAGTACACCCTCATCAACTCGATTGCCGCGACGATCGAGACGCCGAAGACCGGCGTCTGCTATTGCTATAGCGACGACAGCAAGCTCATCGAGCGGGCTACCCTCTCGAAAGTTGCCAACGCTCTCATGCAGGTGAAAGGCATTCAGGCGTGTTTCGTCATCGGGAAAACCGACGACAAAACGATCAGGATCAGCGCTCGGAGCGACGGGACGATCAATGTTCAGCTGCTCTGCGAGCGCATGGGTGGCGGCGGCCACTTCACGATGGCCGCGGCCTCCTTCAAAGGGGCCACGGTCGAACGGGTCATCAATACCCTCAAAGTCACGCTGGACGATTATCTCGAACTGGCTACCGCGGCCAATCCGAAGAAAGGAGAATAGGACATGGAAGTCATTTTGCTAGCCGATGTCAAAAACGTCGGGAAGAAAGGAGAGACCGTCAAGGTCTCGGACGGCTACGGGAACAATTTCCTCGTGAAGCGGGGCCTGGCCGTCATTTCGACCAAGGGCAGCCAAGCCCAGCTCCAGGTCGACAACGCCAAAGAACTCGAACGCCAGAAAGCCCTCAAGGCCGAAGCCGAGGAACTCGCCAAGCGCCTTGAGCACATCAACGTCGAGTTCACGAGCAAAGTCGGAAGCGACGGACGGATGTTCGGCACCATCTCCCCGAAGGAGATCGTGGCCGGCCTCAAGGAACAGTGGGGCATCGAAGTCGACAAGCGGAAGTTCATCGACAAGTACCCGGCCAACGCCCTTGGCTATACCCGCCTCCAGATCGAGCTCTACAAAGGCATCTGCGGGCAGGTCATCGGAACGGTCAACGTCCATATTTCCGAGGAGAAAAAATGAGCAATCTCTACCTCGAGGTGGGAAACGTCGAGGCCGAGCGCTCCGTTTTGGGTGCCATGCTCATGGATGCCGGTTCGGCTTCCTATGGGCTCGGGGCTCTCACGGTCGATACTTTTTCCGACCTCGATCCGCGGAACAAACTCGTCTTCCAGGCCATGGTCGATTTGGCCGACCAAGGCAAGCCGATCGACCCTCAGATGGTCACCGACCGCCTGATCAACGCCAAGACGTACCACGATGCCGGCGAGGCCGATTATCTTGCCCAGCTCATCGAAAGCCGCATCAATCCGGACAACGTCGAGCACTACGTCCGCCTCATCCGCGACCAAGCCCTCCTTCGGGACTATCTCAAGGAGATGGACAGCATCGAGCGGGATTTCAAGGACGGCTCCTATGAGGATATCGGAACCTTCGTCTCGACCTCGACCGACCGCCTCGACCGGATTTCGAGCAAGCGGCAAGTTGGGCAGTTCCTCGATGCCGCGACGGTCGCCGAGATCGTGCGCAATCAAATCGATCAGGAATCGAAGTACGCCAACCGTTACCTGACGGGCGTCGATACCGGCTTCAAGCGGCTCAACAAGATTACCCATGGCTGGCAGAAGAACTCGCTGATCATCCTGGCGGCCCGGCCTTCGGTCGGCAAAACGGCTCTGGCCATCAATTTCGCCTACAATGCCGCGACCTATAGCCGCGGCGGCTCGGTCGCCTTCTTCTCCTGCGAAATGGACAACGCCTCGATCATGAAGCGGCTCCTTTCGGCCGTCAGTAACGTCGAGGCCGACCATCTTCAGACCGGTGATCTCGATGACCGCGACCGCGAGAAGATCAACTCCGGGATCGAACTCATAAAGAAGACGAATCTCTTCTTCGACGATACGCCGAACGCTTTGGTCGGGGACATCATCGCCAAAGCCAAGAAACTGAAGTCGGCCCATCCCGATCTCTGCCTCATCGTCATCGACTACCTGAACATCCTCGGGACGGCCGAGAAGTACGAGAGCAAGAACATCGAGATCGGCGAAATCACCAAATCGCTCAAGGGCCTGGCCCGCGACCTCCAGATACCGGTCATTTGCTTGGCTCAGATCAACCGGAAGGCCGACGACAACAACGACGGCCGCCCGACGATGAGCAACCTGAAGGACTCGGGCAACATCGAGCAGGATGCCGACCTCATCCTCATTCTTTCCCGGAGCGACTACGGAAGGAAGAAACGGGACCCGCAGGCCGGGAGCTACGTCGACAATCTCAACCAACAGCTCGAAGCCAACCGCAAAGCCGGGAAGGACAAGGCCTCGATGTCGATCAGCAACATCGAAATCGCCAAGAACCGGAACGGCCCGCTCGGGAACATAACCTTGGTCTTTTCGAAGAGCTATTCGCGCTTTGACAACCCGTCTCTCGAAATGGAAAGGCAAATCGCCGAGGCGAGCGGGAATCCCCTTCTCGACGACGACGAATGATCCGCTTTCTTTCCGTTGGCTCGGGGAGCAAAGGCAACGCCGTCCTCGTTTATGACGAGGAGGCGCTTTTCCTTGTCGACATGGGCGTTTCGAAAAGGGCATTGCTCGATGGCCTGGCGAGCCTCGGGAGAGGCCTCGGGGACATCGATGCCGCTTTCTTCACCCACGACCATAGCGACCATATCAAGGGCGTGGAATTCCTCCCAGAAGGGCTGCCCCTTTACGCCGGAGGAACGACCGTCGCCTTCCCCCACGAGGTTTTGCCCCGTGGCAAAAGCGTCGAGATCAAAGGCTTCCGCATCACGGCTGTCGCTTCGAGCCACGACGCGAAAGATAGCCGCGGCTATGTTTTCGAAAAGGGCGGCGAGAAGCTTTCTTATTTGACCGATACGGGGATTATCCCAAGCAAAACCCTCTCCTTTTTGCAGGATTCGACCGTTTTCTTCATCGAAAGCAACCACGATGTCGACATGCTCAAATACTCGGGCCGGCCGCTTTCCCTCATCAATCGGATCCGTTCGAAGAAAGGGCATCTTTCGAATGTCCAATGCGCGGGCTACCTAGCGAAAGCCATTGGGCCCGATACCAGGGAAATCTGTTTGGCCCATCTTTCGGAAGAATGCAACGACCCCCATTTGGCTGTGGAGGTCGTCCGGCAGGGGCTGCTTGAGAGGGGAATCGATTTGGAAGCGCGCGGTATCGTTTTGAAGGCTGCCCTCCAGTGGGAGAAGGTCGAAGGCTGATGAAGATCAAGATCATCGGGATCGGCCATTTGAAGGACGGCTATCTCCGGGAGATGGAGGCCGATTACCTGAAGCGCCTCAGCCGCTACGCGAAGGTGGAAGTGACCGAATCGGAGGATTTCCCCAATCGCCCGGGCGAAGAGGAAAAGGCCATGCTGAAGGAATGGGAAAAGGCCTCGCGCCTCATTAGGCCGACTTCCTTTCTTTGCGCGCTCGACCCGCGCGGGAAGGAACTCTCCTCCCACGAGCTGCCCGACTTCCTTGAAAAAGCCTCGATCAAGGGAAAGGGCGAAATCGTCTTTCTCATCGGCGGCTCTCTCGGCCTAGATGAAAAAGCCCGCCAACGGGCGGACTATCTCTTTTCGCTTTCGAAGCTGACGCTTACCCACGGCTTTGCCCGGGCGCTCCTTTTGGAACAGCTTTACCGGGCCTTTAAGATCAGGGCTGGCGAGCCTTACGACAAGTAATCAGATGAGGCCGAGCTTTTGCATGGCCTTGGCCCAGCCGTCTTCGTCGATGTCGTCGGTGACGAAATCGGCGATTTTTTTCGCGTCGTCGACGGCGTTGCCCATGGCGACTGAGATCCCGGTGTAGCCGAGCATGTCGACGTCGTTGTTGCCGTCGCCGATCGACAGGGCGTTCTCCTTGTTCCAGCCGTAGTATTCGAGAACGGCCTGGATGCCTTTGGCCTTGTCGCTGTCCTTCGGCATGATGTCGACTGCGTATTCGTCCCAGCGGGCCGCTTTGCAGTTGCGGAGGTGGGGGAGGAAGAGGTCTTCGTCGAACTGGTCGCAGAAGGCAATCATCTGGAAAACGGTACGATCGTAGGGAATCGGGAACTTCCGGGGCTGGGGGAAGCGGGTTCCGTATTTGGCGTGGGCATCGATGACCCGGTCGTCGATCATGTTGATGTGGCCCTCGCTTTCCTCGATGAGGGTGAGCCCGAACTTGAGGCGGTAGGAGAATTTGATCATCGCGTTCACGACGTCGGCGGGTATCGGGTACTTGTAGATGACGACGTCGCCGATGGCCGCGCAGGCGCCGTTCATCATGACGAGGCCGTCGGGACGGAGAATGTTGAGGATGCCGGTCTTTCGGATGAGGTAGTAGTTCCGGCCAGACGAAAGGAAAACCTTGATTCCTTTCTTCTGAAGGGCCTTCACGGCATCGATGGCCGAGGGGATAACCCGCCCCGTTTTATGGGAAAAGAGGGTGCCGTCGATATCCGAGAAGACGACTTTGATCTCACTTGCTTTGTTCACGCGGCTGCCTTCCTTGACTATTATTATTTCCGACAAATCTATGCTTTATCCAGAGTTCAGTCAATACGAAACGTTCGTCGACCCCGAAATGCCCCTCGTCAATGCCTATAAAAGCAAGGACGGGCATGTCTTTTACGTGGAGCCGGGCTTCTACGAAGGCCTCATGGGCTATCGGGAGAGGCGGTACGACCGCTTCGACGAGATCATGAAAGCCATCGACCAGGTGATTGCGGACAACCCGAAGGTCATCTTCACCGGGAACTACGAATCCCCCTTCATGAGCAAGGAAGGGTTCATTTATCGGGAAATCCAGGACATCGCTGATCCGCTTGGCATCTATGTCGAGGATAAGTCGCGCGGGAGCGACTACGGCGACTGAGCCAAGGGCCGTAATCAGAAAGAAAAAAAGCGGGCAGCTGCATGGCTAATGTGGACCCCATGTCAAGGACACATTAAGAAAACCGGGATCTATTGGGAAACGGGAACCACGAGCGAGGGGTTC
>CALVSB010000035.1 GCA_944358895.1 uncultured Bacilli bacterium | reverse complement strand
GTTGGCATGTCGAGGTGAAAGGAGTTAAATGATGTGGCAAGGCGGAAGGCGCCTCGTCTTGGCGATACACAAGATTCGTCCGTGGTCTCCAGACCAAATTGAAGAATTTGCCAGATATGGAAAACATAGGGCACTTTTGCGGCAATTTTTGCAAATGGATATATGTAAAGACTCCCGTTAATTTAGGA
This sequence comes from uncultured Bacilli bacterium, assembly GCA_944358895.1. Taxonomy (GTDB): domain Bacteria; phylum Bacillota_I; class Bacilli_A; order RFN20; family CAG-826; genus UBA4951. The sequence goes on along the minus strand of CALVSB010000035.1, from coordinate 7,847 downwards.
TAACGCGCGCGAATTTTTTCGCATGCATAGGGCAGTTTTGCTATATTTAATAGCGTTATGGCAGAAGAAATTCTTGATTTGCAATATCATTGCATCGAGTTGCTGAAGGAACGTGGCGTAACCCTCGAGGAAATCGCCGATTGCGCCCGCTATCTCCAAGCCGATTACCACGTCGATCTCACGACGGACGAACTGCTGGATTCGGTCCGGGCCGTTTTGAGCAAGCGCGAGGTTCAATATGCCATCATGACGGGCATTGCCCTCGACAAGGCCGCCGAGGAAGGAAAGCTCGACGATCCCTACCTCACCGATCTCATGATGAAAGACGCTCCCCTTTTTGGGGTCGACGAAGTCCTTGCCTATGGCATTTGCAATACCTATGGATCCATCGCCCTCACCAATTTCGGCTTCATTGACAAGCGCAAATACGGCATCATCCGCCGTTTGAACAAAGCGGGGAAGAATACCGGGAAGTGCAACACCTTCATCGACGACATCGTCGGGGCCATCGCGGCCGGTGCTGCCAGCCGCTTCGCCCATCGCTGGACCCGCGACGTGGAGGACGATGATGAAAAGTAATTTCCTTCTCGAAACTGTTGCCGCCTCTTACTGGAACGATTCTTATTTCATTGCCGGCTTTGTCATCGGCATCATCCTTCTCGCCGCTTTCACGACGGCGTTGGTTCTGATCGTCAAGCGGAAGATGGCTTGGTTCATCGTTGGCCTTCTCGATGTTTTGGTCGTCGTCGCCATGGCGACCCCGATCCCTTACATGTTCGAGATCTGCCTCGCCCTTTTGACCATCGTTTCCTTCGTCTTCCTTTTCGCAAACATGTCGGAATACCGCTATCTCGTCACGAATGGCCTTTTCAAGCGCGAGAAGATCCATTTTTTCAAGAAGCGGAAAATCCCGAACGAAACCCTCTTCGATCGCGAAGCCGTCTATGACCAGATCGAAGCGGCGGTCATTTGGATGAGCAAGCTCAAGATGGGCGCTCTCATCACCATCATGAAGAAAGACGACCTTCTGAGCGACAGCAAGCTCGGCGGCGTCATCAAGCAGCGGGGGACCGATGTCAACGCCCCGGTCACCAAAGAACTCCTGGAGACTATTTTCTATCCGGGAACCCAGCTCCATGATGGAGCGGTGATCATCAAAGATGACAAGATTGCCCGGGCTAGCGTTTTCTTCGCTTCCACGACCCGTCCCTTGACCGGGAAATTCGGTTCCCGCCACCAAGCGGCCCTCGGGATCAGCGAGAATAGCGACTCGGTCACCGTCCTCGTCAGTGAGGAAACCGGCCGCATTTCCATCGCCTTCCAAGGCGAGCTTACGACGGTGACCCCGGATACGTTCCGCCGGGTCTTAGACGACGATATGGCTTACGTTGAGGACAAAGACGCCATTTGACGATTCATAGACTACAGGGGTATTTATGACGCTTCATTTTGGCACGGACGGCATGCGAGGAGTCGCGAACCGCGAGCTCACGCCGTCGATTGCTTTCGGCATTGGCCGCTATCTCGGGCACGGAAGCGGGAAGAAGAGCAAGGTATTGGTTGGACAAGACACGCGGCTCTCTTCGCCGATGCTCGAAGCTGCCATCGTGGCCGGCCTTCTGTCCTCGGGGGCCGAGGTCAAGCGCCTTGGCGTCATCCCGACGGCGATGATTTCCTATTTGATGGGCAAAGATGCCTCCTTCGATTACGGAATCATGATCAGCGCCTCCCACAATCCTTTCCCCGACAATGGAATCAAGGTCCTTTGCCGCGGTGGGGAAAAACTCCCGACGAGCCTCGAAAAGGAGATCGAGTCCTTCCTCGAAGGAAAGGATGAGCTCCCGCTCCCTGAAGCGGACGGCTTGGGACGAGTCGAAGACGGCGAGGAAGAGAAGGCCAGCTTCGTTTCCTATGTTTCCGGCCTGATCGACGTTAAGGATTCCGCCCCGAAAGTACTCCTCGATTGCGCGAACGGAAGCGACTCCTACTATGCCAAGCGTATCTTTGAGGCGTGGGGTTGCAAGGTTGTGGCCATCAATGATTCGCCCAATGGGACGAACATCAACAACGGCTGCGGCTCGACCCATCTCGAAAGCCTTGAAGCCGCCATCAAAGGCGGCGACTATGACCTTGGCTTCGCCTTCGACGGCGATGCCGATCGGGTCATGGGAATGACGGGCGACGGCCGCCTCATCGATGGCGATACTCAGGTCTTCATGAAAGCCTTAATGCTTAAAAAGGCCGGCAAACTCCCCTCGGATACCGTCGTTTTGACACCGATGAGCAATCTTGGCCTCGTCGAAGCCCTCACTAGGGAAGGCATCAAGACGGAAGAAGTCGGGGTCGGGGACCGGAACATCCAGCTCCGGCTCATCGAAAAGGGTTACATCCTCGGAGCCGAGCCTTCCGGGCATGTCATCCACAAGGATCTCTTGCCGACGGGGGACGGGATGATTTCCGCTTCCCAGGTCGTCAAGTGCTTTTCGGCCGACAAGGAAACATTTGAAAAAGCCGTTTCCTTTTTCCGTTATCCACACTATCTTTACAATATTCGGTTTGCCGATCGAGTGGCGGCTGAAGAGGGCATGAAGAACCCCCTCTTCCTCGAAAAGAAAGCTGCCTACGAGAAGTCGCTAGCCGGACGGGGGCGCCTCTACCTGCGGGCCAGCGGGACCGAGCCTCTGCTACGAATCTACGTCGAAGCGGTCACCGAGGAAGAAGCCAAAAGCGTCGCCCTCGATCTGGCCTCGGCCTTTTAAGGAGGAACTGACATGTGCGGTATCGTTGGAGCCATCGGGAACCTCGATTACAAAACTTATTTGACTAGCGGGCTGAAGAAGCTCGATTACCGGGGCTACGATTCCGCCGGGCTTGCTTTTTGGAACAAGGGGAAGATTTCCCTTTACCGGGCGGTCGGAAGCGTCGAGAACCTCGCTTCGATCGTTCCCGACGGCCATGCCGGGACCGCGGGCATCGCCCATACGCGCTGGGCGACCCACGGCGGCGTCACCGTCGAGAACGCCCACCCCCAGAGAAGCTGGGACAAGAAGGTCTACCTCGTCCATAACGGGGTCATCGACAACTACAAGGAACTGAAGGAATGGCTTTCCGGGATGGGCTGCCAGTTCCGGAGCGATACCGACACCGAAGTGATCGCCTCGGTCATCGCTTATTTCCTCCAAGAAGGCGAAACGCCGCTCGACGCCATCCGCAAGGCGATGGAAAAGCTCGACGGATCTTATGCCCTTGCCATCCTCTTCACAGGCCAGGAAGGGCTCTACTTCGCCAAGAACAAATCACCGCTCGTTCTCGGCCGGGGCGACACGAGGATCAATTGCCTTGCGAGCGACTATGCCCCGATCCTCGACTATTGCTCGAACTTCGCGGCCCTCGACGACGGCACCTACGGCTACATGACCGAGAATAGCATCGTCGCCTATCGCAACGGCAAGAACCTCGCCCTCCGCTTTGCCTCGAAGGACAAGGAAGACTACGTCTACGATCTCGCCGGCTACCCGCACTTCATGATGAAGGAAATCCATGAAGGCGCCCACGTCGTGCGGAAGAACGTCGAAACCTACTTCGACCGGGAGAAAAAGGTTTATCTCTTCGACCCGCAACTCCTCGCCAGCCTCAAGGCGGCCGACGAAGTCGTCTTCCTCGGCTGCGGGTCGAGCCACTATTCCTCGGAAGCGGCCGCGGCTTATTTCAACCGGCACGGACTCCGGGCAACGAGCTATATCGCCAGCGAGTGGATCCATGGGGTCTACCCGCACCTCAAGAATCCCTATTATGTCCTCATCTCCCAAAGCGGGGAGACGGCCGACCTCATTTCCTGCCTCGACATGATGGAGAAAGGGACGAAGACCCTCGGCATCGTCAATGCGAAGGACAGCACCATTGCCCGGCGGAGCGGCCACGTCCTTTACATCGGAGCCGGCCTCGAAGTGGCCGTCGCCTCCACCAAGTCCTTCCTCGGGCAGATGGCCCTCATGATGCTCCTTTGCGGGGCAGTCAACGGTGACACGAGCGTGCCCGACAGCCTTTTGGAGGCTGCCAAGGCCGTCGACGATGTCGTTGGCCGCCGGGCCGACATCGATGCGATTGCCGAAGGGATCGTCGAAGTCCACGATGCCTTCTTCGTCGGGCGCGGGATGGATTTCTTCGCCGGCGAGGAATCTTCCCTCAAACTCAAGGAAATCTCCTACGTCCATAGCGAGTCCTATCCCGGCGGCGAGCTCAAGCACGGCCCGATTGCCCTCATCGAAGAGGGAACCCCGGTCTTTGCCTTCGTCGGAAATCCCGAGATTTCCAAGCAGATCAGGAGCAACGTCGAGGAACTAAAGGCCCGCGGGGCCGTCGCTTACATCGTTTCCTCCGAAAGTTGTGCCAAGGAAGGCGACGCTTTCGTTTACCGCTACGTCGAAGGAGACTTCGCCCCGTATCCGGAAGTCGCCTTCGGGCAGCTTCTTTCCTACTACCTTTCCCTCCGGCGCGGCCTCAATGTCGACAAGCCGCGGAATCTGGCCAAGTCGGTCACCGTAAACTGAGTTTCGGGTCATGGAGAAGAAGCGCCGCGCCAAGCCAGTCATCGTTCCCGCTTCCTTTTCCCATCGCTTCGTGGCCGCTCTCTTCGACTTTTGCCTGTCCCTTCTTTTGATGGTCGTCTTTCTCTCGCCGGCCCTTGTCTTGTTCCTTCTTTGGATAAAAGAGCCGACCGTCTCGATGACGGCGGCCCTTTTCGTCGCCCTTTTCGCCGGCGGGGCCATCTGGTCGCTCCTCGAGCTTTTCTATTGGATCCTTCTTCCCTTCCTTAAGCATGGGGAAACGCTGGGCCTGGCTTTCATGGGGCTGAGGATCGTCGACGAGCGGGGGAAGGAAGCGCCGCTTCGCGCTTATGTGCTGAGGGCTTTCATTCCGCTTGTTCTTATTATTCTCACTCTCGGTTTATACTATGTCGTAGAAATGCTCTCGGTCTTGTTTTCGAGCAAGAAGACGAGCTTCGCCGACGTCTCCTCGATGAGTTATGTCGTCGAGCGGGGCGAGGCAAGGAGGTAAAGATGCCAACTCACCATATCGAAGCCAAAGAAGGCGATTTCGCCAAGGTCGTGCTCATGCCCGGCGACCCCAAGCGGGCCCGCTGGATCGCCGAAACCTTTCTGAAAGAACCCCGGCTCGTCAATGCCGTCCGCGGGGCTTTGGCCTATACCGGCAAGACGCCGGGCGGCTTCCCAGTTTCGGTCATGGCTTCAGGCATGGGGATGCCATCGATCGGCATTTACTCCCACGAACTTTACGAAAGCTACGGCGTCGAGGCCATCATCCGCATCGGGACGATGGGGACCTACCAGGAAAACATCGGTCTTCGGGATATCGTTTTGGCCGAAGGCGCCTCGACCGATAGCAATTTCCTCGGGGAACTCCATCTCGGCGGAACTTTCTCGGCGACGGCCGATTTCTCGCTCCTTCTCAAAGCGGTCAAGGCCTCCATCGACCTCAAGCTTCCCTACCACGTTGGGAACATTCTCTCGAGCGACATTTTCTACGACCTCGATTCCGAGAATTGGAAGAAGTGGCAGCGCCTCGGCATCGCCGGGGTCGAGATGGAAGCCTATGCCCTTTATGCCAACGCGGCCCTTCTCAAGAAAAAGGCCCTGGCCATCTGCACGGTGACCGATAGCTTCGTCGGCGGCGGTTCCCTTTCGATCGAGGAGCGCCAAGCCGGGGTCAAGGACATGGTCAAGGTGGCCCTCCTCACGGCCGACCTCTATACTGCGACATGCCGGAAGTAGGAACTTTCCTCATAACCAGCTACGACGTGCGGCTGGGCGTTTTCATCGCTTTCGCCCTCGCGGCGGCCGCGCTTTTCCTCTACCTTTTCCTCAAGGGGCCGATTCGCCGCTACCGGGCCAAGCGCGACATTGCCAGCGCCTATTTCCCGAAGGTCTACAAGACGGTCCTGCACGGGGACTATTACCTCATCAACGATTTCGAGCGGGGCGAAGGAGCCTCGAAAGTCCATATCGACCACATCATTGGGGGCGACAAGTACATCTATGTCATCACCGATTGCTATTTCGACGGCGCGATCAGCGGCATGGGCGAGGATGCCAGTTGGGTTTACTATTCCCGCAAAGGCAAGAAACAGCCCATCCCGAACCCCCTGGCCGCCAATAGACACATGCTGAATCGACTTTCTATGGTGAGCGGCATCAACTCCTCCTTCATGGTCGGGGTCGTCCTCGTCAACGACGAGTGCTTTGTCTCCCGGCTCGACGCTTCAAACAAGTCCGATTCCCACTTGGTTGGGCTCAAGGACCTTGAAACCTTGGTCGAGGACTACGAAAGCCGCAACGTGACGCCTTTTGTCAAAAAGGAACTTTGGCAGGCCATCCACGACCTCCACGAGCTCCGGAAAGCGAGCAAGGATGAAAGAACATCTTGAGAAAATGAGAAAGGAAATATTCGCTTCCTTTCGCGAAAACTATGCCAAATCCCTTCCCAATATCGCGATTTTCGTTTTGGTAAGCGTGGCGGTCGGGGCCATGACGATGGCTCTATACTATGTCTCCCAGCAAGTGGCGCTTCTTGCCATCAGTTTCCTCCTTGTGCCATTCGTCTTCGCCTTCCAATCGTCTTATCAGCTTAGGGAATCGACGACCCTCTCTGGCGTTCCGAGTGCCTTGACGAGGTTCGGCTCCTACTATTCGCCCCTCAATTTCGGATCGTACCGCCTCATCAGGAACTTCCTCTGGAGTTACGTGATTTCGACTTTGATCAGCTATGGCGTCGTCATGATCCTCGTCCTCTCGAAAATGGACGATCCCGCCTTTGCCGAGAGCGTGAAGGCCTTGACCGATCACGTGGCCGCGGGGCAGATGGGCGAAGCCTCCGCCATCCTCGAGGGCGAACCCTTCCGCAGCATGATCTTTGCCTCGGCCTTGACCAACATGGCTTCCTACTTGGCTTTCAATTTCTACTTCTTTTTCCGAGCCCTGCCGATCCCCTACGTCGATAGCAGCGTCAAAAACGCCCCCGCCCGGCTCAAAGTCGCCATTTTCCGCGGCGGCAAGCACATGGCCGGCTCCGCTTTCGAGAAAGAGTACTGGTACTTCATGTGGCCGGCTTTTGTCTTGACGGCTCTCTTCTTCGCCGCCGGGACCTATGGAGGATACGCTCTTTTCTCCTCGCTTCTCCCGGCGAAGGATCCTCTCATGGTCGGAAGCCTCGCCCCGCTTTTCGGCTTCTTCGTCGCTTTGATCCCCTTGGCCTTCGCGGCTCCTTATTTCTTCGAGTGCCTGCTTGCCATCCAAGCCGCCAATTCGAAGTCCTATGGCCAATATGGCTATTCCCTCATCCGCCAGAATCTCGAATACCTCCGGGCCACCGAGCGGATGCGGCAAGAGCAAGCTTCCAACCTCGAAGAAACGCTCAAGAACATGCAAGAGCAAAACGATGACGTCATCGATGTCGATGCCAAGGAAAAGGATCCCGGCGACAGCAACGGGCCCTCATCGGATGCTCCGTCCAAGGACGATTACGGCCGGAGCGATTCCCACCGCGAATAAGCGAGGCCAGGCATGAAAAAAGCTCCCCGGCGGGGAGCTTATTTCTTTCGTGCTGGAGCAAGTGGCGGGAATCGAACCCGTGTATTTACCTTGGCAAGGTAATGTTCTACCATTGAACTACACCTGCACTTCCCTTTCGGGCTTTGCCATTATATTGATTGTCGCCACGAAGCGCAAGTAGATATTGCGTTACCTTTATCCTATGCTTGAATAAAATAGCCAGCTCCAGAATTCGCCCCTCCAAGAACCCAATTCCACAATCCATTAAAATAGCCATAT
>CALVSB010000034.1 GCA_944358895.1 uncultured Bacilli bacterium | reverse complement strand
TCCGTGAGGGATATTACCCTTAATACGGATTATTCATAGGAGGGAAACTATTTCCTCGGCTCTAAGTGTAGGAAAAGAGGCCCGTCGCCGGGCCTCTCCTTCTAGAGCCGATTAATAGTTGGTGGCGCGGAGCTCGAAGAAGGATTGCGGATGGTTGCAAACCGGGCAAACGAGCGGAGCGTACTTTCCGATCACGATGTGACCGCAGTTGCGGCACTTCCAGACCGCGTCTTCCTTGCCGATGAAGACAACGCCGTTCTTCACGTTGTCGAGCAGCTTGAGGTAGCGTTCCTCGTGAACCTTCTCGACGGCGCCGACGAGGCGGAACTTCGCGGCGATCTCCGGGAAGCCTTCTTCCTCGGCGGTCTTGGCAAAGCCGTCATACATGTCGGTCCATTCGTAGTTCTCGCCATCGGCGGCCGCCTTGAGGTTGTCCGCGGTCGTCGGGATCTCGCCTTCGTGGAGGTACTTGAACCAGAGCTTCGCGTGCTCCTTCTCGTTGAGGGAGGTTTCCATGAAGATGGCCGCGATCTGCTCGTAGCCTTCCTTCTTGGCCTTGCTCGCGAAGTACTCGTACTTGGTGTGGGCTTGGCTCTCTCCGGCAAAGGCAGCCTGGAGGTTTTCGTAGGTCTTGGTGCCGACCAGTTTCTTGTAGTCCATTGTTTACTTGATGCTTAGGCATCCTCCTTGCAACCTTGATTATAAGAACCCAGGCCGGAAGAAGGAAGGGAAACGCTTCAGCGTTCCTTGGGGAGGTAACGGTAATACTCGGCGTTCTCGAGGGAAGATGACGTTTCGACCATGTAGTCGTAGGCCTGGTCCCGGAGTTTCTTGCTCCTTTCCCCGAGGGGAAGGTCCATCTCCGGGTAGAAGGCGTCAGAAACGTGGATGACGTGCCGGGGCGGGAGAAAACGCAGGATTTTCCGCCGCTCGAAGGTCGTGCAGCAGCTGACGACCGGCAGGCCCTCCTGGGCCGGATAGGTGAAGGCTTGTTCCCCGAAAGGTCGGATTCGCGTGCAATAGGGCCAGATGTGGGCTTCCGGGAAGATGAGGATGGCGTCGTGCCGCTTCTTCGAGTAGTAGCTCACCGCGTCGACGAATGGCTTCCGCTGCTCCGGGGAATCGGGAAGGGGAAGGGCTCCTAGGAAGATCTCGATCGGGCGAAGGAACGAATTGGACACCGCCTCGACCGAGCAGATGATCCGCGTCCTCTTGGGAAGAGCCAAAAGAAGAGGCACGAAGAGGGCATCGGCCGCCGTCGTGTGATTGGCGTAGACAAAGACGCCTTGCTTGCGGAGGCGGGCCCGCTTCCACTTCTTCTTGCCGACAATTTTCGCCCCGTAGACGATCTTCACGAAAAGCCAGGCGAGCGGAACCCCGACGATGTAGTAGACACAGTTGCTCAAAAACCGGTAAATCAGGTTCTTGTGGTAAAACTTGAGCTTTTTCGGCAGGGTTTTGCGGGCGATTTTGGTGCTCGCGAAATCGTCGTGGAGCTCGTCTTCAAAGTAAATGGTCTTGACTGGGTATTCTTTCATTTCCGCTTCTCCGCCGTCTCCTTGATCATGTTTGCCATCGCCTCCATGCAGCGATCGAAAGCAAAGCGCTCGGCATAGTGGGCATAGTCCTTCGCCTGCTTTTTCCTCTCTTCGGGATGCTCGTACCAGTAGTCGATCTTGGCCGCCAAGTCATGGGCATCGTTCAGAGCGAAGAGGCAACGGGAGTCGATGGCGAACTCCCGGGTAGCCGAGCGAGGCGAGTCGTTGATGAGCGGAACGAGCCCCGAGGCGATGGCCTCGAGGCAGGAGATAGCCTCGATCTCGATTTCGGAGGTGTGGACATAAAGGTCGCTGGCCGCGAGGACCTTGGCCAGCTCGGTCCGCTCGAACTGCTGGTAAATCGGCTCGACGCCATGGCGGCGGGCGCACCGCTTCATCTCCTCGAGCCGCGGACCCGTGCCGGCGAAGACCACTTTGATGTCGTTCCGGTGGCGGGACAGCGACCAGGCCTTGATAAGAAGCGTCTGTTTCTTTTCCTTGCTGTATCTTCCGGTGCAGACGATGAGGAATTTCCCTTCCGTTCCCGGGAGGCGGTGTCCTTCCTGCGGATGGAAGAGGGAGGAGACGCCATTGGAAATCACATAGCCCGGGGTCGTATGACCGATGGCTTCCTCATAGGTCCGGCGGATGAACTCGGTCGGATAGTGGATGGCGTCGACCATTGAGAAAAAGCGTTTGTCGAAGTTGCGGTAGACGCAGTGGTTGGCAAAGGGCCAGTCCATGAAATTGAAGAAATGGGCAGTGACATTCTCGGCTTGGACATGGAAGCCGGCCGAGACCGGGACCCCGATCGAACGGGCGATCTTGAGGGCTTTTCGCCCGACCATGAGGGGCATCATGATATGGACTTCGTCCGCCCCGCGGATGGCGTCTTCAAGAATTCGTTCGTCCCCGCGGGCGAGGGCGACTTCGTTATGGTCCACGATCGTTTGAAGGGGGCCGAAATCGATGGTCGGCATCACGTAATAACCCTTCTGCCCTTTTTTGCTCGGGTCGGGGGTGACCACGCGGACGAGATGGCCGCGGTCTTGGAGGGTCTTCACGAGGTTGATGGCGGCGACGGTCGTGCCGTTATGGGCGGTAATCGGGATATCAAGGACGATGGTTACCCGCATCGGACTCCCCTCCTTTCTTGAAGGATATGTCGGTCAGCGACATCACGGCGTTGTACAAGGCGTCTTTCTTGAGGTCGCGGAGGTCGAAGGCAACTTTCTCGACCGCTGCCCAGACGAAGACCCAAGCCGCGATGGAGACGATTTCCCCGATGACGTCGTCGATGATCCCGAAATCGGTGAAGCCCATGGCAACGGCCACGGCGAGAAGAAGGGCCCCGACGATCATGAAGACAATGGATATGATCTTGAGGCGCTTCCGCTCGCGCTGGCATTCGCATAGTTCCATCCGGTAATGCCGGCGGAAAGCCTCCTCGATCAAGCGGTCGGTTTCTTCTTTCGATTCCTCGACGATGAAATCGACGGCAATCGGGGCCAAGTTGACCATGGCCTTCCGAAAGGAATCGACATAGGTGAAAAGCGAGGGGTCGAGAGCCTTCGTCCCGGCATAGGGGTCGAAAGGATCGGATTTTCGGAGATCGACCTCGAGATGATAGACGCCTTCTTCGTTGAGATAGTTTTCCTTCAGGACGGCCTCGTTGCCCATGCGTACGAGCTCGAAAGCCTGCTTGACCTGATCGTTTCCGGTTGCCATGCTGCTATTTTACGAAAAAAGCGGAGAAAAGTTTATCTACCTCGGCGTCTATTGAGGATAGAGTTGGAGAAATCAGGAGAAAAGAAGCCCGATTTGGGCGCGCTTTTGCCATTCTCAACCATTCTACCGGACTCAAAAGGCCAACCGAGGAAAAGGAATGGTAAAATGGAGTCATGAACCGCAAAGCTACTTCCCTGAGCGAAGGGCAGGGCTCCCTCTTCGAGAGCGAGCGCGAAGAACCCTTGGCCTCGCGCCTGAGGCCCGAGAGCCTCGACGATTTCGTCGGGCAGAGGCAGCTCGTGGGGGAGGGACGGCCCCTCCGCCGCCTCATCGAGGAGGACAAGATATCGTCGATGATCTTCTGGGGCCCGCCCGGGGTTGGGAAGACGACCCTGGCCCACATCATTGCCAAGATGAGCAAGGCGTCCTTCATCGACTTCTCGGCCGTCACGAGCGGCATCAAGGAAATCAAGGCCGTCATGGAAGAGGCCGAGGAAAACCGGCGCTACGGAACGAGGACCATCCTTTTCGTCGATGAAATCCACCGCTTCAACAAGGCCCAGCAAGATGCCTTTTTGCCATATGTCGAGAAAGGCTCGATCGTCCTCATCGGAGCCACGACCGAAAACCCCTCCTTCGAGGTGAACGGGGCTCTTCTTTCCCGTTGCAAGGTCTTCGTCCTCCAGCCTCTCTCGGAAGACGACATCGTATCCCTTTTGAAGCGTGCCATCGCCGATCCCCGGGGTTTCGGGAACGAGAAGATTGAGATTGCCGACGACCTTTTCCATGCGATTGCCGTCTTTTCCAACGGGGACGCGCGGAACGCTCTATCCACCCTCGAGATGGTCATTTTGAATGCCGATGTCGAAGATGGGGTAAGCAAAGTGACGCCGGCAACGGTCGAACAATGTACCTCCCGCCGGTCGCTTCTCTACGACAAGAAAGGCGAGGAACACTACAACCTCATCTCGGCCCTCCACAAGTCGATGCGCAATAGCGATCCCGATGCCGCCGTCTATTGGCTCGCCCGGATGCTCGAAGGCGGGGAAGATCCCCTTTACCTCGCCCGGCGGATGGTCCGCTTTGCCGCCGAGGATGTCGGCCTCGCCGATCCAAGGGCCGTCGAGATGGCGGTCGCGGCCTACCAGGCCTGCCACTTCATCGGGATGCCGGAGTGCACCGTCCACCTGAGCGAGCTTGCCATCTATCTTTCGCTCGCTCCCAAGTCGAACGCGGCCTACGTGGCCTATGAAAAAGCCAAGGCCGATGCCGAGAAGATGCTCGCCGAGCCGGTCCCTCTTCAGATCCGGAACGCCCCAACGAAACTCATGAAGGATCTCGACTACGGCAAGGGGTATGTCTATGCCCATGATACCGAGGACAAACTCTCCACGATGGAATGCCTTCCGCCTTCCCTCAAGGGGCGCGTCTATTACAAGCCAACGGACCAAGGTCTCGAAGCCCGGTGCAAAGAACGGCTAGAGAAGATCAAAGTTTGGAAGAAGGCCCACGAAAAGAAGGACTGAAAAGCGCTCCTTTTCCCGCTCAATCCGCCCCAAATCAAGGATCTTTGTCTTTTGCGGTCAAAAACGCGATTGGAATCGTTTAGCCCAGAAAGAACCCCGGCCTAGGCAAGGGGTCCGGAGGTTCATTCCGAAGCCCTCCCCAAATGCAATGGTAGGGATCTTTCCGCTTTTCGAAGGCCGATTTATTCCTCAGCCTCGACAAAATCCTCAGTTCTGTGCTTTTTGTCGAGGTTGGTATGTATCAGAACTGTCTAAGAGTACAAAAAAGGCTGATGCTTTCGCACCGGCCTCGATTTGCAATTGGTCGCGGGGGATGGATTTGAACCACCGGCCTTCAGGTTATGGGCCTGACGAGCTACCAGGCTGCTCTACCCCGCAAGCAAGTGCTTATTTTATTCAGCATTCGCGGGCTGTCAAGTCCTTTTGCTAAACGGGGTTTCTTTGACTCTGGATTTTCGACCGGGTTCCCTAGAAAGGCGCTTCGACCGAGGTCGTCCCTACCTTCGAAAGGCGGGCTTCGATATGGACGTTGTGGTCGGCCGCCAAGCCTTCCTCGCCATAAAGCCTCGGCGAGCTAAGGTCGATGGTGATGACCACTTCCCCGCCATTCTCGGTAAGTGTGGCCTCGATCGGACTCGCGAGGTCTTCCCAATCGAAGGCGTTTCCGTAAAGGAGGCCGATGAGGGCGTCGCTCGCTTCGCCATAAGCCAACGTGTAGCCTCCTTGCCCGTCCGGGAGGAAGCTCGATCCGTAATCGAAGGCAAAGTTCCAGATGGTCGCGGTCGCATAGAGGAGTGTTCCTTCCAAGGTCCCGGTCTTTGCCCAGCCGCCGGTCGCCTTTTCATAAACGTCGAGGCTTCCGCCGCTTGGCACGAGATAGCGTTCGAGGGAAAGTGTCCCTTCATCGTAAGCCGTAAGATGCTCGGCCTCGTCGCTCCACTCGTAGACCAGGCGCTTGCTCGTCTTTTTAAGAAGCGAGCCGTCGTCCCGCGAAAGGTAGGAATCCTCGATCGAGATGTCGAGGGTGGAATTCGGGGAGAAGGCGAGCGGCTCGAAGAAAGCATCCATCGGGCTATCGAAGTCCACCCGGTTGATATATAGATTGATGAAATTGACGGTGGGCGTTTCTTCCAAGGTCAAATGGAAATAGCCGCTGCCGCCGCCCCGCTCGATCCGGTAGTCGTAGCCGCCCGAGAGATTATCTACCTTCGACCAGCCGATGTCGGCCAAAAGGGCATCGTAAGACAGGTAGGCGGCATTGAGGTCGGCATCCTTGCCAACATGGAAATAAAGGGCGAAGTAGCCGAAGCCCTCGCTTCCTTCCACGCCCTCTAGGCCCTCGAAGGAAGGATAGGGAAGAAGGCTCAGATCGTTCCCGAAATAGCCGGCGAGGACGCAGGCCATCGCGGGGTCGAGCTCTTCATAGCTCTTTGGCGGCTCGTAGGGCACGAGGTCGCCGATTCCGTAACGGGGAGACGTCGCCCCAACTTCGACGACTTTCATCACTAGCGTGCCCTTAAGCAGGCGCCCGGTATAGAAGTCGGTCGCTTCGTACTCGTAGGAGAAAACGGCGCTTTTCTCGTCGATCAAGAGACTGAAACTGCCTTCAACCATCACTTCGAGGTAAGAATCGATGAGATAGCCGGGGTCAATCCGGGAAACGTAGTCGTAAGCCCAAGGAGAAAGGACGTAGCCGTTTCCTTCCGGGATGAAGAAAGCAGGATCGAGGTCGAAGGGCGGAAGGGCCGAGACGATGCTCCCTTCTTCGGCCGGGCCGATGGCTTTCATGATGCCGCCCGTCACTTCGTAGGGAATGACGCCGCCTTCGGCCCCGAGGTAGCCGTAAGAGGCAAAGGGAATCCCGCCTTGGCGGTCTTCGACGTAAATGAGGCTGTCGCTCACTTCCATGTAGCGTTCCACCCCTAGGTCGTCGCCTTCCGGGAAGGTTTGAAGGGAAAGGGTGTAATTGCCCTTGCGGAGGGAAGAAAGAAGGCCGGCCACCGCCTCCTGCTCGGGAAGGGAAGGAAGGCTATCGCAATAAAGGAAACCGATCTCTTCGGCCGTCGTCACTTCAAAAGTGAGTTTGGGAGTAAGGGCGTTGCCACTCGGGTCGGATAGGGCCCGGGCCGTAAAAGAAAGGCCTTCGATAGTTCCGTCGGCCGATGTCTCGATGACGCCGGAAGCGATCGAAAGATCGCCATACCCGCTCAGGGCATAGGCAAAGGCCGCCCCCTCTTCTTGGCCGAGTTCGAAGGAATAGCCATCGTCCGTTATAACGAAAGCGCCGGCCTCGACTCTCAAGAAAGGATTCTCGAAACGGGAAAAGGGGATCGGGGTAAGCCCGTTTTCCGAAAGCGGGGTCTCGCTAACCTTGTTTTGGTAGTCGAGACTCCGCTTGACGGCCATCCCGCTTGCGGAACGATAGGCCGTCATCGTCGAAAAGCCTTCTTCCTTGCTCTCCCAAACGCCGTCCCCGAAGTAGACGGAAAGCTCGGTCGATAGGTCATGAAGCGAAGGGTTCTCATAGTCGCGGAGAAAATTCCCTTTGAGGGCCAGCTCTCCTTGCAAGCCTTCCAGCAGAGCAGATAGCGAAAGGGAAGACGAGGAGGAAAGGGTCGGGCCGGATGATGATTCCGCGGTGGGAAAGTCGGAAGAAAGAGACGAGGAGGAAACGCTGGACGAGCCACCCGCCTGACAAGAGCCAAGGACGAGAAGGAGAGCGGCGGCAGGAAGTATTTTCTTCATATTTTCAGGTAAAAACGGCTGCAAAAAGCCTTTCTTTTCTCAAAAACTAAAGTCGGAGGACGCGGAGTTCACCGCGATGGTCATGGTCGGATCGCTTGCGAAATTGTCGGTAGAGACAGTGATGGACTTCGCTTCGATGCCCGTCCCGTAGGTATAGGGAATTCCCATAAAGGTTTCTTTGCCGGCCACCCAGCCGCTCGCGGTGAGGGCAGTAGCATAGGCAGCCATCACTTCGTCCAGGGTGTCGTAGGACGGATAGACAAACTTGATGGTCAGCCCGGAGAAGTAGTCATAGGAGAAGTCTTGGAGCTGCTCGGTGTTCGGGAGCGGGAGGATTTCGGGGTCGCCGAGGTAGCTTTGGAGGGCGGTCACGAGGTCTTGGCCGCCGAGCTCACTCCAGGTGTCTGGGGCATCGAAAGGAACGAAAGAAGACGGAGCAAAAGGATTGCCCGTTTCGCCGATCCCGGTCAACGAGACCTTGACCGTCCCCTTGTAGGTGACATATTCCCAGTCGGCATTTAAGCTCTCATATTCGTAGTCGAAGGAAAGGTCGATCTGGCCCTCGCTCAGCGTGAAGGCAAACGTCCCTCCCACCATGCGGTCAAGGGTATAGATCCCCTGCTTCTCCAGGGCCTTTTTGACGAAGTTGGCCGGATAGGCGCGGGAAGCAAATTCCTTTCCTTCCTCCGTGAGAACGTATTTTCCGCCTTCAGTGGGAACGAAGAGTTCCGCAGCGACGTCAAAGGGGGCCTCGGTGATGGAAGCAAGGCTCATGTCACTGGCCCCGGCTGTCCCGACCGGAACGCCATCGACCACCTCGTACGGAGCTGCCTTACCAGGCTCGGTGAAGCAATAGCCTTCATGGGTCGCCTTGCCGTCGACATCCATCGAGATGTCGTAGAAGGAAGTGCTCGCCACGATGGTAGCCGTGACCTTCTGAGCCGTATCCTCATAAGAGAGACGGTAATTGCCGGCCGCAAGGCTCCCGAAAGCCTCTTCGAGAGCCGCGTGCTCAGGAAGGGTCGGAAGCGGCCCGTCGGTCGGCATCTTGATCTCGGATGCAACGACGAAGTCGGCGGCGAAGGTGTACTCATATCGATATTCGTCGCCCCAGACCGAGTCGACGACGGTGATGGTCGGGATCGTCCAGGCCATCCCCATCGGTTCGTAGGCATCGTCGAAAGTGACGGCAATCGAGGTCGGGGTGATGTTTCCGTCCGCGAGGAAGGATAGGCCGAAGCTCGGGGCCGAGCCGCCCGGCACGTTTACCGTAAGGGTCTTGGTCGCTTCGTCGAAGGACGCGGCATCGGCCGCGAGCTTCCCGAAGGGGCTTTCGTAAGCGAAGGCCACCGCTTTCCCATCGTCGGTCGCTTCTTCGAGACTAATCGTGTTGTCGTAATTGAGTTTCGGGGTATAGGCAGAGACCACGGACGAATTATGTGTATCGCCAAGACGAGGCGCCTTCCGCCTTGCCACATCATTTAACTCCTTTCACCT
>CALVSB010000033.1 GCA_944358895.1 uncultured Bacilli bacterium | reverse complement strand
GGAGATGCCTTTTTCCATGCCCGGGCCCGGGCATGGAAGGCTAGGCATTATGTCTCACATGTCTTGAACATACACAAAAGTCATAACCGGCCCATCCGTTTTTGCCGATGGGTCCTTATGACCGGTCATTCGCTCTTCGCGTCTATATCGGCGGTCGGTTTCCCAACATCAGGGTCCTTCCCCAAGGACGGAGCATCCTTCCTCTCCAAAAGGCGGGCGTCCCGGACTTCCCTCGCGATGCCATCGAGTTTCTTGATGCGGCCAAGCTGCTTGCTCATGAGCGACAAGTTGACGATCGACCCGATAAGCCCAAGGATCAGGAGCAGGCACCCGATGAGGACGAGGGGCATCGGATCGGCGACGAAGTTCGAGGCGATATATAAGGCGATCCCGGCCAGGACAAGGAAAAGGGCCAAGGCATTGACAAGAACCGTCCAAGGCCATTTCTTGAAGAGGAAGAGGTCGTTCCATTCGTGGAAAAGGCGGTTCCATTCCTCTTCCTTTTGCTTCTCGAAAGGCGATTCCTCCCTTTCCTCGCGCTCGAACGTATAGCGATTGCTCTTCAGCCAAAGGAGAGGCTTCTCCTTCTTTTTGCCGACGAGAACCCAGCCGAAGGTGGCAAGTTGCCCCAAAATGGCGTTTTCGTTCGCCTCGGCGATCCGCAGTTCTTTTTGTTCCATGGGCTCATTCTATTCTTTTTTTGCCGCTAGGAAGCGCAGCCCGATTGAAGGATAATTTCCCCGTGAGCTATTTCGTTCAGATCTCCCTTGTCGGCCCCTCTTATTACGAAGGGGAAGCCGATCCCCGCCACCTCATCCTCGCCTACGACCTCGAGGAAGGGAAGATCGCCGTCCGGCGGAAACGCTACCTCGACCCGAAGGACGATTTTTCGCTCGTCCGGCTGAAGGAAAAGGACAAAGAGGAACTCGATGCCCTTTTGAAAGAAGGGTTCGAAGAAGTCGTCTCCCTCGTGAGGCAAAAGCGCTTCGGCCTCGAGGCCGGCCCCTACCGCCATGCCGAGGTCCAGTTCCTCGATTTCGAGCCGTTCCTCCTCCCCGATTATCTTTTCAACCCCGGCGGCAACGATCTGAGCGACCGCTACGAGGACTACCCCGACGAGAAGGTCAAAGCCCTTTATCGCTATTTTCAAAAAACCGCCCGCTTCCTCGCTAGGGAAGCAGGCGTCGAATTGCCCCTCGTCCCCCTTCCGCAGAAGGGGGAAGCGGATTACCGGTTCTGAAGATCGATCTCGTAACTCCCGTCCATCGTCTCGACGATGGCTTTTTTGTAAGCCCCGAGGCCATGATGGAGGTAATGGACCTCGACTTTCCCGTTGTCGTTGGTTATTTCCATGAGGTCGTAGCGGCCTTCTTCGAAGAGGTAGCTGTCGCCATCGTCGACATAGTGGCGGCACTTGCCCTGGCCCGGGAAGGCCCGGAAATGGATCTCCTCCGGATTGTGGTCGAGGTCGCTATAGCCTTCGGGATAAAGGACGACGACGCTCCCCTCGCGGACGAAAAGCGGCATTTCGCCCGGATGACCTTCGACGAGCTCGAAATGCCCGCCTTCGATCTTCTTTCCGAAGGCAAAGGGATAATAGGAGGCGCCTTTCGGGAAGTAGGCCGAGCGGACGTCGGGTCCCGGGTTCAGGACCGGGGCCGCCAGGATGGCGTTCCCGATGAAGAACTCGTCGGAGATCTTCTCCCCGAGGCGGTCGGACGGGAACTCGAGGAAGAGCGGGCGTAGGAGCGGCATCCCGGTGATGGCCGCGCCGAAGAAGTAGTCGTAAAGATAGGGCACGAGGCGGTAACGGAGCTTGGCGGCGTTCCGATAGGCCTCCTTCGTCCTTTCGTCGTAGAAATAGGGCTCCTGCCGCTTCGAATTGATGGCCGAGTGGTTGCGGAAGAGCGGGCAGGCGACGGCTAAGGCCGCCCATTTCCGGAGGAGCTCGGGGGTGCAATCGCCGCCGAAGCCCCCGACGTCGGCCCCGGCAAAGGGGAAGAGGGAGAGCCCGAGGTTCATGAGCTGGGCCGGGAGGAGGCGGAGGGAGTCGAAGGTCGAGTGGTTGTCGCCCGTCCAGCCGACCATGTAGCGCTGGCCGCCCATGAAAGTGGCCCGCGTGATGATAAAGGGGCGCTTGCCTGCCTTCTTCATCGCCTCGGCGGTCGCCTTGCCCATGTAGTAGCCGTAGAGGTTGTGCATCTCCTCGTGGCTTACCCCGTGGAAATCGACGTCGGGCGGGAGTTCCCCGCGGAAGGAGGCCGGTTCGTTCATGTCGTTCCAGAAGCCGCTCACGCCGAGCTTTAAGAAGGAATCGACGTATTTTCCCCAGGTTTCCGCGCACGAGGGGTCGTTGAAGGAAGGGTAGACGCTCTCGCCGGGCCAGACCTCGTTGACGTAAGTCTTCCCGTCCAGGGTAGCGACGAGCCCCTGCCCCACAAGTTCGTCGTAGACGCGATATCCCGGGTCGACTTTGACCCCGGGGTCGACGATCGTCAGGACGCGGACCCCCTCTTTCTTCATGTCGGCCATGAAGCGGGCGGGATCGGGGAAGCGGCGTTTATCGAAGGTAAAGACCCGGTAGCCGTCCATGTAGTCGATGTCGAGGAGGACGGCGGAGAGGGGGATGTCGGCTTTCTTATAGCCGTCCACCACCGCCTTTAGATCCTTTTCGCCGTCGTATCCCCAGCGGGTCTGCTCGAGGCCGAGGGCCCAACGCGGGATGAGGGGGATCCGCCCGAGGAGTTGGGAGAAGCGGTAAAGGACGGCCTTCGGGTCGTCGTCGACGGAGAGATAGAGATCGAGGTTCCCCTTCTTGGCAGCCAGGTTCATCGTCCCTTCTTCCATGAAGTCGAAGAGGGTCCGGTAGGTGTTGTCGAGGTAGATTCCGAGATAGTGGCCCTTAAGCGAAATCAGGACAAAGGGGAAGGATTTGTAGAGGCTTTTCTTGTTTTCGGTGTGGTCGGAGGGGTCGTCGGTATTGTAGTTGACGAACTCGTAGCCGCGCCGGGAAAGGGGGCCGACGTGGTCCCCGAGGGCGAAGAACTCGCTTTCTTTATCGAGGGCAAAGGCGATGACCTTTTGATAGCTCACCCCATCGTCGAGGGTAATGCCCCCGGCCGTGAGGTCGCTGCTCGTCGCCCCGTGCTCGCGGTCGATGATCTTGTCCTTCACGTAGGTCCTTAGGGGATCGAAGGCAAAGTCTTTTTCGGTGAGAAGGGCTTCGCCCCGGTAGTAAAAGGAGGCTTTTCCGTCCTTGAGGACGAGGCGGAGGCCCTGATGCTCGAGCTCTCCCTCGCTCAGGGGCGAGCCTTCCCGCGGAAGGGGATTGACGACCGGCGAGGAAGAGGAAAGGTCTTCCGCGAGGCGGACGAGCCCGCCCTGGAGAGCTTCGGCATAGAAAGGTCGATGTGTGTTCATGGTGACTCCTGATAGAGGTATATCAATTGCCCGCCGGGCGGGCAAGGACGACATAGCCGTCATCGTCGTAGGCAATGCCCCGATGGTCGCTCACGGCGGCCTTGAGGGCGAGAAGGAGATGGTCGTTCCCCTTCTTCTTGAAGGAAGCCCCGAGGCGCTGGAGGGCGATCTTGACGAGGTCTTCCTTGTAGAGCCGCCCTTCGACGAGAAGGATGTCCTTGTAGAGGTTGGCCAGCTCGACAAAGCTGATTTCCTCGACCGTGCGCCCGGCCTCTTTGTCAAGGCGGTAGAAGGAATACGAGCGCGGATCGCTTCCTTCCGGATAGAGGAAGGTTCCTTCGTTGGGATAGTTTTCCCGGACCGGGTTCAGGGCCTCGAGGGCCATCCCGACGTAGGAGCGGTACTTGCTCGTCATCGACTTGAGGCCGAGGGCAGCCTTCACCCGCTTCTCGACGACCGTCAGGGCGACCGGGGCCTCCGTTTCGATGACGCCTTTCACGATGGCAAGGACTTTGTCCTCGTCGCTTTCCCCTTCGACCGGCTCGGCAAAGCATTTGTATTTGACGAGATTCGGATTGAGTTTCACCTCTTCCTGGGTGAAAGAAGGCACCTCGAGCCTCTTTTTGGCCGGAAGATCCTTCGGGGCGTTGAGGAGGTTGACGATTTCTTTGACCATCTCGCTCGGGCGGTCGAAATACTCGAGGGCGTAGAAGCGAACGAAGTGCCAGCCGAGGTTGGCGAGGATCGAAGGCTGGACGATATTGCGGTCCTCGCAGGTCGCGGCCCCGAGGTAAGAGGCCCCATCCAAGAGGACGCCAAGGGCGTAGTTGCCCTTTTCGTCCTTGATGGCGAGGTCGACCCGGAAAAGGGAGGTCCCGACTTCTTCCTCGACGTCGTAGCCGAGCTTCCGAAGATCGGCAGCCAGGTGGCGGGCCACCTCGCCCCGAGCTTCGTAATGGGCGCTCCCCGGAACCTTGTAGAGGGCTTTGACCCCGTCTCTGGCAAAGAAGAGGAAGTCGCGTAGATACCGGGCCCCGGCGTTTTTGGCCCGCTCGGCCCGGATGTCCTCCGGCTCGAAGCTCGAGAAGACGACCATTTCCTCCCGGGCCCGGGTGATGGCGACGTTGAGCCGCCGCTCGCCCTTCTCGCGGGAAAGGGGACCGAAATTGATCGAGAAATAGCCTTTCCTGTCCGGCCCGTAGGTCGTGGAGAAAAGGATGACGTCCCGCTCATCGCCCTGGACGTTCTCGAGGTTCTTGACGAAGACCGGCTCGCGGCCCTCTTTCTCGGCAAAGGCCGAGGGACACTTCTTCTCGAGAAGGTCGAGGATGAGGTTCTGCTGGGCTTCGTTGAAGGTCACGATCCCGATGGAGCGATGGCTCTCCGAGGGGTCGGATAAGCGCCTGGCCACTTCGTCGACGAGGGCCTCGGCCTCGGGGCGGTTGATGCCGCGCCCGGGCTGGTAGGCTCCCTTGACCTTGCGGAAGGAGACGCCCGTGCCTTCCTTTCGCGGAGAGGGGAAGGTGAAAAGCGAATTGCCGTAGAAGCGTTCGTTGGAGAAGGCGATGAGGTTCTCGTTCCGGGAACGGTAATGGAACGTCAGGCGGTTCCGGGGATAGCCCATGACGATGACGTCGTCGAGGAGCGACTCGAGGTCCTCGTCGATCGACTGGAAGCTCTCCTCCCCTTCCTCGACCCCGGTGATGGTCGCCTTGAAGAAATCGGTAGGCGGCATCTGCATCTGGTCGCCGGCCACCACGATGGCATCGGCATGGGAAATCGAGCCGATGGCCTCGCTCGTCGGGATCTGGGAGGCCTCGTCGAAGATGACGATGTCGAAATGGTCCTCGGGACGGAGGAACTGGGCGACCGAAAGGGGCGACATGAGATAGCACGGGCAGAGGGTCGAGATGAGGCCCCCGAACTCATGGAGCAGGGTCCGGAGGGAAATCCCCCGGCCGTTGTTGGCAATGAACTTCCGGAGGCGGTAGAGGTCGCTCGAGGCGGCGCTCCCGGCACTCGGGGAAGGATACTTCGAGGTGATGCGCGAGGCGCATTCGGCGATCGAAGCTTCCTGGTAGGCATGGAGGTCGTCGGCGTACTCGGAAAGAAGCTTCTCGATCTCGTCGTGGGAGAGGCTCGCGACCCCTTCTTCCGAGGCCGCGGCGCTCACGACGAGGAGGGCGAGGGAATTCTGATAGGCGGCGACGAGCTTGCCAACGGCGATCTTCCCCTCCTTGAAGAGGTCGAGGAAGGAGGAAGGAACCTTCTCCGCGGCCGCCCGGGAAGCCTCGAGATAGGCAAAGTAGGAGGCCATTTCCCCTTCGTGGGCGAGGCAATCGGCGATGCTTGCCTTTTCTTTTTTGAAATAGTCGTCCCCGTCTTCGTAAAGATGGAGGTCGAAGGCGCATTCCTCAAGGAGCGAGGCGGCCTTCGCTTCGTGTTCCTGATAGAGGCCAGCCAGCCGGTAGGCAGCCTCGCTCCCGAAAGGACGGGGCGTCGAGGCCAGCTTCTTCCGGACATTGGCTTCGTTAAGAGCCGAAGCGAGGAGTTCGTCGACTTTCTTGGCCATCTTGGCCGTCATCTCGAAACGCTCGAGGAGGTTCCCTTCGTCGAGGGAGAGCGGCCCGAGCTCGGCTTGGATGGACGAGAGTTTGGCCGCGGCTTCCTCCCCTCCAAAGGAAAGGCCGCCGAAGGCTTCGAGGAAGAAGGCGATTTCCTTCTTGCTCGGCTTCCGGCTCACGACAAGATGCGGGAGGAGGAGCCTTTGAAGGTCCTTCTTGGCGCGGGCGCGCTCGAAGAAACTCCCGTCTTTGAATTCCTTCCCCAGGGAGACGACGGCTTCGCGCGGAAGGGAGAAGACGCTTTCCTTGAAGCGGGAAAGGATCTTGGCCCGCCGCTTCTGATAATCGGAGAGTCCCGAAAGCGAAGAGCGGATCTCATCATCGCGGCTCGGGGTCGAGGGCGAGGCAAAGTAGGGTCCGAAGAGGCCGCCGACCGAGCGGTCGGCCTCGGCGATTTCGGCAATGATAGCGGCGTTTTGCCGGGTTTTCTTGATATCTCCGATCGTAAGGCAAGCGTTGTGTTCGGCAAGATAAAGCTCTTGGTCGAGCTCGAGGAAAGGCTTCAATAGCCCCATCAGGCGTTCCCGGATGAGGAGGCTATAGTTTTCCCCGACGTAAGGGTAGAAAGGCGAAGCGAGATGTCCGCCGATCTTCTCGTCGCTCCGGGCGAGCTTTTCGAGGGAGGCCACCGCTTCGAGGTAACGGGCTTCCGAAAGCCCCCGGGCTTCGTCCATCGGGAAACGGTAAAGCCCTTGCCCCTCGAGGCTTCCGAGATAGAGGTCGATCGCTTCCTCGATCGAGAAAAGGTAATGTTTCCGATCGTGGAGGGAAGAAAGGAGGCGGTTCAGTTCCTTCGTCTTCGCGCTTAGCCGTTCTTTGGCCTCCTCGAAGGAGGCATCGGCCTTAAGAGCCCCGAGGCCGATCAGCTCGCCGAGGGCTTTGAGAACGTCGCCCTTGGCCGTCCGGGAGGACGAAAGGAAGAGAGCAAAGCGGCCGAGGCCGATCTGGTCGAGACGCTTCTTGACGACCTCGAGGGCGACTTCCTTCTCGGCGACGAAGAGGACTTTCTTGCCGCTACTGAGGAAGGCGACGATCATGTTGGCGATCGTCTGGCTCTTCCCGGTCCCCGGCGGCCCGTCCATCACGAAGCTGGCTCCTTTAAGGGCATCGTCGATGGCTTTGATCTGGGAGGAATCGGCTGGGAGGGGAAGGGGCAAGAGTTCTTCGTGGCTATCGAGCTCCCCCTTGTCGAGGAGGCCTTCCGGTTCTTCAAATGAGACTTTTCCAGCCACCATCGAGGCGATGTGGGGATTGGAAAGAAGATCGTTCTTCCTTCGTCTCAGATCGTCCCACATGACGAAATGGGCGAAGGAGAAGAGGCCGATCCCCGAGGCGTTCTCGAGGAGGGCAAAGCCCTTGTGGGACGCGATCTTCCCGCGGATATAGTTGTAGATAAGGCGAAGGTCGACCTGGCCGTCCTTTCGCCTGATCGTTCCTTCGAGGGGGCTGAGGTCGATGTCAAAGGCCTGCTTCAGGTATTCGAAGAGGGTGGTATTGACCGTTATCTCGTCATAGTCGTACTCAAAGGAGAAATGGGGACCGGACTTCCGGATCGGGATCCGAATCGGAAGGAGGAGGATCGGGGCGTACATCGCCCCCTTGCCGCGGGCGGCTGCCTTATCGTTGTCGAAGTAGCGAAGGAGCCCGACGGTGAGGAAAAGGGGATTGCTTCCGCTTTCCTCGAGGGCGGTGTTGCTCCGCCTCGAAAGCGACTTGACGAGATCGTCGCTCGCCTCGCCGTTCCCGACGAGGAAGGGCACGACGCCCTTCTCGTAGC
Source organism: uncultured Bacilli bacterium (assembly GCA_944358895.1). GTDB lineage: Bacteria > Bacillota_I > Bacilli_A > RFN20 > CAG-826 > UBA4951. Next base: position 1,626 of record CALVSB010000033.1, on the reverse strand, counting down.
TGTCTTTGGCGATGGCCCCGAAATAAGAGGGCGGGAAATCGATGATGGCCTCGCCTTTTTTCTCGCGGGCGACATAGGATTCGTAAGGCGCGAGGACGAGTTTCCTATTGTCCTTCAGAAGATCGAGGAACTTCTCGGCCTCGGGGACCAAAAGCTGGGGCAGGCTCCGCCCCGGGCGGAGATTGATGAGGCGGTTCTTGAGATTGAGGTCGAGCAGCTTGTCGAGCCAGTGGTCGTAGCGGTTTTTGTCCCCCCGGTCCTCGCTATCGATATAGCGATGGGTCGAAAGGTCGATTTCTGTGAGGCTCCCTTCGCATTGGCTCTCGAAGGTCGGGAAGCTGACCTTCCCGTCCTTTCCGGGAGTCGGGAGGGGCAGGATGTGCTCCTTCCGCGAGGAGGCGATGTCGAGGGCCCCTTGGAAGAGTTTGCCTTCCTCGAGGTCCTTGTAGGCTTTGGCCCGGGCCTCCTCCGGTGGAAGGGCGCTCGAAGAATCGAGCAAAAGGAGTTGGTCGTAGCCTTTGCTTGCCGCGACGAGGAAGGGCGAGGGGTTGTCGGTATAGCCGCTGGCAAAGAGGCCTTCCTCGAGCCAGACGCCCACCGCTGCCTTGTCCTGGTAAAGGAAGATCAAGGGATGGAGGCCGCTCCGCTCGAGGAGGGAGGCATAAACCAGCGCGAAGTCGAGGGAGGTTCCTTTTTTCTCTTTGAGCGTAACGTAAGGGAGACTTACTTTCTCCCGAAGCGATGACTTGCTAGCAGGCTGAAGGAGGGCGATTTCCTCTTCGCGCAGGGCTTCGTAAAGGCATTCGGCCGCGGAAAGGATGAGGTTGGGGTCCCGCTCCTCGTAGCCGGAAAGGGCAACTTTCGTGTCCTTGGCCTTGGCTTTCCCCGACTCGAAAAGGCGGTCGAGCGCGGGGTCGTCCGGCGTCACGTAGCTGGCGAGAAGGATGGGGTCAGACTCGCCGTCGAGGGCATCGCCAAGCGGAAGGGCGGCTCCCTTGACTTCATGGGACGCGATAACCGTTGGACCGTTGTACAAAGAGGCGCGGAAGACGACTTCCCGCCGCTCGGGAAGGGAATAGAGGAAGCTCTCGTCGAGCGAATAGGAATAGTCGTCGATCATCGCTTTCTCCCCGAGGGTCAGCCTTGAAAGGTGGATGTCCTTGAACGAAAAGCCCGGCAGGTCGCTTTCCAGGCGGAAAACGAGATCGCGGTAGGTCCCCGGCGTATGGCTTTCGAGATAGACGGCCTTCAAAAAGGAAAAGGCATTGGGCCTTCCGCCCGGGGAGACGGAACGGATCGACTGCTCGGCCTGATAGAGGGGATAGGAAAGCTCTTCGAGGCCGTCGAAGGAAAAGGAAAAAAGTTTCTCAGCCATGCCACTGATTATAGGGCAGACGGCCCTTTTCAAGGAGGGGGACAAAGCGATTTTGGAAAACTCGCGCGGACACTTGGACGAAAGGGTCAGGAGGACTCCATGAGAATGGATGCGGTCAAAAGAAGGCAACGAGGGCCGATTCTAATAAAAAGTTGCCAATTACCTCCGCAAATCTGAACTGTACCCCAAATCCTGGACAACAGGAGGAGGGGTATTTTTCATGAAGTACACACTGGAATTCAAACTCGAAT
>CALVSB010000032.1 GCA_944358895.1 uncultured Bacilli bacterium | reverse complement strand
GGTCCGTTAGCTCAGTTGGTAGAGCAGCTGACTCTTAATCAGCGGGTCGCGGGTTCGAGTCCCTCACGGATCACCAAATCGAAAAAATTCCGGCCACAGGCCGGATTTTTGTTGCCTTCGATTGAACAATCCTTTACCCCCCGGGTATAATCCCTACGGATATGGAAAACATGGAGACGAAGGTTGTTGCCCACGATTCGATCGATGACGGGGACCAACCAATTCAATCGACCTCGACCGACGAAGCGACTTCCCTTTGGGAGCGGATCAAGCTTCTCCGTCCTGGCCAATGGCTCCGCATCGCGGCGGTTGCCGTCGCCATCGTCGGGCTTGCCCTTTATCTCATCCTTCCGCAGGTGATCATCGCTTACCAGCGCTACGACAACCTGACCGTCGGCGACCGGGTGCTTGAGGAAATGCCCCTCCAGTTCATTTCGGGCATCAACAATTTCTTCGGCGGAACGTCCTTCGCCTTCTATAAGAACAGCGAATATCAATCGGTTGAGATACTGACCTCGCAAGTGGCCCGCTTCAACTTCTTTGCCCTCGGGCTTTTCCTCCTCGTGCTCGTGGCTTGCGGCCTCACGCTTTGGCTCAACTTCACGAAAAAGCACGAAAAGTGGAGCAAGCTTATAATCCTCTTCTATGTCGTCGGCGGGCTCATGATCATCATGGGACCGATTTGGTTCCTCGCCACGAACGGCTTCGGCGGAGCCGACTATACCGACGGCCTCGACGTTTCCCGCTACTGGAACTACAACGAGCTTTACGTCCATGACGCCTACGGCGCCTTGGTTGCCGGCCTCGTCGTGATCGCGGCCGCCGTCCTGTTCGGAATCGGAACTTCGCTCGAAGGAGGTAAAAACGATGCGCGGAATGCGGCTTAGCCTTCTTTTCTTCCTGCCTCTTGTCCTCGCCTCTTGCTCGGTCGAGGTCTATGGCGGGAACCAGTTCAGCGAAGACGCCTTCGTCGACGTCCTCGCGAGTTCCTCCTACTTGCCGAGCGGTGCCGTCCAGAACGTCCGTAACGGCGGCGCGAGCATGAGTTCCGCGCAAATCGCGACCTATGCTTCCCTTTTCCCCTTCAAAGGCCTTTCCTCGGGTGGAAACCACACCATCAGCTTCTACGAAGGAAGGGATTTCTCCTATCCGATTGGAACCCAGACGATTTCCGGCCACTACGACGAAGGCAACGGATCCTATTACCTTCTCATCGGCAACAACCGGGGCTTCGTCTATGACGATGCCGAGGTTCTCGATTCCTATCGGGGGCAAGCCATCGCCGCATACGAATCCGATTACGACACCTGCTACGACAACTACCTCATCCTTGAGGGGATGATCCTCGGGACGGACGAAAGCTTCGACCGTTCCCTTTATAAGGAAGTTTCCTTCGATTATGCCAACGTCACCTCGACCGCCGGCTATAGCGCCCACCTCGGCCGTTACGGCGAGAACGGCAATTATTGTTATCTTGAGTTCAACGTGACCATGGACTACATCGACGAGATGTCGAGCTATGCCATAACCGACCTTTCCTATCGCCTCAAGATTTCGGATGCTGCGACGGGGATCGACACCCATTACATCATGGAGTACAAGTTCGATTCCTCGGCGGAGATGGCCCCCTTTTCCTGGACGCGCCGCAATTACAACCTTGTCTATGCCGGGCTCGATCTCTCGGGCGTCGGCATGGACGACTATAACGAGGTCGTCGAAGGGTGAAGGAACCGCGCCTTACCCACGTCCGGAAACTTCTTTCCTCCCTTCGCTCGAGCAAGGCGAAGTTCGTTTCGCTCGAGATGGCCGCGACTTGGCTCGGCCTTTATCCCGAGGTCCTCGGGGAAGAGCTTTCTTACTTCGCTCCATCCATTCTTCTCGACCCTTCTCTCAATGTCCGTTCGATCGAGCCCTATCTCGAGAGCTATGCCCAAGAGCATTCCTCGACCAGGCGGATCAAGCCAGCCAGCCAAAGAGAAGTCGACGCCTACGATAGCGTGGCCGCCTTCGTTTATAGCAAGATGACGAGCGCCGGCGGATTGGTCGATCCTTCGCTCCGGCTCGACGACCACGATCTTCGGCTCCTGGCCAAGGTCGTCAAAAAGGAACGCGCCCTTCTCAAAAAGAAGTCCAAATAGGCCCTCCGGGGCCTTTTCTTTTGCCCTGCCTTGGTTAGACAAAGGCAACCATAGTTGCTCCTTAGCCCCTATGGGGCTAGAAAAGCGTTTATCTCATTGCCTCGGCTTTTTGGGGGTCATATACTAACCCCGGACAGGAGATTTCAAAATTAAGAAATGAGCGAAATCAAGAAAACCATGAAGTCCGTCGACGGGAACACCGCGGCGGCAATGGAAAGCTACCTCTTTACCGAAGTGGCAGCCATCTATCCGATCACTCCGAGCTCCCCGATGGCCGAGCTCGTCGACGTGATGGCCTCCAAGGGCGACAAGAACTTCTTCGGCGCCCCGGTCAAAGTCGTTGAGATGCAATCCGAGGCCGGTGCCTCGGGCGCCGTCCACGGCGCTCTCCAAGGCGGAGCCCTCGCGACTACCTACACCGCGAGCCAAGGCCTCCTCCTCATGATCCCGAACATCTACAAGTGGGTGGGCGAACTCCTCCCGGCCGTCCTGCACGTCTCGGCCCGGAGCCTTGCGACCCGCGCCCTTTCGATCTTCGGCGACCAGGCCGACATCTATGCCTGCCGCCAGACCGGCGTCACGATGATCTGCTCGAATAGCGTCCAGGAAATCGCCGACCTCGCCCCGGTTGCCCACCTCGTGGCGATCGATAGCTCGACCCCGGTCATGCACTTCTTCGACGGCTTCCGCACTTCCCACGAAGTCCAGAACGTCGAATTCGTCGATCCGGAAGAATGGAAGAAACTTCTTCCGATGGACAAGGTCGAGGCTTTCCGCGCCCGGGCCCTCAACCCGCACACCCATGCGGTGACCCGCGGCGGCGCCGAGAACGACGACATCTACTTCCAGGCCCGCGAAGCCCAGAATTCCCATTTCGATGACGTCCTCAAGACCGTCATCAAGTACTTCAAGGAAGCGAGCCGCCTCACCGGACGGGAATATGCCCCGTTCGTCTATTACGGCGCCAAGGACGCGACGAAGGTCATCGTCGCCATGGGCTCGGTTTGCGAAACCGCCATGGAAGTGGTGGACGAGCTCAATAAGCGCGGCGAGAAGGTCGGCCTTGTCAAGGTCCACCTCTACCGCCCGTTCGCGGCCGAACTCCTGAGCGAAGCCATCCCGGCGTCGGTCAAGAAGATCGCCGTCCTCGACCGGACCAAGGAAAACGGCTCGGAAGGCGAGCCGCTCTACCTCGACGTCGTGAGTGCCCTCTCCCGGATGGGACGCCATTTCGACCTCATCGTCGGCGGGCGTTACGGCCTCTCGAGCAAGGACACCCAGCCCAAGCACGTCAAGAGCGTCTACGACTTCCTCGATAGCGAGAAGCCCTTCCACGGCTTCACCGTCGGCATCGTCGACGATGTGACCCATCGCTCAATCCCGGTCGACGAAAGCTTCGTCATCGATCACGATTACACGTCCTGCCTCTTCTACGGCCTCGGAAGCGACGGCACCGTCTCGGCCAACAAGTCCTCGGTCAAGATCATCGGCGACGCGACGGGCCAATATGCCCAGGCCTATTTCCAATACGATTCCCGGAAGGCCGGCGGCACCACCCGGAGCCACCTCCGTTTCGGCAAGAGCCCGATCCACAGCGAGTACTACGTCAAGAACGCCGACTTCATCTCCTGCTCGCTCGATACCTATATCTTCCGCTATGACATGGTGAACAACCTCAAGGACGGCGGCACCTTCCTCCTCAACACCGACATGGACGACGAAACCCTCGTCAAGTCGATGCCGAACCGGATGAAGCACCTCCTTGCGGCCAAGCACGCCCATTTCTATGTCATCGACGCCAACAAGCTGGCGGCCGAATGCCACATGGGGCGCCACACTAACACGACCCTTCAGGCTGCTTTCTTCAAGCTTTCGCCGAAGATCATGCCCTACGAAGAAGCCGAGAAGTGGATGAAGAAGTTCGCCGAGAAGTCCTACGCCAAGAAGGGCATGGACATCGTCAAGAACAACTGGGACGCCATCGACGCCGGCCCGAAGGGGCTCCGCGAAGTCAAGGTCGATCCCGAATGGGTCAAGCTTCCCTATAACAAGGAAGCGGCGGCCGATACCGGCGACACCTACTACGACGAATACGTTTCCGTCATCGATCGCCTCGACGGCGACGAGCTCCCGACGAGCGCCTTCACCAAGCACGAGCTCCTCGACGGGACGATGGAACCCAATATCACCTTCCGCGGGGAGCGCGCCATCGCTGACCGCGTGCCGCGGTGGAACCCGAACGCCTGTATCGAGTGCAACACCTGCGCCTTCGTTTGCCCGCACGCCACCATCCGTCCCTACCTCATCTCCGAAGAGGAACTGAAGGACGCGCCGGAAGTCGTCAAGAGCGGCCTCAAGCCGGTCGTCGGCTCCCCGAAGGCGGCCAACCTCAAGTTCCGCATCCAGGTCGCGACGATGAACTGCGTCGGCTGCGGCCTCTGCGTCAACGAGTGCATGGCCAACAAGGCCCAGTTCAACCTCGCCAAGAAGACCGGCAAGCCGGTCGACGAGAGCAAGCTTGCCCTCACGATGGTCGAGGCCAAGAGCCAGAACGAACAGCAAGAAGGGGCCGATTACCTCTACAAGCACTGCACGGCCAAGACGGAGTACTTCCCGCTTACGACCATGAAGGGCGTCGGCTTCCTCCGTCCCTACATGGAAGTCTCGGGCGCCTGCGCCGGCTGCGGCGAAGCCCCGTACTACCGTCTCCTCTCCCAGCTCTTTGGGAAGGATATGCTCGTGGCCAACGCCACCGGCTGCTCCTCGATCTACTGCGGCTCGACGCCGCTTACCCCCTTCGTCCGCGATGAGAAGGGCCAGGGCCCGGCTTGGGCCAACTCCCTCTTCGAGGACAACGCCGAATACGGCTTCGGCATGAGGATCGCGAGCGACTACAAGCTCTCGACCATCTGCTCGATCCTCGATAAGGCCAAGGGCGAAGACATCGAAGAAGAGCTCAAGGCGGCCATCGAAGGCTACGAGGCCCACATCAAGGACCGCGCCTACCTCCGCGAAAACGTCCCGGCCCTCATCGAGCTCGTCAAGAAGAGCAAGAACGAGACCGTCAAAGGCGTCCTCGCCTATGAGCGCGACCTCATCGACAAGTCGGTATGGATCGTCGGCGGCGACGGCTGGAGCTACGACATCGGCTACGGCGGCCTCGACCACGTCCTTGCCAACGAAGCCGACGTCAACGTCATGGTCCTCGATACCGAGATCTACTCGAATACCGGCGGCCAGGCTTCCAAGAGCTCGCAGACCGGCTCCATCAACAAGTTCACGGCTTCCGGCAAGAAAGAGGCCAAGAAGAACCTTGCTCTCATGGCGATGGCCTACGGCCACGTCTACGTTGCCCAGATTGCTCTCGGGGCCAACCCGATGAAGGCGATCGAGGCCTTCAAGGAAGCCGAAAGCTACGACGGACCTTCGCTCGTCATCTGCTACTGCCCGTGCGCCGAACAGCACATCAAGGGCGGCCTCGTCAACTCGATCGAGGAAGAGCGCAAGGCGGTCGAATGCGGCTACTTCACGACCTTCCGCTACGATCCGCGGTTGGCCAAGGAAGGCAAGAGCCCGCTCCAGATCGACTGCAAGGAGCCCGATTGGACCAAGTTCCGCGACTTCCTCATGCACGAGACGCGGTTCAGCCAGCTCCCGATCGTCAACCCGACCCACGCCGAGGAACTCCTCACCAAGTGCGAGGAATACGCCAAGAAGCGCTGGGAAGCGATCAAGAAGTTCGGCGCCTAATTCCCCCATCTACATGAAGACCGTCCTTCGGGGCGGTCTTTTTTTGCGCCTGGAAGATGAAAGAGGCCTTCTGAGACGAAATTGGCGTTTGGTCCGGTATCTTAAGGGGGAATCGAAGAATCTTTGCCAGAAAGGCCAGAAGCAGGGTTTTAGGCCGAATGCGTCAATAACGATCGTTCCTAATAGGCAAGGCAAGTTGAGGGAATGGCGTTGGGCACAGGAAATCAGCGCGGGCAGCCATCAAGGCGCCCGGCGGGAAAATCAAAGGGCCGGGATAGGTGCCGGGATCTTAAAGAGGATCCAAGGGTGCGGGCGGCCGAGGCTTAGCCTAGGCGGAAATCCGCCTTGAGAATGGAATAAAGCTCTTTTGGGACATGACCCCGCCTACCTTCGGGAAGGGGCGCGAAAAAAGCCTCCTACGGCCGTCATGGCGCGAAAAGCCCGTGAACTGCGGCCCTTCCCAATCAAAAAAGAGGAGCCGCCGCTCCCCTCTATTCCTTGTTCTCGCGATCTTTCGTCTTGTCTTCGAGGACGGGAACTTCCGTTTGGACGTTACGGCCGACCTTTTTCCAACCGGCCTTGGTAAGGATGCCAATCGAGATGCAGACGGCCCAAACGACCATGAAGGCGGGCGATAGGAAGATTCCGGCCCAATAGCCTTTCAAAGACTTGATGCCCAGGGTTTTCTTTGAGAGGACGACCGCCAGGAAGGTCTGAAGGGCATAGCCGATGTAGTAGGTGGCCACGACGTAGAGAACCAGCAAACCGAGCTGAATCAAACTGGCGATCGATTCCTGCGGGGTGATGAAACTGCCCATGAAGGCCGGGCCGAAGGCATTGATCAAATTTACGATGCAATAAAAGATGTAATAGGCTGGGAACCAGAGGCAGCAAACGAGGGCGACCGGGATGAAAAAGACCTGCATGAAGAGATCGATGAAGGAAAAACGGCCGGTTGTGAAAAAGTGGCCGAGAAACGCCCACCCCTTTTTCCAGAACATTTTGTTGAGGCCATTGCCCATCCGGGTCAAGCGGGCATAGTTGTCTTTCAAAGTGGAGGGCTGGTCTTCATAAAGAATGGCATCGGCGACGTAGTGGATGCGCTTTCCTTCGATCATCCGCCGGAAGGTAAAGTCGACGTCTTCACTTGTCTCAAAAGCATCCCAGCCTCCGATTTCCTCGAGGATCTTCATCGAGCAGGTGAGGCCGGCTCCGGTAAGCATCGAGTCGAGGTGGGCCCTTTCCCGGAAATTGCAGGCGATGCGAGAGTCGCGAATGTAATAGGTTCCGGAAACCTTCGTCCAATTGTTCTGCTTGAGATTGGTCGAAGCCTCGAAGCCGCGGGCGATTTCGACCCCGGCCTCGAAGGCGTCGTTCATCTTTCGCAAATAGTCGGGGTGGGGAAGATTGTCGGCATCGAAGCGGACGAAGATGTCATATCCGCCTCTTGCGATTAGCTCTTGGACCCCGCGGGCGACCGGGTAGGCTTCCATCGCGTGGCCGGGCTCGTGGTCCTCGAGAATGACGATATTGGCTCCGGCCTCCCGGGCGGCCTTGGCGGTATTGTCCGTGCAGTTGTGGCAGACGACGAAAAGGTCGTACCGATCCTTGGGATAATTCAGCTTTTCCAGCATGTATCTGACCGTATGCCCGATGACCTCTTCCTCGTTATGGGCCGCGATGACGATCCCGAATTTGCGGAGCGTTTTGGCTTCGGGGAAATGCTTCGGCTTCAGCCAAATGAAGAGAATGTAAATGACCTGGAAGACGAAGCCGATGGATGCGACGCCGATGAAAAAATAATTGATGTACTCGAGGATGCGGTAGAGGATTTCCATAACTGCAAAAACTTTAGTATAGGGCGAAAGAGCGTTCAAGGTTTTGTGAGCATGTGGTAGTAACGTCTTTCTATGGGAAAAGACGCGCGAATTGGTGGCTTTTCTCCAATATTTCACCCAAAAGGTGGAAGTCTGCCTTTTCTCGTTTGCCTCCATATTGGTGAAAACGTCTGCAAAAGGCCATTATTTCTTTCGGTTTTTCATAGGATTTTTATGGTGTTTTGTAAAAGGCAGTCCAGAAGTTGGAATGTCTTTATTTATGATACGTTCATTTCTTATCGCCGGCAGGGCGGGTCGGACTATCCCACGCGTGTTTACGATTACCTCGAAGAAAGAGGATATCGTCCCTTCTATGATCACATTGGAAAGGAGAGCGGGCGCTTCGACGAGTAGATTTGACGGAACCTCATCAACGCGATCAACTTCGTTTTAATTCTTTCCAAGGGGGGCGCTTGATCGCGCATGCAATGAAGGCGACTGGGTAGCTAAGGAAATCAGCTTGCCTATCAAATTCAATTTGAACATCGTGGTCCTCAAGGAAGAAGGCTTTGCCTATCCTTCCACCTTGCCCAATGAGTTGGCCAGCCTCCCCTATTATCAAAACTAGGAGTTTACCCGGGACGAGCTAGGGAAGGTCCTGAAGGCCATCGAGACCAAACTCCTGGCTCGGGAAAACCAATTCACTTTGGATGATCCCTTGGAAGACGACGCCGATCCGGATCGGCGGGGAGTATATCTCCTTTTACCAAGACAACGACCACGGAAAACCGGTCGTCCGGAAGGCCCCGGCCCGAATTCGCCTGATCGGCATCCACATCCATGGAACGGCGACCTTCGGGTCCCGGAAGAAGTGGAAACTCCAGGGCAAGGTATATAAGGGAAAAAGGATCTCTGGGATTTACTACGCGAAAAGCCTCCTCGACGATGGTTTCGTCACTTCCTTTTGGAGGTGAAATCGCCATCCATCTGGAAGGGTATTGGTGCGGCTACGACGGTGAGAACCACGAGGTTTTCGGCGGCAAATATCTCTTAAAAGAAGTATACAAATGTTATCTTATCTGTGAGGTAAGGGAAGAGGATTTCATCGGCGTTGTCCGCATCGGCGACGCCCAGCTCGGACGGCGTTACATGATCCCTTCTTTCCCACGGGAAGCCATGGCTCCCTCCTCTCCCTACCGGGGCATTGTGGCGGCCGACAAGAAGACGGGGAAGGTAATTGGCTTTTTCATTTACGAGACGATCAATTACCAAACGCTCGAGGACATTACCAAGGGGAAACCGATCGAGGAGCTTTCGTATAGCGAAAGGATGGGCTACATCAAAACGATTGCGGTCGATTCTCATTTTGAGGGATATGGGATTGGGAATGCTTTGACCGAAAAGGCGGTGGAGCCGCTCCGCAAAGCCGGGTCCAAGGTCTTTGTTTCCACGGCCTGGAAGCATGCTGGGATGATCAACCTCCACGGGATAGTGAGCCGCAACAAGTTCAGGAAGCGCCTCGAGATACCGGATTACTGGTACCCAGATAGCATCAAAGAAGGGTTCGAATGCCCCCAATGCGGCAACCCCTGCCATTGTGCTCGCGTCATTTACATTCGTTATTGAGGAAGAAAAAACCTCCCGTTAGGGAGGAAATAATCACTGGTCGGAACGACGAGATTCGAACTCGCGACCCCTACCACCCCAAGGTAGTGCACTACCAAGCTGTGCTACGTCCCGGCCCGCTTATTATAGCCATTTGCTTTATCTATGCTAGTGGGAGTTCCGAAAGGCCGGTAAATCGGTTGTTAGCTGTCAAGACATGTGAGACGCCGAGGGCACCTCGCCTCGCCTGTATCATGCAGCAGCCTTGACAGCCCATC
>CALVSB010000031.1 GCA_944358895.1 uncultured Bacilli bacterium | reverse complement strand
CGGGCATTGCCCTAGACGCCTTAATCGTAAGCCGAATCGGCGGCCTAAGGAACGCCCTGGCCAAATAGTAGAAAAAAGCCCGCCCCCGAAAGAGCTGGCTTCCTGAACCAAAGGGCCTAGCTTAGGCCATCTTGGTCATGTCGAGGTCGTAGGTGTTGTAGTCCCAGTCTTCCGCGTTGACCGAGGCCGCGCCGTCGGAATCGAAGGCCTTCCCGGAGGAGGGCCTTGTCGTCAGTCGATCAGTCCCTTTAGATAGGGCCCGGTCAGGCTTGCCGAGCAGTCAACGAGGCCCTCGGTCGGGCCTTGGTAGACGAGGCGTCCCCCGTTGATGCCCCCGCCGGGGCCGAGGTCGATCACGTAGTCGCTATTCGCGATGAAGTCGAGGTCGTGCTCGATGACGAGGACCGAGGCCCCCATCGCGATGAGACGATCGAAGACCGAGAGAAGAAGCCTGACGTCGAGGGGGTGGAGGCCAATCGTCGGCTCGTCGAAGACGAAGAGGGCATCGCTTTGAGCCCTCCCCATCTCGAAGGCCAGCTTCAGGCGCTGGGCCTCCCCGCCCGAGAGGGACGGGGTGGCCTCCCCGAGGGTGAGGTAGCCCAGTCCCAGTTCTGAGAGCACCTTGAGCTTCTCATGGCATTTCTTGAGGGCCTTCGTCCTTTCGAGGGCCTCGTCGACCGTAAGCGACATCATCTCGACGATCGATAATCCTTCCTCGTCGGGCCACTTGATCTTCTTGGCCTCCTCCTTGTATCGGCTGCCGTGGCAGCTTGGGCAGGCGATGTCCATGTCGGGCAGGAACTGGACGTCGAGGGTGATGGTCCCGGTCCCGTCGCACTCTGAACAGCGGAGGGAGCCGCTATTGTAGGAGAAGTCGCCGGCCTTCAGCCCCGCGGCTTTGGCCGCCGGGGTCCGGGCATAGGCGCTCCTTAGGTCGTCGAGGACGCCGCTATAGGTGGCGACCGTCGAACGGACGTTGGCCCCGATCGGGGTGGCGTCGATGAGATTGACCCGCCTGATTCCCTCGGCCTCGAGTTCTTTGACGTGGCTGGGCAGGGGCTCGCCGGCGATTTTCGCCTGCAAACCCGGTACCAACGACTCGAGAACCATCGTCGTCTTCCCCGAGCCGGAGACCCCGGTCACGGCCACTAGCCGCCCCCGGGGGATGCTCACGTCCAAGGGATGGACGGTATGGATTTCCGACGTTTTAAGATGGATGGAACCGTGTTCAAAGAGCCGCGAGGGATCGACTTTCGGCCGGACGCGGACCTTTTCCCGGCCGCTTAGGAAGGGGCCGATGAGGGAATCGGGGTCCTTGCTTACTTCCTCGACCGTTCCTTGGCTTACGATCCTTCCGCCCTCCGCCCCGGCCTTGGGGCCGAGCTCGATGAGGTGGTCGGAATGGGAGAGGATCCTTTCGTCATGGTCGACCATGACGATCGAATTGCCTTGGGAGAGAAGATCGTCGAAGACGCCGAGGAGCCCGTCGACGTTATGGGGGTGGAGGCCGATCGACGGTTCGTCGAGGACGTAGAGGACCCCGGTCGTCTCGCTTCGGACGGCCCTCGCCAGTTCGACCCGCTGGCGTTCCCCGGTCGAGAGAGTGCTCCCGGAGCGGGAGAGGGAAAGATAGTCGAGCCCGAGGTCGACGAGGCGCTTGGCCATCCGCGTGAATTCCTTGACCAGCCCATTTGCCATCTCGAGCATGTCGCTTGGCATGCTCGAAGGGATGCCCTCGACCCAAGGCACGAGCTCGCTTAACGGCATCTCGCCCGCCTGGTCGAGGGAAAGCCCCCGGACCAAGGAGGAACGAGCCTTTTCTGAGAGCCTCGTCCCATGGCAATCGGGGCAGGGCTCTTCCTTGAGAAACCGGCTGACCCTCTTCATTCCCTTCTCGTCCTTGGCTTTGGAGAGGGCGTTGAGGACGGTATTGACCGCCGAGTAGTAGGTGAAGTCGAGCTCGCAGAATTCCTCGGTCTTCTTGCTGCGATAAAGGATGTGCTTCTTTTCCATCGGGCCGTCGTAGACGATGGCCTTCTCTTCCGGGGTGAGATCTTTGAAGGGGACGTCGGTCCGGACGCCCATGGCCTTGGCCACGTCGACCATGAGGGTCCACATGAGGGAGTTCCAGGGGGCGACCGCCCCTTCTTCGAGGGTCAGGCTCTCGTCGGGGACGAGGCTCGACCGGTCGACGGTCAGCTTGAAGCCGGTTCCGCCGCAAGAGGGGCAGGCGCCGGAGGAATTGAAGGAAAGCTCCTCGGCCCCGGGGCCGTAGAAGGAAACCCCGCAGGTCGGGCAGACGGTTGCCTTCATGAGGGCGACGTCGCGGGAAGGCGGGCAAAGATGCCCGTTGGGGCAGCGGTGGCTCCCGAGGCGCGAATAGATGAGGCGGAGGATGTTATTTAATTCCGACATCGTCCCGAAGGTCGAGCGGATGCCGGGGACATTGGGCCGCTGATGGAGGGCGATGGCCGAAGGGACGTTCCTGACGAGGTCGACGTCGCTACGCCCTTCCTGGCTGATCCGCCGCCGCGTATAGGTCGAAAGGGCCTCGAGGTAGCGGCGCGAGCCCTCGCTATAAAGGACCCCGAGGGCCAAGGACGACTTCCCGGAGCCGGAAACCCCGGCGATGCCCACGAGTCGATGGAGAGGAATGTCGACGTCCACCCCTTTGAGGTTGTGGACACGGGCGCCCCGAACCTCGATGTGGTCGGGCGGAAGGATGGGCTTTCTCATGGGACTAGTTTGCCTTTTCGCTATGCGAAAGGGAAGGGGCGAGGGCAGTGGCTCTAGCAACGATCAGAGATTACAATTGTCTCAAAGACAGGAGAGACAACCATGGATAAACGACTCGAGCCGCTCTTCACCCCTTGGCACATCGGCAACTGCGAAATCAAAAACCGCATCGTCATGACCTCGATGGGCGGGACCTCCATCTTCGGCTGGATGGAACGCCCCCATTTCGATAAGGAAGCCGCGAACTTCCTCCTCGGGAAGGCCAAGAACAACGTCGGCCTCATCCTTCCGGGCATCGCCCCTCTATATAACCCCCTCGGCGGCCAATGGCTCTATTCGAACAAAGGGATGTACAAAACCCTAAAGAAGTTCATGGCCGAGATCCATCGCTACGGGGCCAAGATGTTCATCCAGCTGACCGCCGGCTTCGGACGTTCGATGGCCGTCAACCATTTGATGGAAACCATCTACGGCAACAAGGTCCTTAGGGTTCTGGCCAAGCCCTTCATGGACGTCGACTTCCTCACCGCCTCGGCCAGCGCCAACCCCAACCGCTGGAGCGACAAGACCCCGGCCCGGCCCCTCACCAAGAAGGAGATCAAGCACTTCATCGATTCCTTCGCCCGGGTGGCCAAGCTTTGTAAGGACGCGGACGTCGACGGGATCGAGGTCCACGCCGTCCACGAAGGCTACCTCCTCGACCAGTTCGCCATGAAGTACACCAACCAGCGGACCGACGAGTACGGCGGAAGCCTCGAAAACCGCCTCCGCTTCCCGATCGAAATCGTGAAGGCCATCAAGAAGAGCTGTGGGGAAGACTATCCCGTCTCCCTCCGTTACTCGGTGGTTAGCAAGACCAAGGGCTTCCGCCAGGGCGCCCTCCCCGATGAGGACTATGTCGAGGTCGGGCGCGACCTCGTCGAAGGGATTGCCGCGGCTAGGCTCCTCGAGGAAGCCGGCTACGACATGCTGAACTGCGACAACGGCACCTACGACGCCTGGTATTGGTCCCATCCGCCGATCTACATGCCCGAGAACACGAACCTCAAGGAAGTGGAGGAACTGAAGCCCCACGTCCACGTGCCGGTCGTCGCGGCCGGGCGGATGGATCCCTATGTTTCGGCCGAGGCCATTGCCGAAGGGAAAATCGACGCGATGGGCGTCGCCCGCCAGTTCCTCGCCGACGAGGAGTGGGTCACCAAGCTCCTCGAAGGCCATCCCGAGGAAATCCGGCCCTGCATTTGCTGCCATGCCGGCTGCTTCAATTTTGCCCACTACAAAGGGGTCGCCAACGACCAGGATCTGAGCGACACCCTCCATATGTCGCGGTGCGCGGTCAACGCCGAGACGATGCAGACGAAAGTCCATTACATCGAGCCGACCAAGCACCCGAAGCGGGTGGCGGTCATCGGCGGCGGCATCGGCGGGATGGAAGCCGCCCGCGTCCTTAGGAAGCGGGGCCATACGCCGGTCATCTACGAGAAGAGCGACCATCTCGGCGGCGTCTTTCTTGCGGCTTCCTCGTGCTCCTACAAGGGAAAGCTCCGGGAACTCGAGAAATGGTACGAGCTCCAGATGAAGGACCTCGGTATCGAGATCCACCTCAATACCGAGATCAAGGACATCGCCTCCCTCAAGGAGAAGGACGTCGTCGTGGCGACCGGCTCGAGGGCGCGGCATCTCCGCTGCGAAGGGAGCGAAAAGGCGGTGGAAGCCATCGAATTCCTCACCGGGGCCAAGGCGGTCGGGAGCAAAGTCGCCGTCATCGGCGGCGGACTCACCGGCTGTGAAATCGCCTACGAGCTGGCTCTCGAGGGGAAAGAACCCCTCATCGTCGAGATGAGCGACGACCTCATCAAGCAGAAAGGCGTTTGCTTGGCCAATTCCTCCTATCTCCGCGAGTACTTCGCCCTCCATAAGACGCCGCTTTACCTCGAGAGTACCCTCGAGAAAATCGCCGACGGGGAGATTGTCGTTGCCCATAAGGACGGGCGGAGGGAAACCGTCGCCGCCGATTCGGTCATCACCTGCATCGGCTACGTCCCGACGCCGCTCGCGAAAGGGGGTCACCGGATTCATTTGGTCGGTGATTGCAAACAAGTGGGCAACCTCCGGACCGTCATCTGGGGCGCCTACGACGTCGCGATGAGGATTTAAACTTTCGCAATTTCATCAAGTCGTTCTAGTTTCTTCGAATGTTAAGTTTTTGAACTTTCATGGTATATTAACGACGTGAAAAGGCAAAGCCGGATACCAAAATTAGTTGGGGGGGGTTTCTTTATTGCTTATCAGCTCTTTCGCTAGTTTCGGTCGGATTTGCCTCATTTTTGTTTGACTCAGGAACGACAATTACTGACGGAAGCGCCAATTTCAATGTAGGTGTTGGCGATGTAAAAGTTCTTTTAGAACTTGACACTTCCTATAACGGAACGGGTTTTTCAGTTTTTAGTTTTTGTGGCGAAGGCTTTGTTAAAGATGGGAAGATTGTTCCCACCGGTTTGCTGACCTTTTATTTTGTAGTCAGTAACGACTGTGATTTTTCAAATAGTGTTTTTGAAGCTGACCTTCTCCTTAATGGATCAACAATATTCAACGATTCATCCTACACTCTGGATGATGTTTCGCTTACCTTCTCTAGTCAGGAATTGGAGGTATCGTCAGCAGAAGTTTCGAATGTTGATTTAGATGGAATCCAAGGGAGTGAAGTTATTCGTTCAATTTTCACGGTTGAAGGGATACCTGCTTCCGAAAATTCTACAAAAGCTCAGCTTACATATGCATTCAACTCGAAATTTCTACATTTGGGAAACGGTTTTGACGAAGATAACAAACCATCGTTCTCAATAAGAGTTAGAGTCATCAATTAATGTCTAAAGTAAAGTTGATCCTCAGACGGATTGTTTCGAGCGTGCTTCTGCTTTTCGCCTTTGTTTTCCCATTGGCTAGTTCCTCTTGGGTTGTTTCAAACGAGCTGGAACAATCAAATATAACGGCAATTCTGGATGAGACGCCTCCCTACGTCTGTTACAACGCAGATACGGGTGTTAGGTACAGGACATTAAAGGCGGCACTAGACAATGCCACCTCTTCTCAAGAAATTGTCACATACGTAAATTCTACCATCGATTGTTATGAAACATTGGAAATTCGTTCGGGCATAACACTTACGATTCCTTTTGTAGGTCCTTCTTTTGATTCAAACGATTCGTCAGGAAACATACTCGAGTCCCCTCTTTTTAAACCAGAAAGCGCCGATGACCGAAACTTGTACGGAAACACACTTGGGGATGCCAACGACTCAAAAGTGAGCACGTATCGTTCATGTCTTGTCAACATGAGAAACGGTGCCGACATAGTCGTACTTGGAACATTGAATCTCGGAGGAGCAATCTCATACAATGGAAACAACGGATATTATTCGGAAATCAATTTGGGTGATTCGTCATCGATAGTTTGCCGATCGGGATCCCTTTTTAACTGTTACGGATATGTAAAAGAGGATTATGAAACAGCTAAAAATTCGGGCATGCCTGAATATGAGGGACAATATGAAAATGAGTTTGACAGCGAGCGCTACGTTCTTGCCGAAAGCGGATCGACCGTTTATACCTCAATTGCTTTTTACGATTTAAAAACTGCCGGCGGTCTTACTGGCGCTCTTGATGCAAATATCAGCCCGTTTAATGTCTTTGACTTCCAGTCATTGCAAACTTTTACGCGTTTCATGGCCGGGACGGATTTGTTTGGCACGACCATTGTCGTTGGCCCCAGCAACATCGCATTAATGGAAGATTTTCTGATTATTTCTAGCAAGACGTCAGAGACATCGCTTCTTTACCTTACTTCTGGCGGCCTTTCATTGGAATACAAGCCGTCTGATCCACGATATAGTTCAAGAGATACAAACAGCAATCCTACAAACATCATAATCAACGGCCACGTAGACGTTGGCTATTTGTATTTTTCAATTGGAATTCTTGGTGTGAATGTTGAAATGGATACTAGGGAATTCTTCCTTCCTTTTTCATCAAAGATGTCCTTAATAATTTTGAGTGGTTCTACTTTCAGAAATAGTAGGATGATTAAATTCTTAATGGGATCATCTGTACTAGTCGAAGACGGAGCAACTTTTCAAATCGATGGCCCAACTGCTTTTTACAACTCGTCAATTGCTCCGCAGAAAGACGATTCCTTGGGTATAAGCTACGACTCTAGCAATAAGCCGGATGCTATTTTTAAAGTAAACGGGACCCTGGTATTAAATAGCGATGGTAGTGGTAATGGAGCTGTTGGCGGCAACATTTCACATAGTTCTAAAACAGGTACCGGAAGCGTGGATTTTACAAACGCAAGCAAAGAAAATTTGACGGTAGAAGTCAACGAAGGAACGGCTGGTACGATTGTGGTAGCCCGTGCGACCGGTTTATATAAAGAAACTAGCTCTGTTATTAACGGACAATTTTCGGCAGGTGGCCTGTATTCATCGTCTTTTGATGGCGAAAGTTATTATTGGAGCGGCAACTTCCATTCCACGTATTCAATCAATGTTACCTACGATAAGAACGTTATTAATCCGGTCTTCTCCTACACGATTTTGCTTTCCGAAAATGCTGACGGTTCGAATGCCTACAACAGCGAACTTGTAAATTCTAATTCCGAAGGCACAGCGACTGTTCAAAATGGGAGCTTTTTCAACATTAGTGTTGACAACGGGCAGTCTGTTTCCATTGCTAAATCTAATGGTGAGACAATCGAATATGATGCTTCTTCTTGGATATACATTGATGACGACTTTGATATACATATTGTCCCGTCTGAGGGCGTGAAAATATCTCTGTCGGTGTATAAAGACGAAACGTATAGCGACAATGAAAGCCAATGGTCTGCCGGCACTGGTCACACTTACTACTTCGTAGAAACATCCGATAGCTTGGATGGCGAATTTAATAGAGTGTACGATCAAAAAGGGAGCGGAATTTCTTCGTTTACCGTTTTGAAAGGTTCCTATTTTAGGATTGGGTATTATTGGGATCAGTCTGATACCATCATATCTTTGAGCGGCCAGAATGGCTTTACTGGAAACAACGAAATAACGACTAACGACGAAAACTTTTTGCCTCAGCCGGCGACTGAGTGGGTTAATGACTCTACATCAAGCACTAGCCCGATTTTCTTGGCCGGTAACGAAAATTCAAAGCCTGGGTTAGAATACACTTTCCGAATGGGGTATTACTCTGGCCATGCACTTGCCGATCAAGGCGGTTCCCAGCAATGTTTGCTACCGGATTCCATGGTTATGATGAGCGACGGAACTTATAAGAGAGCGGCAGATCTAACTCAAGCCGATTCGGTTATGAGTTTCAATCATTGGACGGGCTGCTTCGAAGGGCAAAAACTGTTTGTTAACTTTATCTATGAAAGGCAGTTGTTTGATGTAATCGAACTCTCTTTCAGCAACGGAATGAACATGGCCGTTGTTTCAGGGCACGGATTGTTCAATCTCGAAAGGAACAGGTACGAGATCTATTACGGCGAAGAATTTAAAAAGCACATTGGTGAAAGATTCGTTGCCGTTAACTATGATGGAATCCACCCGCAGATCGAGGAAACGGTCCTAATTGATGTGGTTGTGAGAAAAGAGCGGGTCGTTAAGATCTCACCAGTTAGTGAATACAACGTTAATTTGATTGTTGACGGTCTACTAAATATTCCAGACGATTTGGAAGGAGTGTTTGATGCCTTTGAGTATTCTGGGATTGATGGTAATCTACGTATCGATAGCGAAGCATTTGCGTCAAATGTTGAGAAGTATGGGCTGTTTACATATGATGATGTAAAAGAAGTGATGCCAAGATATATATTCGATAAATTCAACTTTGCCTATTTTAAAACTTTCTTAGGAATGGGCGTTATTACCGCTGAAAAAATCAATCAACTATTGACGACATACGCCGAGGACGTATGCGATTGGCATGGAATCGAATGGGATTGGAACAATTCGGAACCGTTCTCTCTTTAGCCCATCAAAGCGACCTGTTCAAGACTTGTCCCACTATTAAGCAAATATTCCTTTCAATATAAAATAGGGATTATCTACTAATCGTTTAATACTGTTGATTGTCTTTTAAGACAAAGAAAAGATCTCGCCATATCATATTGACATGAGATTCCTCCATTTGTCCGACCTCCATCTCGGAAAGAAACTCCGGGATTTCGATCTCTCCAAGGACCACGAGCACGCGTTAGACGAGGCTCTTTCCTTGGCCGTTTCCGAGAAGCTCGACGCCATCGTGATCGCTGGGGACATCTACGACACGGCTGCCCCCTCGGCCCAGTCGATGGCCCTCCTCGACCGCTTCCTGGCCAAAGTCGAAGCCAGCGGCATCCCACTCCTTATGATCAACGGGAACCACGATTCCCCGGAGAAACTCCATTACCTCTCGGGCCTGGCTCGAAGGCACGGCATCTACATCGAGACCAATCTTCAAGGGGCCTTCAAGCCGGTAACCATTGCCGGGGTCGATTTCTTCCTTTTGCCTTTCGTGAACTACCGGGTAGCCAACGATGCTCTCGGCCTCGAGACATCCTCCCTCGAAGAAGCGGTGAAGGAAATCATCGGAAAGATGGACCTCTCCTCTTCCCGGAAGAAAGTCCTCGTCGCCCACCAAAGCGTCCTTCCCGAAAGCGGGAAGCTCACGGGCTCGGGGACCGAGACCCAGCCGACGATGAGTGGGGAAGACCATGCGATCGGGGGAAGCGACGTTCTCTCATGCTCACTCTTCGATCCCTTCGACTACGTGGCGCTCGGCCATATCCACAAAGCGATGGCCGTCAGCCCGAAGATCCGTTATCCGGGCGCCATCCTGAAGTTCGACCGGCAGGAGGCCAATTACAAGAAAACCTTCACTATCGTTGACATTAACGAGAACGGAGTTTCGATCGAGGAACGGCCCTTTAGTCCCCTCCATGACGTCGTCATCCTCAAAGGCAAGCTTGACGATCTTCTCGAGGGGAAGGATCACCGTGACGATTATGCCTTCTTCGTCCTCGAAGACACCGTTTACCAAAACGAGCCGATGGCCCGCCTCCGGGGCTGTTACCCCCTGGCCTCAGGGCTTGAATACCCCAATATCAAGACGGCGAGCGGGGCCCGACGTTACGAGGACGTTCAGAAAATCGACCGGGCCGAGCTCTTCGCTTCCTTCTATAAGGACATCACGAGTTCCGAGTTGACTCCATTTCAAAAAGACCTCGTGAAGGAAATGCTCGCGAAGTCGAAGGAGGAGGAATAGAGATGAAACCGCTCAAACTTACGATGCAAGCCTTCCTCTCCTACAAGGGGAAGGAGACGATCGACTTCTCGGCCTTCGAGGGGTCGCTCTTCCTTGTCGACGGGGAGACCGGAGCCGGGAAGACCTCGATCTTCGATGCCATGATGTATGCCCTCTACGGGGTCTCCTCCGGCGGGCTAAGAAGCGCCGAGGAACTGCGTAGCCACTATGCGGCCAAGGAAGACGAGACCTTCGTTTCCTTTTCTTTCCTCGTCCACGGGAAGACCTACACCATCGAGCGAAAGCCCCTGCAAATGGTTCCTGGAAAGCGCAAAAAGGATCTCGTCAGGCAAAACTCCTGGGTCAATCTTTCGGGCGAGGGCCTTCCTCATCCGCTTACCAAGGCCTGGGAAGTCGAGAGGAAGATCAAGGAACTCCTCGGCCTCGATGCCGGCCAGTTCCTCATGACGACGATGATTCCACAGGGCAAGTTCATGGAACTCATCACGGCCGATACCAAGACCCGGCAATCCCTGCTCCGCGACATTCTCGGGACCGACATCCTTAACCGCTTTGCCGACAACCTCCGGGCCAAGGCGAAGGAGCTGAGCGACAAGGTGAAGGCGACCGAGGACAAGATCGATATCCTCTGCGAGCAATACGAAACTGACAACCCCGAACACCTGAAGGCCATCCGGGCCGAAGCCACGCCAACGGGCACCGTCTACCCGCATGACAAACTGAAGGAGGTGGGGCAGGTCCTCAGCCGCGACATCGCCGACCGGCAGATCAAGCGCGATGCCCTCTTCAACGCCAAGAAGGCCGCCGATGCCGCGGCGAAGAAAGCCCGGGACGACTTCAGCGCCCACCAACTCGAAGACGAAAAGCGAAAAGCCTACCTCGAGAACAAAGCCAAGCTCGACGCTCTCCTTCCCCACGAGGCCGAGATGAAGGCCAAAAAAGAAGCCAACGACCGTTACGACAAGGCCGGGTTGGTCCTCCTTTCCCATGAGCAGGAAGCGAAGGCCAAACGGGACCTTTCCGCGGCCGACGCCAAGTTAAAAGAGAGTCAGGCGAAGGAACCAGAAACCGAAAAGCGCCTGCAAAAAGCCCTCGAATCGTCGAAAAAGATCGCCCTTCTCGAAGAAGAGAAGGTCTCGCTCATCGCCGAAGGGGAAAAGACGGCGACCGCTCTTTCCAAAGTGAAGGCTATCCCCTCGAAGGAGAAGGAAGCGGCCGAGGCTGCTATCTCCCTCCAGAAAGCCGCGGAAAAGGTCGCCGCCCAAGAGAAGGCGATGGCCGATAAGCGGAAGGAGGCTCAGGATCTCCGGGCCAAGCACGAGAAATCGACGGCCGAGGCTGACCTCGCCGCCGCCGAGAAAGACATCGAGACCCTTAATCAAACGGGCAAGACCTTGAAGGGCTTCCAGGGCGATTTCGCCGCCTACCAAGAAGCCCTCGCTTCCGAGAAGGAGGCTCAAGAAGCCTATGAGGCAGCCAAGGGCGAATACCTCGCCGCCGACCATCGATATAGCGAAATCTTCGTCGCTTACCTCGATGGCCAGGCCGGCATTTTGGCCGGCCGCCTCGTCGAAGGGGCGCCGTGCCCGGTCTGCGGCTCGACTTCCCATCCCCATCCGGCGGCTCTCTCTTCAAAAGTCGACGAGTCAGCCTTCAAGGAAGCCGAGACGGAACGGGAAACGAAGAGCGCCTTGATGAGCGAGGCTGCTTCGACGGCCAACGCCAAGGCGGCTCGGCGGGAAGAACTCGGGAAGAGCTTGCTCGCCCGGGTCAAGGAAGCCTTCGGGGGCGAGCCCGAGCTTTCGAGCCTCGATTCGACCTTGAACGAGGAAGAAGCCAAACTCGCCATGAAGAAGGAAAATCTTCAGAAGAACGTCGATAAGTATCGGGCGAAAGTCTCTGAGAAAGAGATGGACATAAAGCTTGCAGCCAAGGCCGAGCAAGAAGCGGCCACCCTCGAGGCCGAACTTCCTGCCCTTCAGGCCGCCGTTTCGAAGGCCCAGGAAGCCAAGGCCAAGGCCGAGTCGCTTCTTAATAGCCTCAAGCAAGAGACCGACGGCCTCGATGAGAAGGCGCTCGAAACGCGGAAGGGTGAAATCGAGAACCGGAAGGTGAAGATTGAAGAAGAGGCGGCAGCCCTTCGGACCGAGCTTTCCGCGGCCCAAGCCGAAAAGGCCAGCCTTGCGACGGAAATCGTGCAGGCCGAAGCAGGCTTGAAGAAAGCCTATACCGACCTCGAGACCGCTTCCGAAGCTTATCGGAAGAGCCTATCGGAGAACGGTTTCACTGACGTCGAGGAAGCGAAGAAATTACGCACCCGTTCCGCCACGGAAGTCGCAGTCTCCAAGAAGGGGGTCGACGACTACTTCGCCTCCCTCACCGGAGCCAGCTCCCTCGATGAGGACCAGCGAAGCAAGGGCTATGACAAACTGCCGGAGCGCAATCTCGCATCCGAGGAAGAGATGTGCAAGGACCTCGAGCATGACGCGGCGAACAAAACGGACGAGGCGGCCTCCTATGATGCCAAGCTCAAACAAGACAAGA
>CALVSB010000030.1 GCA_944358895.1 uncultured Bacilli bacterium | reverse complement strand
TTCCAAACAAGGAATCGACGTCTTGCTTAATAAAGGTTGTACATCTACTCAGTTTTCAAAGATCGTTCCGCACGGCGTCGGGGTGTCCCGCCGGGGGATGCCCCGGATTCGCTGTGCTCGGATAGAATAGGCTTTTCAGAGGGGCCTGTCAACGGTTTTTTTCAAGAAGTTTTCTTGTCCGTTTTTAGGCCTAAATTGCCGTCCGAGGAGTTGCCTCCAAGCCTATTTTTGAGCGGCAATGCCCGTATTTTGCTCGGATTTCGGGCCAAGGCAAGAAAAAAAGCCGGGAAAGCGTTTTCACGCTCCCGGCTCCGTTGACTTAGGCCTTTTTATCGGCGTTTTCCCTATTAATTCCGGCGTCTGGAGAGAAGGAGGATATAGAGAATGCGGGTGAAGATCATCATGAAGGAGCAATAGAGGTCCATCGCGCAGAGAAGGGCGATGTTGTTGCTCGTGAGGAGGGAGGAGGACGCCAGCTTCTTGATATTGCGGGCCTCGAAGGCCACAAGAAGCGACACCGCCACCACGATCACGACCGACACTATATAAGAATATAGGTATATAGCGTCGTAGCCCCCGAAGAAGTAAATGGGGAGGAAGATGATGGAGCTGACCCCGACGCCCATGAAGAGAGCCATGGCCACGAAGAGGGCGATTTTCATCTCCCCCTTCGAGAAGTAGCCGATGAGGAAGCAAGCTCCGAAGGCCAGGGCCGTGATGCCGAAGGCCTCCCCGATCATCGAGAAATCGACGCCCGGGATGATGATGAAGGACCCGAAGAAGATGCCTTCGAGGGCGCTATAGAGAAGGAAGCTGACCCAGGGAGCCTTCGTCCGCGTCATGGCGTTCTTCGTGAAGGTAAAGCTCACGATGACGCTCACGACAAGCGAGGCAACAAGGGTAATCATCAAGACAACGTAACCGGTGTCGTTGATATAGCCGCCTTGCCCGAAGAGGGTCGCCATGAGGAAGGCGAAGAGGAATCCCACCACCCCGGTGACGAGGAGGGCGATGGCCATGAAGCCAATCGACTTGGCAAGAAGTTTGCTCTCGGCCTTCTTGGCCGGGACGGGACCGAGGGAGATTTGTTCTTCCCCGGTGCCCATCGACTCGATCGGGTCGATCATATCATGCCCTCAAGAAGTTCCCGATAGCTGTCGATGTTGAGGGATGCCCCGCCGACGAGAGCCCCGTCGATGTTCGGGCATTCCATGTATTCGCGCACATTGTTCGGCTTGACCGAGCCGCCGTAGAGGATGCGCATGTCCTCGCTGACCGGCCCGAAGTGCTCGCGGAGGGTCCGCCGGATGAAGCCGATGACGTCCTCGGCGATTTCCTTGGTCGCGCTCTTGCCGGTGCCGATCGCCCAGATGGGTTCGTAGGCAATGATGACCTTGCGGGCTTCGTCGGGAGTCAGGTCCTTGAGGCCTTCCTTGAGTTGGGTGGAAACGAAAGCCTTCGTCTCGCCCTTCTCGAAGGTCTCGAGCGACTCGCCAAGGCAATAGACCGGGGTCATGCCAGCCGCTAGGAGCGCCTTGATCTTGGCATTGCAAGCCAGGGAGGTCTCGGCGTTGTAGGAACGGCGCTCGCTATGGCCGATGATGGCCCAGTCGATGCCGATGTCCTTGAGCATCGGGATCGAGACTTCGCCGGTGTAGGCGCCGTGATCGTGCTCGTTCACGTTCTGGGCGCTCACGATGAAGGCGGCGGGAAGAGCCTTCCGCACCGCTTCGAGGGAAAGGAAGCTCGGGGCCACGCCGATGTCGACATGGTGGGCCGAGGCGATTTCGAGGAGCGAAGAGGCCGCCGCGGCGAATTCCTTCGCCTCGGTGGTCGTCTTGTTCATCTTCCAGTTCCCAAGCAGGAGCTTGTTGCGCATCGAAGTTACCTCAAAACGTCGACGCCCGGGAGGTGGCCGTCGTTCTCGATCATCTCGAGGGAGGCGCCGCCGCCGGTCGAGACGTGGGAGAAGTCGTCCTTGTAGCCGAATTGTTTGACGGCCGAGGCGCTGTCGCCGCCGCCGCAAACGGTGAAGGCTTCGCCCTTGATGGCGCGGATGGCTTCGCAGATGGCGATGGTGCCAGCCTGGAAGTCCTTCTGCTCGAAGACGCCCATCGGGCCGTTCCAGAAGACGAGGTGGGCCTTCTTGAGCTCATTCTTGTACATTTCGGCGGTCTTCGGGCCGATGTCGCAGCCTTCGTAGCCGTCCGGGATGTCGCCGGTGACCGTCTTGATGTCGCGGTCCGGGGTTTCGTCGAAATGATTGGTCACGACGCTGTCGATCGGAAGGAGAAGGCGGCCTTTGGCCTCTTCGTAGCACTTCTTCGCATAGTCGAGCTGGTCGTCTTCGACCGGGGAGGAACCGACGTTCTCGCCGAGGGCCTTCTTGAAGGTATAGGCCATGGCGCCGCCGATCAGGATCTTGTCGCACTTCTTGAGGAGGCTGTCGATGACCTTGATCTTGTCGGAGACCTTGAAGCCGCCGAGGACGGCGACGTACGGACGATCTTTCTCGCTCGGCTCGACGCAGCGGCTGAGATTCTCGACTTCCTTGAGCATGAGGTAGCCGAGGGCGACCGGCTTGCCTTCCGCCTTCATGGCGGTCGGGACGCCAACCGTCGAGGCATGGGCCCGGTGGGCACTGCCGAAGGCGTCCATCACATAGACGTCGGCGAGTGAAGCCCATTCCTTGGCGAGTTCTTCGTTGTTCTTTTCCTCGCCCTTTTCGTAACGGGTGTTCTGAACGAGGAGGATTTCGCCGTCCTTGAGTTCCTCAACGGCTTTCTTGAGTTCTTCCCCGTGGGTCACCGGGCAGAAATGGACGTTCACGCCCGGGAGGAGTTCGGCGAGGGCCTTGGCGACCGGGGCCATGTCGTTGGCTTTCTTCATTTCCTCGATCTTGGCGGGATCGGGTTCCTTCCACTTGATCTTGCCGAGGTGGGACATGAGGATGAGCCTCGAATCGCCCTCGAGAAGTTTCTTGATGGTCGGAAGGGCCGCGACGATCCGGTTGTTGTCACGGATGACGCCGTTTTTCTGCGGGACGTTGAAATCGACCCGGACGTAGACCTTCTTGCCTTTGAGGTCCTTGAGATTGTCGACAGTAAGCATGCAGTTAGGTTCTCCTTTGCTTGTGAGGCAATTTTAACACGTAGTAGGCAATAGTTGGAAAAAGGGACCCCGAAGGGTCCCTCCGAAGAGACTCGGATTACTTGCAGCCGAGGATCTTGCCATAGATGCCGGCAAGGCGGACATACTGGCAGGTGAACGAGAATTCGTTGTCGTACCAGCTGACGACCTTGACGTGCTCGTCGCCTTCGGGGGTATCGAAGACAACGGTCTGGGTGGCATCGAAGATCGAGCCTTCGGTGCGGCCGATGATGTCGCTCGAGACGATTTCGTCTTCGGTGTAGCCGAGGACGCCCTTAAGGGTGGTCTCGGAAGCTTCCTTCAAAGCGGCATTGATTTCTTCCTTGGTGGTCTTCTTGCCAAGGATGAGCGAGAGGTCGACCAGCGAGCCGGCAGGAACCGGGACCCGGATGGCGCCGCCCATGAGACGGCCCTTGAGCTCCGGAACGACGAGGTTGATGGCCTTGGCCGCGCCAGTGGTCGTCGGAACGATGTTGCTAGCCGCGGCGCGTCCGCGACGGAGGTTGCCCTTCGCGAGGTCGAGGATGGTCTGGTCATTGGTGTAGGCGTGGACGGTCGTCATGAAGCCGCCCTTGATGCCGTACTTGTCCTGAAGGACGCGAACGACCGGGGCAAGGCAGTTGGTGGTGCAGCTGCCGCCGCTGATGATGGTCATGTCCTTCGTGAGCTTGTCGGTATTGACGCCGTAGACGAAGGTCGGGATGTCCTTGCTGCTGGACGGGGCCGAGATGATGACGCCCTTCGCGCCGTTGTGAAGATGGACGTCGCCGTCTTCGTGGCTCTTGAGGCGGCCCGTGCACTCGAGAACGATGTCAACTCCGTACTCGCTCCACTTGAGATCGTGGGGATCCTTCTTGCCGAGAACCGGGATCTTGACGCCCTTGAATTCGATGTAGTTTTCAAGGACATTGCCCTGTTCGTCCTTCGTGACGACGCCCTTGATGTCGTCGACGTGCCAGCTCCCCTGGGTCGTGTCGTACTTGAGGAGATAGGCGAGGGTCTTGGCATCGACGAGGTCATTGATGGCAACGACTTCGAAGCCACCGACTTCGTAGGCCCTCCGGAAAGCGAGCCGGCCGATGCGGCCGAACCCATTGATTGCGAGTTTGATTGACATTTCGATTATGTCCTCCTTATGAAACCGCAAAAAGATTATAGGCTAACCCCCTGCTATTTAGAAGTATTTACCGATTTAGCGATTTTCTCCCCTTAGCCTATGGCTAATCGAAGGTCGCTCAATCCTAACAAGTAAACAAAAGGGGAATTCGCTCTCAAAGGCCTTCCAGGAGCTTGCCCGGGTCGACATGGAGGGCGAGGGCAATCCGCCGGAGGGTCAAAGCCGAAGGGTTTCTCTTGCCCCGCTCGAGGTCGCTCAGATAGCTTTTCGAGACGCCGCTTTCGATGGCCAGTTCCAATTGGCTCATCTTCTTTTCCTTTCGGAGATAGGCAACCCGAGCCCCAAGGAAAAGGAGGAACCCTTCCCGGAAGCTAGGCATCTTCGTTCCCCCCGAAGTCTTCAAGCAGTTTTCGGAAAAGATGGTTGACGTTGCTTTTGCTCACGGTCGTGCCGGTCTTTTCTCCAAGCAACTTGGCCAACTCGCTCATCGAGGCATCGGGGTTTTCCTTTCGAAGGGCGATGAGGACCGCCAGCTTGGGGTTATTCGACAGGTAAAGGGGATTCCGGGAAGCCCGCTCGATGGCCTTTAGCTGTTTCTCCCCGGCTTCGTAGCTCCGGCGGTAATTGGCCCCGTCCAAATTGGAGAAACGGTTGGAAATCGCCGCAAATTCGCGGTCAACCCGCGCGTTTTCGAACCGAAGGCAGCTTTCCTGAGCCCCGACATAGACGAGAAAGTCGCTGATGGAAGAGCTTTTCTTGAGGTAAAGGACGTCCTTGTGGCCCCGCTTGGTCGACTTGAAGGGAAAGCGCGGACCGGCTTTCTGAAGCACCTTGAGGAGCGCGGGCGCCTCCTCCCGCGGGACGCTGATCTCGAGGTGGTAGTTGCTGCTCGAGGGAGAGGAAACGGAACCGCTGGCCAAAAAGGCGCCGGCGAGATAAGCCGCTTCCTTCTTCTCCCCCGCGACGAGGGAGGGATCGATGTCGCCCTCCCGGAGGGAGAGGCGGGAAAGATAGCGGCCGTCCGGGTCGTCGAGGATGACTTTGTAAAGCAGGCGGGAAAGATAGCCCTTGCCCCGGAGGTAGGCGAAGCGCGCCCGTTCCCCGAAGGCTTCCTTGATCCGTTCGTAAAGAGCGCGGGCAATCTGGGCGTGCTCGCTATAGAAAACCACCGCTCCTTCTTCGCTTTTCCCGCGGAGGCGGAAGTAGGAAGAAAGGAGGGAAAGCGAGGCCTCGCTCCCCCGCTGGAGGGCCGCGCATTCTTCCTTGGCGTACTCGGCAAAGGAGTAGGGGGCGTCAGCGACCATAGTGGCCATGCCGTTTCTCTTCCCGATGGAAGATGAGGCTCTTGCCCTCCTTGAATTCATCGTGCAGGCGGGAGGCGAAATAGACGCTTCGGTGCTGCCCGCCCGAGCAGCCGACGGCAAAGACGACGAGATGGCGCCCGTCATGAAGAGCCGAGGCATAGGACAGATGGGCCGCTTCGAGGGCCATCTTCATGAACTCTTCGGTCAGGGGATCTTCTTCGATGTAGGAACGGACCGGCTCATCGAGGCCGGAAAGCGGGCGAAGCGACTCGACCCAATAAGGATTCCGTACCATCCGGGCATCGAGGACGACGTCGGCGTCGAGCGGGAGGCCGTATTGGAAGCCGAAGCTCTCGAAAAGGATGGTCGGGCCCTTTTCCCCGACGAGAGAAGCGAGGCGTTCCTTGAGTTCGACGTTCGAAAGGAAGGAGGTGTCGATGACATAGTCGAAGGACGGGCGACATTTCTCGAAAGCCGCCTGGTCGCGGTCGAGGCATTCTTCCTTGGAAAGACCCTTGCTTTCGAGGGGATGGGTGTGCCTTGTGAGACGATAGCGTTTCCGAAGCTCGTCGCGCCCGGCCGTGAGGCCGATTGAAAGAAGTTCGAAGCGGCTGTCCGAACGGACGGCATCGACCGCTTTCTTCAGGTCGACGATCGGAACGGAAACCGCCGTTTTCTGGTAAACCTGCGGATGGTTGAGAATCAAAAGAAGGAGCGAGGGCAATAGCTCCCCGGGCAAATCCATGATCGTCTGATAGCCCTGTTCCTCGAAGGAAAGGAGGGCCGTCGTCTTGCCAGCCCCGAGGAGCCCTGAAAGGAGAACGAGTTTCAGCTTATCCACGCTTTTTCCTCCGGAGGTAGGCGGCAAGGGCGTTTCCGGCCACCGCCCCGTCGCTAAGGGCGGTCACCACCTGGCGAAGGCCTTTCTTGGCGATGTCCCCGGCCGCATAAAGCCCCTCGACCGAGGTTGCCATCGTGTCGTCGACAACGATGAAGCCGCGCTCCTCCTCGACCCCGAGGCCGCCGAGGAAGGAAAGGGCGCTCTTTTCGCCGTAAAGGGGGAAGACCGCCTTGACCTTAAGGTCCTTTTCCGTGCCACTTAAGAGGGTTTTGACGGCGATTTCCCCGTTCTCTGCCTTCAAGGCGAGCACTTCGGCATGGAAAAGGCGCTCGACATTGGGAGGAATCTCCTTGCCGTCGGCTTCGCCTTTGGAAAGGAAATAAACCTTCGAGCAGATGGAGGATAGGTAGGAAGCTTCTTCCTCGGCCCGGCTCCCTTCGCCATAGACAAGGACTTCCTGGCCCCGGTAAAGCGGGCCGTCGCAGGTCGCGCAGTAGGAGACCCCGTGGTTCTGGAGTTCCTTTTCGCCCGGGATCAAGGGCTGGTAGACGAAGCCGGTCGCCACGATGATTCCCTTCACGAGGTAATCCTCGACGTCGGTATGGACAGCAAAAAGGTCCCCCTCTTTCTTGACGGAAAGGACCTCGCCGTAGGTCAGCTCGACGCCGGTAGCCTCGACGCTCTTGTATAGTGAGACGGCGAGGTCATAGCCCGAGACGGGGAGAAACCCCGGCATGTTGGCCACTTCGTGGATGTTGTTGAGCTTGCCGCCGGGAGCGCCTTTGTCGAGCAAGAGGAAAGAAGCCCCGGCCCGCTTGAGATAGATGGCCGCGGAGAGGCCGGCCGGGCCGGCGCCGATGATCAGTGCGTCAATTTCCACCATGAACGAAGTACCTCCGGCAATTCTTTATACGAATCGACATAGCGATCGGGCGTTAGTTCTTTCGGAATCGAGCGCGGATAGAAGCGGACGAGGAAAGAGGCAATCCCGGCGTTGCGGGCTGTCAGGGCATCGAAGGACGAGTCGCCGAGATAGACGGCGTTTTCCTTTTCGATGCCAAGTTCCTTAAGAATACGGTTGACCCCGGCGGGGTCGGGCTTCATCGGGGCATCGCCCCCAGCCACCACGGCATCGAAGAGGGAAGCGATGCCCTGCTCCTCGAGGGCCATCACCGCCTGGGCGTGCAATTTGTTGCTGTTGATGGCCAATTTGCAGCCGTTTTCCTTGAGCCGGGCCAAAGCTTCCCGCTCGCCTGGGAAGAGGTTGGCCAAGGTCGGATAAAGAGGGTCGGCTTCCTCGATGTAGAGCTTTTCGACCTCGAGGGGGTCGCGGTCGGGAAAGCATTTCCGGCACGAATCGAGAAGAGGAGGCCCCGAAAAGGCCTCGAGCTCTCGAAGCGTGAGTTTCCTTTTCGGGTCGAGGCGGGCGAAAACCTTGAGCCACGTCGCGACGACCAAGAGCTCGCTGTCGAGGCTCGTCCCGTCCATGTCGAGGATGAGCAGTTTGCCCTCAAAGAGCCTGGACAGAGGTTTCGGCCTCCCGCCGAAGCGTTTTGTTGTGGTCATAGCGTCCCCACAGTTCGATGAGGGGGAGCAGCGATCCGGCGATGAGGAAGAGGGCCGAAAGGGCGAAGCCGTAGGAGAGATTCGCCATCGCCTCGTTTCCGACAAGGTAATCGCTTCCGAGGGAGCTCGTCCCGGCAAAGAAGAGAATCGCCGCGATGATCCCGACGAGGAAGTCAGCATAAAGGGCCAAGCTATCGAGGCCGAAAGAGGTCGGGCTTCCCTTGGTCTGGCCAAGGGCCAAGCGGTCGACTTTCACACGGTAGGAGACGATTCCTTTCCGATAAAGGAGGGAAAGAACGAGGGCCGCGGCCGAAAGGAGGAAGGAAAAAGAAAGGAAAACGAAGGCAGCAAGATAGGCAGGGGCATGGCCGCCGAAGATGACTTCGTAGCCGCCGTAGACGACGATTTCCGAACCGTCGACAATATTGAGGGAAGGAAGGGCCAAAAGGGCAAAGGGCAAGGCTGCGAAGACGAGGAAGGAAACCGCATAGGGCAGGGTCCCCTCCTTCTTGACCGAGGCATCGTGGAGATGGAGATAGAGAATGATGGCCGCCCCAATGAGGATATAGGCCATCGAGTTGACGACACTCCAGGCGCCGTCGGTCCCCATGTTGAAGGAAGAGTCCCGCATTGGTTCCATGACCATCCGGACGAGGCCGTACCAGACAAAGTAGGCACCGCCGAGATCGCCGCCGACCAACTTCTTCTTGAAGAGGGCCGGAAGCCCTTTGGCAATGACGAAATAGCCAACGAGGTTGATGACGCCTTCGATGAGGAAGAGCGGCACGTAAATCTGCCCGGCCGGGAGCAAAGCCCCGCTATTGGAGACGTGCATTTGCTCGAGGAGCCAGTTGGGAAGGAAGTTCCAGCCGCTGACGCTCACGGCTTGCCCGTAAACCTCGCAGTTGAAGAAGTTGCCCCACCGCCCGATGAACTGGGCCAGGAGGATCGTCGGAACGATGACGTCGACCGCCCAGCGGGGATCGACATATTTCCGGCGGAACCTGAGGAAGAGGAAGCCGACGATGATGCCGGCCGCTGCCCCGCCGAGGATGGTGAGGCCGCCATTCCAGATTTCGAAGACGCTGTACCAAGGGCGTCCCGCGAACTCGCGGTTCCAGTTGCCGACGACATACCAAATGCGGCCGCCGACAATGCCGGCCGGGAAGGCAACGAGAACGAGGGTATCGATGATGCCGTGCTTGTGGTAGCGCTTATAGAGCGCATGGTCGCAGATGACATAGCAAAGGGCCACCCCGAGAAGGTAGCAAATGGCGTACCAGGTAATGTGGAGGCCGCCGCTATGCCTTTCGCCGGCCCGAAGCCAGTAAACGCCTTCGTCACCGAAGCCGATGCCCGAGATGAGCGGGTAGGTGATATAGGGCCCGAGCCCCGACGTCCCGAGGATGAAGGAAAGGACCGTGACGGGAATCGAACAGTAAAGAAGCACGTTCACGAACTTCCTCGTCGCATCGTCCATCTTTTCCTTCTTGAGGCGGATTGAAACCATCCCGACGAGAATCGTGGCCGCAAAGCCGAAGACGAAGGCCCCGATGAGGGCGCTCGCTAGGTACAGGGAATAGTTGATGGCTTCCCCGGCGAAGACGCTTTCCTTCGGATAAACGTCCATTGCGGCCCAGGAAGGATTGGCCAAAAAGAAAGTCAAGGCAAAAAGAAGGAAGCCAACCCCGAGAAGGGCGGCTCCCGCTAACGACAAATAGAGAGGCTTTTTGCGGTAGGAAATGATGGTCTCGGCCTTGTTGAAGGCCGCGATTTTCGAATAGAAGAGATAACCGCCGCCGAGGACAAGCAGGGCGCCGATAACCAAAGCAACGATCGATTCGGTATTCATATCGTAGGTAGTCTACTAGGAGAGTTGCCCTTTTGCCACCGCGTCCGCCAAAACTTGCTTGAGGTAATGGCCGGTATAGCTAGCCTCGGCCTTGCTCACTTCCTCCGGCGTCCCCTGAGCGACGACATAGCCGCCCTTATCACCGCCTTCCGGGCCGAGGTCGATGATGTAATCGGCCACCTTGATGATGTCGAGGTTATGTTCGATGACGATGACCGTGTCCCCGTGGTCGACAATGGCATTGAGGACGGAAATGAGACGTTTGACATCGTCGTTGTGAAGGCCGGTAGAAGGCTCGTCGAGGATATAGACGCTCTTCCCGGTCGGCCGCTTCTGCAGCTCGCTGGCCAGCTTGACCCGCTGGGCCTCGCCGCCGGAGAGGGTTGTCGCCGGCTGGCCGAGCTTCACGTAGCCAAGGCCGACGTCGACCAAGGTCTGGATCTTCCTGGCGATCTGGGGGCGGGCGCTGAAGAACTCGACCGCTTCCTCCACTCTCATCTCGAGGACATCGTAGATGGACTTTCCCTTGTAAAGGCAGCGCAGCGTCTCTTCGTTGTATCGCTTCCCCTCGCATTCGTCGCACTTGACGTAGACATCGGGCAAGAAGTTCATCGGGACATAGGTGACTCCGGCCCCGCCGCACTTTTCGCAGCGCCCGCCCGGAACGTTGAACGAGAAGCGGCCCTTGTCGTAGCCGCGCTCTCTAGCCTCCGGTGTCTCGGCGAAGAGAGCCCGGATGTCGTCGAAGACCCCGGTATAGGTCGCCGGATTGCTCCTCGGGGTCCGCCCGATCGGCTCCTGGGTAACGTTTATCAGTTTATCGACGAGGGTTTTGCCTTTGATTTCGCGATATTCGCCCGGCGTGACATCGGTGCCATTGACTTCCTTTTGAAGGACTTTGGCCAGGGTCTCGTTGATAAGGGAACTCTTGCCCGAACCGGAGACGCCGGTCACCACGATGAACTTCCCGAGCGGGAACTCGACGTCGATGTTCTTGAGGTTGTGGCAGCGGCACCCTTTGAGAACGAGTTTCTTGCCGTTGCCTTTCCGACGCTGCCGCGGGACCGGGATGAATTTCCTTCCCGCGAGGTAGTCGCCGGTCACCGACTGCGGGCACTTTTCGATGTCTTCGACCGAGCCGGTCGCTACCACTTGCCCGCCGTGGATGCCCGCTCCCGGGCCGATGTCGACGATATAGTCGGCATTCCGGATCGTCTCCTCGTCGTGCTCGACGACGATGAGGGTGTTTCCGAGATCGCGCATTTCCTTCAGGGTCTTGATGAGTTTCCCGTTGTCGCGCTGATGGAGGCCGATCGAGGGCTCGTCGAGGACATAGAGAACGCCGGTCAGGCGGCTGCCGATCTGGGTGGCCAGCCGAATCCGCTGGGCCTCGCCGCCCGAAAGGGTCATCGCCAGCCGCGACAAGGTCAGATAGTCGAGGCCGACGTCGAGGAGGAATTTGGCCCGGCCCTCGATTTCCTTGAGGACCAGCTCGGCGATCTTCCGCTCGTTCTCGCTCAGCCCGGCGCGCACTTCGTTCACGTAGGAAAGAAGCTCGTCGACGGTGAGGTCGGTGACTTCCTTGATGTTTTTCCCGGCCACGTAAACGGAAAGGGCCTCTTCGTTGAGCCTGGCCCCATGGCACTTCGGGCAGACATCGTCTTTCATGAACGACTCATAGTAGTCAAGCATCCACTTACTCTTCGTCTCGAGGTAAAGCCGTTCGATCTTTTCCTTGACCCCCTCGATT
This sequence comes from uncultured Bacilli bacterium, assembly GCA_944358895.1. Taxonomy (GTDB): domain Bacteria; phylum Bacillota_I; class Bacilli_A; order RFN20; family CAG-826; genus UBA4951. The sequence continues at coordinate 1,493 of CALVSB010000030.1, read as the reverse complement.
CGGCCGCTCGGGTGCATGGTATTGCCGCCGCTGCTGACGATGGTCCGGGGAAGCGGGCGGTCGCTGCCATTCAAGATGACATCGCGTTCCTTCTTCGTCAGCTCTTTGTAGGGAACATCTTTCCGGACATGGTAGTAGTCGAGGAGATACTCGAAATTCTGCCAGTCGAGATTGCTCGTGCCGACGACATTCTTATAAAAACGGATGCATCCTTGGTTGATGCTCTTGCTCTTGTCGGGGACCAGGAGATCCTCGGAAACAGTCCGCGAGATGCCAAGGCCTTTGCACGAAGGGCAATAGCCAAGCGGGGCATTGAAGGAGAAAAGCCGGGGCTCGAGTTCGGGAACCGAAAAGCCGCAAATGGGGCAGGAATGCTTGCTCGAAAGGAGGCGCTCCTTCCCTTCTTCGTCGCGGATCTTCAAATAGCCGTGCGACTGGTCGAGAGCGAGCTCGACGTCCTCACTCACCCGGGATTCGATGCCGGGCTTGACGACGAGGCGGTCAACGATGACGTCGATGTCGTGACGGTTGTTTTTCTCGAGGTCCGGAATTTCTTCGATGAGATAGTCCTCGCCGTCGATCCGAACCCGGGTAAAACCGCGACTTCGCAAAGAATCGATTGTATCTTTGTGCGTTCCCTTCTCGTGCTTTACAACCGGGGCTGAAAGGATGAGCTTGCTGCCGGCTGGATAAGAGAGAACGGTCTTGGCCATTTCCACCGGGGTAATGGCCGTGATGGGAATATGGTGATCGGGGCAATAAGGAACGCCGACCCGAGCAAAAAGAAGACGGAGGAAATCATATATTTCCGTCACCGTCCCAACAGTCGAACGAGGGTTATGGGACGTCGTTTTCTGGTCGATAGAGATAGCCGGGGATAGGCCTTCGATGCTATCGACATCCGGCTTGTCGACCCCGCCAAGGAACTGCCTGGCATAAGGGGAAAGACTTTCGACATAGCGTCTTTGCCCTTCGGCATAAATGGTATCGAAAGCCAAGGTCGACTTGCCGGAACCGGAGAGGCCGGTGAAGACCGTCAGTGTATCCTTCGGGATCGTCAAAGATACATTCTTGAGGTTATTTTCCCTCGCGCCTTCGACGACGATAAAACGTTTCGTATCAAGCTCATCCATACGAGCCGATTATACCGCACCATCTTTTTCCTTTGGGGCAAGGCGCTTAGGAAAGTGCTTTCGCCAAAAAGGCAGCAAATTTAGGATATTTATAAAAAATATCAGCTGCAGAAGTCCCTTAAATTATTTGTTTTCGTAGACTTGAACTCTCAGACAAACGTCCCCTTACCGCAAAAACGTCGCGGATCAATCTAAGAGTGCGCCTTTTCAAAATGCCCACCCGCCAGCAGTAAAAGCCGCCGCCAGCTACCAAAAGGACCGATTTACCGGCCTTTCGGAACTCTGTGTATGTTCAAGACATGTGAGACATAATGCCTAGCCTTCCATGCCCGGGCCCGGGCATGGAAAAAGGCATCTCCC
>CALVSB010000029.1 GCA_944358895.1 uncultured Bacilli bacterium | reverse complement strand
GCGAAATACCGGGAGGCATCCATGAGGGCCTTATGATACAATCCGATCAACTTGTCCAGGATTTGGGGTACATATCATGAACGATTGGCCCCTAGATGGGGCTTTTTACATGCCCTTGCGCATTGCTCAGGCCCTTGATCAACAAAAAGCGGGATAGTTTCGACCGGGTCTATTGATTTTCGATTTGTGCACAGTGCACTAGACAACCTGCAAGCGCTTTCATATAATCGCCTCAGCCATAGGGGGAACGACCCCCGGAAAAGGAGTTCGATGAACTTATTCAAGAAGAAGGCGAAAGCCGAAGAAACCACGGCCCCGGCGGAAGAGAAAGCCGCCCCCGCGAAGAAAGAAGACAAGAAGGAAGCGACCCGCGAAGTCCCGAACGACCTCGCCTACGTCTCGCTCCGCCACGTCGACAAGATCTACGACAACGGCGTCCAGGCCGTCTTCGATTTCAACCTCGACATCAAGAAGAAGGAGTTCATCGTCTTCGTCGGCCCCTCGGGCTGCGGCAAGTCGACGACCCTCCGTATGATTGCCGGCCTCGAGGACATCAGCTCCGGCGAGCTCTACATCGACGGCGAGTACAGCAACGACCGCTCCCCGAAGGACCGCGACATCGCGATGGTCTTCCAGAGCTACGCCCTTTACCCGCACATGACGGTCTACAACAACATGGCCTTCGGCCTCAAGATCCGCCACCTCCCGAAGAGCGAGATCGACGAGCGCGTCCATAGCGCCGCCAAGATCCTCCAGATCGAGGAATACCTCGACCGGAAGCCGAAAGCCCTCTCCGGCGGCCAGCGGCAGCGGGTCGCCCTCGGCCGGGCCATCGTCCGTAACGCCAAGGTCTTCCTCATGGACGAGCCGCTCTCCAACCTCGACGCGAAGCTCCGCGTCCAGATGCGCTCGGAGATCATCAAGCTCCACGAGGCCCTCGGCTCGACGACCATCTACGTCACCCACGACCAGACCGAAGCCATGACCATGGCCTCGAGGATCGTCGTCATGAAGCTCGGCCACATCCAGCAGATCGGCTCCCCGATCGAGATCTACAACAAGCCGGCCAACGTCTTCGTCGCCGGCTTCATCGGCTCCCCGTCGATGAACCTCATGAAGGCCACCTACGAGAATGGCTATGTCATCCTCGGCAACGGCAAGAAGATCAAGTGCCCCGAGGAATGGGTCAAGGCCCACGAAGCCTTCTACAAGGCCGAGATCGAAGCCGACAAGGCCGCGATGAGCAAGATCCAGTCCGAATCGGAAGTCACCAAGGACGAAGCCGCGGCTTCCCGTCTCCAGCAGGCCGAAGCTAAGCTCAAGGCCGACGAGGCGGCTCTCGAGAACGCCCACGAGATCATCTTCGGCATCCGGCCGGAAGACATCCACGAAGGCGACGAGGAACACGTCAAGCGCTACGGCGGTGAGCCCTACGATATCTCCGTTGCCGTCGCCGAGCTCCTCGGCCATGAGTACTACGTCCATAGCGACTTCGCCGGCGGCGACCTCGTTGCCAAGATCCCGCTTACCCACGAGATCAAGATCGGCGACCAGATGAAGATCCTCTTCGACGTCCCGAAGGCCCACATCTTCGACAAGGCGACCGAAAAACGCATTTACTAATCCCGATCGCGAGCGGTTAAGGGGCAGGGCAACCTGCCCCTTTTTGCATGCAAAACCCCGCTCTTTTGCCAAAACAAGAAGTTCTTTTGATGTGTGCCCCCCTCCTGTGTCCAGGATTCGGGGCACGCATCAAAGGCTTTTCATTACTCGACTTGAATAACATTGAATTTGCGGATAACCCCGATTTAAACCAGCTTGACTCCTACTCAGTTGAAGCCATTGATTTGTTGGCATACGTGACTGCTTCTTTACATGCGCCGACACAGGACTGACATCTTTGATAATAGGCCCAGGCATTGCTTAAAAGCCTTGAATCTCTCCAAGAAAACCAATATAGTTGGATTATCTGGAGAAATATATGCTTTATTCGACGGGAGATCTACATCAGAAGTACAACAATTATGTTAACTCTGGGGTCAAAATCGAAACCGAGGTCAAGCGGGGGAACCTATTCCCGGTTGTCCATGGCCTCTATAGCGACGACCCGCATGTAGATCCCCTTTGCCTAGCACCATATATTTACGGCCCTTCGTATATATCCTTTGAGACGGCTCTCTCCTTTTATGACCTCATTCCCGAAAGAACTTACAGCGTAACCTCCGCTACCTGCCTAAAAAGGCGGACCAAAGAATATCTGACGCCTTTTGGCGTCTTTCGTTATCGGGATGTCCCCGCGGAGGCTTTCCTTTATGGCCTCGTGGACATGGAGGCCAATGGCATTCCTTATAAGATGGCCAGCCCGGAAAAGGCGATTCTTGACAAGATCTATTCGCTTCGCGGGGTCGGTTCTACCAAGCAACTGAAGCTTCTCCTTTTCGAGGACCTCCGGATCGAGGAGGGCGATTTCGAAAAACTGGACAAAGCAAAGTTAATCGAGTACGGGTCTCATTATAAAAGCCAGAATGTCAATCTCCTGATCAAGATGCTGAAGCAAGGAGGGAACGGCGAATGCTGAGCGAGGCTTTGATATCGCGTTTTGAACCATACCAAAACGCTGGCTCCATGGCGAAGATTTCCATTATCAGGGAGGTTTCCCAGGAAATCATTTTGGCAGGCCTCGCGGATGCTCGCTTTTTCGATCGGGCGGGATTTTACGGAGGTACGGCCCTTCGCCTCTTCCATAAGCTGCCGCGCTTTTCCGAGGATTTGGATTTTACCCTTCTTTCGCCCGACGATTCGGCAAGAATTGATCAGGCCTTTTCCAATATCCAGCGGAGTTTCGAAACTTGCGGAATCAACCTGCCGATTGATATGTCGATTAAGGAGAAGAAAGAGGCAAGCAACATCCTTACGGGTTTTGCCTCGTTCAGCCTACGCGATGCCTTGACTCTTTTCTTCGGCGAGCAGAGCCGGAAGGACGCAAACCCAGATCAAAAAATGAAAATAAAAATCGAATGTGACGAGCATCCGGCCTTGGGATTTGCGTCAGTACCGGTCTTTCGAAACTTTCCTTTTGCTTTCAAGGCAAGGGTTCTTGACCTCCCGTCTCTTTTTGCCGGCAAGTTGGCAGCCTGTGTCGGAAGGCGGTGGCAGAAGCGCGTTAAAGGACGTGATTTCTACGATCTTGCCTACCTTTTGAGTTTGAAGGCAAAGGTCAACATGACCTATCTTGAGAACAAGTTGAGGCAGGCTGGCTTTTTCGATGGCGATCGTCTTGACATCGAAACGGTAAAAGCCATGCTCCGGGAACGCTTTGCAAAAATCGACTGGGAGTCGGCTTCCATCGACGCGAGGGAATTCCTAGAACCCGGTATCCGCCTTACATACTTCGAAGAGGATTTCTTTTCTTCGATCGTCGAAACCTTGGAAGCCGCCTGAAGGAAAGCAAAACGACACCATAGGCCGGGGTTTTGCCGGCCTTTTTCGTCCTTCTTAGAGCTTGATGCCCTTGTTCACGATGTCCTTCTCGTAGGTTTCGAGCTGGCTCGAGACCGAGAGGTCTTGGAACTGGTTCATGTAGAGGCGGTGGTAGTGGCCCTTCTTCTCGAGGAGTTCCTTGTGGGTCCCGTCCTCGACGATCCTTCCCTGGTCCATCACGAGGATCCGGTCGCTGTCGACGATGGTCGAGAGGCGGTGGGCGATGGTAATCGAGGTACGGCCCTTCAATATCTTCCCGAGGGCCCTTTGGATGGCTTGCTCGCTCATCGTGTCGATCGAGCTCGTCGCCTCGTCGAGGATTAGCAGGCGGGGGTTCCTAAGGAGGGCCCGGGCAAAGGAAATGAGCTGCTTCTGACCTTCGCTCAAAGAAGAGCCGCCGTCGACGAGGAAGGTATCGTAGCCCTTTTCCTGGGCCATGATGAAAGCGTCGATCCCGACGAAGCGGGCCGCCTCCCTCACCTCTTCGAGGCTCGCCCCTGGCTGGCCGTAGGCGATGTTCTCGTAATAGGTCGCGGCAAAGACGAAGGGGGTCTGCTGGACGTAGCCGATGTTGCTGCGGAGACAGCCAAGCGAGTAGTCGAGGTAGTCGTGCCCGCCGATGAGAATCTTTCCGCTCGTCGGCTGGTAGAAGCGGCAAAGGAGGTTGACCATCGTCGACTTCCCGCTGCCCGTCTCCCCGACGATGGCGAGGGACGTCCCTTCCTTGACCGTGAGGGAGAGGTCGTGGATGACCTCGGTCCCTGGGACGTAGGAGAAGGAAACGTGGTCGAAGGTGATATCGCCATCGAGGGGAACGTAGTTTTCTTCTTTCGGGTTCAGGATCGTGCCGTATTTCTCGACGACGTCTTCCCGGTCGACAATGTCGATCTTCGCGTCCAATAGCTGCCCGACCTTCTCGGCCCCGGCCTGGTTGGCCATGAAGTCGGAGAAAATCTCGCTGAGGCGCTGGATCGGGGAATAGATCTGGCCGACGAAGCCGACGAACATGACGACGGTCGCGACCATCTCGGCATCATTTTCCGAGGCTCCGATGAGATAAATCCCGACGGCCGCGACGATGCTGACCATCGTCTGGCTGATGACGGTGACGAAGGGGGAGAAGAGGGCGTCGAGCCGGTTGGCTCTTAGGCGCTTGCCCCGGATATCTTCGACGATTTCCTTCGCCTCATCCTCGACTTCGCTTTCGATCCCGAGGGTCTTGATCGTCTTCGAACCGTTGATGGCTTCTGCCAGATAGCCGACGAAGTAGCTATAGGCGTTGCGGGCGGAACGCCACCTCTTGAGGACGGCCCGCTCGAAAAGAGGCACGAAAATGGCCATCACCGGGATCGAACAGAGGAGGATCCCTGAGAGGAGGACATCCCGCCCGAACATCGTGATGAGGACGAAAACGATGTCGAAGGCCGCCCAGAAGACGTTGACGATGTCGTTGCTCAGGACATCCCCGATGGCCGAGGTGTCGTTGTTCATCCGCGCGATGAGCCAGCCGGAATTGTTCTTGTCGAAATAGGCGAAGGAGAGTTCCTGGACGTGGGCAAAGGAATCCTGGCGGAGGCCGACCATGATCTTCATCCCGAGGTAGGAGGTGTAGTAGAAGGTGAGGAAGATGGTGAGCGAGCGCAAAACGATGGCCACGACCTCGAGGACCATGATGACCCACATGCTGAGCGTCCCTTCGAGAACCCCTTCGATGAAGGTGACCTGGATCTCGGTCGCCCAGAAGTCCTTGGAAGAGGCAAGGGCCGGGACCCCGCCGGTGAGGGCGGCGTTCATGACCGGGACGAAGCTCGAGTCGTAGAAGGCGGTGAAAAGCATCGAAACGACGATGACAAAGAGGACCGGGAGGCTATTGAGGACGTATTTGCCCATCCGTAGCCAAATCCGGAGGTTGAGCTTTTCGGGCAGTTTCTCTTCTTCGATGGCTCTCATACCATTTTCCCCTGGATCGAAGCGATCCTTTGATAGAGCCCGGGCCGCTTCAGGAGTTCCTCGTGGGTTCCTTCCTCAGCCACCTTGCCCTTGTCGAGGACGATGATGTAGTCGCAGTCCTTGGCCGTCATGACCCGGTGGGTGACGATGATGGTGGTGGGCTTCTTCGCCATGCTGGCGAGGTTTTCCCGAATCTTCAGGTCGGTTGCCGTGTCGACGGCGCTTAGGGAGTCGTCGAGGATGAGGACCGGGGAGGAAGCAAGAAGCGTCCGCGCGATGGCGACCCGCTGCTTCTGCCCGCCGGAAAGGGAGGTGCCCTTTTCCCCGACGGCCGTGTCGTAGCCCTTCTCAAGGCGGGAAACCGTCGCCTCGAGGGAGGCCATCCGCACAGCTTTCTTGACATCTTCCATCGAGGCGTCGGGCTTTGCCATCTTGATATTCTCGGCGACCGACTTCGAGAAGAGGAAGGGATCTTGAAGGACCGGCATGACGTTCCTTCGGAGGTGGTGCTTGCTGATCTTCGTTATCTCGGTCCCGTCGAGATAGATGTGGCCGCCGTCGTAGTCGTAAAGGCGGGTCAGGAGGTAGGCCAGGGTGCTTTTCCCGGCCCCGGTCCGTCCCATGATGGCCAGGGAAGAGCCGGCCTTCACGCGGAAGGAAACCCCGTCGATCATGTCGAGGTCGCTGTCGGGATAGTGGAAGCGGACGTCCTCGAAGACGATTTCTCCCTTGATTTCGGGCTTCAGGCCGCTATCGACGTCCTCTTCCTTCTCGTCGAGGATTTCCTTCACCCGGTCGGCCGAGGCGAGGTAGCGCCCCATGTTCGAGAGGGAGGTCGCGGTGTCGCGGACCGGCCAGACCATCATGTCGATGAGGAGGAAGGCGACGACGAGGGTCCCGGCCCCGATTTCCCCGGTGAAGATGAGGTAGGCGCTGAAAAGGAGGGAAAGGAGCTTGCTCCCGAAGACGAAGATGTCGCTGCTCGCGAAGAAGAAGCCGCGGAGGCGGCTCCAGGAGATGAACTTGACCTTGTAGTCGTCGAGGAGGAGGTCGAAGCCCTTGATCTCCCGCCGCTCGGCGTTGTAGGCCTTGATGATCCGGGTGGCTAAGAGGTTCTCGTTGATCTTGTCGGTGAGGACGGCCTCGCTATCGTCGGTCGCCCGGTACTTCTTCCTTACCTTCTTGATGAGGAAGAAGGAGTAGACGAACATGGCCGGGAGGAGGGAAATGCTTACCAAGGCCAACTTCCAATTGAGGGCAAAGAGGACGAGGAGGCAGAAAAGGAGCATCCAGAAGGTATAGTTGAAGTTCCCAAGGTCGATGACGAGGAAGCGGCGGAGGACGTCGATGTCCCGGGTGGAAGTCTGGATGAGGTCGCCGGATTTGCTCCGCTTGTAATATGAGTAAGGCAGGCGCTCGAGATGGGAGAAGAGGATGTACTGCATCGAGCCGTTGACCCCGCTCGAAAGGTAGCTCCGGAGCATCATCCTCAAGGATGTCGTAAGGGCCAAAAGGACCCCGGCCGCGAAGATGGCAAGGGGCATGATGTAGACCCGGTTGGCATATAGATAAGCCGCCCCGCGGCCCCCGGTGAGGAGCCAGATCACCCCTTCCTCGAGGAAGGAAACGTCCTCGGTGAGGCTCTCGAGGGAAGTGAGGCTATCGACGAGGACCTGGAGGAGGAAGACGGCGAAGACGTTGAAGAAAATCATCACCACCTGGGCGACAAGCGACCATAGGAGAAGGGGCAGGTACCCTTTCGTTATGTGGTAGAGGGTCTTCGCGAAGTCCTTCACTAACGTGAATGATAGATATTCCCCTTATTCCAATCAAGGCAGGAAAGAGGCATTTCGAAGAAAAGAGAGGGCTTTTGCTACCCTTTTTGCTCGAACCACTCCTTGGGGAGGGCCCGCCTCAAAAGAAGGAGGATCGGATAGGAAACGACGAGCGATCCGTAAGCCTGGAGGCAATCGAAAAGCGAGGAGACGGAGATGGTCTCGTAAATCACGAGGTAGGAAAGGAAATAGACGAGGACCTCGAGGCTGCCCCCGAGGAAACCCCCGAGGAGGAAGCCGAGTTCCTTCTTCTTGATCATCCTCGCGAAGAGGCCGGCGAGGAAGCCCAGCCCGCCCTTGGCCACGAGGGAAAAGGGCGAGAAGACGGCCATTCCGAGCGACAGGTCAGCCAAGGCGCCGCCCACGGCCCCGACGAAGGCCCCGGCATAGGGGCCGAGGAGCCCGGCGGTGAGGAGGATCACGATGTCCCCGAAATTGAAATAGCCTCCGCCGGCATAGGGAATCGAGAGATAGGCGGCGCACAAAAAAGTGAGGGCCGCGAGGACCCCCGAAGCGACATAGAGGCGAAGGCCCTTCATTGCTTCTTCTTCCGGGCGAAGTAGCCTTGGCGGGCGCTCGTCTTCCGGTTGGTCGAATAGAAGAACTTCTTCTTGCCGGCAAAACCCTTCTTGTAGCCGCCCCGGCTCGCGCCTTCTTCCTGGCCGTGGCCATGGAAGGAACTCTTGCCGCGGAACTTACCCTTACCCTTGAAGCCGCCTTTGGCCTCGGCGCCGTCTTTCTTCCGGTAGCCGCCTTTGAAGGAAGAGCCTTCCTTACCGTGGAAGCCGCCTTTCCCATGGAACGAGGACTTACCCTTGAAACCCTTATGGAAAGGCTTATGGGCGCGGAATTCCTTTTTCTCGCCGCCCTCGGCTGTCTCGCTAGCGGCGGAAGCACCTTCCTTCCGCTCGCCTTCGTATTTCTTCTTCCGGTAAGCCCGTTTCCGCTCGGCCGGGTTTTCTCTCATGTAGGGCCGCTCGCTCCTTTTCCGTTCCGGGAAGAGGAAATCGAGGCCGTCGGTATCGGCATAGACCTTGACCCCGGCTTCGATGAGCTTCTGGGCGGTGACGCCGAGCCCGTCGATCTTGTTGCCGGTGAACTTCCCGTCGTGGATCCTTCTCGAGCCGCAGGAAGGGGAACCATCCTTCAGGATAGCGATGCTAATGCCAAGGAAGCGGCAGATTTCGACGGCCTTCTCGGCCCCGCGGACGAAGTAGGAGGTGACGTCCTCCCCTTTCTCGTTGACAACCCGGCCGTCGCGGATCTCGCTCTTCAAGCGGGGAACGGAAAGCCCGCCCTCGACTTCCGGGCAGAAGGGGACGACTTCGTAATGAGAGGTCAGCTTCTGGAGCAATGTTTCGTTGAGGTTGTCCTTACCGTCGTAACGGGTCTTTTCCCCGAGCAAGCAAGCCGAAACGAGAATCTTGTCCATAAGCAGTGGTCCTTTGCCCGACAAGGATAAGGCAAAAGGAGGCGCTTTTCCATTCTTTGCTTAGGCAAATCGCCGCCTCGGCCTATCGCCCCTTCGGCCTTAAGAAGGGCAAAAGGTCATTGATGCCGGCCTCCATGCCCCTCCTCCGGGCCCCTCCTCCGGGTAAACGATGTTAACAATCCTGCCCCTTGCGGCTATACTGACGGGGACGTGAGAAGTCCCGGAAGGAAAGCGCGAATCGGAATGTTCGGGGTGGGGTTATTAACCGCCGCCGTCCTTTCGAGCGTTAGTCTTGCTTTCTCGACCTTCCTCATCGAGCCGATCAGGGAAGCCGGCGTTCCGGCTTCGCTCGAAGTGGGCGAAGTCGTCGACGCTTTCAGGGTCGTTCCCGAAGAAAGCGCCGGCTTTTCCCTATGCCGCGACGGCTTTCTTTCCGATTCCCAGATCTTCGAAACGGAGACGATTGCCTTCGACATCGTTTGCGATCCCTTGCTTCGGGACGAGCGTTTCTTGACCAACGGCTATCTCCGGGTCAATCTCGAATTGACGGAGACCGGCGGGAACCTCATCTCCTCGGGAACCGTCTCCTTCGAGCCTTTCGTCGACGGCTCGGCGGCCGGAACGGTGGAAACTTCTGGTGCCACCCTTTTGGTAGCCGGGGTCGAACTAGACATCGCAAGCCGCCTCGAATTCGAGGTGTCGTTCCGCTTGAGCATTCCCGACCTTGCGAGCTACCAGAACAATTTCCAGAGCCAGTTGGCCGCCGCCCCGCGGTTTGCCCTCGGGCTTGAGGCGGTCAACGGATGAAAAGGCGCTGGCCGGCCCTCGCTTGCCTTCTTACCGCCTTCATCGCCCTCGGCGTCGGCGAGGCGGCCTACGTTTTCGTGAACGTGGCCCCCGATTCCGGGGTCGAGATCGGCATCGACCGCGAGAGCCGGGCCTATTTCGACAACTATTACGCCGGCTCCTCGACTCCCTATGCGACTTTTTCCGAGCTGGACAAAGCCCTCGAGAACGCCGCGGCCCAAGGAAGCGGAACCGCGGTCGAGGTCGTCTATCGCCCGGGCTTCGAGTATTCCTACGACGGAGGAGGCAATGGCACGATCGGCACCCTCACCGTAGCGGCAAACACGACGCTTTCCCTTCCTTATGAGGGAACGACTTGGGACCAGCTGGAAGGTCTTGACGACGACGGCGTCACGACCGCCCTTGGCGGCATCAGGAACAAGAGAATGGTCGATTCGGATGCCGGCGGCGTCAAAAGCTATCGGAAATCCCTGCTCACCATCGCGAATGCGACCCTCGAAGTCGAGGGAGCGCTCGAAGTGGGAGGGATGTTCTGCACCGTCGGCCTCGGCGGGAACTACAGCGAACTTTGCCTAGGGGAGAACGCCGGCATCGAGGTTTCCGGCGCCCTCACCAACTACGGGAAGATCAGCGAAAGCGAGGAAAACAACTGCGAAAACCCCGCATCTTCGTCGCTAACCAGGCAAAACGCCGATATTCCCGACCAGTCGTATTTCGGCCTCGACCATTCCAATGCCGGGGATACCCGCTTCATCCGGGTTCTCGATGGCGGGAAAGCGACCGTTCTGACCGCCATCTACGACTTCGGCGGCCTCTCGACCCTCCAGGGCCTCAACTCGGCCGGCATTTGCCCCATCAACATCCTCGATTTCCCGACGACCCAAACCTACGTGCGTGTTGATTGCGGCGGCAGTTTCGTCGGGGAATCGCACGTCTATGTATCATCGGGCGGGACCAACATCGGCAAACGGATCGAGATCGGCGTCCTTCGGATGTCGGGGAGTTCGGAATCGGCCCTCATCTATTTCGCGGACGGTGAGCAGGATGCCGACGCCAACGTCTCCTTCGAGTACTGCCCCTCTTCTTTTCCCTATACGACGGCAAGCCTGGCCCGGACCTACATCAACGTCGATGCCAAATGCTCGATGGGCTCGATCGCCTTTGCGATTTCGGCCATGGGTGCCAACGTGGACGTCGACACTTCCGAGATCTATTTGCCGCTTTCCCTGCGCCTAAGGATATCGATCGACGAAAACGCTGTCCTTACCAGCGACAAGGACATCAAGCTCCTCGGCGGGGGAGCGATCGAGGTGCGCCGCGGCGGCAGTTTCGTCAACGAAGCCGATTTGGTCGTTTACCAGAAGGACACGCTCCTGACCCTCAATTCCTCCTATCCAAGCGTCGACGACGATGCGGTCATTCTGAACAACGGGACTTTCAAGCTCGGGGCCAACGCCACCTTCGGCGGGCTCATTCTTACAAGCAGCCAGGATGGCTCGGCCGTCCTCGACCTCACCGAAGTATCCAGCGGTTCCTCGCTGGTCGGGTCCCTCGCGGAAGGCTCGAGCCAGAAAAGCGTCCGCATCCCCGGCTCGGCTTACTTCTACAACGAGGAAACCGGCGAAGTCCGCCAATACATGCTGGCCCCGACCAACGTCTTGATCCGGAGCGACGAGGAAGGCCGGGAGTGCTGGCGCGGCGACTATCTTGAATCGTATTCGCTTACGATCACGACCGATCCCAACGGCTATGAATACCCGACTTTCGCCTACCGGGTGTATTCCTACGACGAAAGCGGGAACGAGACCTGCTGGTCGATCGGCGGGGAATTCGAGCTCGAGGCCAAGATCGTCGTCTTCCTCCTCCCGGGCGGGCACGAGTTCAGCGTCGTTTCTCTCGACCGGGCTGAATCCGCCGTGTTCGCAAGCGTCCCGCCGGGATCGGAAGGGACGACGTTCACAAGCGGCGAGCGCTATCTTCTCGACGGCGATTACGAGCTCCTCATCAAGGGAGGCGACGGCTTCCCGGTCCGCTTCATGTGCGACGGGGAATCTGGAAGCGGCGACTCGACGAAGACGATCAGCGAAAGCTCGAGTGCCGACGGAACCTTTACCGTTCTCCGCACGATCGGCGGCAATGGCGGCGGAAACGTCGACATTAACATGCGGAAGGGGCATTACCTCAAGTACCGCTGGGTTTCCGGAGCCTTCAACAATCTAACTGGAAACGGTTGCAATCTCGATACATATCTTTACCGGGCCGAAGGCCTCGTCACTTGGCCCTCTAGCAACATTGACAACTATACCGATGTTGACTCGCTTCAGGTGATCGAATCGGCTGTTTGCGAAAAAGGGGGCCTTGTAGATCTTTCTGGTGGGAAACGTTACATCGAAAGCCCCGCCGTCGAAATCGACGCCTCCTTTTCGTTGGCCGTCCGCCTCTATACCAATTCGCAGGACGACCACCTCATCGGCGGTTCGGGAGGCGGCGGCGAGGATCCCGATCCTCCCTGCGTCGTCGAGGGAACCCTCGTCACGATGGCCGACGGCACGCGGAAAAAGATCGAAGAGGTCGGCGTCGGGGAGGAAGTCCTCACCTTCGACCACGAGAGCGGGCGCCTCTCCTCGAAGCCGGTATTAATAAACGACGGCGAGCCGACGAGCGAGAGAGTCGTCACGTATTTGACCTTCGATAACGGCACCGAGCTCGGAATAGTGGAGGAGCACGGCCTCTTCGACGGCACTTTGAACGAATACGTCTATATCCACCCCGAAGATGCCTCATCCTTCATCGGGCATCCCTTCTACTTCGAGGACGGGACCTTCACGCGGCTCCTTAAGGTCGAAAACGTCGTTCGCGAAGTCCGCTGCTATGACATCGGAACGGCCTACGACATTAACTTCTTCACCGAGGGCCTCCTTGGCGTGGCCGGCGGCATCGAGGGCCTCTTCAACATCTTCGAATTGGGACCCGACATGAAGATCGATCAGGCGAAGAAGGCCGCCGACATCGAGAAGTTCGGCCTTTACGACTACAGCTTGCTCGCTCCCTACCTTTCGGAAGAGGTCTTCTATGCCCTGAACCTCCAGTATCTGAGCGTTTCCCTCGGAAAAGGCCTCATAACGCCCGAGCGGATTGCCTACCTCCTCGAGCGCTACGCCGAAAAGCTGCCGGATAGCCTCTCGGCATCCTGAAGGTCTTCCCGGGCTCTTCTTCGAAGCGGCAGGAAAGCGGCGGTGCCTTGCCGCTTTCGGCCTCCCCACAAGGCCGAATGCCCTAGAAGCGCCGGCCTCTTCATCGGATAATGGGGAGGTGGCTAGCAAGCATCCAAGCGTCGAAACTGCTCTCTCCCTTCGCGGGGAAAATATCCCCGCGACTTTGACCTACCGGAAATGCCGGTCGATTTCCTTCCGGAAGGGCGAGGGGCGCTCCCTCAAGGTCTCGGCTCCCTATCGAACTTCGCTAGCCGCAATTCAGAAAGCGGTGGACGAACTCGCCCCGCGCCTCATCCGTCTCCTCAGCCGCTCGAGCCCAAGGCCCAGCGACGGGAAGAGCCACTATTTTTTCGGGAAGCTTTATGACTATCCCCTTACTCCGGAGGTCGAGGCCAAGGAGAAAAAGGCCTTCTATGCCTATGTCCTCGAAGCCACCCGGAAGTACGAAGCCATCCTCGATATCTATGAACCTTACAAGGTGAGTGTAAGAAAGATGAGCACCCGGCTCGGGACCAATTCCCGGAAGACCCATAAAATTACCTATGCCCTATCCCTTATGGCCTACGACCCCCATATCATCGATTCGGTCGTCGTCCACGAACTGGCCCATCATTTCTTCTTCGACCACCAGAAAGGGTTTCAATTGCTCCTTCATTCGGCTTTCCCCGACTATGAGGCCTGCCGGAAGAAGCTTTTGAAGCCCGATTTCGTCTGGGAAAGGGAAAAGAAAGATTAAGCCTCGCCCGGCTTCCGCATGAGGGCCTCGTCCCGGAAGAAAAGGATGAAACCCCCGATGAGGGAGACGAAGAAAAAAAGAAAAGAGTTTGAAAAGGTAATGTGGACCCCATGTCAAGGACACATTAAGAAAACCGGGATCTATTGGGAAACGGGAACCACGAGCGAGGGGTTC
>CALVSB010000028.1 GCA_944358895.1 uncultured Bacilli bacterium | reverse complement strand
GAGAACTCCTGTTTTAATTTTGCCTACATCCAAAAAAGCCCGATTTTATCGGACACATAGTTTAATTTGAGGATACGAGATAGTCGCCTGGCGCCTGTCCGAATCCCTCGACGCCTCCTTCGTCCTGGAGACGGTCGAATCGCTCTCGGAGGTCCCGTGGCTCCCGGATCAGGTCGTCCTGCACAGCGACCAGGGCTGCCACTACACGTCCAGGGCCTACCGGTCCGCGCTGGCGGCGAAGGAGATATCGCAGTCGATGTCGCGGAAGGGGAACTGCTGGGACAACGCCCCGATGGAATCGTGGTTCGGGCACGCCAAGGACGAGATACCGCTGTCGGGATGCGGCGGATTCGAGGAGGTCAGGGCCGCGATCTCCGACTACATCGACTACTACAACAACGTAAGGCCGCAAATTGGGCTTGGCAGGATGACCCCGAGGGAGAAGAGGGATTGCCTCCTTTCCAGGCCGCCTTGCCTCCCGGCGGTCGTCGCGGCCGCGCCGACTGAAAAATGGTTAGGCAGTGCTGCCTAACCATTTTCAGATGTCGTCACCCCCCTTTTTATTTATCGCGGAGTTTTACTCCTTGACTTGGGGTCCACTTCACCTTGGCTTCCAAGACGCCTTTTTTTGATCCTCTCACTTGCCCTCGAACGGGAAGAAGTAGGTGCTTTCGAAGGCTTCTTCTTCCTTCGGAGCCTCCTGCTCGTTCGAAACGAGGGTGAAGGAATGCTCTTCGCCTTTCCTTCCCTCTTCCGAAACGGCCGCTTCGCCTTTTTTCCGTTCGAAGAGATAGACCTTTTCCGGCTTTCCCTTGACCGTTCTCTCGCCTTCCCCGACGAGGCGGAAGCCGTTTTTCTCGAGGACCCGCCTCGAGGCGGCATTGCCTACGAGGCACTCGGCCTTGAAAAGGAAAAATCCTTCGTCCTCGAGGTAGCCGAGGACGAGGGAGAGGGCCTCGCTCATGAAGCCCTGGCCCCAATGGGGACGGGCGAGGACATAGCCGATGGTCGCTTCCTTGGCCGCTAGGTCCTTCGCCACGACGTCGATGGCCCCGACGACCCCGACGGTTGGGAGCTCGATCGCCCAGTGGTAGTAGTCGCTTTCCTCGTAACGCGAGACGAAGCTCATGAGGTAGTTGAGGGTTTCCTCGCTCGAGGCGTGGGGCTCCCAGTTAACCCATTTGGCCACCTCGGGATCGCTCGCGTAATTGTTATAGACATCCATGAAATCCATGGCTTCGAAGGGCCGAAGGTAGAGCCTTCGCCCGCGGATGGGCATCGAACCGTTCATCTTGCTAACCTCGCTCTTACCTTAAGGTAAGGCCTTCCTTACCGAAATTAAAGGGGAGATTTGCAGGGAAAAGAAGACCGCATCAAAAATATCGGTAAAAAAATATGGAAACGCTTTCATGCCTTGACCCTTCTTTTCCCCCTTCTCAGGGGAAAGGCGGGCAGGTATCCTAATGCCGGTAAAGAAATACCGAAAGAGCTGAAAGGAGGAACCGATGAAAGCGTTCAGCAAGAACCAACTGCAACGCTACCCCGTCTACCTTAAATTCTTCAAGACCCTTCTCGAAGAGGGGAAGACGAGCGTCTCCTCGCCCTACATCGCCAAGTGCCTTGGCTATAGCGAGGAGCAGATCCGCAAGGACCTTCAAGCCGTGAGCAAGGAGCCGGGCGTCCCCAAGAAGGGACGCGACCTCGAACGCCTCGTCGAGACGATCGAGAAATTCCTCGGCTACCGGGACTCGACGACCGCGGTCCTCGTCGGGGCCGGGCACCTCGGGCAAGCCCTTCTCAGCTACCCGAACTTCGCGGAGATGGGGCTATCGATCGTCGCGGCCTTCGATAGCGACCCCGCCCTGAGCGGGCGGAAAGTGGGGGGCAAGGAAGTCTTCCCGATCGAGAAACTTCCCAGTCTCCTCCTGCGCCTCAACGCCCATATCGCCATCATCACCGTCCCGGCCACGAGTGCCCAGGAGGTAGCTGACATGGTGATTGCCGCCGGGGCCCGGGCCATCTGGAACTTCGCCCCGATCCACCTGAGCGTCCCCGAGGGCGTGGTGGTGGAAAACGTCAACCTGGCAAGCTCGCTTGCCGTACTGTCCCATCGTCTAAACGAAATGCTTTCCAAGGAGTAAATAGCAAAATGGAAGAAAACAAGACTCTCGATCCGAAAGCCGCCGCCGAGGCGGAAGTCGACGCCCTCGTCAAGAAAGGCCTCAAGGCCCTCGACGAGTTCGCGAGCTTCACCCAGGATCAGATCGACTACATCGTCGCCAAGATGTCGGTGGCCGGCCTCGACCACCACGGCACCCTTGCCCGGATGGCCATCGAAGAGACCCATCGCGGCGTCTTCGAGGACAAGGCGACCAAGAACCTCTACGCTTGCGAATACGTCGTCAACAACATGCGCCACCTCAAGACGGTCGGCATCATCTCCTCGAACCCGGTAACCGGGATCACCCAGATTGCCGAGCCGGTCGGCGTCGTTTGCGGCATCACGCCGGTCACCAACCCGACCTCGACGGTCATCTTCAAGTGCCTCATCTGCATGAAGACGCGGAACCCGATCATCTTCTCTTTCCACCCCGGAGCCCACGAATCTTCCAAAGCCGCGGCCATCGTCATGCGTGACGCCGCTGTCGCGGCCGGCGCCCCGAAAAACTGCATCCAGTGGATCGAGACCAAGTCGATGGATGCCACGACGGCCCTCATGCAGCACCCGGGTATCGCGACGATCCTCGCCACTGGCGGCGAAGGCATGGTCAAGGCTGCCTATAGCTGCGGGAAACCAGCCCTCGGCGTCGGCGCCGGGAACGTCCCGTGCTACATCAACGAATCCTGCGACAAGGAGCAGACCGTCAACGACGTCGTCCTCTCCAAGAGCTTCGACAACGGCATGATCTGCGCTTCGGAAAGCGCCTGCTTCATCGATGCCTCGATCTACGACGAGATGAAGGCCCTCTTCAAGCGTTACCGCGTCTATTTCGCCACCCCGGAAGAAACGCGGATGCTCGAGAAATACATGTTCGGCGTCGAGCGCGGCAGCAAGGACGTCGCCCTCGCCAAGCTCAATAGCAAGGTCGCCGGCATGTCGGCGATCAATATCGCCAAGAACGCCGGCTTCAGCGTGCCGGAAGGCACCTCGATCATCGGCGTCGAGCTGAAGGAAGTGGGGGAGAAGGAACCGCTCTCCCGGGAAAAGCTCAGCCCGGTCCTTGGCTTCTACAAAGTCAAGAACGCCGAGGAAGGCTTCAAGATGTCCGAGGCGATGCTCGAATTCCACGGCCTCGGCCACTCGGCGGCCATCCACTGCAAGACCCAGGAAATGGCCGATCGCTTCGGCGACTACGTAAAGGCCATCCGGGTCATCTGGAACTCGCCTTCGACCTTCGGCGGCATCGGCAACGTCTACAACTCCTTCCTACCGTCGCTCACCCTCGGCTGCGGCTCCTACGGCCATAACTCGGTCGCCGGCAACGTCTCGGCCGTCAACCTTCTCAACATCAAGCAGCTCGGCAAAAGGAGAAACACCATGCAATGGTTCAAAGTTCCGCAGAAGATCTATTTCGAACGCAATTCGATCCAGTATCTCCGTTCCTGCAAGGACGTCGGCAAGGTCTTCATCGTCACCGACCGCTCGATGGTCGAGCTCGGCTTCCTCAACAAGATCATCGATGAGCTGAACCTCAGAAGGAACCCGGTCACCTACCAGCTCTTCTCCGAAGTCGAACCCGATCCCGACATCACGACCGTCCGCAAGGGCGTCTCGATCATGAACGAGTTCAAGCCCGATACCATCATCGCCCTCGGCGGCGGCTCCGCGATGGATGCCGCGAAGGGCATGTGGATCTTCTACGAGCACCCCGAAGTCAACTTCGACGACCTTAAGCAGAAGTTCATGGACATCCGGAAGCGCGCCTTCAAGTATCCGGAACTCGGGCGGAAGTCGAAGCTCATCTGCATCCCGACCACCTCGGGCACCGGCTCGGAAGTCACTCCGTTTGCCGTCATCTCCGACAAGGCCAATCTCAAGAAGTACCCGCTGACCGACTACTCCCTCACCCCGACGATTGCTATCGTCGACCCGGAGTTCACGACCAACCTCCCGGCCCGCTCGACGGCCGATACCGGCATGGACGTCCTCACCCACGCCATCGAGAGCTACACCTCGGTCATGGCCAGCGACTACACCGACGGACTCGCCCTCAACGCGATCAAGCTCGTCTTCACTTACCTCCCGCGCGCCGTCAAGGACGGCAAGAACGACCTCGTGGCCCGCGAGAAGATGCATAACGCCGCGACGATCGCCGGCATGGCCTTCGCCAACGCCTTCCTCGGCATCACCCACTCGCTGGCCCACAAGATCGGCGCCGAATACCACACCGTCCACGGCCGGACCTGCGCCATCCTCCTCCCGCACGTCATCCGCTACAACGGCACCATGCCGACCAAGCTCGCCGTCTGGCCGAAGTACGAGGAGTATCAGTGCGACCGCAAGTACCTCGAGATCTGCAACGTCCTCGGCCTCCCGGCCAAGACGCCGGAAGAGGCGACGACCGTTCTTGCCGATGCCGTCCTGAACCTCGGCAAGGAAATCGGGATTGACATGAACTTCCAGTCTCTCGTCCCCGACGAGAAAGTCTGGGAATCCCACCTCGAGGAAATCGCCTACCTGGCCTACGAAGACCAGTGCACCCCCTGCAACCCGCGCGAACCGCTCGTCACCGAGATGATGGACATCATGCGCAAGGCCTATAAGGGGAACTAACGATGGTCACGCTATCCATTTGCGTCGGGAGCTCTTGCCACCTCAAGGGCTCTTACGACGTCATCGAAGCCATGCGGAAGCTCATCAAGGAGAAGGGGGCCCAGGATCAAATCGATCTCAAGGCCGCCTTCTGCCTTGGCAAATGCGCTTTCGACGGCGTTTCCATCAAGGTGAACGACAAGATCATCACCGGGGTCACCCCGGAGAAGGTCCCCGCCGTCTACGAAGAGGAAATCGCCCCTCTTCTTGATAAGTAACGATGGCTGCCCCCGCTCTCGTAAGCCGGCTCAACGACTGCCGGAGTTGCTATAAGTGCATCCGGGCTTGCCCGACCAAAAGCATCTCTTTCAGCGACGGCCACGCCCAGATCGTCCAGGGCGAGTGCGTCTATTGCGGGCGTTGCTACATTGCCTGCCCCCAGGACTGCAAGATCGTCCGCGACGACCTCCTCGCGGCCAAGCGGCTCGTGATGGAAGGCGAGGCCTATGTCTCCTTGGCCCCGTCTTTTCAGGCTGCCTTTCCCTGCACCTCCTTCGAAGTGCTCGAAAAGGGTCTCTTGGACCTCGGCTTCAAAGGGGTCGAGGAAACGGCGGTGGGGGCGACCATTGTCAAAAAGGAGTATGAGCGCCTCGTGAAAGAGGCGAAGGAAGACATCATCATCTCCACTTGCTGCCATAGCCTCAATCTCCTTGTCGAGAAACATTTCCCGGCGGCCAAGAAATACCTGGCCCCGGTCCTTTCCCCGATGCTGGCCCACGGGCTCGACCTCAAGAAGCGCCATCCGGGCGCCAAGGTCGTCTTTGTCGGCCCCTGCATCGCCAAGAAAGACGAGATCGACCGCTATCCCGGCTACGTCGACTGTGTTTTGACCTTCAAGGAAATCAAGCGCTGGTTCGGGGAAAAGGGGATCGACCTCTCGATCGACGGTGGAGTTAAGAAGCTCGACGACTCGAGGGCCCGCCTCTTCCCGATCGAGGGCGGCATCCTCAAGACGATGGACAAAAGCGAGAAGGACGGCTATAGCTACCTGGCCATTTCCGGCATGGAACGCTGCATCGCCGCCCTCGAGGATATCATCGACGGCCGGGTCAAGAAGAAGGTCTTCATCGAGATGAGCGCCTGCCCGGGCAGCTGCATCGCCGGGCCCCTCGTCGCCAAGACGGAACGGGCCCTCATCAGCGACTACCTCGCCATCGAGGAATCGGCCGGGAAAGACGACTTCGACGTCGAGGAAATCCCCCTTTCGGAACTCGGGAAGCGCTTTGCCACCCTCGAGGTGAAGCAAGCCGAGCCGAGCGAGGAGGAAATCCGCTCCGTCCTCAAGAAAATCGGCAAGAACAGCCCCAAAGACGAGCTCAACTGCTCTTCGTGCGGCTATCCGACCTGCCGGGCCAAAGCCATTGCCGTCATCCGCGGCAAAGCCAACCTCGAGATGTGTCTCCCTTACCTCATGAACAAGGCCGAGAGCTTTTCCAACACCATCGTCGAGCAAAGCGAGAATGCGATCGTCGTCCTTTCGCCGTCCCTCTCGATCGTCCTGGCCAACCCAAGGATGGCCTCCTTGCTGGGCGCCAAGGACGGGAAAGAACTCATTGGGAAGGACGTTTCGAGCTTCCTCGATGCCGCGCCTTTTGCCGAGGCCCTCGGCGGCAAGGACACCTACCGGAAGAAGGTCTATCTGGCCGAATATGGACGCTACATGGAGATGTCGGTCACCTTCGACAGCCAGTACCAGATTCTCATCGGTGTCTACCGCGACGTGACCGAAAGCGAGCAAAAACGGAAAAAAGAGGCCGAGATTGCGGAGAAAGCCGCCTCCATCACGACCTCGGTCATCGAAAAGAACATGCGGGCGGTCCAGGAAATCGCCTCGCTATTAGGCGAGTCGACGGCCGCGACCAAAGTCGCCCTCAGCGAACTGAAGGACGCCCTCAAGGGCGAAGGTAAGTAAGGATGGGCCGCGGGGCGACGTCGCTCGTCGAGTTCGGCTACCTTTCCCTCAACAAGAAAGGTGAAGAGCTTTGCGGGGACCACGTGGAAGCGACCGGGAACATCGAAAGTTCCTCCCGGACTTTCGTTTTGGCCGACGGCCTCGGAAGCGGGGTGCAAGCCAATATCCTATCGACCCTTACCTCGACCATGCTTTCAAGGATGATCGAAGGCGGGGTGAGCATCGAGGAAAGCGTCGAGGCGGTGGTCAAGACCCTTCCGGTTTCGAAATCCCGCGGCAACGTCGCCTACTCGACCTTTTCGATCTGCAAACTCGCGAAGGACGACGTCCTTTACGTCTACAACTACGACAACCCCTTCCCGGTCTATCTCCGGCACGGGAAAGAACTGTCGATCCCCATCCAGGAAGTGATGGTGGAGGGCAAGAAGATCTCCTACTACCAAATCCACATGGAAGAGGACGACGCTCTCGTCTTCATGTCGGACGGGGTCCTCTATGCCGGGGTCGGGGAAACGATGAACTTCGGCTGGGGGCGCGACGAGATCGTCCATTATCTCGAAGCCCTCTACGACAGCTCGATTTCGGCCAAGAACCTCGCGACCCTTCTTGTCGACCATTGCTCGACCCTCTACAATCACCGGCCGGGGGACGATACGACGGCCCTTGTCATCAAGAAGCGCCCGCGCGTGGCCGTGAGCGTCATGGTGGGCCCGCCGACCAACCCCGAGGACGACGAGAAAGTCATGCGGCTTTTCTTCGCCCGGGGCGGGAAGCACATCGTCTGCGGCGGCACCTCGACCAAGGTCGTGGCCCGCTACCTCGACAAGCCGATCCTGACCGACCTCGATTACCTCGACAAGGACATCCCGCCGATTTCCCACGTCGAAGGGGTCGACCTCGTGACCGAGGGCATCATCACCCTCAACCGGGTTCTGCAGATGGCCAAGGACTATCTCGGGCCCAATGGTTTATACTTCGAGTGGACGTTCCGCCAAGACGGGGCCTCGCTCCTGGCGAAGACCCTCTTCGAAGAAGCGAGCGACATCTCCTTCTTCGTCGGCTGTGCCGTCAATCCTGCCCACCAAGACCCGCGCTACCACATCGACATCACGATGAAAATGCAAATCGTCGAGGAACTCACCAAGGCCCTGAAGGAAATGGGGAAGCTGGTGAAAGTGGCCTATTTCTAAGGAGGAGAAGATTCATGCCCAAGTTCGATACCCAAGTCCAGGAACTCAAATACCGGATCCTCAAGGAGGTTGCGAAAAGCTACGACCGGGGAACCCTCGAGGAAGACATCGACCAAATCCCCTATGTCATCACCCCGCACGGGGCGAAGCCGACGTTCCGCTGCTGCGTCTACCACGAGCGGGAAATCGTCAAGGAGCGGGTCAAGCTCGCGATGGGCGGCGACAAGAAGAATCCCAACATCGTCGAAGTGATCCCGAGCGCTTGCGACCAGTGCCCCTTCGGCGGCATCACCGTCACCGATGCCTGCCGGGGCTGCCTGGCCCATCGTTGCGCCCAGGCCTGCCGGCTCAACTGCATCACCTTCGAGAACCTCCGGGCCAAGATCAACAAGGACAAGTGCGTCAACTGCGGCCAGTGCGCGAAAGCCTGCCCCTTCGGTGCCATCTCGAACCTCAAGCGGCCCTGCGAGGCGGCTTGCAAGATCGGGGCCATCTCCCATCGCTCCGAGGGTTCGACCGCCCAGATCGACGAAGAGAAGTGCACCCGTTGCGGGGCCTGCTCCTATTCCTGCCCCTTCGGCGCCATCATGGACAAGAGCTACATTCTCGAGTGCATCGACCTCATGAAGGCCAACGAGAAGGGCGAGATCAACGCTTACATGATCGTCGCTCCCTCCGTCTCGAGCCAGTTCCATGGGGTGCGCCTCACCCAGGTCATCACCGGCATGAAGAAGCTTGGCTTCCACTCGGTCGTCGAGGCTGCCCTCGGGGCCGACATGGTCTCCTACTACGAAAGCAAGGAACTGAGCGAGAAAGGCAAGCTTACCTCTTCCTGCTGCCCGGCTTTCGTCCGTTACGTCGAGACCTCCTTCCCGACCCTCAAGCAGTATGTTTCGCATAACCTCTCGCCGATGGCCATGATCGCCCGCTACATCAAGGAGAACGATCCGAAGGCCAAGACCTGCTTCGTCGGACCCTGCATCGCCAAGAAGATGGAAATGTTCCGCGAGGACAGCGCCCCCTACGTCGATTGCGTCATCACCTTCGAGGAGCTCCAAGCCCTTCTCGACATGCGGGAAATCAAGCTCGCCGAGCTCGAGGATAGCCCCCTCGACAACGCTTCCTACTACGGACGGATCTTCGCCCGGTGCGGCGGCCTCTCGGAGGCGGTCCAGGAAGCTCTCAAGGAACGGAATGATCCCTTCGTCGTCAAAGGCGTTTCCTGCTCGGGCCTCGAGGAGTGCAAGCGGGCTCTCACGATGATGAAGAACGGGCGGAGCGACGCCAACTTCATCGAGGGCATGGCTTGCGTCGGCGGCTGCATCGGCGGACCCTGCTGCCTCACCCACGAGGTGAGGGACGCGGCCGACGTCGACAAGTACGGTCGGGAGAGCAAGGAAAAGACAATCGTCGACGCGGTCAAAAACCTCGTCCCGCTGGAGTGATTTCCTTCGCAAAAAGCCATTCCTTTTCTCAAAAGAACGATGTGCCGCGGAATGAAAGCCGCGGCTTTTCTTTGGCCGAAAGGGCCAAAAGGCCTCTCTTCTTTCTATATGGAGTGGAGGTGAACTATGGACGGAATCAAGATTGGGCGGATCGGACGGAAAGTTGAGAAAGCGCTGGGGGAGGACATGGGGAAGGACATCTTCCTCTACGTTTCCAATAAGCGTCTCGATGCTTGGGCAAGGAGTCGCGGAGATTGTTACCTTCGTGACCTCGAGGAGGTGAGCAAGATCGTCTCCTCCCCGGACTATGTCCGTTATTGCTACGAGGGCGATAAGGAGGAACTTTCCTTCGTCCGGGAATACGTCAAGGACGGAGTCTTCAAGAAGTGTCTGGCCAGTTTCGTCCACTTGGACCGTTGGGAGATATCTTCCTTCAAAGTCCTTAAGGACGAAGAGGCCCGGAAGATGGCTATCAACGCTCCGTTTATCAAGGTTGATTGAGACTCTTTCTCCGACTATAGTAGCCGGCGTGAGTCCTTTGAAATTAACGTTCGTCGATACCTACTTCCCCCGGAAAGAAGGGCCTTTTACCGAGCGTCGGGTGGCCCGGGGCCTCGTCTATCAAGACGGGCATTTCTACATCCATATGGTGAAGCGGGACGACGCTTTCGGGCCGGCCCTTTATCCCGAAACGCCCGGCGGCGGCGTAGATGGAAACGAAACCTACGAGGAAGCGCTCACTAGGGAATGCCGCGAAGAGCTGGGCCTCGAGGTCGAGGTCGTCGCTTACCTTGGGGAAGTCGATGACGAATATGCTTTGATCGGACGGAAGAACCTCAATCGCTTTTTCCTTTGCCGGGCCTTGGGGCCGCGGCACGAAAAGCACCTCGTTTCCCGGGGCGACTCCCTCATTTCGGAAACCCGGGCCCTGACCCTTGAGGAAGCGATCAAGCTATATGAGGACAATCCTTCGACCCCGATCTCTGAACTCGTGAGGCGGCGGGAGCTTCCTTTTCTCTATCTCCTAAGGGACAATCCCGACCTTTTGAAGGGCGTCCAGTAAAGACGTCCTGCCAAAAAGAAAGGCCCTAACGGGCCATTTTTTCTTTATAGGAGAGGACGAGGGCATCGAGGAAATCGCGGTCGATCGAGTCGCTCGGGTAGACGATGCTCACCTCCCGCGACATGTTGAGGTTCTCGATGGGGCGGAGGGAGAGCATCTCCTTGTCGCCATAGGAATGGCAGGCGCTGCGGGGGAGGACCGAGATGTATTCGCCTTTGCTCACGATTTCCTTGATGGTCATGATGTTGTCGATCTCGAGAACGACGTTGAACTCGTCGATCGAGTGGCCGCTTGAGGAAAGAGCCGCCATGAAGAGGGTCCGCGTCTCGCTTTCCTTGCTACGGAGGACCAAGGGCTCTTTCTTGAGGTCGTCGATGGTAAGAACGCGCTTGAAAGCCAAGCGGTGGTGCTTCGACATGACGGCTACCAAAGAGTCGGTGTCGAGGAGGATCGAGGAGTATTTCTTATTGGGGAGCGGCCCGTCGACGACCGCGAGGTCAATCTCGTAAGACGACAGTTTGTCATAAAGGTTTTTTATGGCATCCGTTTTAATCTTTATCTTGGTCCCCGGGTGGTCGGAGGCATAGGAAGCGAGGACCTCGGCGATGAGATTGGCCTCGGCCGTGTGGGTGATCCCGACGATGTAGCCTTTCTTGCCGCGGGCTTCGTCCTTCAGCTTGGAAGCGAGTTCCCGGTAGATGGAAACGATCCTCTTCGCGAAGCGAAGGAGGATTTCCCCTTCGGGGGTGAGCCGAAGGGAGGTCCCGACCTTGTTGAAGATCCGGATGCCGGTCTCTTTTTCGAGCATATGGATATGCTGGCTCACGGCCGGCTGGGTGAGATTGAGGGCTTTGGCAGCCGCGGTGAAGCTGCTGCGTTTCTCGACTTCGATGAGGGTTAGGAGCTTAGGATCGACCATCTTTGCCACCTCCATAAGCAAGCATTATGAAGCCATAAAAACCTATAAAGTTTGCTTATCTTCGTCCTTCCTATCATATGTCTGCCTTCGGGCGAAGAAAAGGAGGAAACGACGATGAATCTCAAGCTCTACGGCTTCTATGACGGCATGGGCGCGGCCACGACCCTCATTGCACTTGCCATCATGTTCCTGGCGGGCTTTCTGCTCTCCCGGATCTCGAAGCTCTTCCATCTCCCCAACGTGACCGGTTACATCCTTTCCGGCATCCTGATCGGGCCCTTCCTCCTCGACCTCGTCCCGCCCGACGTCATTAGCGGCATGTCTTTCCTAAGCGACCTGGCTCTCGGCTTCATCGCTTTCGGGGTCGGCAAGTTCTTCAAGAAGGACGTCCTCAAGAAGAGCGGACCCCGGGTCATCGTCATCACGATCCTCGAAGCCCTCGTGGCTGGGATCCTCGTTACCCTCGCGGTCGGGGCACTCTTCCCGGATCTCGGCTGGGGCTTTGCCCTTCTCCTCGGAGCCATTGCCACGGCGACCGCGCCGGCCTCGACCCTCATGACCATCAACCAGTACGACGCGAAGGGCGAATTCGTCGACGTTCTCCTCCAGGTCGTGGCTCTCGACGACGTCGTCTGCCTCCTTTGCTTCTCCTTTGCCTCGGCCGTCGTCGAAGGCACCTCGAGCGGCAATCTCGATGCTCTATCGATCTTCATGCCGATTCTCTATAACCTCCTCTTCCTCGTCATCGGCTTCGTCTCGGGCCTCTTCCTTTCCTTCCTCGTGAAGGGCCGCTCGCCCAATAGCCGCCTCATCATTGCCGTTGCCCTCATCGCCCTCATTAGCGGCGGGGCCATTCTTCTCGACGTCTCACCCCTCCTCTCCTGCATGGTTTTCGGGGCGACCTACGTCAACGTCACGAAGGATGAAAAGCTCTTCAAGTACGTCGACCACTTCGATCCGCCCATCATGCTTCTCTTCTTCGTCATGAGCGGCGCCAACATGGATTTCTCATCCTTCATGACCATCGGGCTGGTCGGGGTCGTCTACTTCCTGGTCCGGATGGGCGGGAAGTACCTCGGGGCCTTCGCCGGCTGTGCCCTTATGAAAACGTCCAAGAAAACCCGGAATTACCTCGGCCTCGCCTTGGCTCCCCAGGCGGGGGTGGCCATCGGCCTCGCCTTCCTCGGCCAGCGGATGCTTCCGGCTTCGATTGGCGACACCTTCCTCTCCATCATCCTTTGCTCTTCCGTTCTCTATGAGATGGCCGGCCCGGCCCTCGCGAAGCTCTCTCTCGTCCGGAGCGGTTCGATTCCCAAGGAAGCTCTCGTCACCAAGAAAAAGAAGAACCTGGTCGACGAAGTGGACAAACACCATATTTCCCTCAAGCGGATCGAGTCGATTCCCGAGCACGAAGGGCCTCAGAAGCCGACGGCTTATGCCGAAACGCCGGTTCGTCTCGAAAACGATTGGCGGAGTTCCCGCCATGGGCAGGGGGGATATCTATTGGCCCGAAAGAGTCAGAACTTCGATCCTCACCGCGAATGAAAAAAGGCCGTCGGGCGAACCGGCGGCCTTTGCCTATTTCCCTTAGACCCCTTCGAAGAGGACGGCCTCGATCGTGCAGTCGCCTTCGACCTCGATCGTCGAGTCCCCGGTCGGATTGACGGTGATGGTGTAGTCGGAGGAAGGAGAAGCTTCCTTGATCGGGTACCAGCGGCGGGCGCTGAAATCCTCGTTGTCGATGAAAAGCCAAGCTTCGTAGACGTGGCCGGCCGCCCATTTGATGCCGGCGAACTCAAGGGACCCGAAGGGACCTTCGAGCGGAAGGTCTTCGCTTAAGAGCCCGTCGGCCGAATAGCCGTAGATTTCCTCGCTGTCGGAGAGGGTGAAGGTAAGAGCGGTGGCCCCTTCGATTTCCGGCATGAGGTCATTCAGCCACGAAAGGTCGACTTTGAGATTGACGTCGTAGGTCGGGACTTCGATTCCTCCGTAGGGATAGACCTTGACTTCGAAGCAGACGGCGAACACCTTGGTTGTGGACACCCCGTTCCCGGGGCGGGTCTCAAAGCGGATGCGGGTCGTTCCCGGCTGGATGAGCGAGCGGTCGAAGGTGAGGACGATGGCTTCGATTTCGCTACTGCCGCCGGTTCCGCTGAGGCTATCCCGGGTCGAGTAAGAGACCGCGGAGGAAGGAACCGCCGCCTCGTTCTCGATGAGGATTTTCGTGTAGTTTTTGTTGAGGAAGGTGACGTAGTTCCAATCGCAGGCGATCTCGACCTCGGCCGCCGGGGGATAGCTGTCATTTTCCTTGTGCATCGCGAAGTCGTAGCTTTCCTGCGGGAGAGCCAAATATCCGTATTCGGATTCGGTGACGATGGTAAAGTCGACTTCTTCTTCCTTTTCGGAGGAAGCGGCGATCGAAGAAGACTCCTCTTCAATTGATGATGTGGTGGTGGTTGGACCATCGTTGGAGCAGCCGGCTAGGATGAGGGGAATGAGCAATAGAGAGGCGGCAAGAATCTTTTTCATGGCGATTCGCTCCTTATGCCTCTATTCAAGCATGCACGGACCCATCTATCCACCATTTGCGAAGGATTTAGAAAAAATATTGGCCTTTTGCAGGCAAATAAAACGAAAATTGCTTCTTTGACTAATGCCCATATAACCGAAGAATTAGCAATTAAGTTGCATGATCGAGCAAGAAAAAAAGCCCAGCGGGGAACGCTGGGCCAACTTGCTTCTACTGGGGCGGATAACGGGAATCGAACCCGCGCATGACCGGTTCACAGCCGGTTGTGTTAAACCGCTTCACCATATCCGCCAGCCGGAATATCATAGCCATGCCGGAATCTCTTGGCAATAGATGGTTTTGTGACATGGAAGAAAATCGGATCGCGGTCTATCTCGGGACATGGGACGATGACTCTATCTTCCCTCGAACATTTGTTCCCGAGGAAAGGTCCAAACAGCTTCTTGCAATGCGAAATTCTCGACGGAAGAAAGAGATGGAAGCGGTGTGGTCACTTCTTTCCTATGCCCTTGGCCAGGAAGGAATGAGTCTTGAACAAATTCATCCCCGTCTCCTTCCTTCGGGAAAATGGACGGGAAATGACGTGAATTTTTCCCTTAGCCACGAGGGGAAACACGTTGCGGTAGCTCTTTCAAATCATCCGATTGGCATAGACATTGTTTTAAATAATGACCGAAGGCTATCCGACCAGCTGAGACAACACATTTCCACCTCTGAAGAACTAGCTTCCGATTGGACGACCGGGGCCCTCTTCGCGGCCAAGGAAGCGGTGTTTAAAAGAGACGGAGGAAGCGGGTTTGTTCCCTCGACCATTGACGTTTTACGGGAAAAGGAAAGGGTTTTTGCGGCCGAAATCGCCGATATGACTATTGCTTTGGCTTCATCTCTTCCGATTTTCAAAGAACAAATTGTCATTCGTTTGTTGTCCGGGAACGAATGGACTTGTAAGCAGCTTTGAAGACCCGAATGGTACTTTGTAAAATTCCATGCTTTGTTTGTTCCTCAACGTTACCTCGAAAAAAAACAAATTCAGATTTGTTAATATCTGGCAAATTACGATTTTGAAAATTTCCTTAGCACTTTATTGATATATTCAGTCAATATCGAAGGGAATTTGTTTATTTTCGGATTATATCTTTGCATTAATGATATGCGGTTGACGTATAGACTTACAATTGCAATTTGTGTCAACGTTGTCAGCATTCGGTTAGAAAAATCCCTTGCTTATCGAACATTTGGACTGAGTTGACGAGACCACGGACGAATTATGTGTATCGCCAAGACGAGGCGCCTTCCGCCTTGCCACATCATTTAACTCCTTTCAC
>CALVSB010000027.1 GCA_944358895.1 uncultured Bacilli bacterium | reverse complement strand
GGATATGGCTATTTTAATGGATTCTGGAATTGGGTTCTTGGAGGGACGAATTCTGGAGCTGGCTATTTTATTCAAGATCGAATTTCGACTTTCATTTCGAGGCGAAAATGATGATGACGAAAAGGCAACTTTCTCTATAATTAGGCGTCCGGAGATTTAAACATGAAGAAGATTCTCTTTTCGGTCCTCGAACGCGGAAGCGCTACCGACGAGCTCTATAGCGACATCATCGACAGCGGCTACAACGGCACGCTCATCAAGACCCAGTCTTTGAAGCACGTCCTCCACAACGACAGCTTCAAGGCCGTCCTGAGCCTTTCCCAAATCGCCGAGGATACCCACGAAGCGGGTCAAAACGCCACCATCTTCGTCATCGTCGAAGAAGAGAAGCTGGAAGCCCTCAAGGAGATGATTCGTTCCCACACGGACAATTTCTCGACCATCCACGGAGCCATGTTCGTCCTTCCGATCGACGAGTTCGAAGGAAGCTTCTAAGGATCTGCCTCTTTTAACGGAGCCCGCCACGGGCTCTTTTTATTTATACGGACGTTTTGGAGGCGTTTTGCCAAAAGCAAGAAAAAAACGGGCGTCAGCCCGTATCTTCATCGTTGGCGTCCACGGCAGGAATCGAACCTGCGACCTACCGCTTAGGAGGCGGTCGCTCTATCCCCTGAGCTACGTGGACAGCGGGCCTATCATAGCACCCCGACCCCTCATCATGAAGAGAAAAGAAAAGGCCGGCACCCAAGGGATGCCGGCATTTTTTCGAGGTGGTCGGAACGACGGGGTTCGAACCCGTGACCTCCTGGTCCCGAACCAGGCGCACTACCAAGCTGTGCTACGTCCCGTCGCGACTGGCGCGGTGAGTAATATAGCACCATCGAAGCCGCTTGGCTAGAAGAGTGTTAATTGATTTGTTTCGCCCATCCCGTCCAGGGTGCCGAGGGCCCGGAGCCGCTCGATGTCGCTGGCCGAAAGGGAAGTCCGGTCGCGGAGATCCTCGACCGAGATGAATTCCCCGCCCTTCCTGGCATCGACGACCGAAAGAGCCGCCTTTTCCGAAAGGTTCGGGATGGCCTGGAAGGGCGCGTAGATGCATTTTTCCTCGTGGGAAACGGCCCAATCCTTGGCCAAGGACTTGTAGAGATTGACCGGCTTGATCGAATAGCCGCGGTCGTAGAGCTCGACCGAGGCCATGAGGGATTTCATGACTTCGAGGTCGCGTTCCTTGAGGGCATCGTCGCCGGTGAGGTTCTTCATCGATTCGAGCTTCTTGTAAGTCGCGAGGCACTTGGCCGCCCCGCCACACATTCCTTCGAGATCGAAGGCGTCGCAACGGGTCGCGAAATAGACCGCATAGAACTCGAGGGGCCGGTAAAGTTTGAACCAGGCGACCCGGACGGCCGCGATGACGTAAGCCGTCGCGTGGGCCCGCGGGAAGAGGTACTGGATCTTGTTGCAGGAATCGATGTACCACTGCGGGACGCCGTGTTCCTTCATATGGGCCTCGTAGTCGGGCTTGAGGCCCTTGCCGTGCCGGACGTCTTCCATGATTTTGAAGGCCTCCGAGGAATCGAGGTTCATCCGAATCAGGTAGTTCATGATATCGTCCCGGCAGCCGATGACGTTTTGGAGGGTGGCTTGGCCGCTCTTGATGTAGTCTTCGCTGTTGCCGTGCCAGACATTCGTGCCGTGGCTGATGCCCGAGATGATAAGAAGGTCGTCGAATGACTTGGGAAGAACGGTATCGAGAATCTGCTGGACGAAGTCGGTGCCGAATTCCGGGAGGGCGATCGAACCCGTCTTGAAGCCGAGGGGGTTGCTCTTGAGTTTCAAAGCCTCGGGCGACGAGAAAAGGGAAATGACCTTCCGGTCGTTCATCGGGATCTTCGTGACGTCGATGCCGGTCAGAAGCGACATCATCCTTAGGGCCTGCGGGTCGAGGTGTCCGAGCTCGTCGATCTTGAGGACCGAGTCGTGCATGCTCTTGAATTCGAAGTGGGTGGTAAGCCAGTCGCTATTGGGGTCGTCGGCCGGATGCTGGAACGGCGTGAAGTCCGTGATGTCCATGTCGGCCGGAATGACGACGATGCCCCCCGGATGCTGGCCGGTCGTCCGCTTGACGCCGCTGCACTTGTAAGCGAGATAGGCAACGTAGGCCCGCGGGAGGCGCGAGGGATCCTGGTGAAGGACCGTCGCATAGTAATGCTTAACGTAGCCGAAGCAGTTCTTGTCCTTGGCCTCGCCGATCGTCCCGGCCCGGATGACATGGGGATTGTCGAGTTCTTCCCCGCGGGCGATCTTCTCGTTTTCCTCCGGTGTCGAAAGGAGGGTCCGGGTATAGGCAAAGGCCCGGGCCTGATAGTCATTCGCGAAGTTGAGGTCGATATCCGGGACCTTCTCGGCGTGGAAGCCAAGGAATGTCTCGAAAGGAATGTTCTGGCCATCGGGCACCATCTCGGTCCCGCAATGGGGGCACTTCTTCGACGGCAGGTCATAGCCGCTCCGGATTTTGGGGTCGTCGTTCCAAATAAGGGTCTTGCACTTGGGGCAAAGATAATGCGGAGGCAAGGGGTTGACCTCGGAAATTCCCGCCAAGTTGGCGACGAAGGAAGAACCGACCGAGCCCCGGGAGCCGACGATGTAGCCGTCCTCGTGGGCTTTCTTGACGAGACGGTGGGCAATGTAGTAAGTGACGGAGTAGCCATTGTCGATGATACCGGTCAGCTCTTTATTAACCCGCTCGACCAAAATGGGGTCGGGGTGATCGCCATACCGTTCGTCAAAGGTCTTCTTCACGATGTCGCGCAGTTTCTGGTCGGTGCCCGGGAGATTCGATGTTGGGGCGTAAAGGCGGTCTTTGAGGATCTTGATCGGCTCGATTTGCTCAACGATCTTGTGAGGATTGTCGATGACGATTTCCTTGGCCTTGGCCTCGCCGAGAAGCGGGATGAACTCCTGGAGCATCTCGTGCGTCGTGCGAAGATGCTGGTCGGGGTTCGGCTTCCATTCGAAGGTATTGTTCTCGTCGGCCCGCGGGTGCTGGTCGAGCGGGTGAGCTCGCTTATTGATGCCAGGCTGGGCGATATAGATGTCGCGGAGGATCTTGTCCTCGGGGTCGACATAGTGGGCGTCTCCCGTGGCGACGGTCGGGATGCCGAGCTCGTCGGCGCTCTGAATGAGAGTCCGGACGATTTCCTTCAAATCGTCTTCGGTGCACCGGTTGTCGTAGACAAGAGGCACGTAATTGCCGAGGGGCTGGACTTCGAGATAATCGTAAAATTTGAGCTTTGAGGCGGCTTCTGCGGCCGATTTATCCAAAGCAGCCGTAAAAACCTCGCCGTTGAAGCAAGCCGAGCCAATGAGAAGATTCTTCCTTAGGGCCTGGATTTCGAAACGCGGGATCTTCGGCATCGAGCCGGAAGCCAGGTACTTGGTATGGGCCAGGGAAACGAGACGATAAAGATCTTTGAGGCCAGCTTGGTTCTTGGCTAGGGCAACCGTATGGACGGCCTTGAGGTGCTTGTACATGGCCTCGGTCGAACCCTTGAGATTTTGGAGGTCGGCATGGGTCATGTCCGGCTTCTCGCGGCTGATGATCGGAATCATCGCCTGCCAGACTTCGTTCAGGACTTCCGCGTCGAAGTCGGCCCGGTGGGCTTTCTCCAAATCATAGATTTGAAGCTTCAGGTTTTTCGAAAGAGCGCCGAGGTTATGCCGCGCGGCATTCGGGAAGAGATAGTGGGACAAAGCCAAGGTATCGACGACCGGGTTCTCGATCGGAGGCTTGCCCGCGAGGGAACGCATGTGGTTCAAGAAGCCGACGTCGAAGGCCGCGTTGTGGCTTACGAGGATCGTTCCCTTGATGACTTCGTCGATGATCGAGATGGCTTCCGCTTCTCGCGGATGGCCTTTGACCATTTCATCGGTGATGTGGGTCTTGGCCGTGATGTAGTCGGGAATCGGGACGCCCGGGTCGATGAAGGTATCGAAATGTTTGACCACGCTTCCGTTCTCAACGATGACGCAGCCGAATTCCGTCGCGTGGTTGAACCGGGAAGATAGACCGGTCGTTTCAAAGTCGAAGACGCAATAACGGGCCTTGGTAAGGGGTATCGGGGCCGGATTGAAAACGTAAATCGGGTCGTCGACCATGTAGAACTCGCACCCGTAGATCGGCTTGACCCCCGTTTTCTTGGCCGCGTTTTCGACGGCCGGGAAGGCCTGGACAACGCCGTGGTCGGTGAAGGCCACCGCTTCAAGGCCCATCGCCTTCGCCGCCTTCATGTATTCGATCGGGGTGGCAACGCCGTCGAAGGCCGACATCTTGGTATGGACATGCAGTTCGGCCCGCTTGACCGGCTCGTCATCAGTCCTCAGGGGCTTCGGGTCCGTCTTCTCGATCGCATGGGCTGCGACCTGGTGCTCGAAGTTGAATTGGGAAATGGTGACCGCCCCTTTGACCAGGACCCGGTCCCCAATCTGGAAGGCTTTCATGTCGTCGCTGCTCATGCCCGAGAGCGACGTGGTCGCCCGGACGCTCACGGCTCCGTGGCCTTCCCCGACGCCGAGCAAGAGGAAATCGCCCCGCTTCGAGGGACGGATCTCGGCCGAGTAAACCTCGCCGACGAACTCGACGTTGCCGCTATCCATGCTTTCGATCACCGAAATGTCGTCGAGATGGTGATAGTCGCCCTTCCGCCGGGCTTTCCGCGAGGACATGATGGCCCGCTCCTCTTTCATCCCCCGGACGTAATCCTCGGTGATGGAGGCCATGCTCGCCTCGTAGGAATTCGTCTCTTGCTCATCGCGGAGATAGCGGGATTCCTCGCTTTCTTCTTCCTCTTCCTGAGGAACCGCTTCCCTGGTCTTGGAAAGAGAAGGCTTCACGATGGGCGGCTCGGGCGGATAGGAAGGCTCGACGTTTTCCTTTTCCGTCGCGAAAGAGAGGGAAAGAGAATAGCCCATGAAGGACATGAGGTCGGAAAAGGAATCGAAGATTTCCTTGGCCTCGCTTTCCTTTTCCCCGGCATTCAGGCAGGCAAAAAGGCCGCTCGGGGTTTCTTCCAAACGGAAAGGAGGATTGACGCGGTAGGAATATAGGCACCAGTCGGCAAGGAAGGAGGACAGTTCGTCGAGGGTCGGCTGGGCACCGTAACGGAAATGGAGTTCGTAGCCGTAGTTGATATGGGAAAGGCCTTCTTCGAAAACCGCCCATTCTTCGCCGGTCCAGGGACGGTCCTTGAGGATTTCCATGTAAACGCAATCGTGGGTATTGCCTTTCCATCCGCAATGGATGAACGAAAGGTCGAAACGGGAGGGGTCGAGGCCCAGCGAAGTCAAAAACCGTTCCATCTTCAGATCCATATTCCTACCTCCTCCGGCCTAAAAATGATATGCCAACCATCGTCTGAAAGGCGCGACGAATTATCAAC
The DNA here is from genome assembly GCA_944358895.1 of uncultured Bacilli bacterium. Taxonomy (GTDB): domain Bacteria; phylum Bacillota_I; class Bacilli_A; order RFN20; family CAG-826; genus UBA4951. Next base: position 11,770 of record CALVSB010000027.1, on the reverse strand, counting down.
GATTAGATGATTCCGGTTACACTCAGGATATCCTTGACGATAAGGCCGGCCGCGAGAATGACGAGCAATCCGAGGCCGATGAAGCTAACAATGCCTTTGACCTTGTCGGGAATCTTCTTTTTCGTCGCCCCCTCGTAGGTCGTGACGAGGAGCTGCCAGCCATCGAGACCCGGGATCGGGATCAAATTGAAGATGGCTAAATTGAGTGAGAGGGCCGAGCCGTACCAGAAGAAGGCTTGGCCGATGCCGATCGACTGGGTGAGGACGTTGACTTGGCTGCCCATCATGACGACCGACCCAAGAGCCTTGAGGTCGAAAGTGAAGAGCTTGGCGAGCCCGAGGCCGATCATCTCGAAAAAGGAAACGAATTGCTGGCAGAAAAGGCTCATCGCCTCGGGGAAGGACCGCCAGCGGGACGCAATGTAGTTGGAAAGGCTGCTTCCCTCAAAGGAAAGGGCCCCGTCCCGGTAGCTCCCGGCGATGGCCGTGGCCGTCCCGATTCGGTAGGCATCCTCGACTTGGTCGACCGTCCGGAGATGGAGGACGATCTCGTCCCCTTCGTTCAGGGTAAGAGGCGAAGAAAGGGAGAGAGGACGTTTCGAGAGGCCGATTTCCATTTCCCCGGCCGTCGGGAAGAAGTTCGGGTCCGCTTCGTAGAAGAAGAGGTTGGCGAAGACATCGTTGGCGTAGGCCGTGCTGGCCACCCGGTACATGGCGACATAAGGCTCGCCATTGACCGTCGCCTCGGCATCGAGGAGGAAATAAACCCTTTCGATGCTCGTTCCGCCCTCGACGTCGACGTGGGTATAGCCGATCGGGGCATAGAGGAACTGGCTATCGAGAAGTTCCTCTCCGCCGATTTCCCCGTCGGCATAGAGGTAATAAGCATTGAGCGAGGCATTCGCGACCTCGTTGCCACTCATGTCGATCCCAGTGGCAAACGCCCCAAAGGAGACATTAGAGGGGAAACAAGTGGCATAGATGAAGCAAAAGAGAACCGAGAGGAAGAAATTGACCATGATGCCGGCTCCCATGACGAGAGCCTGCTTCGGATGGGAAATCCCCTCAAGCGAGCGCTCTTTGGGAACCGTGACCCCGTCAGGAAGCTCAACCCCTTCCCCGTACATCGAGACATAGCCGCCGAAAGGGATGGCCCGGAGGGAGAAGAAAGTTTCCCCGCCCTTGTACCGGCGGGAGAAAATCTTCGGCCCGAAGCCGATCGAGTATTCGAGGCAGTAGACGTTGAAAGCCTTAGCCACCATGAGATGGCCGAGCTCGTGGAAGCCGACGAGGATTCCGAGCAAAACGATGATGATAAGGATGGTAATGACAATGTTCATGGCTTTTCGAGATAACGCTTCCTTATGGCGGCGCGGGCGGCATGGTCGGCTTCAGAGAGGGCTTCGTATCCCCACCGCGGGTCGCCTTCCTTCACGATTGGGAAGGATAGCGAGAGGCGGGCCGCTTCATAGATTGAAAGAAAAGGGATTCTCTTTTCAAGGAAAAGATGAACGGCTTCCTCGTTCGCGGCATTGAGCGAAGCCAGGGCCGTACCCCCGAGCCGATAGCCTTGTAGCACGAGTTGGATCGCGGGGCTTTCCTCCGCATCGAAGGGTTCGAAGTCGGTCCCCGGGATGCTAGCGAGGTCTTTGGTTTCAATGACGCCGGAATGTCCTTTTCCGAGGGAAAGGGCATAGCCGATCGGCCCATGCATGTCGCTTGGCCCGACGTCGGCGAGATAAGTCCCGTCCTTAAGAAGGATGGCGCTATGGACGTGGGACCGGCGGTCGACTCGCACCTCGATCGACGAGGGGTCGATGCCGAAGAGATACCCGGCTTCGACGAGCTCAAAGCCTTTGTTGAAGAGAGTAGCCGAGTCGATGGTAATCTTCTTCCCCATCTTCCAAGTCGGGTGGGAAAGGGCCGCTTCCGGGGTCACATTTGACAATTCCGAGAGGGTTTTGCGGTAGAAAGGGCCGCCCGAGCAGGTAATGATGAAGCGATCGATGGGCCGTCCCCCCGCCGCATCGAGGCATTTGGCAAAGGCCGCGTGCTCGCTATCGATGGGAATGATTTTCTGATGGTGGGCGGCTAATTGCTCGTTGATGAGCGCCCCGCCGACAACCAGCGATTCCTTGTTGGCCAGCAACAGAGTCTTCCCAAGGGAGGAGGCCACGTAGCTAGGCAGGAAGCCAGCAAAGCCGACGATGGCATTGAGGACGTAATCGGCCGGGCAGTCTTTAACGAGTTCCCCAAGGCCTTTCTCTCCGCGGTAAAAGAAAACATTCGGGAAGAGACTCCTGAAACGGGCAATATCTTCTTCGCTGCCGTTCAGATAAACGTGCGTAATGGCGCTCTGCTTCCACGAAGAAAGGAAGTTCTCGAGGAAAGACAAATTCGAGCCGACCGAAACGCCGACCAATTCATATGAGGAGTCCTTTTCGAGAAGGTCGAGGGCCTGGGTGCCGATGTTCCCGCTCGCGCCCAATAGGAGAAGGCGCTTGCTCATAGGAAGAAATTCCACCCGTTCATGATGAACACGCAGAAGATCGCGGTCGCGACGGAAACGAAGACGAGGCTATCGATCCGGTCGAGGACGCCGCCGTGCCCCCGGAGGACATTGCCGAAATCCTTGATCCCGAAGTGGCGTTTGATCATTGAGAAGGAAAGGTCGCCGAGGTCGCCGAAGAGAGGAATCGCGATGGCCAAGATGACGATGTAATACCAATGGTTCAGATCGAGGAAGGGCGTAATGGGGTAGCCGGTCCCAGCCAGAGAGAAGCCAATGGCAAGAAGAGCCAACGTCGCGACGCCCCAGCCGATGAGGAAGCCTTCAATCGTCTTATGCGGCGAAATCCGCTTATTGAGTGGGTGCTTGCCGAAATAGACGCCCCCGAAGTAGGCGAAAGTATCGTTGAAGATGCCGCCAATCATCGCAAAGAGAATCAGTTCGGTCGAGCTGAGGAAAGCGAAGTTCCCCGTCTTGGCCACTTCCCCATAAGTCGAGCCGCCCCACGGATAGAGGGCGAATTCCGTATTCGAAGCAAGATAGAAGGGGAAATAGCGAAGGAAGTAAATCGACTGGAAGCCAAGGCCAAGGAGGACCGAGAAGGTCACGAAATAGGCTACGTCGTCAAATCCGAAATCCTTGTCGAGGATCGCCACCAGGCAATAAAGGCCGATCGTGCAGGCAACCCCGATGATCGAGATATCGAGGGTTGAGAAATAGTCTTCGAGCGAGAAGGTAAACTCCGTCCCGTTCTTAAGCGATTCGAGGTAAGCTGCCCCGTTTCCCTTGAAGACGAACCAGTAAACGAAGCCGAACGTCGTTAGATAGGCGATGAGGTAAACCCACCAATTGAATTTCTTGCCTGGCGCTTGGATCATCTCGAAGACGGCCACGGCCAAGAAGACGGCAATCGCGGCGAAAAAGGCCCAGCCGCCGATCACCAGGCACGGCACGATAATGGCAGCGAGAATGAGTCCGACGATGATGCGAGAGCGAAGGCTAGCCTTGTATTCGGGTCCCGTCGAGTTGACTTTGAAGACGGGTTTACCCACGGCTCAGCCCTCCGAAGCGACGGTTGCGCTTGGCAAATTCTATCAGGCACTTATCGAGTTCATGGCCATCGAAATCCGGCCAATAGGTATCGGCGAAAACGAATTCGGCATAGGCGATTTCGTAAAGAAGATAGTTGCTGAGCCTTTCTTCGCCCGAGGTCCTGATTAGAAGGTCGACGTCAGGGAGGTCGGGAGCGAAAAGGTAGGAACGGAACGTTTGCTCGGTGAGGTCGGAAAACTTGGCCTTTCCTTCAAGGCAATCGGAAGCGAAATGCCGGGCCGCCCGAACGATTTCGTCCCGCCCGCCGTAATTGAGGCAAATGTTGAAGGCAAAACGCTTGTTGTTTTTAGTCATATCCACCGCTTTGTCGCAAATATCGAGGGTAGCTTTCGGCAAGCGGTCCCGCTCGCCGGAAATGTAGACTTTCGTATCGTTTGCCATCAGTTCGTCGATGTTCTTTTCAAAGAAGATGCGTAGATATTCCATCAAGTGATCGATCTCGTCTTGGGGACGGTTCCAGTTCTCCGTCGAAAAGGCGAAGAAGGAAGTGACCTTGATGCCGAGGTCCCGGCAGTGGCGCAAAAGGGAGGCGAGGCGTTCGCAAGCCGCCTTGTGTCCGAGATAGCGGGGAAGGCCACGCTTTTGGGCCCACCGGCCATTGCCATCCATGATGAAAGCGACATGGACAGGGAGTTTGTTCCGATCGATTGGAAGATCTACCATGCCGTCGATTATACCTTAAGTATAAGACCCCTGCACCGAAGACTTCGAAGATAGCTGACCGGTAGCAGTCATCCGCCTTTGCGGCTATCATGGGGAGCATGTCGGACTTAGAACCAATTGTAGGCAAAAAAGAGGATAATCCGGTCGATCCGTCTAAAAAGACGATGGACAAGGCCACTCTCAAAAAGCACCTCATCATCATTTCTTCGATTTTCGCCGGGGTCGCGCTCCTCTGCACGGCCATTGCCGTGGCGGGCGCCCTTTTGACCCCGCCGGCGGCCGAGCCGACGATCCAAAAGGACGCGCGAGCGGCTTATTACGATGAGAAACATCATCCCATCGAAGCCCCGACCTTCGCCTATGGCGACGATCAAGATGGGACCGGATACTGGATCACCAGCATATCGGCCCCGACCGAAGGATCGGCCTTTGCCTTGGTCCTGCCACAATACGACCAGTCGAGCCTCGAAGTTCCGGCCCGCTATGTCACAGGGGTTGGAAGTCTAAAAGAGGGCACGAATATCTTCGGCAAAAACCCGACGGATTTCTCGCTTTCGCGGGTTGTCTTCTCCGGGTTCACCTCGTATATCGGCGCTTATTCCTTCTCGGGCGTAAGCGACCTTACGACCGTCCAAGGAACTTTTTCCAGCGAATCGCTGAGGATCATGAACCATGCCTTCGCCGCCTCGGAGAACCTTTCTTCTTTCCCCTTCCCGGCGAGCGTCTCCTACATTGGAGACGAGGCTTTTGCCGGCTGCGCCCTGACCAAAGTCGACCTTTCGGGATCGAGTATCTCGCAAATCGGAAGCCGCGTCTTTGCCGATAACGCTGAACTCACTTCGATTTCCATACCGGCTGCTCTGACCGAATGGGGCGAGGCCCTTTTCGAAAACTGCCCGGCAACTTCCATCCGCTACGCCGGAACGAAAGAACAATTCAGCCGCCTGGACCGGACCATGGTCGAAAAGGCTTTGCAAGGAAGCTCCGTTTCCACGGTCGTCTTTGCCGACGAAACAACTCTCGAATTATAGGATTCGGCCTTGCCCCGGCCTTTTCGCCTTTTGATAATAGAGAAAAGGAGGGCTCAAGGCCCATGAAACTACTGAATCTAACTTCGACCTTCACGGGCGACATTCCGCCGAGGTCGACGGAGGTCGTCTACTGCGGCGTCTCGACCTTTCGGGATGCCTGCTACCAACTCGTCAGCTCCTTCCTCCTCACCTACATCACCTTCTCGGGTCTTTTGAGCGTTCAGGACACGGGCTCCTACCTTGCCCAGATGGCCGTCATCTCGGTCATCGTCGTCATCTGCCGCATCTGGGATGGCATCAACGATCCGATCATGGGGTGGATCATCGAACGGGTCCACTTCAAATGGGGCAAATACAAGCCTTGGATCCTCATCGGCGGCATCTTGAATACCGCCGTCGTCTTGACTCTCTTCCTTGCCCATCCGACTGGTTGGGGATTCGTCGCTCTCTTCGGGGTCTTCTATTTCCTCTGGGACATCGTCTGGACCATCAACGACATTGCCTATTGGTCGATGCTTCCTTCCCTTACCAGCGACGAAAAGCGCCGGAACAACATCACGACGGCCATGCAAATCTGCATCTCCGTCGGCGTCTTCGCCGTCTATGGGGCGGTTCCTCTTCTCGTTGGGGCCATCCCCGGCATGTCGAGCGCCGAAGTCTATGGCCTCATCGCCGGCGTCATCTCGGCTCTCTACCTCGTATCCCAAATCGTTCTCGTCCTCGTTTGCAAAGAGCATGACCGGACCGAAGAGACGATCGAGGAGAAGGAAAACGGCGCGGTCCGCTTTACCGACATCTTCCGCCTCTTCGGGAAGAACGACCAGTTCCGCTGGATCATCATCGCCATTCTCCTCAACTACCTGGCCGCCGGCACCTTGGTCGCCTTCGGCATGTACTACTTCTACCTGAACTACGGCTACGGCTCGAGCAAGGGCGGCAATATCCAGTTCGTTTTCACCGTCATGTACGCGGTCGGGACGCTCATCGCCCAATTCCTCTACCCGCTTCTCACCAAATTCCTCAATCGGAAGCAGATGCTCCTTGGCTCCGCCGGCATTCTCCTCATCGGCTATCTGGCCCTTCTCTTCCTCGGCTTCCCGCTCTTCGGGGACACCCCGGTCGCCTACGGGTCGCTCGTCTGGCTCCTCTATGTCCCGGCCGTCTTCATCTTCTTCGGACAAGGCATCATCGCCATCGTCCTCATCGTCCAGCTCCAGTCGACGATCGAGTACAACGAATACAAGTTCGGCGAACGGAAAGAAGCCCTCGTTTCCTCGATGCGGGCCCTCGTGGCCAAGTGGGGAAGCGCCATCCAGCAGGGTCTCGTCTACGGGACCCTGGCCGCGACGGGCCTATACGCTGTCACTTCGGAAATCTCGAACCTCGAGTACATGAACAATGCAGGCCTCTATGAGAACCCCGGCCAATTCGATGCCGACGTCCAAGCCATCATCGATGGGGTCACCAACGACCAGAAGATCGGCATGGCCATCGGGATGATCGTTGCCCCGCTCATCATCATGCTCGCCGCCATCGCCATCGCGGCCTTCGTCTTCAAAATCGACGAGAAAACATACAACACCCTCGTCGCTGCCATCGCCGAAAGGAAGGCCAAGGATCAAACCCAGGCCTGATGCCTAGGAAGCAAAGAAAAGCCCCGTGCGGGGCTTTTTTCATTTGACTGTAAAGATGATTTCCTTCGTTTCGTCTCCGTATTTGATGAGAAGGCGTCCTTCCCCGCCTTCTTTCTTGCTCCGAACATAGAGGCGGGTCGTCCCACCAAGAAGGACACTCTTGGCCGGCGAAAGAAGCTCGATGGCCCCGCTCGCCGCGGCTTCAAGAGGCAAGGAAGCGAAGTTCATGATGGTCCCGTGCTCGTCGAGGTAGGACAGCTTGACGGTCGCGATGTCGTAAGTGTCGTCGTTGACGAGCGTATCGCGGTCAGCCTTGGCCTCAAGATGGAAGCGGGTCGAGGAACCGAACTCTTTTTCGATGACCTTCGCCCCGCCTTTATAGGCCGCGAAACGATAGACGTTTCCTTTTCCATCCCCGCCCCAGGAAGCGATTTCCTGATTGAAGAGGCCGAGGATATCCTTGTACGCGAGGCGGTACTTTACCATGAGATAGCCTGCCTCGAGCATGTGCTTCGTCTTCAGGTGGGCATACCCGTGGATGGCCGCGTAGGAAAGAAGCGAAGCCAGGAGTTTTCGGTCCTTCCCATGGAAGCGGTTGTCCTGGAGGGATTCCCCCACGACTTCCTCGAGGTAATAGATCGGATGCGGAATGCCCTTTTTCCCTTTCTTCGGGTAAAAACGCCCGACGAAGCGGCCGTTCTTGCTAAGCTCGAAGTAGTCGCAGTTCGTCGCGATCGGGATGGCTTCGAAGCGAGCTTCCTTGAATTCGCCGGTCTTGAGGTCAGTCAAGAGTTCAAAGACCGGGAACTTCTCTTGCTGGGCAGCGTAAACGTAAGACGCGTATTTCGGCATCCGGTACATCGAGTAGACCCCGTGGGCGCACACCATGTCGCCCGACCCGAAGGTCGAATGGGTGTTGTAGTCGGCAAAGCACCAGCCGATGCAGCCGGCGATATGCGGGTCAAGGAAGCAGACGTCGATTTTCCGCTCATGATCCTTGGCTTGGCTCAGGGCCTGAGCGAGGGAATCGCTCATTTTCGTCGGGTTCATGTGGCCGGTGTGCTCGCTTACGATGTAAGGATGGCCTTTGGCTCCGACTTCGCTAGGATGGGCGAGCGCCCGGCGGCCCTGCCCATCGAAATCGTTGTAGGCATAAATGTCCTCAAGGAGCTCGCTATGGCGGATGTTGCGGACCCCGAGGGTCGGACGATAGGGGTCGATCGCCCGGCAAATGGCATTCCCGCGGCTATAGAGTTCGTGGTCGTCGAGACTCTCGTCGATCCGCACGCCGTGGGCGATGACCGACGGATGGTTATAGCCGGCATAAGCAAGTTTCTCGATGAAGGAATAGTAATTCTTTCGCCAAGTCGGGTCCTCGGAAAGGTGCTGCCAGCCCGGCACTTCATCGATGACAAGCAACCCTAGCTCGTCACAGGCCCCGATGAAGGCTTCGCTATCGAGATAGTGGGAGGTCCGTACGACGTTGACCCCAGCCTCCTCCTTGAGGATTCTCGCGTCTTCCCTTTCGAGGGAAGAGGTTGAGGCATAGCCGATATAGGGGTACGACTGATGGCGGTTGAGGCCAATGAGCTTAAGCGGCTTATGGTTCAAATAGAAGCCTTTGCCCGTCCATTCGATATCGCGGAGCCCGAAGCGGACATGCCGTTCGTCGACACCATTATCGCCAGCAAAAGTGGCATGTAATTCATAAAGATACGGATCGTCGAGCGTCCAAGGATGAGGACTTGGAATCGTGAAATGGGAAGTTCCGCTGCTCATGACGAGCTTTCCGGAAGCGTCATATACCTCGTATAGCAAAATGCCTTGGTCAGAAGTCGTCGTGGCCTTGACCTCGACTTTTCCGTCGAGGGAAGCATGGACGAGGACCGAGGTGAAATGGGCTTCCGGAAGGACTTCGAAATGGACCGGGCGGTAGATGCCGGCATAGGTCAGATAGTCCATGGCGCCCCCGAAGGGCGGGATCGTCGGATCCTCGTCGCCATTTAGATGAAGGACGAGGACATTCTTCCCGTCTTTGAGGTGAGGCGTAAGGTCGATCGTCACCGGGAAATAGAGGCTGATGAAATGGCCGAGAGGAACGCCGTTCAGATAGACGTCTGCCTGAACCATGAACGCCTCGAAGCGGACGAAGTAACGCTTGCCTTTCTCAGGATGGACTTCAAAGGCCTTGAAGTAGGAAAAGTCCTTTCGATACTCCCGCTCGTCGAAATAGTTGTACGGAAGGGTCACGGCCGTATGCGGCAAATCGATATTCTTAGCTTCCTCGGGGACTTCCGATACATATCGTTCGTCCCATCCTTCGAGGAAGCGCCAATCCCAAGAGAAACCTTTAATTTCCATATCCGTTCCTTCTTTCGTGCCCGATAAGAGTTTAACCTATAAGGGACAATGATATACACCAAAGACCTCGCCTTCCGCTTAAGCGGAGGGACTGCGACCTACGCTTTCCATATCGATCAGACCGGAAAGGTCATCCACGACTATTTCGGGCCGGCCCTTAGAGACGAAGTGCCTCTCGAAAGCTTGTCTAAGAAGATGCCGACCCCCGGCGGAACCTCGGTCGTCTATGACGAAAAGAAGGATCCTATCCTCAATCTCGACTTAGCCGAACTCGAGTTTTCCCTCCTTGGGAAGGGGGACTTTGCTTCCCCTGCCCTCATCATTTACGAAGAAGCCAACGGCTACGTCCACGATTTTGTCTACCAAGGGTACGAAATCGCTTCCGCTCTCCCATTGGCCGACGGCCTCCCGACCCTCCACGGGAAGATCGAGACGCTGATCATCCATTTGCTAGACGTGCGGAAGGAACTTGGACTCGACCTCGTTTACGGGGTCGAGGAGGCGACGGGAACCATCTGCCGAACCTGCATCCTCCGCAACCTGACGGACAGCAAGACTTTCTATCTCGAAAGGGCCGCTTCGCTGTCCCTCGATTTCTATCTCCGCGATCCGGAGCTCATCACCCTGCAGGGCGCTTGGGCAGCCGAAGCCAACATGGTCAAAGAGAAAGTCCAGCCGGGTCGAAAGGTCTTTGCCTCCCACATGGGCTGCTCGTCGAATCGGGTGAATCCTTTCTTCGTCGTCAAAGAACACGAAGCCGGCCTCTTTTCCGGCGACGTCTATTCCTTCAACCTGGTCTATTCGTCGAGCCACTTCTTCTCGGTCGAAAGGACGCCCAAGGGAAAGCTGAGGATTCTAAGCGGGATCGACGACGAGGGTTTCCGCCTGCCATTGAAGCCCGGCGAACGGTTCATTCTGCCTTACGCGACCCTTTCCTTCTCCGCGGACGGTCTGAACGGCCTCATGGCCGTCAACCACCGCTTCGTCGAAAACGCCATTCTCCCCGAACGCTTCCGGAAGGAAGAGAGGAAAGTCCTCCTCAACAACTGGGAGGCGACCTATTTCAATTTCACCGAAAGCAAAATCATCGCCCTGGCCAAAGATGCCAAGAAACTCGGCGTCGAGCTCTTCGTCCTCGATGACGGCTGGTTCAAGGGTCGGAACGACGACCATACCTCGCTTGGTGATTACGAAGTCGATCGGAAAAAGCTGCCCCACGGCCTCAAGGGACTCGCCGAGAAGATAAACGGCCTCGGCCTTCAGTTCGGCCTCTGGGTCGAGCCCGAAGCCGTGAGCGAGGACTCCGACCTCTACCGCGCTCACCCCGACTGGGCCGTCAAGAGCCCGGGCCTCATGCCGTCGGTATCCCGCCACGAATACCTTTTGGACCTCTCGAGGAAAGAGGTCGTCGATCACGTCCTCGAGGAATTGACCGCTGTTTTATCCTCTGCCCCCATCAGCTATATCAAGTGGGACATGAATCGCCCGATGAGCGATTTTCCGGCCTCCCCGGCTTACTGCCTGTCTTATGCGAAGGGTCTCTACCGTTTGCTCAGCGAAATCACCAGCCGCTTCCCCGAGGTTTATTTCCAAGGCTGCGCCTCAGGCGGCAATCGCTTCGATCTTGGCATTCTCTCCTATTTCCCCGAAATCTGGGCCAGCGACAATACTGATCCTTTCTCCCGGCTCGTCATTCAAAGCGGGTTGGCTCTCGGCTATCCGATGCGAACGATGGGCTCTCACGTCTCGGCGAGCCCCAACCACCAGACCTTGAGAAAAACACCGATGGCCACCCGCTTCGACGAGGCTATCTTCGGCGGTTTCGGCTACGAACTCTCGAGCAAGGAACTGAAGCCGCGCGACCGGTCGGAAATGGAGAAGGAGATCGCCTACTACAAAGAGCATCGTTCTCTCTTCCAAAACGGCCGCTTCGTCCTCCTTTCCCTCCCTGGGTCGTCGACCATGGATTGGGAAGTCATCGCCGAAGACGGAAGTGAAGCAGCCATCGCTTCTTTCCGCTTCGCCCATGACCCGATCCCCGCCCCGAGCTTCCTCCGGGGGGCCCTCTTCGAAAGCGGGGCCCTCTACGAAGTGCAAAGCCGCCCCTTCGAGCTCGACCTCGGTACCTTCGGGGGCCTCGTCAATCAAGTCGCTCCCTTCCACTTGAATCCGGAGGGACTCCTTTTCGACCTCATAAGCCGTTACAAAACCCAACCGGCCGACGAGGATCGCCTGCTCGTCAGCGGTTCGATGCTCAACACCGGCCGAGTCCCCCTCCACGAAGAATGGAACGGCACCGGCCTCAATCCCGAAGTAAAGGTTCGGAGCGAGGGTGGATCACGCCTCTACTACATCAAGAAGAAATGAAAATCCCGCCCAAAGTGAGATGAGACCCAAAAGTTGGACTTCCAACTGGAGGGTCTCTTTTCTATGAGGTTTACAAAGGAATTCAAATTGGA
>CALVSB010000026.1 GCA_944358895.1 uncultured Bacilli bacterium | reverse complement strand
CGAAATCTAGGGGACGGAGGTTTTCGGATTGCCTGGAATATTTCCATTAGGCCCCTTGACAAGCCTTATCCATTTTTTGTAGGAGAGTCCGACGTCGATAAGGAAGAAGCCCACAAGGCTCAGGAAGGAAACGGTATAGAAGACGGAAGCCACGTTGAGGAACGGCGTTTCGTAGCTGAAGACCACGTGGTAGCTGCCAGCCGGCACGTAATAGCCGAGGAAGCCGCCGTTGAGGTTGAAGGTCTCGGCCTGGATGCTCGTCCCGTCTTCCCCTTGGAGGGTGACTTTCCAGCCGGCATCGTAAGCGAGGACCGAGGTCATCATCCCGGCCCGCTCGAAACGGCCGTCGGCCTCGAAGCGGTCGGTCGTATAAACCACGTTGCTAAGCTTTCCGGCCTGGAGGCCATCGAGAATCCCATCCAAGCGTTCCCGTTCCATCAAGTAGCAATTGAAACTTGAGGGGAGGGAATAGGTTTGCCGCTCCGAGGGCTTGCCAAGGAAGACAATGGCCCGGACCCGCCCGGGGGCGTACATCCCGAAAAGCGGCATGTTCGAGTTGACCCGGAGGCCGCTATTCCAGTCGCGGATCGTCGCGTATTCGTAGGAAAGAAGCTGATATTCGTTGATTGTCCCGTCCTCGTTCATCGTGTCGCCGATCATGTAGACGCGAACGTTGCCAACGGTATTCGGGATATAAAGCGCAAAGTAGGCTCCATCCCAATCTTCATTCAGGTAAGTGCCGGCCCGTCGGCTGAGAACAATTTTCTGGAAGTCGGACCGAACCGAGGAACCGGGATCGTAGGTTTGCTTCGAAACGACGAAATCGGAACTCGTCTCCGGGTCGAGGAAAGCCGTCGGAGCGTAGGCAATGCCGTCCCGAACGCCGTAATAGGTGTAATCGTCGCTCGTGGTGTAGACATCGGCCTTGAGAGGGGCCGACGAAGACGACGAGAAATAATAACGGGTCGAGGAGTAAGAAGTATCGCTGTAGGCCGGGGCCGTCCCGATTTCGGCCCCAATGGAGGAAAGACGTTCAAGGTCTTCGTCTTGCACGATGCCGCCGGTGACGTAGACCTCTTCGTTTCGCATGACTTGCTTGGCGGCCGTGTCGCCGGTCCCGCCGGTGTACCAGTCGCTTTGGTAAATGTTCAGGCCGACGCCATCGACATTCCGGTTGTTTTCCGGGTAAAGGCCTTCGACCATCCAGGAGAAGTAGAGGTCGTCGTTGAGCCCGGAACGGAAAATCTGGTAGCTGGGGTCGGAATAGACAAGTTCCGAGTCGAAGGGAACGTTGGGCGCCGCGAAATCGAAGCCGCTTCCGTAGCCTTCGCCCCGGACGACGTAATATTTGGTCCCGAGAGCAAGGTCGAGACCGACCCGCTTGTTGCCGTAATAGGCGCTCCAGCCGCCGTTGGAAAGGCGCGAGTAGGCATTCAGGGCAGCCGTCTCGTAGTTGAAGAGCGAGGAGAAATGGCTCGTTCCGTTGGCCCCGAAGGCGATTTGGCTGTTCTTGTCCACGAGGCCTTCGATATTGGTCCGGTAGTAGGTTCCTTCCCCGTCTTCGTTCATCTTGGCAATCCGGCTTGTCATCGCTTCGGCGAAAGATGCCCCGCCGTTGTAGTTATGCTGATATGACCAGCTCGAACCATAGATGAAGGAGCAGTTCCCGCAAACGATGGTCTCGACCGCGATGATGCCCATCAAGACCTTCGGCAGCCACTTTTTGTAGCGGAAACAAATAAAGAGGACCGATACGAGGCCGTAAAGCCCGAACTGGTAGTAGATCATCCAGCTGAGCGAATGCATGATGCCGTCCCGGGTCCCATAGGCCGGGAAGGTGTAGCTTTCCGGCCAGTAGCCGTCCATTCCCGTCCCGTCGAAGGTCATCCCGTTGAAATAGAAGGCATAAAGAGCCCACACGACGACGGAGAGAGTCAACGTGAACAAAGCGCCGGTCACGATGACCCACTTCGGCTCTTCTTTCAGGCGGTCGAGCTCGCGCGACCCGTAATAGACAATGAGCGGGACGAGGACGATGTACCACCGGCCATAGCCGTCGCCGGCAAAAGCGTAGAAGAAGTAATAGGCGAAATTGGTGAAAACGAGGTAAGAGAAAAGGGCAAAGAGCAAGAGTTCCCCGATTTTCTTCCGCCGGACGGCGGAGACGAGGGCAATGAAGAAAAGAATGACAATGGGGGTATAGGAGAACATTGAGGCCGTCCAGGAGTCGTAGTTGTTCGGCCGGGCCAAGGGCAGCCAGAGATAGTTGACCGTCGGGAAAAGGAAGGAGGTAATCCCCTGCATCTCGCGGACGGGATGGAGGCCGACCATCTGGAACATGGCCGCGAAGAAGCCCCCGATGTCAAAGGTCTTGATCGAAGTCGTGATTTGCTCGAGGTAAAGGGAACCGAGAGACGTCGTCCGGCCAGACAAGGACGATTCCCGAAGGCTTGGGAAAAGGACCCAGGACCCGAGGAGGAGGCCGGCCGCGAAGGCATAGACTCCAATCCCGATGACGGAAAGATTGCCTTTGAGGTCACGGCTTTTCAAGGTCATGAAGTAGCGGATGATGCTATAGAAGACGCCGAAGAGGCAAAAGACGACGAGGTAGAAGAAGCAAGACATCCCGAGCAAGAGAAGGGAAACGGCAAGGATATAAGGCTTTTTGTCCTTGAGGACCTTCTCGATGCCGAGGAGGCAAAAAGGGATGAGGGCCGAGGCGCTGACCATCGTCGGGAAACCGACCATGAAATTGATGAAGCCGTTGAAGGCGTAGGCCGTCCCGGCCACCCGGGCCGAGCTTTCCTTCATCCCGAGATAGCGGCAATACCACCGCATCCCAAGCCCTCCGACCAATCCTTTGACGATGGTGAGAAGGGCGTACATCTGAGGAATCCAGGAACGAGGCGTAACAATGTAGGCCAAAAGAAGGAAGGGATCAAAGAGGCCATAGTAGGCATTCGCGCCGATCTGGTCGACCCCAAGGTAGGTATTGGTCGAATAGAGTTCGAAGTAGCCGGTCCGGAAGAACTTCTGCCAAGTGTCGTGGAAGCCATAGGCCATCGTCACGTACTGGCTTTGATAGTCCCAGCCATAAAGCTGGGTGAAGGAGTTGTTGAGAAGGCTATAGGCCATCCAAAGAAAGCCGAGGATAAAGAGGCCGATTCCGAAATAAAAGAGACTTCTTACATCGAAAAGAAACGGCATTTTCTCATGCAAAAACGCCTTGAATGACTTCTTTTTCGGGTGAAGGTCTTTCAATTGGACGATTTGCTCATCGGCCATTGCCCTGCCCTCCTTCCCCAGCGCTTTCCTCGCCCGAAAGGCCAAGGGCATCCGATATCGGCATCGAGAAGACGATGCCTTGCCCCTTGGTCGAAATGCCGGCGTCGCGGTAAATCGCTTCCATTACCGCGTTCTTGATTTCTTCCTTAACGAGGATGAGAACCATTTCCTTTTCCGGGGTGATGGCGATACCGAAGAAATGTTCCATTTCCTTGTTCCCGGTACCATGGGCCGTGAGGATGGTCCCGCCCCGAGCGCCGGCCTTCTTGGCCGCTTCCATGACGATGTCGGTATAGCCATCGTTCACGATGGCATAGATGCAGACATACTTTCCGCCATCCATTTTCTTTTCCTCCTCGGACGTGTCCTTCTTGTCCTCAAGATATCGAAGATTGGCCGCAAAGCGATAGGCTGCCACCCCCACGAAGCTGTCGATGGTCGTCGTGAAGGCGATGCCTTTCGCGTAGTTGCTTACGGCAAAGCGCTTGGAGAGATCCCGGCGAAGCGCCAGGTAGGCATCCGAAGGCAAGCACGCAAAGAAAGCCCGCTTGTCTTGGTTGCCGAAGCCGAAGACCTCGTAGAAATCGCTCGAGGCCGTGCCCTTCCCGTGCATTGAAAGAAAGAAGCTGGCACCCGAGGCCAAAATCATCTTGCCGATGCTCGAAGCTT
Source organism: uncultured Bacilli bacterium (assembly GCA_944358895.1). Lineage (GTDB taxonomy): Bacteria > Bacillota_I > Bacilli_A > RFN20 > CAG-826 > UBA4951. The sequence continues at coordinate 13,590 of CALVSB010000026.1, read as the reverse complement.
GGCCGTCGTTGACGATGACCGTCGCGAAAACCATCGGCCGGAGGGCATGGCTCTTGTCGAAGGAAGGCCTCTTTTTTTGCCGGACTGCTTTCTTTTCCTTTTTCATGCTAAGCCACCAATTGAATGATCTGGCAATCGTCTTCTTCGATGAAGCCTTCGCGAATCTTCCGGTCGATGAGCCTCCGCTTTACCACGGCATAGAGGCCCATCATCTGGATGACGATGAGGGGCATGAGGGCAATCATCGCGACGCTGCCAAAAGCATTTTCGAAAACAAGGGTTTCATCCTTCGCCCCAACGGTGAAGCCAATGACGAAGGGCATGACGAAAGTCGAAGCCATCGGGCCAGAGGCAACGCCGCCAGAATCGAAGGCCATCGAGGTGTAGATGCCTGGAACCACGAACGTGAGCCCCAGGGCCAAAATGTAACCCGGCACCATGTAATAAAGGAGCGAAAAGCCAAGATAGGCCCGAAGAGCCGCCAAGGCCACGCCCCCACCGACGGCTAGGGCCATGATGATCAAGACATTGAAGCTCTTGATCGTCCCTTCGGAGACTTTCTCGATCTGGTGGACAAGGACGTGGACGGCCGGCTCGGCAAAGACGCCGAAGACGCCGAAAAGCCCGCCCAGAAGAATGGCTACCCAAACGAGGGAGGCGTCGCTTCCAAGCGACTTCCCAAGCAACTGGGCAACCGGCAAGAAGCCGACTTCGACAGTCGTCAGGAAAATGACGAGGCCTAGGTAGGCATAGATGAGACCGATGAGAATGCGGGCCAGCTGCTTGAGGGAAAGCTTGACGAAGAGGAGGTCATAGACGATGAAGAAGGCGGCAATCGGGCAAACGGCCAAGGCGACCGAGCCAAACTGGGCAAGGAGATCGCTTCCTATGACCGGCAAGGCGCTGTTCCAGCACGTAGCAAAGTCCTGAGCCTCGATGTAAGAAGCGCTTTCGAAATGGTATTCCATGGCGGAGGTATCCATGAAGAGAGCCAAGATCATGACCATGATGATCGGACCGACCGAGGCAAGAGCCGTGAGGCCGAAAGAGTCCTCACTCGACCTGCCGCCATGGCTCCTCGAGGCCGCAAGGCCAGCCCCGAAAGCCAAAATGAAAGGAACGGTAACCGGGCCGGTCGTGACGCCGCCCGAATCGAAGGCAATAGGCAAGAATTTGGGATCGATGAGGCCGGTCAAGGCAAAGACGATCCCGTAGAAGGAAAGGAAGAGAATCTTGAGGGATTTTTGAAAAAGGATACGCAAAACCCCGACAACCAAAAAGATTCCGACGCCGAGACCAATCATGCATATGAGGGTGGCCTTGTCGATGCCGATCTGCCCAGCCATGACCGAAAGGTCCGGCTCGGCGACGGTGATGAGGAAGCCAAGGAGGAAGGTCATGAGGACAACCACCCACATCTTCTTGCCCTTGAAGAGGGTTTCGCCGATCGTCTGGCCGATTTCCGACATCGAACGGTCGCAGCCGATTTGGAAGAGGCTAAGGCCGATGCCGATGAAGACAGCCGAAATGAGAAAAAGAACGAGGCCGGGGAGCGAGAAAGCCGGGACGACGCCGGTAAGGTAAACGACCACCACCACGGCCACGATCGGAATGACCGAAAGAAAGCTCTCACCGACCTTGGATAGCCAAGACCAGTCGAACATCGAGGCGAAGTTCAGCCACTTATTTCTTGCCGTCTTTGTCTTGCCGTCCATGGGGTTCTTCCTTTTCGATGTTAAAGAACATTTTCTTGAAGGGATAAGGCATCGGGCTGCGGAGGTCGATCTTCCGCCCATTCTCCGGCGAAATGATCGTGAGCTCATAAGCGTGAAGGCCAAGCCGCTTCAACGGGTTGGACGGCTCGCCGTACTTGTCGTCGCCGATGACGAAGTGGCCGGTATGCCCGAGCTGAACGCGGATTTGGTTCTTCCGTCCCGTTTTGATATCGACGTCGAGAAGCGAGTAGCCGCCTTTCTCCGCCATGACTTTGTATTTGGTAACGGCCAGCTTCGCTCCTTGGGGACCATGGGCCACCCGCATGAGGTTGGTCTTGTCTTCGAAAAGGTAGTCCTTGAGGGTGGCTTCTTTCTTTTCCATGCTCCCCTCAACGATTGCGTAGTAGCCACGCTTCGTCACGACGTCGTTCCAGTGCTTCTGCAGCTTTTCCTGGGTCGGCCGATCCTTGGCGAAAACGAGGACGCCGGAAGTATCCTCGTCAAGGCGGTGGACGACGAAAAGGCGGGCCGAACGATTGTTCATCGTGACGTAGTCGCTCATCATCCGGTAGGCCGTGGACTTCTTTTCCTTGTCGCTGGCGACACTCAATAGCCCGCTCGGCTTATCGATGGCAATGAGATGCTCATCTTCGTAAATGATGGGGAGGTCTTTCCGCTTTTTCTTCCGGATCGGTTCCCAGGCAAGAGTCACCTCGTCCTCGGGGTAGAGGTGGAAGGAGAAGAGAGAAACCGGAGCCCCGCCCACCGCGACTTGATGGTTCGCAATGATCCGCCGGACGTTTCTCTCGCTTTGCCCGGGGAGCTTCTCCTTCACGAAAGAAAGAAGGTCAGTCTCGTGGCGGACGACGAAAGTCTTGTCGGCCCGCTTGCCACGTCCGAAAGACGGACGCGGCTTGGAACTGGGTTTGCGAGGCTTGGAATTCACTTTGCGGGAACGGGGGGCTGGCATGCCTAGATTCTATCCGTTCTTGTCTTAGACAAGAAGCAAAGAATGTTCTTCATTTCGCTTTTTGCGTCGGCGTGTCCGAGAGCATAGATGGCATTGAGAACCTCGGGGTCGCGTTCGGTCGCCTTGATGGCAATCGACTTAGATGGGTAAATCGCCAGCAAATCCCCCTTGTCGTTCAAGGAATCGAGTTCGTCGAAGAGGCTGTTGTAGACCTTCTCCGGATGGCGCATGTAATCGATGACCTTGGGATAGGAAGCGAAGAGGCGGTTCATGAGGGAACTGGCACGGGGAGCCCGGGCCTTTTTTCGGTAGCCACGGGCTTGGGTCGAAATGACGAGGAGAGGCCCTTCTTGCATGCTAAGAGCTTCCCGCAGGGCAATAGGCGAAACAACGCCGCCATCGAGATAGTGATTGCCCCGCGCTTCGACCGGACGACAGAGGAGGGGTAGCGAGCAGCTAGCGGCGATGCCGGTCCAGAAGTCATGATCGCTCTTTTCAAAAAGCGCGCTGCAACCGTTCTCGAGTTCGGTGGCAACCGCATAGAAGCGGCAAGGCGAAGCCATGAGCTTCTCCTTCGAAAAACCCAGGCGCTCGGGAGCGACGTCAAATAGATACTGGAAGTCGAAAAGGCCTCCAGTCTTCACGAAGTTCCGAGCCGCCATGAACTCTTTGTCGGCCGCCATCGCGAGGACCGTTCGCTTAGCCCCTTGGTAGTCGCCCGTCAGGAAGTTGGCCGTCATGAGGGACCCGGCCGACGTGCCGAAAGCGAGGGACGGGTAAAGTCCTTCCTCGATGAAAGCATCAAGAACGCCGGCCGCGTAAATGCCGCGCATCGACCCGCCTTGAACCACCAAGGTGAATTTCATCTTAGGCGAGGCTCCGGAAGTAAGCGGCCGCGCAATCGCGGAGCCGGTTGACGTTGTCGCGCCCGATTTCGTTGAAATAGAAATCGATGCTCTCGTAAGCGTAGGAAATGATCACGACGGTATATGTCCTCCCGTATTCGAAATCCCGGGTTGCCGGATAAGTAACGTTCCGGGAGGCCACCGTCATGAGGTCCCGGCCATCGATCGTCGCAAAGACGTGGTCGTTGTCGAAGGGGAAAACGGAATATAGATCGCCGTAGGTTATGTTCCCGGCCACGATGTCCTGGCGGGCACATCCGCTATTGACGATAGCGATGTCGGGCTTCGGGAAGCCTTCATAGTCCTGATAGAAGTCATAAAGAGCCTCAGCCCCTATCGAGGCGAGCTCGCTTTTGGAAATCTCGCTTTCGGCATAGCCCACTACCTCGTCCATCACCGAGGCGAACTCTTCCTCATAGGACTCGACAATGAGCGAAGTCACGTAATCGGGCGCGTTGCCCTCGTTTTCATAAAAGGCGTACTCGCGTTCGACCCCATCGAACTCCCAGCCATCTTCCGTCCGCACAAAGCGGGCGGAACGGACATTGCTTCCGTATGACCAGGTCTGAAGATGGGGAATGCCATATCCGTCCACGAAGTACGTGTCTTGGTGAGTGTGCCCCAAGAAGACGGCGTCGATGTTCTGGCAATACCGCGTTTCAAAGTCGCCGTTATGGATGGAAACGACCACCAAATCACAACCTTCCTCGAATCTTAGACGTTCGGCTTCATCCGAAACAAGGCGGGAATAGGAAGCGAAATGGTAGCCGCCGAGGCTGGAAGGGAGGATCGAGCTTTCGAGAAGCCCGATGCCCCCGATGACGCCGATCCGGACGCCTCCCCGTACGACAACGGTGCTCGGAGCCAAGAAAGGCGGACGCTTTTCTTCCGGGTCAAGGACATTGATGCCGAGGAAGGGGAAGTTGGCCTCGACGGCATTCTCGGCGATCCTTGCGGCACCCCAGTCAAACTCATGGTTGCCGATGCTCATGGCATCGAACCCCACGGCGTTCATCCAGTCGATCATGGCCCCGCCGTAGGACATGTTGCTCATGGCGCTCCCCTGCCACATGTCGCCGGAGGAAAGGATGACCGTCCCGTCGGGATTGCCCTCATAGGCTTTCTTATAGAGGGTCGATAGGCGTTCGATGCCGAGCTGGTACTGGCCGACTTCGCCGTTATAGTCGATCGTCCCGTGGGTGTCGTTGATCGTATAGAAATCGATGGCGTCCAGTCTTTTGTCCATGGCGTCCGGCGTGTAACTCGTATAAAGGGTAATCGACTCGATGAGGACATCCCCGAGCGGAGCATAGAGGCTGAAATAACGGGTATCCTGGTCGAACTCGCAGAGGATGTTGTTCTGGACGAGAGTGGCGCCGATGGCTCCGTTATCGATCGACCAATAGGAGCCCTTGGCATAAAGGACGTCGAGGCTATTCGTCGAAACGAATTGGACGCGGACCCCGACGATCGAGGAATAGGCCAGGTCGTTTTCGAGAATCATCCCCTGCTCGAGGATGAGTGAGCCGCCTTGGCTTCGCTCAAGCGGCGCTTCCGAGCGGAGGGGGAAGCGGTCGTCGCTTCCGTAAAGGAGATTGCCGTCGATCCGGGCATCCTCATCGTAGCCGATGATTGGCGTTATCTCCTCTTCGAGCACTTCATCGGAACTCGAGGAATAAGGAACGTAGGAGGTCGAGGAGCTGGAACTATTCGGCCTCGAGGACGAAAAAGACCCGCTAGAGGTAGCGGGGGTCGAACAGGAAGCAAGAAACGCGGCGAGGAGAAAAGAGCAAATGACTGGTTTCTTCATGGGTTAATTTTAACCCATGTAGCCGAGCCCTTCCAAAAGAATGAAAAGGCCAAGGAGAACGAGGACCGTTCCGCCGATGATTTCGGTGACCTCGACCTTGCCGCGGAAGATGCGATTGAAGAATTTGCCGCCGTATAGCCCGGCCAGCGAGACGAGGAAGGAAACGACGGCGATGACCGCGAAACAGACATAAATCTGGTAGTCGGCCGTTGCTTGGATGTTGGTCCGAACGGTAATGCCAATGGCCAAGGCATCGATGCTATCGGCAACGCCCTGAACCAAAATCATCGGATAGGTTATGGTTTTGCGGGTGCTTTCTTCTGCTTTGCCCTTTCTTTTCTTGGCGATTTCGATGCTCGGCTCGATGATCATCTTGAGTCCGATGGCCACGAGAAGGACAAAGCCGACCCAGTGGTCATAGGCATCGATCCATTGGGAAAAAGCCAGCCCCAAAAGGAAACCGACGAGAGGAAAGAGGCCCTGGAAGAGCCCGAAGGTACCAGCCGCAAAGAAGCTTTTCTTCCGGCCCATATCCGGGTATACCAGCCCGTCGGTGACGCTTAGGGCAAAACAGTCAAGGGAGAGAGCCAAGGCAAAGACGAAGGATAGCAGCAGCCAGTTCATATTCAGAGGTTATCCGTTATGATTGTCGTCGTCATGAAACGAAAATTCGATCCCCGTTACATCTTTCCGATCATCATCGGCTTAGTGGCAGTTGGGGTTCTTGTCGCCCTCATCGTCTCCGCCCATTTCGCTTGAGCCTTGACGGAGGAGCGGCCCGTAAAGATCGATGCGCCGGTCGCGGAAAACGCCCCAGGAATATCTTTCCTCCTCGATTTTTGGAAGATCGAACTCCGCCAAGCGGATGCCCTCTTCTTCCCGATCCATCGAGGTAACGATTTCCCCGTGTTGGTCAGCGACGAACGAATAGCCAAGGAACTTCATTTCGGAAGACCCGGCCTTCTCGAGGCCGACTCGGTTGGAAGCCGCCAGCGGCACGAGGTTGGCCGCGGCCTGCCCGGCCATCGTGTTCCGCCAATGGGGCATCGAGTCGCGGACGAGCACCGGCTCACTCCCGATCGCCGTCGGGAAAAGGAGGAGTTCGGCTCCCTTGAGGGCCAAAATCCGATGGGTTTCGGGGAACCATTGGTCCCAGCAGATGCCGCAGCCGATGCGCCCAGCCTCCGTCTTGAAGACTTTGAAGCCCGTATTGCCCGGGGCAAAGTAGAACTTTTCCTCGTAGCACTCCCCCGTCGGGATGTGGCTTTTCCGATAGAGGCCGAGGTCCCGCCCGTCTTTGTCGAACATCTCGAGGGAGTTGAAATAGCAATTGCCGTCCTTCTCAAAGAAAGACACAGGCAAGACGACGCGGTTTTTCTTGGCTACGGCTTGGAAGGTAGCGAGCGTCTTCGATGTCTTGCGAATCTCGGCCTTTTTGAAGTTTTCGTAGTCTTCGATTTGGCAGAAGTACGGTCCCTCGAAAAGTTCGGGGAGCAGGACGACATCCGCCCCTTGGGCAGCCGCCTGCTCGACATAAGAAATCGCCTTGGCCACCGCTTCCTCATAGGAGGCAGGGACCCGGTACTGGAGAATGGCTACTTTCATTGGTCTTTTTTCTCCTCGATGCTTCCCATCTGCATGGTGAGGCAATGGATGTTGCCTCCGCCCAGGAGGATTTCCCGGGTCGGGATTTGGATGACGTGCTTCTCGGGGAAGGCTTTCTCGAACTCCTCGAGGGCAATCCGGTCTTCCTTGACTCCAAAGGCCGGGATGATGGCATATTCCGGACCTTGGATGAAGTTGACATAAGAAGCCGCGAGGCGCCTTCCGCCTTCCCTCACGTCGAGGGTCGAGTTTTCCTTCTTGAGGCCGCGGGCTTCCGCTTCGCTCATCTTGAGGGCGGGGGAAGGAACGCGCAAGAAATGGATCTTGAAGTGCCGCCCCTTGGCATCGGTCGCTTCCTTCAGGATAGCGAGAGCCTCGTGGGAATACTCGTACTGCGGGTCGTCCGGATCGTCGCTCCACGCGAGGAAGATCTCGCCCGGCCTGGCAAAAGCGACCATGTTGTCGACATGCTCGTTAGTCTCGTCCATGTAAATGCCGTGGGGCAGCCAAATGACTTTGTCGACATTGAGGTACTGCATGAGACGGTCTTCGATTTCTTTCTTGGAAAGGGTGGGATTCCGCCCCTCCGAAAGGAGGCAGGCCTCGGTTGTGATGAGGGTCCCTTCTCCGTCCATGGAAACCGAGCCCCCTTCGAGGACGAAGTCGTTGAGATAATAGGAGCGGAGCTTGAGGCGCTTTGAAAGGATGGCCGAGATCCGGTCGTCGTCCCGATAGTTTTTATAAAGGCCGTCGACGTCGCCGCCCCAGGCATTGAAGCGGAAGTCGAGGGTCCGCATGTTCTTCCCGTTGTTGAGGAAGAAGGGAAGCATGTCCCGGGCCCAGCTGTCGTTGTAGCGGATCGAAATCGTCTTCACGTTCTCGAATGACTGGAAGCGCGGGGCAATCCGCTTGTAATAAGAAGGATGGATGCCGACGACGACCTGCTCGTACTTCGAAAGTTCTTCGACGAGGCGAAGAATCTCGTTGACGGCCGGCTCGGCCCCTTCCCGCCAGGTATCCCGGCGATAAGGAACGAGAACGAAAACGCAGTCGTGCTTGCCGCCCTCGAAAGGAAGGCGGTACCCGTCCTCCCGCGGATTGGTGATCTTGCTTTCGAGATAATCGACGAGGCGCCGCTCGTAGAGGCGGAACCGTTTCCAGTTCCGGATGTCCACCACTTCAAAGCCGTCGGTATAACTCGACATCGTCTTCACGCCCGACTTCAAATAAGTTTCGACGCGGCGGACCAAGTCTTTGGTCCAAACCTCGCCCGGGCAGATAAGGGGGATGCCCGGGGGGTAAATCATGACCTGCTCCTTGCTTATTTCACCGTCGAGGTCAGCGAGCGGCATGACCCGTCCAGGGGCATGGAAGGCCGTCCGCGGACGAACGAGCATATAGGGGAAGGAAGTGTCGTAAACCCGTTTTTTCTTCGCAAAATCTGGATGGAAATGTTCTTTTCCGATTTCCTTTAAGGCCGCGACGAGGTTGTCGATGTGCTCCTTTTTGGTGCCGATGGCTAGAATGCCGAGGACAGCGTGGCTCTCGGCCAGTTCCATCTGGATTTCGTATTTCTCCCGGAGGATCCGATAGAGATCAAAGCCTGAGATATCGAGTCGATCGAGGCCGATGACCAGTTTCGTGATGTCATAGTCGTAAGCCCCGTGACGGATGAAGTGTTCGCGGGAGACGTCGTAAAAGCCGTCGATCTTGGCAATCTCGGCCCGAGCGTAGTCGCTTAGGAGATAGACCCGCTCGATGTCTTCCTTGCCCTTCGGGGAGGCGAGGTAGCTTCGCGCCCCGTCGAGCGAACCCATGAGAATCGAGGAAGGAGAAGTCGTGGTCAAAATATTGAGCGATTTCTGGACGTCTTCTCTGGTGAAGAAGCCATAATGCATGAGGAGAACCGAGCTTTGGGTCAAACTTCCGGCCGTCTTATGGAAAGAGGCGCTCGATAGATCGGCCCCGGCGTCCATGGCCGAGCATAGGCCCCGCGACCCATGGAAGTAGTAATGGGCACCGTGAGCCTCGTCGACGAGGACGGCCATCCCGTGGGCATGGGCAAGCTTGACAATATCCTTGAGCGGGCCGACCGCCCCGAAATAAGTCGGGTTAATGACAAATACGGCTTTGGCCGAAGGGTGCTGACGGATAGCCTTATCCCAGTCCTTGAGGGAAGGCTGGTTGGCAATGTTCAGTTCGTCGTCGATCTCCGGCATGACGTAGACCGGGACCGCCCCGCAGAGAACGAGGGAGTTGATAATCGACTTATGGACGTTCCGCGGCAGGATGACCTTATCGCCGGCCTTGAGGGCCGCGAGGAACATCGCGATGATGCCGCCGGTCGTCCCGTTGACGAGGAAGAAGGCATCGTCGGCCCCGCAAGCCGCGGCCAAAAGGCGCTCGCTTTCGAGGATGACCCCGCGCGGTTGGGCCAAGTTGTCGAGCCCGAGAGGAGCATTGAGGTCGCATTCGAAAACGCGCCGGCCCAAAACGTCGACGGCCCGGCTTTCGATGTTGCCGAGATGATGCCCCGGAACGTCGAAGGGTGATTTGATTTCCTTCGAGGCCTTTTCGAGGGCGTCGAGGAACGGGGTTTTTGCCTGAGATGGATCGCTGTTCATGTTTTTGTTATTCCGCCAGCCCGTGTTTCTTGAGGGCTTCGTAGACGCCGCTTTCCCAAACCGGGGAAGTGACTTCGCTGGCCGCGGCCTTCACTTCGTCCCCGGCATTGCCGAGAGCCACGAAGTGGGAAACCCTGGCCATTGGTATGTCTTGGATGCCGTCGCCGAAAGAGATGACTTCCTCCTTGCTGATGCCAAGGCGTTCGATGACGGCCTCGATGCCGCTCGACTTCTCGCGGACGCAAGGCATCACGTCGACCCCGAAGGGGGCATAGCGGCGGAAGACGAGGCCCGGGAATTCCTTTGCGAAGAGAGGATCGTAATCAGTCGAGATGAAGAGGTTGAAGCCAACTGTGTCGCTCGTTCGCATCCTTCCGACGTTCCCGAGGCGCTTTTGCTTCTCGTTGAATTCCTTGTAGTAGCTCTCCGAGAAAGGGGTATCGTCCCCGAAGAAGAAACATTCTTCCGGATAGACGATTTCGGCCGAAACATGGAGGTAATGGACGAGGCGGATGAAGTTGACGACATCGGCTTCCTTCATCATGAAGGCCTTGAGGGTCTTTCCGTCCATGACGGTCACCGCGCCAGCCGAGGCAACGTAGCCCCGCCAATCGATGCCGAGCTGGAACACTCCGAGATCGGTCATTGAGTCCAAAGGACGGGCCGAGCAAAGGAAGCACTCTATTCCTTTTTCCTTCAGGTGGCTAACGGCTTCGACCGACTTGTGGTCCCATCGGTGGTTCTTGTGATCATAGAGGGTCCAATCGATGTCGAAGAAAGCGGCCTTATAGCTCATTTGTCATCTCTCCTCGCGCAGGGCCTCCTGGAAGGCGGACTGGACTTCGTCCATCTCTTCCTTCAGCAAAGCCGGGTTGATTTTACACACTTTTCGGTCATAGGAAAGAAGCCCGTTGATTTCCTCTTCGACATCGCTAAGCTGCGTTAGAACGAGAACCGAGAGGCCTTCCTTCAAAACGAGCGGCACGATCTCGGTTTTGTAAAGTTTTCGGAGGCCGGCCAAGAGGGCTTCGGAATTCTTGAAAAGGCGGTAGCCGAATTTCTTTTTGGAATAGAGATGCCCCTCGGTCGCCAGGGAGTAGCCTCCGAACTCAGAAAGAGAGAGGATGCGCTTGCCGTCGTTATGGAGTTTGACCTTCCGGAAATAGACATGGTGGGAGGAAAAGTCGCCCGAGCCTTTGTCGTACCAGCCGGAAGTCGCATCGACCAGGCGGGTCGGATCAAGGCTTTTGAGTTTGCTCGCGAGACGATCGCTGTCGAACTGGCCCCATCCTTCGTTGAAGAGAGTCCAGAAGACAATCGAGGAGGCTGGCGAAAGATACTTGACGGTCGACTCCATCGTCTCCTCAAAGAAGTCGCGACCGGCCTTGTCTTCCCGGCCCAAATGCCGGTAGGAGAGGTCATCGACGTCGAAGTTGAGGAAGGGCCGAAGAGCGATATAGAAGAAGGAGTATGGCCGGCCGCCGTTCACGAAGTCCTGAGCAACCATGATTCCTTTCTTCTCGCAAAGGTAGTAGAAGCGAAGGGGCTCGATCTTAATGTGCTTCCGGAGAAAGTTGAAGCCGGCCGCCTTCAGGAAATCGAGGTCAGCCTCCATCGCCCGATAGGAAGGATAAGTAAGTCCGCTTTCGGGGGCATAGCCTTGGTCGAGGACGCCATTGAGCAGCACCGGGGTCCCATTTAAGAGGAACCGCTCGAAAGGCCCGATCTTGCGACGTTCGACCTTCCGGAACGAATAGACCCCTTGGACCTCATCGCGGCCCATCGTCGCGACGAAACGATAGAGGGTCGGGGTTTGGGGCGACCACGGGAAGAAGTCGGCCGCGTGGCTCACTTCTCCATGGAGAGTTGTCCCAATATCGATTTCCCCGACCAAGTGGTCAAGAAGGAAGCATTTGACATGTATTGGCGAAAAATCGCCCGCAATTCGCGCTTTGATAATGAGATTTCGCTCATCGTAGTCCGGTTCGACCTGAAGGCTTTCGATATGTCCTTCTTTTGGCAGCGACTCAAAATATACCGGCCCATAGATGCCGCTCGTCGCCGTGTACCAGATGCCGCCCGGGCGGCTTGACTGCTTGCCGCGTGGGAAAATCGGGCTATCGGTATCATCCTGGACTCGCAGTTCGATCGTCATTCGCTCCTCAACGTTCGGAATGGCAATTTCAAAAGGAAGATATCCGCCTTCGTGATGAGCGGCCCAGCTGCCGTTTAGGTAGACATCGGCCACTTGGTCGACGGCCGTGAAAACAATTCGCCCGGCTTTGCCGACGTATTCCTCCGGAAAGCAAATTTCTTTCCGATAATGGAGCACATCGCCTCTGTTTACTTTCCGCCCGACGCCCGATAGCGGCGTCTCGACGGCAAAAGGCACGAGAATGGATTCGCCATAATGTGCTGGACGTTCCAGCGACTGGTCGAGGCAAAAGTCCCACGGCCCATTCAGGGAGAGGTAAGCTTTCCGCTCGAAATAAGGATTGGGGTGTTCTGCCAAAGGGGTTTCGCCGGGCGTCGGTCCGTATGTCGTGAATAGTTTTTCCACCCTTATATTTTATCGTCTTGCTTCCTTAAGGCCAAATCGCCCCCAATGTCGATGAGCCCATAACTTTTAAGTCCCCATTTTCTTTGACTTCCGGGCGCTTTCCTCACCTAGGGAAACAGGCGATGGTAGTATATGGCCATGGAAAATCTCACCTTTATCAAGCGCTTCCTGGCTGAGCATCCGAGAAGCGCCTATCTATCCCTCGATTACGAGAACAAGAACCCGCTTCTTGCCTCCTTCACCTCCGGCCTCATGCTGACGCGGAAAGTTGCCTTTCTCTTCAAAAGCGAACGCCCCATCGTCATCGCCCAAACGCTCGACTGCCCTTTTCTCAAAAAAGGTTATGTCGGAGCCAATTTCGAAATCGTCGAATATCGGGACTGGCAGGAATACCTAGCTCTCCTTAAGAAGCATCTCTCCGTTACTTCAGCCGTTTACATGGACGTTTCGGAGAACGGCCTCTTGCCGCGGGTGAGCCTCGCTGATTACGGCTCGGTCGCCTATGTTATGTCCCTTGGCAAGGAAATCCGCAGTTCAGCCGACCTCCTCAACGAGATGATCGGCACTCTCTCGCCCGAAGGCGAAGCTTCCCAAAAGGTGGCTGCCGACCTCCTTCTAGCAATCAAAGACGAAGCTTTCGCCTATATGGCGCAAGCCCTGAAGGCCGGGAAGCCACTTGACGAATACGAGGTTCAGTCCTTCATCGCGCACCGCTTCGAAGAGGAGGGCATGACCTACGACGACCCGCCCATCGTCGCCGTGAACGCGAACGCCTCCAACCCCCATTACCAGCCGACGGAGAACGAGCATTCGCCCATCAAGAAAGGCGACTTGATTCTCATTGACATGTGGGCGAAGAAAAAGGAAAAAGGTTCGGTCTACGGCGACATCACATGGATGGCCTACGCCGGAAGGGAAGTCCCCGTCGAGATGGCGAAGCCCTTTGCCGCTTTGGTTCGGAGCATCGATGCGGCCATCGCCTTCCTGAAGCAAGAATTGCCATTGCGGGAAGTGGCCGGCTACGAGGTCGACCGCTTGGTTCGCAAAATCATCGAAGAGGACGGATACCTCCCCTACTTCACCCACCGGACCGGGCATTCGATCAAAGACGACGACGGCCCCCACGGGCCGGGCGTCAACATGGACGACTACGAATCCCACGACGAACGCAAAATTGTCGATGGCAATAGTTTCTCCCTCGAGCCTGGCATCTATCTCCCTTCCTTCGGGATGCGGTCGGAAACCGACATCTTGGTCAAGGACCGAAGGCCGATCGTCGTCGCGGGACGGCAAAGGGAAATCAAGGCTCTTCTTTGAATTAACGACGAAAAATAGGATAAGCCCAGTCAACTGGTTTTTTCTCTTTTCGGGCTTTCTCTTTTCTTCGCATGCCGAAAATGC
>CALVSB010000025.1 GCA_944358895.1 uncultured Bacilli bacterium | reverse complement strand
GGTTCAAGCCCGGCCGGCCACCCCTAGGGGTGGCGATGGCCGGTTTTCTTTCTTACACAAGATTCATCCGTGGTCCCGAGTTGACTCCCGAAATGGCCGTTAAGGTACTTTACTTTTCTTTAAAAACGTTCGTAAAGCTCGGTGCTATTTTCATTTTGTCTGTCCTATTGGGGTCTTAAACTACGCGCAATCCGGAGGTGTAAAAAGAAAAGGAAAGCTTAGGAACTAGAAAGTCCGGCTTGAACGGACCCGGCGGCCTGCAATCTCGTTGTCTCACTCGTGTGAGGGGGCAAGGGCCGCGCTGCGAAATGTGGGACTTTAATGGCCTAGAGGCCGCGGCGGATCAGCAATTGCCTCAATGTTTGAAAGGAAAAACAATACTATGCACAACAAATACGCAACTTTCGTCCTACCGGTTCTTGCTGGCCTTGCCATCGTCGGCGCCGGTTTCTCTACCTGGGTTTTCGGCGAGAACACGAGCGATGCCGCTGCAACTGCCACGGGTTCGATTACCATCACTGATGCCGACGATGCTTTCAATGCAACTATTGAATTGGGGACTGCTTCCAAGTCTTCGGACGGAATTGGAACTTTTGACCAATTCGTTACCGATCCTTCCGAATGCAAATTTACTCTCCAACTAGACCAAGGCGGAAAAGAGAATGCAAGCGAAAAAACTATTGGCATTTCTGTTGTTTCCGGCTTGGAGAGCTATGACATCAAATGGAAGACTGAAAAAACCAATTTCAAGACGCTCTATGATGGATACTACCTCAATCTTGAGTATACGGTGCTTGTTACGTACAACGGGAACACGGACACCTATCTGAACTGGACTGGGACGGCTACTGGTGAGACTAGAGTTGCGGTTGCCAGCTTAACCGATGATGGAGATGGCTTCTCAACGATTTGGGGTGCGACGGGCATTAACAATACTTGGTCATATGACCTCAAGCCTCAGGATTTTGGTGAATATAGCACCATGGTTTCGGCGCTTACCGATGCGAGCAACACGGTTGAACTCGAAGTCACTGTCACTGCCTCTCTTAGCAAGTAACTTTTGAGGTGCTTTGAAAGGAACGATCTCCAGATGGACCTTCGCATTACACGGACGATCTCGTTGGCGGTTGTTCCTTTCATTGCCTCCGCATCTATTGTTGGGACCGGCTTTGCCCTTTGGATTTTCGGGGAGCCTGGAGAAGTAACGAGCGCAGCTAACGTTACATCTACACCTCTCGAAGTCACTGGGGCATCGCCCTTTCCCGACCAACTCACGATACTGCATCCGGCTTACTACGATGGCTACCGCATTGTTTTGGACCAAGGTGGATCTGATGCCCAGTATGACGAATTACGTGGCGTTAGTTTGAACACGCCCTTGCAATGCATGTTAACTGGTTATGGTCTTGATAGTTGGGAAGACTTAAAAATCCAATACAAGCTGACTTGCGATAATGCTAATGGATGTCTCTTCGACGATACTGTGCGCTTTGCCCAGTATCAGGACGCTTCGAATACCGACACATCACGCATCTATACCCTTTCTGAACAGGTCGTTAATACCCCGACAGTAAGCAATGGTGGAACCGAGATCTTCTTTAGCCTTAATCCGTCATTTGCTTGGCATCGTGGGATGAAACCAACTGTTTCGGTAGGCAATTCATCTGAGGGAACAAGAGGGTGGGGCGAATTGATTCATGAACTGAACGCGCTCAATACTACCCATACTTTGTGGATTACCATAACGAACGAAGAATGAAACTGCTAAGAAATTCGAAAATCTTACTTATGGTGCTTGTCCCGGCCTTGACGCTCGGGATCGGAGCAGGATTTTCAAATTTCTTTTTTGGCAGTACTGTTTCGACTTCTTCTGACGTCGACCCCTCGATTGAAAACATCAGGGACAATTTCCATTTTGACGAGATTGAGGACACAAACCTTTTTAACACGAAGTTCTATGATGTGACTTTTTACGCCCAAGCCCCAAGCGAAGGCTCTAATTTTTATAGCCTTACTTTAAATGGTGTAAATGGCAACTACCATACGGAATTGGGCTACTTTTCTCTCAACAGATCGCAAATATATGACATCCAAGGGGCTGGTGGATCTCTTTATCAAATTGATGATGATGGAAACAGCATTTCTGTTACTGATTTAGACCAGCCAGGTGGAGTTGAAACTGATTTAAACGGAAACGCAATTATCAATCACATTACCTTTGAAAACATAAGCACAATTACACCGGAAATTGCTAGTTATCTGGTAGATCCGGTTTGCAATTTGTACGATTCCTCTAGTGAGACTGAGAACGCGAACAACCACGACATGATTTGGCATCTAAGTTTTCAGGCTTGGACGACTCAGAACTTGTCCGACGACATGTACAAAGGACTCACAACAAAAACTGGGTTCGAGTCTGAGGGTTTCCAGTGCACGGGCTATTTCCCAAACTCATTGAATATACCTAATTTCAATTTGTTGCTTTCTAACTTTGCTGCTGATGAAAATTCCGATTCCATTAGCTTTTATCCTTTATATACAACAGGCAAGGACTATCTTTATTCAAATCCAATTGATTCAATTAGTTTGGAATGGGCGGAGGGCGACTCGACAAACAAGGAGTTTTTCATACCCGATTCGCTATCAACCAAGATTGCCGAGATGTGCATTAGCAAAGAAATCAATCGAGACAATAATGAGTACGGTCTTGTTTCCACAATGGGTTACCGTTTGGCTGGAATAGAGATCTCACAGGAAACCGATTTTCGTATTTCAAATGATATTTTTCGAAATGGAGACGAAAACGGTGACAATTCAAAATGGGGTGGGCGTTCTATCGTTGTACCTTCGTCAGGCGATGTGACACAAAATTTCTACGGCTACGATGATTATAGCGAAACGCCTACTGATCCTACTTTTAAACTGGAAGAACCGGGACGTTACAACGTTTATCTATTTGTTAAACAAACTTCTTGTGATCCGGATACTGTCGTCGGTGGAATTTGGATACGAGATTATGGGGATTTTGGCTATGAGGATGGCCGGAATCCAGTAGATACGCGTGTGAGCGGAATTAAGCTAACTGATTCTGATTCCGGGCTTGAACCTGGTGTGGAATCGGAAACATCTCAAATTTCCGAGGCACTGAAAGAAGAAAAGGTTGAATGTTACAAAGAATTAAGTCTTGGAGGAACAAGAATCTATACTTGTGTTAGATATAACTATTGGTTTTCGTCATACAGTTATAAAAGAGCGTGCGATTATAGGGACTACTATCTCGTCGTAGAAAAAATGTATTCCCCTAAGCTCTTGGGCGGACCGAATGGCTGGTCATATGAGTCAGTTAGTTCTTCCGATCCTATTTTTCTTCAAGATCCAAGCGACAATAATATGTATGAGACGCGGAATGTTTCGCTTAGCGGAAACGTCACTCATACATACCAATTAGGTAACTATACTTTGACTTTGCCAGGAACCTGCTTTTCTATCGGTCTCTCATCGAGTGAGACAAAAGTTAAACTGCCTGCTGTCCAATATGATGAAAGTGGAACTCCAACGACAGTAGGCGATACAAATTTTGACGAAACTGAAATTGATGAGTTTGGCTCGATTACTTACCGTGGAAATCTTCCAGCTGTCGTTATCAAAGACAAAACAACTGGTGGTTATAGAGTTGACTATTACTTTTCGAAAAATTTAGCCAATGTGTCTGAAGGGCTTTTGACGCTTTCAGAAATAGTTGCGTCCTATTCTGAGAATCCTATACTAGGCCAAATCACTGTCGATACAGAAAACGGATCCTTAAGTCTTAAAGAAGCCCTAGAACTTTCAAACAGCGAAGCCGAAAACATCTCATCTCTCCTGAAAAACACGAATATCATCGTTGCTCCTCATGCTGGCCAGTACAACCTCTACTTGCAGTATGAGTTTGAAAATGTCGGTTCAGAACCTGTTGTCGATGTCTACGCTTACCGCATTAAAAATTTGACGGTTCAGATTTTTGACCCCGGTGATAAGAATGCGGATGGTACGATCGACGGACGAGATCTCGTCTATAGAGCGGATGGGTTTGTTCTTACTCAGAATGGATCTTACCAGGCTTACAAAAAAGAATACGGAAGTTCAAACGGCACATCGTCGGGGGAATCAAAGTATTACCTCTGGACACTCGTTGACGAAGGCGATACTTCAAATAAGGGAGAGCCAATAACTGTTGACTATATCTCGACTGCTACCGATTTTGTTTCAGGAGATCCGTTGGAGGCAGAAACCGAGTTTTCAAAGGGGGAAAATTCGCAGGGCCTTTCTGAGATAATGAATTACCTTTGGAACGAAGAGGGCAAGACACTTATCGATATTACTTCTGGCGAGTACGTTACGCCGTATGTCATCGCGGAGCGTGGATTCGTTGTCACGAAAAGCACGATTCTTCTTGCCATTTACCGTCCGGAAAACTTTGCGGATTACGGGAATTTGTTTACAGGCTACGGTGAGAGTACATCACAGGAGGCATCTCTATGATCATTCCTACGATCTACGAATCCGCGTCAGCTCTTCGCGCTGAAAGCGTCTCGATGGCCGTAGCCATCACCGTCCTGGTCCTTCTCTTTTTGTCCTATGCCGCCCTCTTCTTCCTTTACTACAAATATTTCAGGAAAAGCGTCGACTACCGGATCGAAGACCATTACATCCTCAGGGATATGGTAAGGCGCAGCAAGCCGTTCTTCGAGAAAGCCGGGAAGGAATACGACGAGAAAGCGACCACGGCTCCTTCCTATTCCGGGTATCTTGAGCAGAAAGCCAAGCGGGCCCGCGGTTGGAAGATCTTTGGAAACACCGTTCTCATTGCCTTCTATCTCGTTCTCGTCGGAGTGACCATCGGGGCCATCTCCATCCGCGCCCAAGGAGAAACCTTCGCCATCGGGGATAGCAGCTTCATCGTCATCAAGACCGGGTCGATGGAGGAAGCCAATCCACAGAACTCTTACCTTGCCGAGAACAACCTCGACAATCAAATCCTTACCTATTCTCTCATCGAGCTTAAAGCGGTGGACGATCCTTCCGAGATGGAGGTTTACGACATCTACGCTTTCAAGGCCGACGACACCATCTATGTCCACCGGCTCATCGATACCCTTACCGGTAGCAACGGGGAAACCCGTTACATCTTCCGGGGAGATGCCAATAAGGCGACGGCTTCCTTCGAAGCTTCCGTCGGCTTCGAGCAAATCATCGGGGTGTATACGGGATGGAACAGCTTTGAACTCGGCATCTTCGTTAACTATGCCCAAAGCTACATCGGCATCATCACCTTCTTCCTTGCTCTCTTGCTCATTGGCTTCTATGACATCCTCGATGCGGCCATCGGCAAGCGGATCGAAGCTCGGGAAGCCTATCTAACCGAGAAGATCGACAAGGACCTCGAGGAGCGTTTCGCGAGCCGGGCCGGTTATCCGTATGCCCTTTATCTTGACCGCCATGTCAAGGTGGATGACATCATCCCGCCGTTCCTTATCGAGCCAAAGAAGCCTAGCAAAAACTAGAATTGAGCCGAGCCCGGAACCTCCGGGCTTTTCCTTAACGAAAAAGGACCGGTTAACCCGGTCCATCGAATACCCTGACTCTGAGCTATAGAGGGAGATAGGCGAAGCCAACGCCCATGACGGCGTTGCTGAGCTCCGACTCGGCGAGGAAATCCTCGGCCTCGACTTCGCTCGCGCCGGTCGCGAGATCGATGTTGACGTCCTTGACGCCCGGAACCGCCTTGAGCGCAGCCTGCGTCTTTTTGAGACAGCCCTCGCACTTCATGCCGACGACCCTGAATGAGTATTTCTTCATAATGAACCTCCGAGGGTATGATACTACCCGCTCCCGAAGAGGGCGACTTATCCGCTCAACGTTTTTTGCTACTGCTAAGAGGGGCTTTCGGGTCTTATAATCGGGTCGTATGAACGTACTATTCCTACTCACTCCCAAGAAGGACGTCGATTTCCTCTTCGGGGATTTCACCGTCCGCCAGGCCATCGAGAAAATGAAGGAGCATCGTTACACGATGATCCCGGTCATCGACCGCAAAAGCGGCAAATACCTCTACTCCATGCGAGAGGGTGATTTCCTCTATTACCTGATGGACAATCGCCTCTCCTTTGAAGACCTCGAGCATATTCCCCTCAGCAACATCCTCCCCTCGAGGAGTATCGTGCCGGTCACCATCGAATGCGAGTCGACGACTCTCTATTCGACGATCGCCGGGCAGAACTACGTCCCGGTCGTCGACGACCAAGGCACTTTCATCGGCATCGTCACCCGCAAGGCCGTGATGAAGGACCTTTTGGGATCAGCCAAGTAAGAAGGACCGTTTATGAAACGAACCAAAGGGGTTTTGCTGGCGGTTTTGCCCCTTCTTCTTTCTTCCTGCTCCTATTTCCTCGACCTGGACTCGTCTAGTTCTTCTTCCCCTTCAAGCCTCGAGGAAAGCTCGTCGTCCGCCTCTTCTTCCCTTGAGGACGAGGAATCGTCATTTGAACTGAGGACTCCCTCGCCAGTCGCGGTGGTGGGCGACTCATTCAACCTTCGGGCTGTCCTTTCGGCCGCCGAGGCGAAGACTCTCTCTTACGTCGCTATTGAAGGAGACGACCTTTTCGACATTACCTCCAAGGGCTATTTCACCGCCCTCAAGGAAGGAACGGCCGTCATCGAGGCCCGGACCGGCGATGATGTGTCGAACCAAGTGACGATCGAAATCGTCTCCGAAGACGAGAATCCCTACCAAGGGATCGACGCCGATGCTTTCTACGACACCTATGTTCCGGCCACCTCGGCCGCGGATGCTTACTTCCGGAGCCTCGAAGGGCTGTTGTCTGGTGATATCGAAGTGCCGGACAAGGAAACCGTCAAGGCAGCTAACCAACCGATGGAAGGCACGACCTACGTCAAGAACAGCACCTGCCTTTATGAAGACGAGGGAGCGACCTATTGCCTCCTCGACGCCGAAGGCAACGTTTATGAAAAAATCTATCGCTCCGGGGCCTACATTACCCTTGAGGAAGTCGCGGCCTACATCTATGCCTTCCAGGAACTCCCGCCCAACTATGACGCGGACAAGAATGCCTCGCCCCGGACCTCGATGTGGGGCGAATACCTCCGGGTCAACCATTCCCACTTCAAAGGTGACACCTCCCGTTATCCCTACGAGCCGGAACTGCCCCATATCGACGGCTGCCCGGGCGGCTATCTCACCTATTACGAGCTCGACATCGGAACGACCGCTTCGGGCTACTCGGGCCTTTATAACGACGGCTATAGGATCAGCCGCGGGGCCGCCCGCATCGTCTACGCCCGTTACGAAGAAGACGGCTCCCTCGTCCACTCTTCCGAAAACCATTATCTTTTCTATACTTACAACCATTACAACGACTTCGAGGAGTACCTCAACTACTTCGGCGGTTGGGGCGTGCGCTTCGGGAAAGTCACGGCCGGCGGGGAAGAGGATTCCTCATTCGGGCCGGAGCCGACCCCTTACGTCGACGTCGTCGAAAAGGCCTTGGCCTAGGAGGAAGCAGCGATGGAAAGAAAGAAAGTCGGGTCGCATCTCGATCTGGCGCTTGAGGCGGCCGGCGAAGGCATGGTCCTTTTGCAAAATGACGGAACCTTGCCCCTCAAAGCCGCGAAGATTGCCCTTTTCGGGAGCGGCGCCCTCTTTGCCCATCCCGGCGGCACCGGCTCGGGCACGGTCAACGGCATCGAACCCTTGTCGATCAAAGACGCCTTCCTCGAAGAGGGCATCGTTTTGAGCGACGGCGGCTACTTCGCGCGCCTTATGGCCGCGAAAGAAGCGGCCAAGGCCGAAAAGGAACGCCGGCTCAAGGAGGCAGGGCGCGATTGCTCCGTTTTCGAATGGACCAAACTCCTGTCCCGCGTGTGGGCGGTCAAGGAGGAGGAACCGTCGGCCCCGATCGAAAGCGCCGACCTGGCCGAGGCATCGGGCCTGACGGCCGTCTACGTTCTCACCCGCCAAGCCGGCGAAGGGCAAGACCGGGAAGCCAAGCGGGGCGACTATTACCTGAGCGAGCAGGAGAAGGGGGACCTTTCCCTTCTGAAGGCTAACTATGCCGCGCTCGTCATCGTTTTGAACGTGGGGAGCCCCATCGACCTTGCGGAGATCAAAAGCTATGCCCCCAATGCCATCGTTTATATGGGACAGGCCGGCGGGATGGGGGCCTTGGCCTTGGTCCGCCTTTTGCTCGGAAAGATCAATTTCTCCGGCAAACTCCCGGTCTCTTGGCCCGAATCGCTCGATGATTTGCCTGCCACTCCCACCTTTGGCCGCCGGGGGCGCGCCGACAAGGAACCCTACCTCGAAGGCATCTACGTCGGCTATCGCTTCCATGACAGCTTCGGGATACCGGCCGCCTGTCCCTTCGGCTACGGCCTTTCCTATTCGAAGTTCGAAATCAAAGGCGAGGCTTCGCTCGAAGGAACCGATGTCGTCGTCAAAGTCCGGGTCGAGAACGTCTCCGAGGTCCCGGGAAAGGAAGTGGTGCAACTATATCTTTCCGCTCCGAAAGTGGCGCTCGACAAGGAATATCAATCCCTCATGGCCTTCGGCAAGACGCCCCTTCTCATGCCGGGAGAGGCCGCGAGCCTCGTCCTTCGCTTCCCGATGGAAGACGCGGCCAGCTTCGACGAGGAAGCCGGAGCCTATCTCCTCGAGGAAGGAGAATATGTCCTTCGGCTTGGCAATTCCTCGACAAATAGCAAGGCGATCAGCCGCATTCTCCTTTCCAAGCGAATCCTCGTTGAAAAAGGCCTTTCCCTTTACGGCGGCCGCAAGGCTGTCGATGAAATAGCGCCCCCGGTCAGGCGGGAGGAGCGGAAACTCGATTCGGCCCTCGTCCTTAACCCTCGGGCTTTCGCGCCGCGCATCCATTCCGCTGCCGCGCCCAAAGCCGAGCCGGGACCCGAAGAGCATTACCTCGACCGCTGGAAGGACAGCGATTTGGCGAGGCTTCTCATCGGGGACCGCGGCCTCGTCGAAAACAAGATCCTCGACGGCCCCGGCGCCTGCGGGGAGGTCGACCGCCGGACGGCCCGCCGGTACGGCCTCGAGCCTTTCTCGATGTGCGACGGCCCGGCCGGGCTTCGGATCTTCCCGCGCTACTACGTCGAGCCGAGCGGCAAAATCACCGCCCCGGGCATGATCCCCTCGGAAATGATCGTGGCCAAAAGCCTTTACCGCCTGGTCGACCGTATCGTCTCCCGCCACGGTAAAAAGGCCCGCCTCGTCGAGCAGAAGCCGACTTTCTTCCCGACGGCTTCCCTATTGGCCGCCAGCTGGGACGAGAACCTTCTTTTCCGGGTCGGCGAAGCGGTGGCCGAGGAAATGCGCTACTACGGGCAGGATGTCTGGCTTGCCCCGGCGATGAACATCGTCCGCTATCCCCTTTGCGGGCGGAACTTCGAGTACTATAGCGAAGACCCTCTTCTCACGGCCAAAATGGCTTCGGCCATCGTCCGCGGGGTCGAAAGCCAAGGGGACAAGGCTGCCTGCATCAAGCATTTCTGCTGCAACAACCGGGAAGACAACCGGGAAAAGAATTCCTCGGAAGTCAATGAGCGGGCCCTAAGGGAAATCTACCTGAAGGCTTTCCGGAGGGTCGTCAAAGAAGCCCATCCTTCCGCACTCATGACTTCCTATAACCTCCTCAACGGGACCTACGTCAGCAATGACGCGAGGTTCGTCAGGGACCTGCTCCGCGGGGAGTGGGGCTACGACGGCCTCATCGTGACCGACTGGGGCAACGTCAAGGAAGGGCAGGCCAAGGCCCCCTTGTGCCTCAAGGCCGGGGTCAACATGGTGATGCCGGGCGGAAAGTACGAGCTGAAGGAAATGCTGGCGGCTCTCCATGATGGATCGATCAGCCACGAGGAGCTGGTCGAGGGCTGCCTTCCGATCCTCCGCCTCATGAAGAAGCTCGCCTAGGAAAACGAAAAAAGGAAGCCGGTTTTGCGGGCTTCCTTTTCTTTTGCCTTAGAGGTTCTCGATGGCCGCGACCGCTTTCTTTAGGTCGTCGCCCTGGTATTCGTCGGCCTTCCCTTCGTCGATGAGGGAGGAGAGGCGGGGCGTGATCGGGAGGCTATCGAGCGGCTCGATCCCGTAGGAGGCGGCGACTTCTTCGAAGCGCCCCTTCCCGAAGGGATAGATCTTCTCCCCGCAGTGCGGGCACTCGACGTAGGCCATGTTCTCGACGAGGCCGAGGAGCGGCACGTTCATCATCTTGCACATGTTGACGGCCTTCTCGACGACGAGCTCGACGAGTTCCTGGGGCGTCGTCACCATGATGGCTCCGTCGATGTGGATCTGCTGGAAGACGGTGAGGGGGACGTCGCCGGTGCCGGGCGGCATGTCGATGAAGAGATAGTCGCATTCCCCGTACTCGACGAGGTTGTACATCTGGCTCACGAGGGAGGAGACGAGGGTTCCCCGCCAGAGGATCGGGGAGGTTGGGTCGTCCATGAGGAGGTTGGCGCTCATCATTTTGATGCCGTTCTTGGTCACGGCCGGGTGGATGCCTTCGTTGCTGCCTTCGGCATCGTAGCCCCCGAAGCCGAAGGAGCGGGGGATCGAGGGGCCGGTGACGTCGGCATCGAGGAGGGCCACTTTCTTGCCGAGGGAGGCCATCTTGCTGGCCAAAAGGGTCGAGACGAGGCTCTTGCCGACCCCGCCCTTTCCCGAGAGGATGGCGATCGTCTTCTGGAAGGAGGTCCCTTCGTGGGGCCTAAGGATTTCGATGGCTTTCCGGCCCGGGCAGTCCTTGACGCCGCAGGAGGAGCAATCGGAGTCGCAGTTTTCTTGGTTCTTTTCTTCTAGTTCGCTCATGGTAGGGATGATACACCGGAAAAGCGGAACTTGCTTCTAATATGAATTCGTTGCTTTCGCTCTTGGCTCATTGAAAGGGACATTGGCGCGATTATCATTATTCCATGAACGTAAAGGGGAACTTATGAAGGTTTCAGGGAAATTCTTATTGGCCGGGATTTTGGCTTTGGCGCTATCGTCCTGTGCTTTTTCGTCTTCGAACGAACCCTATATCGGCGACAATGGCAATTGGTGGGTCAATGGGAGCGACACCGGCCACCCAGCGACGGGCGAGCCGGGAAAAGACGGCAGCACGCCCGTCATTGAGATCGGCGACAACGGGAACTGGTGGATCGACGGCGTCGATACCGGCGTAAGCGCGACCGGAGAGCCTGGCGAAGACGGAAGCGACGGTAACCCCGGGCAAGACGGGAAGCCGGGCGAGGACGGTAGGCCTGGCCAAGACGGCACGACCCCCAGCATCGAAATCGGCGAAAACGGCAATTGGGTCATAAATGGTGTTGATACGGGCGTATCGGCTAGGGGCGAGGATGGAAATGGAATCGTTTCCATCGAGAAAGTCTCAGGCGAAGGTAGCGTCGATACCTATCTCATCAAATTCAGCGACGGGGGAACCTTTCCCTTTGAAGTGAATAACGGCGAAACGGTTACGGTCGAGAGTATTTCTTTCTTGCGGGAGGAAAACGGGAATTACGTTTACGAAGTGCGGCTTTCCGACGGAACCAGTTACTCGCTCGAAATTCCGATTCCCGAGGATGGCCTCACCCCTTACATAGGAGACAACGGGAACTGGTGGATCGGGCAAACCGACACCGGCGTGCTGGCCGATCCCGCCAAGGACGATCGGGGGCCGATAAGCGATGGGATCGATTTCGCCATCACGACGATCAACGGCGTGGGAGGGATGGTCGTGAGCGATTATCGGGGCAGCGACGTGGACGTCGTCATCCCCAATTACGTCGGCCTCGTTCCGGTCATCGGGATTTATCAAGACGCCTTCAAGGGCGATGTCGGCATTCAGTCGATCTCGCTTTCTAAGAATACGGTTTACCTCGAGGAATATGCCTTCGATGGGTGCTTGTCTCTTTCGGAAGTCGATTTCAATGGATGCCAGCTTACGGAAATAGCGGATTATGCCTTCCGAGGCACGGCCCTCGAGAAAGTCGAGCTTCCCACTAGCGTCGTCACCCTTGGGGATTACGCTTTCGACGATGCCCCGATAACGGAAATTAATTATCAGAACATTACGAAATTTGGAGAATATTGCCTCAACTCTTCGTCTTTGCTCTACTACTACCTTACCGATGACGTCAAAGCGATCGGGAGGTATGCTTTTGGGTATAACTTCGTTTATTTGGAAGCGGAAGGACCAAAGGAAACATTCGATACTGTTTCTTCCAAGGATGATTGCTTCGTCGCTTATGGATGCCGTATCGACGACGGATACATCGTTTCCGACAACGAAGATGGCAGCCTGACGGTTTACCAGGCTCCGAGTGATGTTTCAGGCAATGTCCGAATCCCGTCCGTCATCGGCGGCAAAAACGTCACAGTCATCGGCCTCGGCTTTGGCAGTGTCAGCCCCTCTATCACACGGGAAGAACTTACGAGCGGTCTCAACCGCCGATACAATAGCGTTATCGTGCCGGAAGGGGTTACGAAGGTCGACCTCTATGCCTTTTACGCAGACCGTGTTTTTACCCACTTGCCTTCAACGCTTCAATCGATGGGTTACCGATATGTTTTCGGCCTTGCCTTTGCCGGCGACACTCTCCCGGCCATTTCCGGGGATGATTATGACGATGAAGAAATCAGCATTTTGAATTCGCTCCTCGGGATAGCCGAATCCGATCTTGTCTACGACGAGATCTCGAATGCTTTCTATCTCGACATGGGGCTCTCTCTGAAACTTCTCTACTTCATCGGGGACGGGGAGGCCGATGCCAAAATTCCTTCCTCTGTGGGCTCGAAGCCGGTAACAACGATCGGCAAAGGCTCGTTCCAGGCCTGGGACGGACTCAAAACCGTCACGATTGCCGAGGGAATCGAAAAAATTGAAGCTTACGGCATCTTGGCCCCGGAGGCCAGAGCCTTGCTTTTGCCTTCGTCGATGGCCGACATGAATGCCAAGGCCGTCATTTGTGACGGCTTCGTTCTTACCAGTGCCTCGAGCAAACCTGACGACTGGGATTCGAATTGGTTTGCGGGACCCGGCAAGGTTTGCTTTGGCCGCCATTTTGAGGCCGTTGGGTCTTATTTCATCTTCAACTACGCTTTGAAAGACGATTCGACCATCATGCTCCTTTCCCTTGACGAGGCCGATACCAATTCTCTCTACATCCCGTCGGAAATCGACGGGCATGCCGTCAATGAAATCGCCGAGGATTTCGGCACCGAGAACGCTTGGTTCAATGCCGTTTATTTGCCGCTGAGCATTGAAACGATCGGCGATCACGCCTTCCAGATCAGTTCGTCTTGCCACCTCTATTACGAAGGCGATTCCTTGAAAGAGGGGTGGACCGACGGGCCTATTTATCTTTATTCGACGAGCTATCTTACTTGCGGATATTCGCTTGACGGGCTCGGGTTCGACGAGGAAACCGGAATCGCTTATCAGCATGGCAGGCTGCTTGCCTATTACGGCAGCAGCACTGAAGTTAGGCTTCCGCGCGAAATCGGGGGCGAGGAGGTAACGGCCGTAGCCGAAGGCTTCATCTACAATAGCAGCTCATCGGCCGCCGGATATTCCGTTTACGTGCCGGAGACGATCGTTACGCTGGAATACCATTCCTTCTACCTTAACCAGGCGACATCGAAGGTTTATCTGGAAGCTGCGTCGAAGCTCGAAGGATACCACAGCAGCTTTGCCTATCTCGACAACTCTTCTCAAAATCTGATCTACGGTTACGAACTGGATTACTGATTATCCCAAACATTACCGGAAAAGTCCCTCCCGGATCGAATCCCGAGGAGGGACTTTTTGCCGTCTAAAGCGTCAGCCCCCACCATCCGGCCGGAAAAAGCTAAAATAACCCTCGTGTTTTACCATGCAGCCGCCGAGATAACCTACGGAAGCGTCCTCCTCGACGCCTTCCTCGATTCCCTCAAGATCCTGGGCTTTGCCTTCGTCATTTACTTCGCCCTTTCTTTCCTTGAGGGCAAGGTGGCTTCGCTTTTATCCAAGCAAAAGAAGCTCTCGCCTCTTTTCGGGTCGCTTGCCGGGGCCATTCCCCAGTGCGGGGTGAGCGTCGTCGCCAGCGACCTCTACCTCCAAAGCAAGATCACGGCCGGGACCTTGGTCGCCGTCTTCATCGCCTGTAGCGACGAGGCTCTCCCCGTCCTCTTCAGCGATTTCTCGGCCGAGCGCTTCTGGTATCCGTATGCCCTACTAGGCATCAAGATCGTCTTCGGGATTCTCTTCGGTTATTTGATCGATTGGCTCTTCCGGAGCCACATGGTCCCGGAAGCGGTGGACGATCCTTCCTTTGCCCATCCCCATGGCTGCTGCGGACACGAGATCGACCTCGACGAGGGGCACGAGGAAAGGGCTTCTTTCTGGAAGGAACATCTCGTCCATCCGCTTCTCCACTCCCTCAAGATCTTCGCCTATAGCCTTGTCATCTCGGCCTTCTTCGGAATGCTCTTCTACCTCTGGGTCGGGGAGGAGGCCATGGCTTCCTTCGTGAGCCAGAATATCTACCTTTCGCCTCTTCTTTCGTCCGTCGTCGGCCTCATCCCTTCCTGCGCCTCCTCGCTACTCATCGCCGAGCTCTCCGGGGAGGGCATCCTTCCCTTCGGGGCGATGGTCGCCGGCCTGGCCGTCAATGCGGGTCTTGGCCCGATCACCCTCTTCCGGAAGGGCCACTTCCGCGATTCCTTCCTCATCTATCTCGCTGTTTTCGTCTTGGGGCTGGCGCTAGGGTATGCGTTCATCTGGGTACCGTAAGCACGAGGAAGCGGGGAAGCGTTACTTCCACGACCTTCTTTCGACGGCCGCCTACCGCCTGTACCTCGCCGTCGGGGCCGTCTTCGTCGTTTTTTCGACCGTCCTGTCGGCCTATGCCCTCATCGCTGACGACCTAGGAGGGCTTCCTCTTGGCTTTTCGGCCTCTTCCCTGGCTTTCGCCCTTCTTTCCCTTTGCCTTTTCGCCTGCTATCTGATCCTCGAGGTCATCTACAAAGGAAGGCAGGGCCTTTCCCTGGCCCTGGCTTTCAAGGCTATCCTCCTATCAAGCGAAATCCTCGTCTCCCTTTCCGCCTTCCTGCTTTTCGGGACCTACGCGGAAGGAGGGGAGGTCGACTTCTTCCTTTTCCCGGCCAATCTCATCGTCGGGGTCTTCATGTTCGTCTATTTCCTCGCTTCTCTTTTCTATGTTCTCTGGCGAAAGGAGAACGGGGAACGCTACCTAAAGAAAATCCCTCCCGAGGACGAGGAGGGAAAGGAAATCGTCAAGCGCGGTTAAGGAAGCTTGCTCAGAAGGTCGTGGATGTCCTCGATGAGGGAGACGTCGTCGGTCGGGCGAAGGTCGCTTCGGACGAGGTAATCGGCTTCCTTCTTGGTCGATTCGACGTACCTTTCGTGCATCGGGCGGACGGTCGCGAGGTATTGGAGGACGATGCTCGAGGACGTGCGGCCCCGTTCTTCTTCGTCGCGGAGGATCCGCCGGGCCAGGCGGATGTCGCTCGGGCAGTCGACGAAAAGGTAGAAGTCGTAGATGTCCCGGGGGCTTGGGACCTGGTAGCAAAGGACCCCGTCGACGAGGATGTAGGGCTTCGGGTCGACGTGATGGGTCGTCTTCTTACGTTCGTGGGTCGCGAAGTCGTAGACCGGGGCCTCGATGGCCTTTCCTTCCTTTAGGGCCCGGGCATCGAGAAGGAAGCGGGCGGTGTCAATGGCCTTGGGCTCGTCGTAGTTGGCCCGCGCTTTTTCTTCTTCGCTTTCCCCGGTCCGGTCCTTGTAGTACCAGTCGTAGGAAAGGATAGCAATCTCGTCTGGGTAATGGGCCATGAGGGCCCGGGCGAGGGTGCTTTTCCCGGAACCGGAACCACCCCCGATGGCAATGAGCTTGGACATGGCTAGATTATCCTCTTTGGGAAGCACGGCTAGCAAGAGGCGGGGATGGGGCTTATGGCATAGGCCCTTTCCCTGTAACTTGATTCAATGGCGCCAAGGTTCTTTTCGAGCAGTGAAAAAGAAAGGCCTTCTCTTCCGACTTGATAGTTTTCAACGGTGGCGACGATGTCATAGCGTCTCTTAAAGAAGAGAAAAGCGCTCGTTTCGGCTTCTCCTAGCCAAAGAGCGGCATGGCCTATGCCACCAGCCGATGTTGGTTTATAGAATGCAATAGCTGGTTTCAAATTAAGCAAATCTGTTTCTTCAAGTGAATATCCACATGCGTCTAGGTAGTCGGAAAAGGCATTCTCGAAGACGCTGAGAGACACGGCCTGACTATTATTTTCGGCAAAAACGCCATTGAAAAAACTCCCAAGTTCGGATGGGGCAAGCCCTAAAGACAGATCAGGTTTTCCAGAAGCCTGGTAAGTCAGAACAAGATCGGTGGCCGCCGTGCTCACGCATAAAGGCGAAATCCGGCTAGAAGCAATTGTCCAATCGCCAGTTTCTTGAGCAGCGTATTCGTTTGAAACTGGCCCGATTGATCTTAGAAAAGAAAATCCGTTTTGCTTCTCAAGCTCGGAAAATTGGACTATTGCTTGATAGTTGCTTGAAGCATAAGCAGGCCTTTCGGCAGCAACATACCCAGATTCGTCAATAACAAGAGAAAACGACGAAAATATAGCACAGTAGTTCTTTCCGTCTACCACCAATTTTTCAAATTTTGAGGCGGCGTACTTTTCGCCATATTTGTCTGCAAATTCACAAGCGATGGCTTGCTGGTGGCTTTGAATTAAGGAAAACATTGTTCTCAATGGAGAGTTTTCGGTAATTGCCTCACCGGGAATGCTGATGACCTCTTCTTTTCTTCCTCTTCGTTCCTCTCTTCTTCAAAGAGGGGAAGAGCTTCCTCCGCCTTGTGAAGAAAGACCGGGAATAGGGTTGCCTAGGCCGGGCTGGTTCATTTGATGCACCCACCGATGAATGCTTAGACCCCTTTGCTCTTCTTAGATCATTCGATCCGGGATCGATGGGCAAAAGGCGCTTTAAAAGTCTGCGCCCGGTCATTTTCGTCCGGCGACTGACCATGGACGAAGGAAACTCCCTAGCAACCTAAAAGGCGCATTGGACACCTCTTGGCGGACTCTTTCTCGAAGGATGGTTCACTTGCTATGCCGCTATAAAAGACTAGATGAGCTTTCTCGCCTTGGCCGCTAGATAGAGGGGGATGTTGGTTATCTCCCCGTCCTTCCGATAGCCCATCCGCGAGAAGCGGATGGCTATTTTCGGATGAGATGCGGCGATGTAGCGCTTGAAAGAAGGCGCGCTCCTATCCTCCCCGGCCTTGACCTCGACCGGGACAACGTCCATGCCGTCTTGGAGAACGAAATCAAGTTCGCCCTTCTGGTCGGAATAGTACCGGGGGCCTACTTCGAATTGGGGCAGGAGTTGCTCAAGGACGTAGTTCT
This sequence comes from uncultured Bacilli bacterium, assembly GCA_944358895.1. Lineage (GTDB taxonomy): Bacteria > Bacillota_I > Bacilli_A > RFN20 > CAG-826 > UBA4951. The sequence continues at coordinate 1,343 of CALVSB010000025.1, read as the reverse complement.
CGGCCAAGGGTCCTTTGAATTGGAAGTCGGAATTCAAAATGATGGCACGATTATCGACCCCGGCCATGCTCTTCAAAAGGCCGACATCGAAGAAAAAGAGCTTAAATTGATCGAGTTTGTCGTACGCCGGGAGCGGCTGTTCGATCTTGGAAAGATTGTGGACCCGAAGGACAAGTCCCGAGGCGACGAGCCACTCGATGGCCCGCTCGAATTCCCGGGCCCGGGCTCCTTCCTTGACCGCGCCATAGACGAATTTCTCGTTTGGCTTGGCCAGCTGCGACACGAGGCTTCGATAAACGAGGAGGATGCGTCCGGCATCGATTTTGCCGTTGTACTTGCCGATGTCGTTTTCGTAGAGGGAAAGAAGTTCTTTCTGAACGCGGTAAACAGCGTCGGGGTCATGGAACTCCGTCCACGAGGCAACGGGTTCGGGCATTCCCCCGATGATGAGATAGTTGTCGAAAGCTTCGAGGAGACGTTTATGGAAGATGCCCGGGATGGACGAACCCTTTTCGATGGTTTGGTAATAGGAGTAGAGAGAGGGGTTGGCCGCCTCCAAGAACTCTTCGAAGTCCAGGGGCCCGAGATTCACGATGTTGACCATTCCGACGGGGAAGGACTTCGGCTCGGCCAAGAGGCTGCCGAGGAGACTTCCCGCTACCGCGATGTGGTATTCGGGCGCCGTTTCCTTGAAATACTTGAGCGAATTGAGGGCTTCAGGACATTCCTGGATCTCGTCAAAGACGATGAGAGTCTTGCCGGGAAGAATGCTCTTTCCGGCAATCATCGAAAGGAGATCAATGATCCGGTTAGAATTTTTGCTCGATTCGAAGATGGTCTTGAGATCCTCATCCTCATCGAAGTTGAAATAGACGAGATTCTCGTAGCTGTCCTTTCCAAATTCCTTCAACAGCCATGTTTTTCCGACTTGCCGGGCCCCTCGGAGGAGAAGGGGCTTTCTTGCCGGACTATCTTTCCATTCCTTTAATAGATCCAATGCTTTTCTTCTCATAGCGGAAAACCTCGTTACTAAGAATAATTTACACAAAAAAATGGGATAAAAATAGAATGTTTTACACATTTTACGTGTAAGTCATAGTGTGATTTTACACACCTTTTGTGTTTTTGTTCCAGTACACTAGAAATGGGGACCTAAAATGTCAGCATGATATGTGGTTAATCAGCCATGCCAATCAGGCACAAGACATTGCTTGAACTTGCCTATGAGCGGTCATCTTTATGCGGCCGCCTGCTCATTATCGGTTGTGTGTATGTTCAAGACATGTGAGACATAATGCCTAGCCTTCCATGCCCGGGCCCGGGCATGGAAAAAGGCATCTCCC
>CALVSB010000024.1 GCA_944358895.1 uncultured Bacilli bacterium | reverse complement strand
TCAAGCCCGGCCGGCCACCCCTAGGGGTGGCGATGGCCGGTTTTCTTTCTTACACAAGATTCATCCGTGGTCCCTATAGGCATTGCCGTTCTCGCCTTTCACGTAGAAAAGCGCGTCTTTGCCGATCCGGCTGTACCACTTGGCCGCGGAAACATATCCCTCGACCTCGTAGACGGTCGGGGTGTCTTCGCCGCTCCACGAATCCTTGTTCAGCTCGCTCATCGTGCCCTTGAAGGCCAGCTCGCCGCTGAGTTTCGCGAGAAGGTCGGCCGCTGTAGGGACGACCGGGGCGGCCGAGGAAGAACTGCTGCTGGTCGATGAAGAGGAAGTTTCCGAGCTCGAAGACGAGGAAGTCGTTTCTTGAGAAGACGAAGAAGAAGTCAGGCTGCTTTCCGAGGAAGACGCGTTCTCTTCGGAAGTCGAACTAGAGGCGGACGAGGAAGTGCCGGATCCGCCGCAAGAAGCGAGGATCAAGCCCATGGCGAGGGCGAAAAGCGGGGTTTTCTTCATGAATCGTAAAATCCTTTCCAAACAAAGCGAGATAGGCTTAAGCCTATTCGTCCCAAAGTATACCCTATTTACCGCTCTCTTCGAGAAAAGGAGCCCTAGTCGTTGCCGCCGTCAGAAGACGAGCGGGGCTTCCTGAATTTGAGAACAAGCGTCCCCGCAATGGCCGCGACCAAGGCCAAAGCCCACGCCACCGCCGCCCACGGAAAGCCCGCCGAAGCGTTCTTGATGACGGTGAGGGCCGACATCATGACGATAAGGCCCACCGAACGGCCGACCAAATTGGATAAGAAGAAGGCCCCGAAATTCATTCTTAGAGAGCCGCATACCAAGCAAAGAATGTCGTCGGGGAAGACCGGGAGAAGGACGGTGAGGAAATAGAACCACTTGCCCTTGCCGTCGAGGAGAGCTTTCCATTTGTCGTATTCCTCTTCGCTCGAGGCAATCCATTTCACGGCCTTGCTCCCAAGGAAGTAGCCGAGGAGATAGGCAGTCGCGACCCCCAACATGTAAGCGGCGATCACGACCCCAAAGAGAATCCAGGTCGAGCCTTGGCCCCAAATCCCGAAGATGCCGAGCGAAGTATCGACGAGACCGATGCTCACCGCGGCATTTAGGGGGATGTAGGCCGGGATCGGGAGGATCGTTCCCTGAAGGTACATGAGAAAAAAGACGATGAGGTAGACAATCACGTCGTTATGGCCGCTCGTCACGAAGGAGGAAAGAGCCTCCACAACCGGCGGGAGCTCGAAGACGATTTCGAAAACAAGCATCAAAGCCAAGACCGGGATGGCACTCAATAAGGCTCGGTAGATCTGCTTGAGCCGAAGTTCCTTTCTTTCTGTCTTGTCGTCCACTATTTTGCCTCCGGGGCTATTTTGCGATAAACGGAGGCAAAGGCAAAAAGAAAAAAGGCCTTTTGCGGCCTTTTCCCTTTGTTTTGGTTGAATCAGAGAACCGTTTCGTATTCGCTGTTGTCGGCCACGAGGAGCAGGATGCCGGCGATGATGCCGAGAACCCCGCCGAAGATGATCGAGAGGATGGCCGGAGCGGTGACCGAGGACTTCGAAACGGCTCTCTTGTTCCGAACGGCCGCGAAGATTTGGATGGCGAGGCCGATGAGCAAGATGACGAAGACGATCCAGTAGACGGTCTGGGCCAAAGTCATGGCCATCTCGGCTTCCTCCGGGTTGGGCGACTGACCGGCCGCCGCCCCGCCAACTACCGATAGCGAAATGGCAAGGATGAAGACGACCAAAGCGCCGATACCAACTACGGCCGCGTCGATGATGTTGAGGATGAAAGCAGCTTTTCTCATGATAAGCCCCCTTTACTGGGCTTACTTTAAAGGCCAAGCCACTGTATTGCAAGAACGGGTGACTGGCGCAAAGCCAGTCGTTAGACGGCTGAATCAGCCGGTGGGTTTGAAATAGGCTTCCTCGCGGGCCGCGAGAAGAAGTGTGCCAGAAACGAATCCAAAGATCCCGCCGAGGAGGATGGAGACGATGGCCGGAGCGATAATCGATTACTTAAAGGACGCTTTGCATTCAAGTAGGCCGTGACAACGCAAACGACGGAGGTTACAAGGCAATAGGCTACCAATAACGGGAGTTCGGGACTCAGGGAAATGAGAGCCCATGGAAAATAGAGCACGGCCAAGACGATCCCCGGAAAGGCACCAACGATGCTGAGGGCAAAAGCGGCTTTTCTCATAATTGGCTCCTTTCTTTGCCTTGGACTATACCCCAAGCCCTTCCTCTTACAATCAAAAGTCGGGGCCGACTTCAATGGATGGCCATTAAATTCCCACCGTTTCTTGCTTTTCAGAAGCCATCAACATAATCGGATAAAAAAGACATTCTTTTGAGAAAAGGCATAAAGAAAAGGGCTTTTTGCGGCCCTTTTCGGATAATTTGTCTTAATTTAAGACGATACTTCGAATTCGCTTCGGTCGGCCACGAGGAGCACGATGCCGGCGACGATGCCGAGGATCCCGCCGAAGATGATAGAGAGAATGGCCGGGGCGATGACCCCAGACTTGGAGATGGCTCTTTTGTTTTTGGCGGCCGCGAAAATTTGGACGATGAAGTCAATCAGGCAGATGGCAAAGGCAACCCAGAACATGATCTGAACGAAAGCCACGCCAGCATCGTTTTCAATCGCATCGGGCGTCTCATGGGCAGCCCCCCGCCGGTGGCCGAGGCAAATAGAGCCATGAAGAAAGTCGTCATGGTCGAGCATCCCAAAAGGACGGCATTGATGGTATTGAGAACGAAAGCAGCTTCTCTCATGATAAGCCCCCTGCTCCACGGGCCAGCTATAGGAGCCGAGCCCATCCGATTCACCACGAAAGAACATCGGAAAATTAAGACAATTGCCGACAATTAGGATCGTGGTTCCTGTGTCTCGAAAGAATTAAGGCTATCGGTTTATAGGCCCGCTAGGCCATCAAGCGATCGGTTGGGCGAATTCTTCGTCCTTGGCCACGAGAAGGAGAATGCCGGCGACGATTCCGAGGAGTCCCCCGAAGATGATCGAGAGAATGGCCGGGGCGATGGCTCCCGACTTGGACTTGGCATTCTTGTTGAGGATGATGGCGAGAATGAGGACGCCGAGCGAAACGATTTGGCTGCCGAATGAAGTCCAAAGAAGACCCGCGTAGATGTTAAGCGTGGAAACCACGACCTCGAGCTGAACGCCGGAAGTCGTAGTTTGGACCTGCTGGATGACCAGCGCGGAAATGCTCGGCCAAATCAGCGAAACGATGAGCGAGGCGATGATGCCGAAGCCGGCGAGGGCGGCTCCGACGATATTGATGATGTAGGCAGCTTTTCTCATGGATGTCTCCTTATTGCCATCAGCCTAGCAAAGGAACGAAGGAAAAGAAAGGAAAGCCGACGCAAAAGAAAAAAGGGGCGAACCCCTTTTTTTCTTAGCGAAGCGAGAAGTTGAAGGTCGAGCCTTCGACGCCGAATTCCTCGTTGCTGACCCATGTCGCCGTCAGATTGTCGAGGTCGTAGAGGACGCTCCAGACGGTGATATTGTCGGACTGGCCGGTATGGGTCGTCTTCCACTTCCGGCGGCCGAGATCCTCGAGGAGGGTCATGCAGTCCTCCCTTGAAACGACGCCTTCGTTGTTGGTCCCGTCGCCGTTGATGAAGTCGTGGATGTACTCATAGCGGTCGAGCCCTTTCTTGGCATCTTCCGTTTCGTAGTAGTCCGGCGTCACGATGAAGTTGGTGACGTACTGGAAGTTCTCGGCGGCTTCGTTGACCCCAAGGACCGCGTCATCGTCGTTGTAGTAGACCTTGAGCTCGCGCTTGCTCCCATCGAGGTCGGTGAGATCGGTCGTGCCAGGCGTCACCCATTCGAGGATGGCGCTCTTGCCGGAGGCATCGGCCACCATGTAGTGGAAGGAGGAGTTGGCCGAATCGTGGAAGTCGTAACGCTTCACGAGTTCCACTGCTTCATCGACATCGTCCGCATAGTCGAGGATGAGGCGGAGCATCGTCGTCGAGGTGAGGTCCGGGAGCTCGGTGTTCTGGTCGGTCGCCACCGTCCCGCCGTCCGGCCCTTGGTAGGACATGTAGATGCCGCAGCTGACGCCGGCGTCGTTCATGCCGTCCAGCGGGGCATAGGCCGCGGCGATGGCCGTGAGGCCGTCGACGATGCCGTTTATCCCGTCCGAGAGATTCAGGAACTGAAGGTCGACGCTGCTGATCGAAGCGTGGCGGCCGTTCCCCGGATTGGTATGGAGGATGAGGGAATTGGTCGAGCTGAAGTCATAGTTCCGCCCGAAGAGGTTATTGCCTTTTTCGTCGGTGACGGCAAAGGAAGAGCAGCCGACGTCCGGGGAGCCGAGGTCAACCTCGAAGAGGCCCTTGGTGAGATTGTCGACGATGAAGTCGATGAGCTCGTCGTCGCTTTTGGCCCCGCCCTTGGCGAGGAAGTCGTCGAAGTAGTAGCCGCCGTCCATCGTCATCTCGTAGACGGCCCCCGCTTGGTTCTCCTCGTGGGGCGGGACGATTTCCTTGATGGAGAGGACAGAATTGATCTCCTTGTTCCAGATGCCATAGACGGTTCCGACGGCGATGGCAAGGACGCCCACCACCCCAACGGCGACGCCGATGGCGATCTTCGCACCTTTTTTCATAGCAAGCTAAATCCTTTCATAAAACCCACCTACCTTAATGAGGCAGGCGGGCAAGAAGGAAGGAGAAAGCGCTTTCAATTGAAAGAAGAAGAGACCGCGGGGCTCAGGAGGCGGCTCCGTGCTTCGCGCGCCTCAGGGCCACCATCGCGTTCACCGCCTGCTCGGCCGTCGGATAGGCGGCGATGCCGTGATCGCGGAGGTAGCGGATGGCCTCGCGGCATTCGGCTCCGCCTTGGCAAATCATGAGGAAAGGCTTGGCGAGGTCCCTAGTCGACGCGTAAACCTCGGCCGCGGCCTTGGCGACCCCGAGGACATCGGTCACGGCCGTCGGGCAGATGGCCCCGAGGACGGCGTCGACCTTCGGGTCGCGGAGAGCTTGCTGGAAGGCCCCGCGGTACTGGATGACGCTCGCCGTCCCAGAGATGTCGACCGGGTTGAGGGGCGAGCCGAACATCGGCATGTAGGCCCGGATCTTCTGAGCCAAAAGGGGCGAGATGTCCTTCAGCTCGCGGAGCGGCATCCCAAGCCGCTCGAAGTGGTCGCAGGAAAGCAGCCCCGCCCCGCCGCCATTGGTGATGAGGACGACGTTTTCGCCCCGGAGCGGCGGCTCGAGGCCGAGGGCCAAGGCAAGGTCGAGGAACTCTTGCCAGGTCGTGGCCCGGATGGCCCCGGCTTCCTTGATGATGGCATCGTAATAGCCGTCGGATTCCGGGTTTTCGCTCGCCGTGTGGGCAAAGGCGGCCTTGACCCCGATCTTGCTGCCCCCGACCTTGATGACAACGATCGGCTTGCTGGCTTTCTGGCAGGCCTTGACGAAGGCTTCGGGCGAATCGAGGCCCTCGATGTAGATGGCAAGGCACTTCGTATGGGGATCGCGGTCGGCATACTCGACGAATTCGGAGAAGTCGACATCGGCTTTGTTGCCGAGGCCGACGAAGAAGCTCATCCCGAGATGTTCTTCCTGGCTCGTCCCGAGGGCGGCGAGGAGATTGGCTCCCGATTGCGAGATCATGGCCACCGGGCCGGGAACCGGTAGGTAAGGGATGAAGCCGCAGTTGAAGTGCTCGTAGGGCGAGCCGAGGCCGACGAGGTTGGGGCCGATCAAGGGAAGCTCGTGCTCGCGGCAATAGGAAGTGATGTCGTTTTGGAGCTCGCCGCGGCCGATTTCCTTGAAGGCGCTCGTCGCGATGACGAGGACTTTGGCCTTGATGGCCACGGCGTCCCGGACGATCGAGAAGACGAGATGGGCCGGAACCGCGACGAAGACGAGATCGACTTCCCCCTCGATGTCGCGGAGGGTGTGGTAAGCCTTGAGGCCAAGAACCGTATCGGCCCTTGGATTAACAGGGTAGATTTTCCCTTTGTAGCCCCACTTCTGGAGCTCATAGACAACCTTGTTGCCGACTTTCGAGGGATAGCGCGAGGCTCCGACGACGGCAATGGAGCGGGGATTGAGGGCGTATTTCAGTTTTTCGACCACGTAGGGCCGGGCTTCCATGATTTTCATTCAGCGGTCCTCCTGGCTCCGATCGAGCAAGACGTCGTCGGTGAAGATGCACTCCTCATAGAGGCCGTTCTCGCTGTCGAGGCGGGCGGTCCAGCGCCGGAACTGCCGCTCCGAAAGCGCCTCCTTCACTTCCTTGACCTCGCCATAGGAGAGGAGCCGCTCGCGGATCTCGGACGTGTCGACCAGTTCGTCGTAAACGCTCAGCATGTAATTGTGATGGGCATCGGCGAAGTCGAAGAAGTTGACGAAGCGCCCGTCTTTCGCGAGCTCGTCGGCTATCTCCTCGCTCCGCCACGTCGGCGTGTTCTCGAAAAGGGAGACGAGATAGAACCGCTGGTGGAGGCCGAGGGCCCGATAGTTGAGGTAGATCATCGGGATGACGCCTTTGTCGTGGTCGACGGCTTTGACGAGGTCTTCCCTCATCTCGTCGGCCTTGAGCCCGCTTAGTTCGGAGAGGACGCGGTAGTCGAAGAGTTCGGCTACCGTCGGGCTGTTGTTCAAGGCCTCGATGATCGCGAAGTCCTTCTCGTCCATCCCCCGCTTGAGGGAAGCGGCCTTCTTGGCCTCGTCGGCCCCGAAGAAATAATGGCGGAACCCTTCCTTGGCATCGAATTGGTTGACCGATGATTCCCTGATGAGGCGCCGCACCGGGCAAAGATGGACGTATTCGACGTAAGGCTTCGACCGGAATTTGTCGAGGACCCCATAGATGAGGTTGTCGAGATTCCGCATGTGGTTGCCGTTGAAGAAGTCGAAGTCGCCGCCACGAAGCATCGGGTAGCCGGTGCAAATCTGGTCGTTGTTCTGGAAGAAGTCGGTGATTTCCTTCCGCTCCTCCGGGGTGGCATTCGGGGTCAGTTTCACCACCCAGTAGTAGAGGCCGAAGCCCATGATGCCGACGCAGGAGTTCTTGACGAGCATGATCATCTTCTCGTCGTAGAGCCGCTTCAGGCGTTTTTTGGCCTCGGCCGGCTTGATGCCGGTCGCCTTTTCGACCTGGGCGAGGTTGAATACCTCGGGATAGACTTGGTAGAAACTTTTGGCGATGTTGAAAGCGACGAATTCCTTGGCGTCGCTACCGATGATTCCGGGCTCGAGAAAAGCATAGCCCTTGGGGGCGAAGTTGTAGGCGCGGAGGTACTCCTGCTGCTCGGGAGTGCCTATTTTGTAGAGCTTCGACATGGTTTCCTCCTCTCCTTCGGCTCTAAAGACAACACCATTGTATGCCGGGAAAGGCAAAGCGGAGCAAAAAAAGATGGAAGCGCTTTCAAAATTGGATGCCCAAATCGGGCAAAACGCTCGATGCGGCCGCGGGTTAGCGGAAAGACCGGAAAATATTGCCGGCAAAAGACCGGGGTTTTGCCGAGGTTTTTCCTCGCGCCTCGTTCGAGCCCGGCGGGGAGGAAAGCGCTTCGTTCTCGCGCGCCGGCGCGAAAGGTGTATAGTGCCGTCCGCATGGTTGGGGTCATTGTCATTGCCGCTATATCGATCGTCGGGCTCATCGCGAGCATCCTTTTCCTGCCAAGCGTCCAGATCGGCAAGCTCCACGTCTCCACGTATTGGATGATGCCGCTCCTTGGCGGAATCGTCTTGCTAGCCAGCGGCCTCCTCAGTTTCGACGTCTTCGTCGGGGCCCTGTTCGCCAACAATGCCGTCAACCCCCTTCAGATCCTGGCCATCTTCTTCTCGATGGTCTTCATGTCGATCGTCCTCGACGAGGTCGGCTTCTTCCGTTTCCTCGCCTCGGTCGCGGCCAAGCGGGCCAAGCAGAGCCAGACCCTGCTTTTCATTCTTCTATGTATCTTCGTTTCGGTCTTGACGATCTTCACCTCGAACGACATCATCGTCATCACCTTCACCCCGTTCATCATCTTCTTCTCCCGCCACGCGAAGATCTCGCCCCTCCCTTACCTGATCGGGGAGTTCGTCGCGGCCAATACCTGGTCGGCCCTTCTCGTCGTCGGCAACCCGACGAACATCTACCTGGCCGGCTCTTTCGGGATCGACTTCCTCGCCTATGTCGAAAGGATGTTCATCCCGACCCTCTTCGCCGGCTTCGTGGCCATGGCCATCATCTTCCTGCTCTTCCATAAGAAGCTGAAAGACCCGATCGAGGTCGAACCGAGCGACGAGAAGATCATCGACAAGCCGATTTTCATCGTCTCGGCCGTCCTTCTTTCCTCGTGCATCGTCCTCATTGCCATCTCGACCTGGATCAGCCTCCCGATGTGGATCGCGGCCCTCGGCAGCGCGGTCATCCTTTTCGTCTTCGTCTTTGTCTACGGGCTCATCAACAAGAAGGAGTTCTTCGTCACGACCGACTCCTTGAAACGGCTGCCTTATGATCTGGCCCCGCTCCTCCTCGGGATGTTCGCCATCGTCTTGGCTCTCGAGGAATCGGGCATTACCGAGGTTCTCTTTTCGGCCCTTGGGAACGACCAGCCGATTCTCGTCTACGGCCTTGCGAGCTTCCTCGGGGCCAATCTCGTCAACAACATCCCGATGAGCGTTCTCTTCACCGAAATCCTCAAAAGCGGCTCGGTCGTCAATTACCAAGCCGTCTACGCCTGTATCCTCTCCAGCAACGTGGCCGCTTTCTTTACCCCGGTCGGAGCCTTGGCCGGGGTCATGTGGATGGGCCTTCTCAAGCAAAACCACTTGCGCTTCACCTTCCTCCGCTTCGTCGGCTACGGGGCCCTCATTTCCATCCCGACGGTCCTGGCCGGCCTCGGGGGCCTTTACCTCAGTTTCCTCATCTTTGCCTAATGGTCTTTATGGCGAAATCGACCGCAAAAAGGCCATCGATTTTCGCTTTTGCTTGCCTAGAACAAAGAGGAACAGACGAAAAGGGCCTATCTTGCTAAGATAGGGCCATGAACTTAGGCAAAGCTATTCGCGAAGCCCGCCTCGAGGCGGGATACACCCAGGAAGGACTCGCCAAGCGCGTCAACGTCTCGCGCAGTCTCATCGCCAAATACGAGGTCGGCCTCGCGAAGCCGGACCCCGAAATGATGAGGGTTCTCGAGACGACTCTGGGGCTCAAGGAAGGGTCACTCAACAGGAACAAGTTTTCGTCCCTCTACTACTTGCTCTTCGTTTTCCTTTGCTATGTCCTCGCGATCGGCCTCTTCGTCATGGCCGCCCTCTACTTCGTCGATCTTTATCCCCAGCTATCGGTCGGAAGCGTCTGCCCGGAAGAAGGCGTTTGCTTCCCGAAGTGCTCGACTTATTTCACCTCGGTCTGGCACCAGCATTTGCACTCCCTCGTCTATGTATCCCTTCCCTTGAACATTCTCGTCGGGATCGGCCTGGCTATCGTTCCCTTTTTCCCAAAAGCCCCAAGATGGCTCCGGATTCTCATGCTGGCCCTAGGGGTAGGAGCTGTCGTCTTCGGGATCTTCGTCTTCTGCTTCGACGCCGTGAGCGATCCCAACGCTTTCAACGCGTGCTGAGAAAGCGCTCGTCCTTCTTTTCGCCTGCCACTTCGATGTACCGCCTAGCCGTGACGGTTAACCCATACTTGGCCCGCAAGGCCGCGATTTCGCCCATGAGGGGCGAAGCATGATAAGCATCGAGGGCTTCTTGGCTTTCCCAGCTGTCGATGAGGAGGACCGCTCCCCTATCTTCCAGGGGCTCATAGTAGGCATAGCCGAGGTTCCCCGGAAGCTCCCGGATTTTCGCGACTAGCCCGGAGCTCAAGGCCTCATGAGCAAAGGAGCGGGCGTTTTCCCCTTCGCCCCGGTAAAGCAGATTCATGGTGAAAGACATCGTTTTTCCTTCTCCCTTAGGTTAGGCGCTTCCTCAAGAAATGCCGACCCTTAGATGGAAAAGGCATGGAGGCGATAAGGGCCGAAACGGCTTTGCGTTGGCCCATCAAGGAAAAGTAAGCAGCAAATGCTAAGACATTTGTATTGAAAAAAGATTCAAATGCTATAGATAGGGGTCAAGCACCGGAGGAACCCGGAACTAAGTCGGAGGAAATCCATGACAAAGAAAAAGCAGATGGTGCTGGTCACCATCGCCGCGGTCGGCCTGGCCGGCTGCGTCCCGACGGGCGAAAGCTCGTCGACCGCTTCGAGCAGCTTCGAAGCCGTCTCTTCATCCTCGGAGGAGGGTATCGCCTCCTCGGAAAGCGCCGCTTCGTCCATAACGGCCCCTTCCTCTTCCACCACCTCGAGCGTCGTCATCGACACCGGCAAGATCGACGATCTCATGGCCGAGCTTCACCAAGCCGAACTGGCTCTCACCGGGGAGTTAAACATCGCCTTCTACTATGTCGGAACCCCGCTCCTTCTCCAGGAGACGACGACCGAGCAGACCGTTGCCTTCGGCCAGGACTACTACTACAACGCCGTCCAGGAAGGAGACCAGCTCTCCTATAGCGAGTACTACAAGACGAGCGACGGCTATGTCGCCACGCGGACGCTATTACCGACCAACCAGGTCCGGGAGAGCATCATCGTCGACGAAAACGGCCTTCCCTACAGCTATGAGGCCAGTTTCTACAACTTCTTCGACTTCATCGATGCCGCGGAATGCGAGATCGACGAAGACGGGAACGTGGCCGTGACCGGGCTGAGCGACGATGACAAATACGAGCTCACCTACGGCCTCACCTTCTACCAAGACGTCCCCTTCACTTCGCTCACCTTCTCCTTCGGGGAAGACGGAACCATAACCGGCCTTTTGACCGGGGAGGATCTCGGCGCGTCGACTGAGACGGGAACCGCCTATGACATGAAGGCGACGATGTCCTTCACCCTCACGACGGCCGAGGAGGTCGGCTTCGAGCCGGTCGAGCCCTTTGCCCCGAAAGCCGAGGACGCGGCCCTCGATGCCCTCTTCAAGGAACTCCAGGGCGGGAACTTCACGGTCGACGTGAAGAAGACCGGCGGCCTCGACCAGGGCGGCGATCCCCAGCGCTGGTATCTTTCTGATAACGCGGTCCTTCGGATCAACCTCGACGAGAAATCCCTCGAGGCGAAGAGTGGATACGGTTACTACGATACCGGCGAGGGGCTCAACTATGTGACTTATCTGAACGGCAAGCTCGAAGGCTCGAAGAACATCGACACCGGCACGGCCCTTGCTGACATGAAGCCGACCTTCCTCTTCGCGGCGGCGGCCTTCGACTACGAAGGCGAAGACACCTACCGCCTGAAGACGGGATATGGCTTCGAAGCCTATGTCGCGGCCACCTTGCCCGATGCCGTGGCCAACTGGGACAACCAGTACTACATGAACATCGACGATGGCTCCCTCACCATCAAGCTGAACGACGACGGAACGGCCGTCTTCGGCTATTCCTACTCCTATCTCGACTATGGTAACACCGTCACCGGAACCGTCGAGGCGACGGTGAGCGCCATCGGGACGACGACCACTCCCTATGCCTACGAAGCCTATGCCGAGCCCGACTACACGCAATGGTCGGGATACGGCGAGGAGACGGTGGCCATCCTCGAGCAGTACATCGGCGACGGCCTCAAGTTCCTCCCGGTCCTCGACGCCAGCGCGGCCAAGACGTCGAAGGCGACCGAGATCGACCGCTACGACGGCCACTACATCTCGATCACCAACACCTATAACAACGCGGAGGAAGCCCTCGCCGTCTACGAAGCCTACAAGGCCCTCCTCCTCGAGAACGGCTGGGTCCTCGACCCGGCCTACGACGAGGGGCGGGGATTCTACTGCCACGAACGGGTTGGCGGCGGCTACTACCACATCAGCTTCAACAACACCAGCAAGTACATCTACTTCAAGGTGTTCCAGCCGACCATCGACTTCAACGAGTGGTACCACGGCTACTTCGACGAAACAATCGGCAGCTGGTTCAACTACACGACCACCGTCGAAACCTACGACTACGACGAAACGACCGGCACGGCTGCTGAAACGGCTACTTCCACCACGACGACCAAGATCGTCGACAAGATGACCGAGGGGATCGTGAAGCGCTCGGTCAATGGCAAGGAGACCGTCACCTACTACGACGACAAGGCCAACGACCAGTTCCTCGTCATCGAGAAGGGAGCCGACAACAAGTGGTACCTCGCGGAGTCCTACGACGGCCTCGATACCACCAACCTCGAAACCTACGAAGGCAAGGATTACGTGACCCCGAAGGACCTCGCTCCTTACATGGACCGCTGCACCGCCGGGGAAAACGACGGGGAGTTCGTCCTCGCCGACGGGGATGCCGCGGCCCTAGCCGAGCTGCTCTTCGGAGCTGAGCTCTCTGATAAAGCAACGGCCAATGTCCTCCTCAACTACTACGAGAACTGCCTCGAGATCACCTTCGTCGACGAAGTCATTGCCGACGGGGTCCTCACCAAGACGACCTACGACCTCATCATCAACCACGTCGCCCTCCCGGGCATGGTCACGGCTCCGGCCTACACCATCCCGGAATAAAGGCAAAAGGGAAGGAAGGTCCCTCGCGGACCTTCCTTTTTTCATGGAAATCGACGGCAAAACGGCCATCTTTTATAGCTTTTCGATGAGTTTATCGAGATGGAGAATGCCATTATCCTTGGCCTTGCCGTTCACGTCGATCGCCTCGACCGGGCAGACCGAAACGCAGCGGAGGCAGAGCATGCAACGTTTCCCGAAAGTGATCTTCCCGTCGGATAGGGTGATGTTTTCCATCGGGCAGGAGGTTACGCAGCGGAGGCACTTGATGCACTTGTCAGAGACGGAGAAGCGATACCCCCGCTTCCCGTATTTCCCGTACATCGTGTGGATGAAGGGAGCAACCAGCCGGAGAAGGGCTCCGCCTTCCCGTTCGGGGTGAACCCACGCGAGGTCTTTCTCTTCCTTGATGGCCGCGGCAAAGGAAGGAAGTTCTTCCAAGCTCTTCCGGATCGAGGCAAGGGCTTCGTCATCGCTTTCGAGCTTCTCACCCATGAAGTAGTTATTGGGCATGACGAAGGCGGCTACGCCCCGGTAGGCGAGGCCAAGCTGGTCCGAAAGGGAACGGAGGCGCTTTCCCATTCCCCCGTCGTTGGCTCCCATGGTGAGGCCGAAATAGACGTTCTTGTTCCCTTCGAATCGGCAGGCCGAAAGATAGTCCGCCACTTCATTAGGTAAGCCCCAGGCGTGGATGGGCGACATGATGACGAAGGGCTTCTCCGATTTGAAGGTCTTTCCTTCGTGGCAGAGGGAAGGACTGAGGTCGAAGATTTCCTCGCCGAGGATCTCGGCCAGGCGTTCAGCAAGTAGCCTAGCGTTGCCGGTACCGGAGAAATAGAGAATCATAAGTGTCTCCTCCGAATCTAATTCTATGCCGCGGCCGTCCAACGGCATCCTATTCTTTAGAAATGGAATCGATGTCCCGTGGCTCAAGGCAATAAAAAAACGCTTCCTTTGCCCCGAGTCCGTTTGCGGAGCCGCTTCTAATCACCGGAAGCGCACGTTATCAAACCCGAGGCGTTAAGCCATGCCAAGGAGCAAGTCCTGGCGGCTCTTGCTGTCTAAGCAGGCAGGCAACGGAGGCTTGAAGAGCGCCTTGCAATGACGTTCAGTCGGCTTCCGCTGCCGCTGGACGCAGGAATGGAGCCTTAATTTTATGCCTGCAGGCATATCGCTTCTAAAACCATTGCTTTAAAAGTTTTTGATATTGAGGTCGGAAACTTAAATCAATTGAATAGTTTCGGACTTACAGGTCGGAAACTTTTTAGTATTGGCCAATTTCTTGATATAATTCGGTAGAGAAGCAAGGAGGCGCAGCATGGCTAAGTTGATCAACCGCCCGGTTTATTTGAACAAATTAATCAAAAACAAGGATGTTGACCTTGTCAAAATCATCACCGGCATCCGCCGCTGCGGAAAGTCGTCTTTGCTCGACCTCTTCCACCAATATCTCTCCGATCAGGGAGTGGCAAGTGAGCATATCATCCATCTCAACTTGGAGTCGCTTCGCTATAAGGATCTAGATAATTTTCTTTCCTTCTATGACTACGTGAGCCATCTCATGCCAAAAGACGGGAAGACCTACCTTCTTTTCGACGAGATTCAGCAAGTCGAGCATTGGGAAAAGGCCATCGAGTCATTTCGCATCGACTTCGATGTCGATATTTACATAACCGGTTCCAACGCTTACCTCCTATCAAGAGAGTTCGCGACCCTTCTTTCCGGACGGTACGTTGAAATACCGATGCTGCCTCTTTCGTTTAAGGAATTTTTGACTTTCTACTCATTCGATCCCACCACTTCCGTCGAGGAGAAGTTCCAAAGATATCTCCAATTCGGCGGGATGCCCATCCTTAAGGACTATCAGTTCGACGAGGCGAGGAGCAATCAGGCTTTGGAAGGCATCTACTCGACCGTCATTTTGAAGGACGTTCTTCAAAGAAACGGGCAAGCCGACCAACCGCTCCTCGAGAAAATCGTGCGGTTTCTCTCATCCAACATCGGAAGCATCACTTCCCCAAACAAAATTGGGAATGTTCTCTCAAACGAGGGCGACATAGCCAAGAAAGGTGGAGCCAGCCTCGCTGGCAAAACAGTCGAAAAGTATCTTCAGATGCTCATCGATGCCTTCGTCTTCTTCCCGGCCAGGAGGTACGACGTGAAGGGCAAGCAGTTTTTGAAGACTCTCGAAAAGTATTACATCGTCGATCTAGGGTTCCGAAACCTCCTTCTCGGCTATCGAGACGTCGATCGGGGCCATATCCTTGAAAACGTCGTCTACCTTGAACTGCTCAGGCGGGATTATCGGGTCTACGTTGGGAAAGTCGGTCCCTTGGAAGTGGATTTCGTCGCCGAAAAGCCGAGTGAAAAGCTTTACATCCAGGTAACCGAAAGCATGCTTTCGGAAGAAACGAGAAAGAGGGAGCTGAATCCTCTTCGAAAGATTGAGGACAACTTTGAGAAAATCGTCTTGTCGATGGACCGCAGCTACGTCAATTCCTATGACGGGATCAAGTCCCTTTATTTAATCGACTGGTTGCTTTCCGATAGGTAGGTTTGCTTCCAAAAGAGGAGGATTCATCGCCTAAAAGAAAGAGATGCTTATTTAGATAAGCTTAGCCAAGGCGACATCCAAAATCATTTCCTTCCGCATCCTCAGGATCTTTTTAAGGAACGTCTTAAGCAGGTCGCTGGCTTGTTCCGTTTGATCGATCAGCTCGTTGACTTGCCCGAGGTCGATGCGGGGAACGATTCTTTTTATGGCTTCGTTGCAGTCTGCATATTCCAAGGACGTAATGAACTTGAAGTAGTTCAACCGCTTCTTGTTAATGACGATGGCGGAAGTCGGAATGTCGTAAACGCGGGCCTTCATTTCGGCTTTCGAGGCCATGACTTTCTGAATCAAGTCATCATCAATCTGCGGGAACAAAGAAGAACCGCAGTCGAAGACCGGGGCGATGGTCATTTGATCGGTTCTCAGGTTGTATAAAAAACCCCAATTTCCGTTATGGCGATCCCAATTTCCGATAAAGGCATCAACAACGAAAATATTCCAAAAATGTTGCTCCAGTTCTTTAGGATCGACAACTTCTTGATTTGCAATGGTATCGAGAATGTCCTCGAGTTCGGTCCCGTAACCATTGGACATTGAATCGATATATTTATTTTTAACCGAAGCAAAGTCCGAAAAGACCGTGTCGAGGGAGGTAAAGTCTTTGCAGGCAACGACATTCCGCGTTTTTCCGTGATATGTATAAGTCCCCAATAAGGTTTCCTGGGCCTTTACCCCGAGCATATTAAAGATATGGCAGCCGAGATATTCGGAAATGCAGCTATTAGTGTATGAAAGGTTAGGATTTTTCAGCGAATGATTTGGGAGTTTTAACATGTAAAACTCGTTGTTATAGACAATAGAAAGCTTGCTCCCATTTGCACCGCCATAAGCTTTGTTCCGCGCTGGTAAATTCGTAAAATCAATCACGCTTTCTACCTCCTGAAATAACGGTTTCTTAGTCGATTAGCCATATCGTTCGGGATGAGCCGCTCGACTTCGGCAACGTTGATGGAACTGTTCAGCTGATCGCTATAGCAATCAATCGCAAGGCTATCGGTTCGAACAGCTTTGCGGTACTCCACGATGGAGTCGTGGAGGAATGGCGGCAAGATCGACTTGGCCTCCTCCCTTTCGAGGGAAAGCAGTTCCTCGATCGTAACGTTCAAAGCCTTTGATATTGCCAATAGGGTTTTCCCGGTGCATTCCATAAGGTCGGTCTTCCCGGAACCAATATCTGTCAAAGTTGTCTTAGGAACACCGCTTTTCTGAGAAAGTGAATAGATAGTGGTCTTTTTCTCGGCTAGCAAATCTAAAAAGGTCATAACAAATTTATATCGGTAAGGCGACCTAATATCAAGCACGAAAAGGATTTGCCCAAAAAGATAGGTTTCCCAAAGGACCTGAAAACAAAATGGACGGTCTTTCGATGAGTCTTCCTTTATTTCAGCATTGAAACTCATCAAATCGGTCGTAGCTTCATTGTATTCGCCTTTATCATCTTGTCGGCTGGTTGTTTCTACCTCTTGCCTGTTTTACGTCAAGCAACCAAAGAGCGATTGCCACGGCTGTCGTCAGTATGATCCCGACAATCAATATCCAGTTCAGTTTTAAGACGAATGACGACAACATCACATTGACAAAACCGTGGAAGAGCATGCACAGCGGCAGACATTTTGAACGCTCATAAATTGTGCCGAGCCAAAAGCAAAGAAATACGCCGAGCGTTGCCTGTACCCAGAAGGGCATTGACTGGTTGGGGTGGCCTTCGATAAACCAAAGCGGTAAATGTCATAACGCCCATATCACGCCACACGCAAGCGCGGCAAGCGGGAATGTCATTTTCTTAGATAAGGCGGGCTGTAAAATTCCTCGCCAGCCAAGTTCTTCCTCACCTCCGTAAACAACGGTGGAACCGAGCAACGAGATGAAAAAATTCAACCCCGTCATTTGCGGATTCCATTCCATTGAAGAAAGTCCTACGGTGAGCGTAACGAGGGCGACGAATAAAAGGAAAAACCATATTCCGCGTTTTTTGTAGGAGAATAAAAATTTTTTCAATGAAGTTAGGTAGGGTCTGCCGTCAATGCAAAATAATGCGGCAATAGCCGGGCCGAAGTTGCCTATAACGTATATAAATGTCGGTAATATGTCGCCATATACAAAATCAGTATATGCTACAAGCGCAGCTACGCCCCACCAACAAGCATAAGTTATGGCAAAAGTAATAATCAGATATTTCAAAACTGCTTTCATGTTCGTACTACTATTATTGCGTAACAGCGTAACCGAGTCATCTGCATAGGATTATAAAAAGAAGCCGTTAACTAAAAATCCCATCTCTACAATCCTGCCTCCCAAAAGCCATCTCGGCGTGGGCTGGAAATGGCTTTTGTTAGACGTGGCTTTTTTGGATCAAGTCGCGGGCTTTCGAGGAACCAATTCTGCGTGCTGGCCGCGACGGACGGCGAGACCTGCGCTCTGAGGGTGCGCGGCGCCGGGAAGCCGAGCGCCGCGAGGGCCGTCGCCGGCTACGGCGAAATGATCGCCAAAGGATCAAAGACAATCCGCGATGGCGGCAAATTCCGCAACGCCCTGATCGAGGCGACGGGACTTTCGAGCGAAGCCCACGGCACCGGCGAAGCCAAGGGCCTCGCCGATTCCGAAAGCCCGATGGAGCCCGCGAACGAAATCCACCGATGCCTATCCGGGTTCGCGGGATCGCACCGCGGATTCTCGCGGGACGGATTGCAGGATTGGCTGGATCTGTCCTGCTTTTATCGGAACGCGCCGGGGGACACCTTCCAAAAGGCGCAGGCCTTCGTCGGACTCGCGGCAAAAAAGCGCAAAATTTTGCGCTATCGAAGTTGGGGGAAAGCGAAAATTCCGATAAATCCTGAAATATTTATCCCTCACGTGCAAATAAGAGTTTTAAAATTAAATTAATTTTGGGTAAGATTTGATTTCTTTTATCAGAATTCATATTAATGTGATACCCCTATATTTGTCACTATTTTTCCACTCTTCATAGCTACTATAAGGCTTAAATGTTTCATCTTCTTTATCGCATTTTTGGACCAATAAATTCCAAATACCAATATTTTTATCATCATAATCATCGATGCAACAATAAAGTAAACTAAAGTAATACTTTGAATCAGTAGTATATAATTCACAAGCAGCCATAGGTAGAAACCTTACCTGTTTAAACCCGTCTATAGTGTATTCAGCTCCAGTTCCAGTATATTGACTTGAAATATAGGTTCCGCTGACATAACTAATAAGTTTACTTACTTGCTCATCAAAATTACTTATTTTCGAAGAAACATTGTACGCAAATAATTTTTTTAATTCCTTATCATTTTTTTGCAAGATGTTATTAACAACCGATATGTATTCTTCTCTTGCCATATTGTCATCACTTTTATAGTTGCACGAAGAAAAGATTATAAAAGGTAACACGAAAAGAACTGTCATTTTTTTCATTTAAGCCCTTAGGTGCACAGAGGTGATGCCAACCGGCCTTTAATCCGGTTTTTTGCCGTAAATCTCCCGATAACGGATGCGTTTTCTCGTCGAAATGGCCATGTCGATGAACAACGCAGCCTTGTCGTAACGGTTGGCAGGCGGGTTCCAGACGAATGCGAAGAGGTCCAGCCATCCCTGAAGGTCCGACCGGGCGAACGGCCCATGCGCCCTGAGGAACGCCTTCAGGAGGGA
>CALVSB010000023.1 GCA_944358895.1 uncultured Bacilli bacterium | reverse complement strand
AGCTTCCTCCTTTGGATACGGGGGAATACTGCCTTTTAGAAGCCGATTAGACTAGACATAGGATAATTTGAGGATACGACTATCTCGTTGGTCGAGGCGTCCTTGATCGCCGACAGGAAGCATAGGCCCGACCTGCCCTTCCCGTACTTTATGTAGGATATGTCGGTGAGCAGGTGGAGGCCAGGCCGCGAGACGGCGAACTGGCGGTTGAGCTTGTTCGAGAACACCGCGTTCGTCGCGATGGCCTTGGCGATCCTCCGGAGCGGGTTTGCCCGCCTCACCGGGCAGGATATCCCGTATTTCGCCATGAGCCTCGCGACCTTCTTCCTGTTCATGGCGATCCCCAGGAGCCCCGGCATCATCATCGCGATCGTCCGGCTGCCCTTGGGATAGCCCCTGTAGTCGTAGACCTGCTTCACCGCGGCGAAGTCCCTGAGGTCGGCCAGCTCCCTGGGGCTCGGCCCCTTGGCCTTCCTGGCGGCGTAGGCGTGGAAGCCGGATTCCGATACGCCCAGCTCCTCGCACATCTCCCTCACCGAAATGGCCGGCTTCGGGCCGAGGAGGCGCCTCGCGGCCATTATGGCTTCGTATCTTCCGGCGGTTGTTTTTGCGGCTGGTGACGCCGATCCAGCCTTGCTAATTGGCGGTAGAGCTCCACTATCGCGAGGAGCCTCTGGTTCTCCTTGCGGAGCGCCTCGGCTTCGCCGACGCACGGATCGGGATTCCTTCCGGGCGGCCTGCCCAGCGGCTGGCCCCTTTTCACCTTGGTGAGCCAGTTCCCGAAGGCCATCGCGAGCCTTTCCCTCCCTACGGCCTCCACGTCGATCCCGGCCTCCCTGAAGATCTCGATCCTGGGCTTGCCCCCGAGCAGGTACTGGTCCAGGGCCCGGTTTATGAACGACGGCTTGAAGACGACGGTCCTGGGCGTCACCCTCTCTACGTTGGGGTTGGCCCTCAGGGCCTCGGCCAGCTTGGGGTCGATGATGCCTTTTGCCATAAGAAAACCTCCGGTTGCTTCAGTGTAACCGGAGGCCTTTCTCTTTTAACCTTTTTCTTTTGGACTCCGATTAACGGGGTCCAGTTTAAGGCGCCTCTTTTTTGTCTCTTTTCTATCCGAGGGCGACGTCGAGGATCATCATCAGGATGAAGCCGACGGCAAAGCCAATCGTCGCGACGTTGGTGTGCTTGCCTTCCATCGCTTCGGGGATCAGTTCCTCGATGACGACGTAGAGCATGGCCCCGGCCGCGAAGGAAAGAAGGTACGGCAGGGCCGGCACGACGATGGCGAGGAAGCCAACGGCGAGGAGTCCGGCCAACGGTTCCACCGCCCCGGAGAAAGAACCGAGGAGGAAGCTTTTGAATTTGCCATTCCCTTCGGCCCGGAGCGGCATCGAGACGATCGCCCCTTCCGGGAAGTTCTGGATGGCCATCCCGATGGAGAGGGTCAGGGCCGGGATCATCGCTTCGTGGAGGCCCGTTCCATTCGCGAGGGAAGCGAGCGCGGCGGCGAGGACGACGCCGGTCGTCATCCCTTCCGGGATGTTGTGGATGGTGACGGCCGCCAGCATCATCGAGGTCCGGCTCGCCTTGGAAGGAAGCCCTTCGGCATCCACCTTGTTGGTGTGAAGGTGCGGGGTCAGGGTATCGATGAGGAGGAGGAAGGCAAAGCCGATGGCAAGGCCTACGGCCGCCGGGACGAAGGCCCAGGCGCCCATCTCCGCGGATTGGTCGATCGAGGGGTCGAGAAGCGACCAGATGCTGGCGGCGACCATAACGCCGGAAGCAAAGCCGAGCAGCACTTTCCTTAGCCAGGTCGGCATGTCGCGCTTCAAGACGAAGCACATGGCGGCCCCGAGGGTCGTCCCGACGAGGGGGACAAGCAGAACGATCGCCGAATATCCTATTTCATTCATATCGGCCGTTAGTCTATACCAACAGCCGCTAGGGAGACCATTGGAAGCGCTTCTAACCGAGGGCGACGTCGAGGACCATCATGAGGCAAAAGCCGAGGGCAAACCCGATGGTCGCGACGTTGCTGTGTTTCCCTTCCATCGCCTCGGGGACGAGTTCCTCGACGACGACGTAGAGCATGGCCCCGGCGGCAAAGGAGAGGAGATAAGGCAGGGCCGGGACGACGAGGGAAAGAAGGAGGACGGCAATGAGGCCGGCCAGAGGCTCGACGGCCCCGGACAAGGAACCGAAAAGGAAGCTCTTTCCCTTCGAATGGCCTTCCCCGAGGAGCGGAAGGGAGACGATGGCCCCTTCCGGGAAGTTCTGGATGGCCATCCCGATGGAGAGGGTCAAGGCCGGAAGCATCGCCGTCTCGAGGCTTCCGTTCCCGGCCGCCGTCAGGGCCGAGGCGAGGACGACCCCCACCGCCATTCCCTCCGGGACGTTGTGGATGGTGACGGCCGTGAGCATCATCGAGGTCCGGGAGGCCCGGCTCGGGAGCCCTTCCGGCTTATCGCTATGCAGGTGAAGGTGCGGGGTCAAGGTATCGATGAGCAAAAGGAAGGCAAAGCCGAGAAGCACCCCGACGAGGGCCGGCAGGAAAGCCCAGGTCCCGAGGGAAGAGCTTTCCTCGATCGAAGGGACGATGAGGCTCCAGATGCTGGCCGCGACCATGACGCCGGAGGCAAAGCCGAGGAGAGCCTTGTTGAGGAGAGGCGGCATTTCCTTCTTGAGGAAGAAGACCATCGCCGCCCCGAGGGTGGTCCCAAGGAAGGGGACGAGAAGGATAATGGCGGAATAGGCGTATTCGTTCATGGGCAAAGTCTATCCCAAGCCGGCCGCCAAGTCTTTCAAAACGACTCCATAAAAGAAAAATCCACCGCAAAAGTGGACTTTTCTCTCTTTAAAATGTCAGGCGACGTTTTGCCAGACGTATTCCTCGCCTTCGTAGAAAAGGTGGTAACGCCCGTTTATGAGTTCGAAGCGCCCCTCCTTCAAGGTGCACGCTTCAAGGCCCGTCCCGTCGTCTTCCCAGAGCTGGTACTCGATATCGAAGGAGGAGAGGTCCTCGGCTTCCGAAAGGAGGCGGAAGGACGAGGTGCGCTGATAGGAATAATCGGTCTCCGGGTTGTAGCAATAGATGACGAGGCCGGCGGATGAAGTGACGTCGAGGCGGTCGGTGTAATCGCTTCCCTTGAAGTAGGAACCGACGATGGGATAGCCGGAGAGGAACTGCCCGTTCTCCCGCCGCTCCTCGCCGAGCATCTCGACGGTCGAGGAAGCGCCGAGGGAGGCTCGCACGCTCGTCGTCCCCCTTTCCTCGAAAGCGACTTCGAGGATCCTTTCCCCGCTAGTCTCGTCGTAGCCGGCGATCTTGAGCTTCCCGGCATCGACCAAGGCATAGTCCTCATAGATGCCGGCATAGTAACCATAGTCATCCAATTTGCCGACGCTTGCCCCGCTACCGAACACCCAGTAGTCGCGAGCATCCCCGAAGTGGCCGAGGAAATCGCTCAGGTAGTTATGCCCGATCTGCCCCTCCTTGAAGCGGGCATCCGCGTATAAGGGCAGGCCGTCGTTGTCGGCGAAGTGGAAATACTCGATCTCATAGCCGTCGCTCACGATCCGGTAGGACGGGAAGCTCGTGCCGATTTCGATGACGAAGTCTTGGTAGTTGGAGGCGTAGGAACGGCAGGAGACGACGATTTCCCGGCCCCGGTCCATCTTCCTCAGGGTATTCACGTAAATCCCCTCGACCGAATAGTTCTCGAGGCGCTCGTCTTCTACGTAGTAACGGAAGCTGTCCCCGCCGTAGGTCTTGATCTCGATGTACTCCCCGCGGTCCGTCGCGATATAAGGCTCGGGCGAATCGTAATAGGAACGGTAGTAGAGCTTCCCGTCGCGGAAGGTTACCATCATCTCCTTGGGATAGGCCTCGTCGACGGCCACGTACTGCCCCTCGACGAGGGAAGCGATGTCGACTTGGTTTTCCTTGGGCTGCCCGAGGTAGAGGGTGGCGTCGTTCGGGAAATAGGTATTCGCGTCGACGCTGGTCAGAAACTCCGGCTCGAGATACACCCCGCCGCCCCGGTAGGCCAGGTAATTGATGGTTTCCTCATTCAAGTAGCCGCCTTCCGCGCAGAAAAGGGTTCTCGACTTGTAAAGTTCCCCCTTCGCCCGAAGGTAAGAAGTCTTCGGCCCCATCGGGACGCAAAGCATATCGGGATCCCCGGCGATTCCCGAGACGAGGATCGTCCGGCTGGCCGGGTCGTAGACGAAGTCTTG
This sequence comes from uncultured Bacilli bacterium, assembly GCA_944358895.1. GTDB lineage: Bacteria > Bacillota_I > Bacilli_A > RFN20 > CAG-826 > UBA4951. The sequence continues at coordinate 15,587 of CALVSB010000023.1, read as the reverse complement.
GTCGACCCCGGCCCCGTCGATGGTCACCTTCCCATCCTCGAAGACGTAGGCAAAGCTGAAGGTCGGCCATATCTCGCTATATTGGCTAATGAGGCGATGGTCCGGCCCGTCGATGGTGAAGACCCGAAGGAGGGGCGAGCCGATGTCGAGGCTATCGTCGGCCCAGGCATAAGTTCCCGAGAGGTCGATCTCTTCAAGCGGGAGAACTTCGACTTCGATATTTTTCCTAAAAGCCGGGTTTCCCTTGAGGTAAACCCCGATTTCGTAGGTTCCGGGCTCGTCCGCGTCATAGGAGGCGAGGTCGATTCCGATCTCGCTTTCCTTGGCGGCCCTCGAGCTGCCGTCGTCGAGTTCCTTGGCGATGGCGAAGTCCCCGGGAAGGGGCGTTTCGCCTTGGTAGTAGGCTTCCTTGAGCAAACTGACCCGGATACCGGTCACCTCTTCCTCCACCACCTCGATATCGAAACTGGCTTCGTCGCCCGCTTCCGAGAGCAAGCGGACTTTGTAGCTCCCCGGCGTCCCGGCCGCGAAATCGCTTTCGGCCGAGGCGGAAACCAAGGAAGGCTTCCCGGCAGCATCGAGTTTCTTGATCATCAGCCCGTCGGAAACGAAGGAAAGGTTCTTTTCATAGACCGTTTGGACCTTCGCGCGGTTGGCCACCGTCTCGGTATTGAGGTAAGTGGCCGTCGTCGGGACAAGGACGCCCGGGGCTTCCTGGTTGCTGCCCGAGGAATTCCCGGGCGCCCCTCCGTTCAAGGAGAGAGACAGGGGGAGGACGACGGCCCCGACGAGCAAAAGGGAAGCCGCCCCGGCCGCAAGACCGATCCGCCTCGGATTCCAGAAAGGCGTCCGCTCGTCTTTTTCGACTTCGAGTCCTTCGGCGGCTGCATCGTAGGCCCGAAGGAAATTCTTTTCGCTTTTCTTCATTTCTTTTTTCCCTCCGCTTGGAGTTTCTTGAGGGCGCGGTAGTAACGCGTCTTGATCTTGGCGGGGCGGCTGCCTTTCAGGAAGGCGAGTTCCTCAAAAGAATAGCCGGCCAATAGATGGAGAGCGACGAGGTTCCATTCCTCGCTTCCAAGGACCGAGGAGGCCCACTCCTCGAAGGCGATGGCCCGCGGGTTGAGCGGCTCCTCGAGGAGGGCTTCTTCCTTCTCGAGCTCGACCTCCCCGTGCCGCTTCCTGATGAAGTCGATGGCCCGGTTGGCACTCGAACGGGCGAGGTATCCCTTGATGGAAGAGGAAACCTCGAGAGCCTTCCGGTAGAAGTCGGCAAAGACCTCTTGGGAAAGGTCGTCCACGTCGGCCCTACTTACGAGGTAGCGGGAAAGGACGCTACGAACGAGAAGGCAATACTCCTCGTAGATGCGTGAAAAGACGCGCTCGGCCTCGTCTCGACGGCCCTTGGTAAGGGCCTGCTTAAGCTCTATCAAATCGCGATCCATCTGGCCCTTCGCTTATTGAGACGGAAGAAAGACTCATATCGTTTCGAGAAGCTTGGCGATTCCTTTCGCGAGACGGAAGTCCGGCTCCCGGAAATGATTGCCGGGATTGATTTCAAAGTCGGTCTTTATGCCCTTTTCCCGAAGGGCATCGCGAACGGCTTCCGTCTTCGCGGCGACCGAGCGGAGAAGCTCGTTGCGGCTATGGGGTTCCTTGTCCCCGTAGGAAAGATAGACCTCTCCAAGGCCGGCCGGGGCCTCTTGAGAGGCGACCCAGTCAGCAAACCCGGGATACCAAAGGGACCCGGAGGCCGAGGCGGCTTTGCTGAAAAGCGTTCCCTTCAAGGCCGCATAGATGGCAAAAAGGCCAGCGAGCGAGTAGCCGGCGATGAAATAGGACGAGGGGGCGATTCCTTCTTTCTTAGCGAAGGACGGCAGCAGCTCTCTTTCGAGGAAGCGGAGATAAGCCTCGCCTTCCCCCTTCATCGGGGAAAGCCCGCGGCCGAGGTGGTCAGCTGGCCACGGCGTCAGGTCGTCGTTCCAAGCGAGGCCGGAAACGACGAGGAGATGGAAAGGGCGGGCGCTCAAGGAGGCAATCGCCTTCTGGAGGTCGGCGCCCCGATCGTCGTAGGCGTTGACCAAAACGAGGGGCGCGGCCAAGCCGCCTCCCCGGTAGAAAATGGCTTTTCTCGTTCCTAGTTCCATGCCGATGCTCCCGATGGGTCCTTGCTTCGTCCTAGCCATTGTAGGCGATTGCCCCTTCCCCTCAAAAGGCAAGGCGGCAATAATACGGGCATGTTTCGGCGCCTAAAGACGTTCGCTAGGAAGCATCGCTCGCTTTTCACGGCTGTCCGTTCCTTCCTTCTTTCCTTCGTCCTCGTCGCCCTTTGCTCGACGTCGACCTCGTTTCTTTACCCAGCCATCAATAGTGACTCCATCAACGTCGACAGCAACTTCTTCCTCTACGAGGGCTTTCTCCTCGTCCAGGGCCAAACTCCTTACGTCGACTTCTACGACCACAAAGGCATCTACCATGTCCTGATCGACGCCCTCGCCGTGCTTCTCGGGGGACGCTACGCCTTGTTCTTCATCGAGGTCCTCTTCCTCGCCGTTACCCTCTTCTTCCTCATGAAGACGATGGAACTCTATTCTCTGCCGCGGGGAGCCACCGCCTTTGCCCTCATGGTCTATGCCCTCCTTCTTTCCGTCATGAGCGGAGGGAACGCCGAAGGGGAATTCCTCATGCCTTTCATTGCCGTCGCCCAATGGGCCTATACGCGAGGAATCGTCAAAAACGACCGCAAAAGCTTCTTCCTTGGTTCCTTTTTCCTTGGATTCGAGATGGGGCTCGCCCTCAATTCCCGCCCGACCGACATCATGTGGGGAGCTGCCATCGCCATCTATTGCATCGTCTATTCGGCCCGCCATAAGAAGGGGTTGGACCTCATCTACAACGGCCTCATCGCCGTCCTGGGGCTTGCCATCCCGATCGTCTCCCTCTGGTCCTACGCCCTCGTCGGCGGCTTCTTCCCCGAGATGATCGACGCGGTATATGTCGGCGGCTTTGCCTACTTCAGGAATGAAGCGGACGATTGGCTTTCCTTGGCCAACAGGATCGGCCTTCTCGTCGCCTTCCTTCTCCTTATCCTTTCCTACCGCTTCCTCCGTAAGGACAAGGCCCTCAACCAGGATGTCTACGAGTTTCCCTTCGTCTCCCTCGCCGTGGCGATGATTGCCTATTTTGCCATCGCCCGGTACACGACCTACTACTGGACGTCCCTCACCTTCCTTTCGAGCTATCTCGCCTACTTCCTCTTCACCCGCCGCTGGGCCCTGAGGAAAGAGGCTTCCCGGCTCTGCCTTATCCCGGCCTCCCTCGCTCTTCTTTGGGCCATCGTCCTGACTTCTCTTTATTACACTTCGGGCGTCCTCGGCTTCTCCTACCACGAAAGCCGCCTCATCGAGGAAGCGGTCCACGCGATTCCGGAAAAAGCCCGGGCGGAAAAAGGCGAGGTGTACGCCCTCAACTGCAACGCGGCGGTCTATCTCATGGGCGATATCGAGACGGACTTCCCCTACTTTGCCAACCAGTCATGGTGGGGCCTCTCGCGGCCGGAAGTGGTTAGCAAAACCAACGCCTACCTCGCGGGGGTGGACCGCCCTCTCTATCTGCTGGCCGGGAAGGAAGAGGAAACGGAAAAGGACTTTGGGAAAGTCATCGATGCCTATTACGAAAGAGTTCCGGGCCAAATCGAAAACCCGGCCTTTGTCCTCTATATCGCTTCTTAGCGTCGGTCGAAGGCCCCGCGGCCGTAGACGACAACCCCTTTGGAAATCTTCAGGGGCGAATAGAAAACGTAAATCTTCTGCCCTCTTTCGAAGGCTTTGGCCCCGCCGAAAGGCGAAAGGACGTTGCCCTGGAGGACCAGGCGGTCGCGCCCGACCTTGACGAGGACGGGGATGGCCGGCACTTTGTTCGAAGCATAGGAATGCCCAGCCTCGTAAAGTTCCTTTCGGGCCTCTTCTTGGCTTAAGACCGTTCCTTCGACGATGTCGCCCTCGGTCCCGAAGAAAGTCGAGACGGGTTTGAAGGCCTTCGAGAAGACGGCCATGAAGAAGATAAGGGCGAAAAGAAGGACGAAAAGGCAGGCATAGAAAAGGTAGACGTAGGGTTCGTTTCCCCAGAGGCCGAGAAGGTAGATCGAAAGAAGGCCGCCCATCGCGAGGAGCACAAAGCCCCAGCACACGAGGCAAAAGGCCAGTAAGGCGCCATAGCCTTGGACGTTGACGAGCCGGAGTTTTTCGTTCACGCCGCCATTATAGGTTCATCCGCCCTCTCCGAGGGGCAAAAGAAGCGGAAAAAGTTACTCCCATTTTCATTATGAAGATTCTTTTTCACCTTTGAGGCGAAGTTAGGATAATTATTCCATGTGCACAGGTATCTATCGCTTCGGGGAACATCCCCTCTTCGGCCGCAACCTCGACCTCGACATGAGCTATGGCGAAAAGCCGCTCTTCGTCCCGCGGGGCGCTTCGATCCCCACCCATCACGAGGGTAGTATCGCTCCTTCTTACGCCATGCTCGGGACCGGGCTCTACCTTTTCGGGAGGCCCCTATATTTCGACGCCATGAACGAAAAGGGCCTCGCGGTGGCCGGACTCAACTTCCCGGGCTACGCCAAGGAAGGGAAGATGGTCGAGGGCAAGGTCAACCTGACGCCCTATGAGTTCATTCCTTATCTCCTCGGAGGCTATGCCACCCTCGAGGAAGCGATGCCTTTCCTTCAAAAGCTGAACTTCACCGACGAAGCCGTCGATCCCTCGATGCCGATCGCGCCTCTTCATTACCTCATCGCCGACCTCCACAGCGCCATCGTCCTCGAGGCCACCGCCGATGGGGTCCACGTCTATCAGAATCCCTACGGGGTGCTCACCAACAACCCGCCCTTCCCCTTCATGGAGGAAATCCTCCGCCGCTATTTGAACGTCACCCCCGCTTACCCGATCAACCGCTTCGGAAGCTCCCTCAACCCGACGTCGGTCGGGATGGGGAGCATCGGCCTCCCGGGCGACTATTCCTCTTCCTCCCGTTTCGCCAAGGCGGCTTTCCTCAACCTGAACGTCCCTTCTTCCGACGACGAGGACGAAGCGGCCCACCGCTTCTACGGCATCCTCGACGGCGTCGCCTTCCTCCCGGGAACGGCCTATAACGAGAACGGGAAGCCCGAAACGACGGTCTATCAGGCCATGATGGACCTCGCGCGTGGAAAGTATTCGATCCGCCACCGGCAAAATGAGGCGACCCGCACCATTTCGTTCGGGGATCTCGACCTCGACGGGAAAGAGCCCGAGCTTCTTTAAGCGAGGCTTTGAATCGCTAAGTAATATTTCGATTGGTAGACGTTAGCGAAGCGCTCGGCTTCCCTATCGACCTTTTCGCCTTCGTAATAGTAGTCTTGGGTCCGGCCCGCCATCTGGAGGGCAACGCCTTTTCCCTCACTCGTCATCGCCGTCGTCCCGTTGATCGAAGTCCAGTAAACTTCCTCGGTGTAGAGGCGGAACCGCTCAAGAGCCCCGAGATACGGATGCTGCTCGTCCACGATACCGCTGCTGGTTCGGTTCCTTTTCTCGAGCCCCGCCATCATGAAGACGAGGTCGGGCTCCAAGAAGGAAAGAAGTTCATCGGTATTTGACCCATCCGACCCGTGGTGGCAGGCTTTAAAGACATTGAACGAGGAATCGGCAAAGTAAGAGGGGTCTTCTTCCTTGATGCTTTTCACGAGGTCGGCTTCCCGGCTTCCCGGCAAATCCCCCGCAAAAAGCCATCTTGTTTCGCCGTATTCCAACGTAAAAGCCAGCGAGGTATTGTTTTGGTCGCCGCCATAGGAGGTGCCTGGTTCCTTTACGAATCCGGTATCGAAGAATTCAATGGTCAGGCCGCCATGCCCCTCGATGTCCCACCGGGGTCCGGGATCGGAGCCATATAGGAGATCATAGACCGGGTAGTAACGGCTCCCGTTGGCGACAAGTTCATCCCTCATCGCCGTGAAGCTTCGGGCCGCGCTGCTCGAATAGACGACGCCCGGGTCGACGATTGCATTGACCGAAATATCGCCGAAGAAAGAGGCGTCGGTCATCTTCCCGATGTGATCGGTATGGAAGTGGGTAAGAACCAAAAGGTCGAGGACATCGTCCTCCACATAGGTATCGATGGCGGCTTGGACCGTCGAAGCATCGCTCGCGGTCCCGGCGTCGACGAGGACCTCATAGTCCCCCTGCTTGATGAGGAAGCTGTCGCCATAAGTGCTTTTCATCTCGAGGGCAATCACGGAAAGGGGTTCGAGCGGTTCGTTCTCCGATGAACGAGAGGAAGAAACCGAACTTTCGGAAGAAACCTCCGCGGATGAGGATCCCGCTTCGGACGAGGAAGCAGAGGACTCCCCGCTAGAGGAAACGGAATCGAGGAGGCTGGTCGAGGCTTCGGGCTCAGAAAAAGAAAGAGCCGACGAAGAAAGAGAATAAGCCTCTCCCCCGCTTCCGCAGGAAGAAAGGAGGAAGAAGGCCATCATGACAAGAGGCGAAGCGCGCATGGTCTTTCTCCTTTCCTTCAAAGTCCAAGCCCATCAATAGAGGTCTCGGAGGACGACGTCGACGTAGGGGGTCGGCCCGCCGGGCGCGACTTCGTCGATTTTCCCGCCGGCCGTGACATTGCCGAAGATTTGACCCCAGCCCTGATAGTAATTCAGGTATTCCTGGAAATCGTTGTAATGGTTGTAGGTGTAGAAGAGGTGGCGGTCGGAGGCGGAGATGTCCGAGCCGAGTCTCGTCTTGGCATAGACGATCCGGGCTCCACCGCGGGTGATCGTGTGGCCATCGTTGTAGATGCGGACCGGATAGGAAGGGCCGGTATAGGTCCCGGTCGTGCCGATATCGACCTCGTAGTAATCGGTGAGGCCCCCTTCGCCGGAGATGTCGGGCAAAAGCGGTTCATAGGGATAGCGGTCCGTATCCCCGGAGAAGTAGCTGTCGTTCAAGCGCAGGTACTCGCCCCAGGGGCTGACCTCGGGGCTCGGGTAGTCGTAACGGTCCTCGTAATAGTTGGCCGGGACCTTCCCGAAGGCCTGGATGTAGGCCGCGACTTCCTCAAGGGTGATGTAAGCCCCGTCCTCGTAGACGGTGAATTGCTCGTTGCCCCGGGCGTCGTAGACGACGTAGCCTTTTCCCATCTCGACATAATCGACGGCCGAATTCTTGACGAAAAGCCCATCTTCCGTCGGGGCAAGGCTATCGACGGTCGGCTCGGGCCCGGGCACCTCGAGGGAGCCGGACATAAGGCCGTGGAGGGAACGGTAATAGGCGTCGGTGGCATCCGTGGCCGGTTTGTAGTCGGAATAGAATTCGTCCTTGTCGACGCCCTCGTAGGGGTCGAGCGGGGTATCGGAAACGACGGTTATTTCCGCCTCGAAGGAGGCGTAGACGCTGCTGGAGGCAAAGCGGCCCCGCAAGGTGTAGGTCCCTTCCTCGTAGGCGACGAAGGTTCCCTCGGAAAGGGAGTAGGACCCCGGGCCTTCTACCACGTACTCGATCGCGTAGCCGCTATCGAGGCCATTCACGCTGTAGGAAAGGGCGACTTTCTCCCCGACCAAGGCCTCGCTGGCCCCAGCCGAAACGAGGAAAAGCCCTTCGTTCGGGTCGTAGGCATGGAAATAGATGAGGTCCGAGGCGGCGCTCCCCCAGAAGAAATAGACCGGGAAGGAGCCTTGGCGCTCGAGGCAGGCATAGACGGAATAGACGTTGTCGGCCGCCCCGTCCTTCTCGAAGCGGAAAAGGATTCCCGGCTCGCTCCCCGCCGAGACGCTCGCCAGCTCGGCCGTCGGCTCGACGGTCGGATGGGCGACATCGCTCACGAGGTCGATTCCCGTGTCGACGAATTCGCCGCTCATGTCGTTGAAGAAGACCGACTTCCCGTCGAGATTTCCCCGCACTTCGAGGGAATAAGGGGTTTCCTCGCCCGGATAGAAAGCGGAAACGACGACGAAAGCCGGGGAAATGTAATAGCTTGGAGAGGAGCCGCCCGGCTCGGCGTAGACCTCGGGGCGGAAGGCCGCCATTCCGACCCCGGTGGCGCGATAGACGTGGTCGGAGACTTCCTCGAAGTTTTCCTCAGCGAGGAATTCCGTCTCCATTTCCCAATGCCCTTTGAACGAGGTTCCGTCCGTGTGGCTCAGTTCGAAGGTAATTTCGGCCCCGACGGGCACTTTCGCCTCGCTTAGCTCAAGGGGCGTCCCGTCGGCAAGGGAAACACTGAAAAGAAGGGAAACCCAATCCGAGGAGGGGGCGACGTTCAGGGTCACGATGTTCGAACAGGCCTTTTCCCCGCTCTTGGCAAGGCCGAAGGAATAAACCCCGGGAGTCTCAAAGTACCAGGCCCCGATGCTCAGGCGGCTTGGCTCCTCGCTTCCCGAGATGAGGCGGAACTCGGCATTGCTCATCGGGATGGCTTCCCCGTCGGGACCGCTGAATTCGACGGGAAGGGGTTCATAGACATGAGGCATCCCGCCGACGTGGATCAAGGAGTATCCACTCGGGACGTCCTCGACCTCGAGGGTGTCGGTAACCGTTTGCCCATTCGCCGAGACGGTGAAAAGGAAGACTCCCTCCTTGAGGGGATAAAAAGAAACGCAATTGGGCTCAAAGGAGAGGAAACGGACGGCCGATGGGTCCTCGAAGGCGACCGATATGGGCTCGTCGAGCTCGTAAGGAGGCAGATCAGCGGAAATGGACGATACCTCCCCGACATCGAGTTTTTCCTCGAAGATCAAGTCAAAGGGGAAAGAGTCTCCCGACGAATCCGAAATAGACGTTTCCGAAGAAGATGAGGCGGAATTGCTGGCGATTTCGCTGCCGCTATCCGTCCCAAAGCCGAAACTGAACTCGAAATCGCAAGAGGTCAGGGCCAAAGCCGCGGCCACAAGGAAGAGTGCCTTTATTTTCATCATGATGCCTCCATCATATTGAGACGAATGGCATTAGACAAATGTTTCAGTCAATTCCGGAAGTGAGGTTTCTTTGCTTCCACCCGCCGCGCTTCCAGCGAACGTAAAAGAGAACGGCCCGGACGCATTCGTCGAGGGCGGCCCCGACGAAAGCCCCGTAGACCCCGAGGCCGAAGACGATCGATAGAAGGGCGCTCGCCCCGACGGTGAAGAGCCACGAGGTGAAAATCGAGCAAAGGACCGGGAAGGAAATGTCGCCGCTCGTCTCGAGGGCTTTGACGTAAACGAGGTTCGAGGCCCGCCCTTGGTCGAGAACAATGTCGATAAGCATGAGGTAGACGGCCATCAGGGCAACCGCCTCAATGCTCAGCCCTCCGAGGTTGACGGAGGGATCAGCCACGGCCGGGGCCATGAGGGCCAGGAACACCGGATAGGCCAGGCCGGTGAAAAGAAGCGACATGAGGAAGGAGACGGTTCGGGCCATCGTCCCGACGTCGAGGACGAGGCGGTTCGCTTCCTCCTTGTTCCCGGCTCCGAGGAGGAGTCCTTCGCTCACCTGCATCGCGATGCCGCTGCCGGAAGCGAAAAGATAGATGAGGGAGGTAAAGGTCATCAGGTAGTTACGAAGGTTCTGCTCGAGGACGCTCACCGAAAGGTTCACGATGATGCTGAGAACGAGCTGGGAGGCGTTGTAGGAAAGGGTTTCGCCGGCCGTCGGAAGGCCGATGGCCAAGAGTTTTTTGAAGAGTTGGCCCGGGAAGGGGCGAAGGCACCTAAGCGAGAGACGCCCGCCGATGCCGAAGCGGAAGAAGAGATAAGAAGCGACGAGGCCGACGAGGCGGGAAAGGTCGCTCGCGATGGCCACGCCGATCAATTTGTCGAGTTCGCTTAGTCCGGGGATGGCCCAAATGAAGACGGCAGCCACCGCCGCATTGATCACGTTGGTGAGGAAGGCGATGACCGTTGGGAAAGTCATCTGCTTATTGGCTCTCAGGAACGAGGAAAAAACATTGTTCAAAGAGAGGAAAATCACCCCGGGCGCGCTTACGATGGTGTAGAGCTTGGCATAGGGGATGACAGCCTCGTCGACCCCCATCAGGGGAAAGACGAAGAAGGAGAAACCGACGAGAACCCCAGCGACGAGAACTCCGAGAACGAGGTTGATGAAAAAGGAAAGCGAATAGATTTTCCCGACCGCTTCCTTTTCGTTTTTCCCGAGGAGCTGGCTGAGCAAGATAAGGCTCGAGGAAGAAAGGACGGAAAAGGAAACGAGGAAGATGTTGCTGATCTGGTTCGATTGGCTGACCCCGTTGCTGGCTAGGGGAATGCCAGCCAAAAGGAACTGGTTCACGTAGCCCATGGCCACTGAAAGAATCAATTCAAGGAAAACGGGAAAGGCGAGTTTGATCAGGGGTCGGTTCCGCTTGAAGACCCGGATGAGCGGGAGCGAGGTTAGTTCCATCCGCGGGTAGTCTACTCTTCTCCTATAAGGAGAAAAGAGGCAATTTCCACTCGGCGAAAGAGAAAGAGGAGAGAGGAAAGGCGGCCGCTGAGGAATAGAATGAAGCCATGAAGAAAGAGGAACGCTACTTTGCCTACGCGAAAGAGCGCTTCGTGCGCCTTCAAGGCAAGGGCGTCATCCTGACCGGCGCGACCGGCGGCATCGGAAAGGCCGCTGCCCGCCTCCTCGCCTCGCTCCACTGCCGCCTCCTCTTCCTGGTCCGGAACGTCAGAGCCGGGGAAGAGTTGGCTGCCCAACTCGAACGAACCTACGGAGTGGAAGTTAAGGTCTTTCCTTACGACAGTCTCGACCGCGAGGCCGTCTCGAAAGTCCTTTCCTTCTTGACCGGCGAGAAACCCTACGACTATTTCCTCAGCATCGCCGGCATCTACCACCAGCCAGCGAAGATGATCGATGGGATTGAGCAAACCTTTAGGGTCAATTGCTTAGCCTCCCTCGAGCTCATCCTTCGCCTATCCGCGGCCTATCCGGACATGGAAAGCGTCCAGACGCTCAGCCTGACCTATCGAACAAAGTCTTCTTATCAAGGAAAGGACCTATCAGACGCCCTTTCCTTCCGAAAATACCTGGCCTCCATCCATTCAAGGAACAAACGATACGGGCTAAGCAAGCGTTTTCTCATGCAAGCCCTCATCGCGGCTAGGCATCAAGGGATGAAAATCGCCCTCGCCCATCCCGGGGTCGTCTGCACCAACCTCTTCAACCCGAAGAACAAGGCCTACCCCCGTTGGTTTTACCGTGTAGCTCCTCCCCTCATGCGGGTCATCTTCATGCCGGCTGAGGAGGCGGCTCTGTCGCTCCTCAAAGCCGCGGCCGACGGGAGCAAGGAAGGAACGATCGTGGGGCCGGGCGGCTTCCTGCACGCTTGGGGCTACCCCAAGGAGTACCAATATAGGCGCGACATCCTTCGGGATACCGACCGAATTGCCTCGCTCCTCAAGGAACTGATGGCTTTATGAAAAAAGCCCTCTTCATCTATTGGACGGGGACCGGCCACACGAGGCACCTCGTCAAGATGGTAGCAACCCGCTTGGCCAAGGAAGGCCTTTGGTCTCCTGACTTTCTTGAAGTCAATGCCTTGAGCGTCCCTCCGAATCTAGAATCCTACGACCTCATTGTCTTTTCCTATCCGGTCTATGCCTTCAACATGCCGGGCTATTTCTGGAAATTCGTGAAAGGCCTCAAGCTAAAAGAAGGCGGCTCTTACCTCATCGCCAAGCAAAGCGGGGAGCCAATCGCCCTGAATAACGCTTCTTCCTATCCCCTCATTGCCAAAATCAAGCGAAGCGGCCGTCCCTTCCTCGGGGAGTACCACTTCTTGTATCCCTACAACATCCACTTCCGCTATCCAGACGATTTCGTGAAGGAAATTCTCAATTACGACGGGGTTTTGCTGGATATTTTGGTCGATAATCTCACAAAGGGAGCCAATCGCCGTTTCCCCTACAATCCGCTCTTTCATTTCCTGTCATTCCTGTTCCGAATCCAACGGCTCGGATCACTCATCAATAGCCACTTCTACCGGGTCGATCCGCATAAATGCATCAAGTGTCTAAAGTGCATCAATGAGTGCCCGATGGGAAACATCACCCTCAAAGACGGAAAAATCGTATTCGGAATACGCTGCGAGATGTGCATGCGCTGCTCCTTCCTCTGCCCGACCGGGGCCATCGATATCGGCCTCCTTCAAGGCTGGAAAGTAAATGGATCCTATCCCCTTGAACGAATCAAGGACGACCCTTCCTTAAAGGGTGAGTATTCCTTCTCCTTCAAGAAAGGTTTCTATAGCTGGTTCAACAAGCCAATTTCCAGGGTCAAAGATGAATGGAACGCCTTGAAATCAGGCTCGAATGACGAGGCTGATTCCCATGGAAATAAACACCTGGCTTTTGTTCGAGATTTGTCATGCCAAAAAAGGCCGAGGTTTGATGTGTGCCCCTCCTCCTGTGTCCAGGATTCGGGGCACACATCATAGCCGCGAATTGCACTTACGGAACTTATAATTGAATTTCTCAAACTTACTTGTGCAAATTTGCACAACTAACTTGTAATCCCATTTTTCGCCTGAGGATTTCCTTCAGGCGATAATTTGGATCAAAGTAATCCTCCGTCTTCCCAATCATCTCCAATAGTCTTTCCACCACCCACTCCTCGCCTTGGGTGTGGAATCCCGGATAGGCTTCAATCAGAAGCTCGGGAGGAAAGTTACGGTAGACGAAGACCGAACTGCACTTCCGGGTATAGCAGATGTAGCGGGTTATGTACCCGACCCAGTAAAGAGCTTCCCCGGAATACTTTTCCTTTCCATAGGACGAAGGGCCGAATTGCTTCTCGATAGCCTCGAACGCTTCGTCGGGATTGAAGGCAAAGCGGGTGCTATCGCCCATGTCCATCAACTTGGCAAAGTCGCTTCGAAAATATCTCCGAAGGAAAACGAGGGACGAACAAGCGACTTTCTCGACGGAGAGTCTGAAGATTTCGGCCTGGTATTTGCAAAGCGCGAGCCCGTTACTATCCATTTCCTTCATGCGAATACCTCGTCGATGAATTTTCCTTCGTTCCGGAACTCTCTTTTGGCCATCTTCAGTTTCGTGTCGATAAGGCTCTTGCGGTCCATCGCCTTCGCAATCGAATCCTGCCGTTCGGGTTCCGAGGCATAAAGACGTTCCAATAGCTTCAGCCGGCTGAGAGCCTCCTCGCTTTTGAAAACATACTGATTGCCAAGACTGCTGGCCGACAAAGCATGAATAGCCTGCTGGTCGGTGATGTTTCCTTCCCCGAAATCCCGCATGATTTGGAACATTCGGTTATCGGCTATCGGGGCAATGATTAGATCCTTCCCCTTAATCATCTCGAGACAGGACTTCAAATAAGGATGACCATCGTATTCTTTGATCATCCCCCGGTGATAACAAACGATGATCATCCATTCCAGGGAAGGCGGAATGGTTACGGAAGAAAGGCCGTGGAGATCGCCTGAGAATAAGTACACCGATGAAGCTTTATAGTTTTCGATGAATGCAAGAGCCGAAGAATAGAACTCCGAGCAATAAAAACCAGTGCCGAAATCGCAGTTGTCCCGGGCACCGGTAGCGCTCAGCTTCTCAATTTCGCCTTTCGATCCGTGAAAGAGAATGGTTTCGGTCTCAAGTTTCTGTTCTAAATAAATCTCGGTTTTGGCCAAGTTAAGACGAATACCAAGGTTGTAAATGGCAGAATAAACTTTTTCTAGGCTATCAATTGTGCATTTCCCTCCGTAAGCATAGTGAAGTGTCCTACGTGAAAGGCCTGCCTTAGTGCAAAACTCTTCCTCGCTGATGTTTGAGGTTTCAAGAAGATAATTGACGTCGTTTTCAATTTGGTACTCGCTCTTCATAACCTCATTTTATCAAATAAGAGAGTCAACCTAAAACTTATTTGTGCAATTTTGCACATGTAAGTTTTGGCTTGGCTTATGATTTAAAAAATGTTAGGAAGCATCGGACATTTAATGAATTAATCACGTCAATCGCTAGCTTACTATTTGCTACTTGGAGCCAAAATAATACGACTCTTGAAGTGTTTTTCCTGGAAGGCCACCGCTCTTTTAATTTCGTCCTTCGTATAGCTTTCCCTTCCGCCGGAGACAATCAGCTTGTCCTCGATGTCGTCCTTCCGGTTGATGATAGCGATGACTTTCCCTTTAAAGTTCTTGAGAGGCTTGTCGACCCCTAGGACATAGGCATCCTGGTACTCCCCGTCCAAGGCCTTCACATCCTTTATGTATCCATAGTTCAGTTTGTAACGGATGCCGCCATGGTCATATCCGATCGGTCGATCGATCAGGACGTTCACATCCTGCCCCAGAAGCCGCTTGAGCTTCTGAGTATAGAAGAGGCGCTTGGCGACTTTATAGGCCTTTTCCTGGACGGGCGAATTGTCGTAGCCGATGCTTTCCATCATCCTTTCGGCCGCGTCGACGATGTCGAAAGTATGGAAAATGTTGTAATACTGAACGATTTTCCTGCCGTCGAAGAGCTTGTAAACGCTCTTGCTCGATAGATGATATTTCAGGCAGATGCACCGGTAGACATACCCGATCCAGAACATCTCGTCTGGGCTGTATTTGACCTTGCCGTAGCTGCTTTTCCCAAACTCCTCGTCGATGATGCCGATAGCGTCGTAAACCGTGTCGGAACGATAGAGGTAAGTCTTGTCGTCGAACGATTCGGCAATCGATGAATAGGCGAAGCGCCTAATGAAAACCGGCGAGCTGTAATTGGTTTTGCCGACCGAGAGCTCGAAGATTTTGGCTTGGGCCTGGCAGAGTTTAAGCTCAATGAAATCGAGGGGCGTCATTTCAGTATCTCCTGGATGTAACGGCCTTTGCCTTTGTATTCAATCCGGGCCGCTTTGACCTTTTGGGAGCCATTCATCGTCAATTCCGCTCGGCTGGCCACACATTTGGCTCTTTCTTTCTCAGAGACGAACATTTCCTGAACCAGTTTGACGTTTTTCAAACACTTGTCGGTTTTCAAAACATATTGAAAGCCTAGGTTCGTCGCGGCCAAAGCGTGCCGGCATTGCTCGTCGGTTATCTCGTTTCCGACGAATTCGGCAATGAGGTCGAACATCCGATTGTCGGCAATGGGAGCAATGATGACGTCATAGGCCGAAACCCGCTTGGCGATTTCCCGGATCAAGGGGTGGCTTTGATAGTCTTGAAGCCATCCTCGGAAATAGGCAATGGTCATCATCCAATCGGTGTCGACATTGAACTTGCAGGTTTTGAGTCCATCTAAATTAAGCACGAAGCAGTAAACGAAATGCTGCTTCTGAACCGCGATGTAGTTCGCGGCTTGCTCAAATGTTTGGCCTAGATAAAAGCCAATGCCAAAATCGTTCGTCTTCTTAGAATTTCCCGCAAAATCAATCGGCATGGAAAAAGGTCTTTTGGCTCCATGGAAAAGAACAATTTCCTGGTTTTTTTCATATTCCTCTTTGAAGAGTTGCTCGTAGATGTTATTTAAATCGATTCCATTCTCGTAAGCGAACGAATAAAGCTTTTCGAGATGAGACCACGGACGAATTATGTGTATCGCCAAGACGAGGCGCCTTCCGCCTTGCCACATCATTTAACTCCTTTCACCT
>CALVSB010000022.1 GCA_944358895.1 uncultured Bacilli bacterium | reverse complement strand
TCCAATCACATTGTAATCGGAGGCAATCTTTTGGTCGTGGTTTTTTCTAGACTGTCCGAATTACGGGGTCCAGTTTACAAAAGGGGATTATTCTTGCTCTTTGAGGAAGGAAGCGACCAAAGCCCGGAGGGCGGTCGGGCCTTGCTTCGGCGGGGAAAAAATGACTTCCCGTGCCCCGGTTTCGCCGAGCTGCTTGAGAGCCAATGCCTTCTCGCTTTGCTTGGCCCGGTCGCTTTTGGTGAAGACGATGGCAAAAGGGACGCCGTCTTCCTGGAGGAGGGAGAGCATTGCCCTATCGTCGTCCGAAAGCTTTCTTCGGCTATCGAGGAGGAGGAGGGCGCCCGAGGCCCGGCCGCTCTTGAAGTAGTCCTCCATCATCGAGGCAAACATCTTGTCGAGACCGGTCCCGTAGGCCGTATAGCCGTACCCCGGGGCATCGACGAGGTAAAAGGAACCATCGACCAGGAAATAATTGAGGGTCTTCGTCTTCCCGGCCGTCTTCGAGGAATAGGCCAGCCCCTGCCCGAGAAGGGCATTGACCAAGGTGCTTTTCCCGACGTTGCTCCGCCCCAAAAGGACGATTTCCTTCTTCCCGTCCTTGGGGCAGCCTTCCAGCGAGGCGCTCGAGAGGACGAATTTGGCTTTCTTGAAGTCGATCATACCGGGCTATCTTACCAGTTTTCCCCTTTGAGAAAAAGAAAACCCCCGGTTGCCCGGGGGCCAAGAATGAAATGATTAGGCCGCCTTGCTTTCCTCGCTCGGGAGAAGGGCGAGGTCGATCGCGTCGTCGGCTTTCTTCATGAAGACGATCTTCAGGTTGCTCTTCACTTCTTCCGGAAGCTCGGAAACATCCTTCTTGTTGTCGTAAGGGACGATGATCGTCTTGATGCCGCTGCGAAGGGCGGCCAGCGATTTCTCGCGGAGCCCGCCGATCGGAAGGGCGTTGCCGCGGAGGGTGACCTCCCCCGTCATGGCGACGTTGTTGTCGACCTTCCGGTGGGTGAGGCAGCTGACGATGGCCGTCGTGATGGCGACGCCGGCCGAGGGGCCGTCTTTCGGGACGGCGCCTTCCGGGAAGTGGATGTGGATGTCGTTTTCGGCGAACATCTGGTCCGGGATCCCGTACTTGGCCGCGTTGGCCCGTACGTAGTCGACGGCGATCGAGCAAGACTCCTTCATGACGTCGCCGAGCTTGCCGGTAAGGACGAGCCCGCCCTTGCCTTTGAAGTAGGTCGCCTCGATCGGCAGGATGTCGCCCCCGAACTCGGTGTAGGCGAGCCCGGTCACGACCCCGACCTGGGGTTCCTTCTCCTTCTTCGTGTCCTCGAAGATCTCGACGCCGAGGTAGCTCTTGACCTTCTCTTTGTCGATGATGATCGGGGTGCTCGCTCCGGAGAGGAGTTCCACCACCGCCTTCCGGCAGCAGCTCGCGATGAGGCGCTCGAGCTGCCGGACGCCGGCTTCCCGGGTGTAACTATCGATGATTTCGTCGACGGCATCATCCGTGAACTGGGCTTGTTCCGGCTTCAGTCCGTTCGCTTCCATCTGCTTCTTGATGAGGAAGCCGTGGGCGATCTTTTCCTTCTCGATGAAGGTGTAGGACGGGACTTCGATGAGCTCAAGCCGGTCGCGAAGCGGCTCCGGGATGTTCTCGAGGTAGTTGGCCGTGGCAATGAAAAGGACGTTCGAGAGGTCGTAAGGCTCTTCGATGAAATTATCGTTGAAAGCGAAGTTCTGCTCGGGGTCGAGGACTTCAAGCATGGCGCTGCTCGGATCGCCCTTGTAGTTGCTCCCGCCGATCTTGTCGATCTCGTCGAGGAGGAAGACCGGGTTGACGGTCCCCGCCTTCGTCATCCCCTGGATGATCCGTCCGGGGAGGGCGCCGACGTAGGTCCGGCGATGGCCGCGGATCTCGGCTTCGTCAGAGACCCCGCCGAGGGAGCTCTTGACGAACTTGCGGCCGAGGGCCCGGGCAATCGAGCGGGCCAAGGACGTCTTGCCGCAGCCAGGCGGGCCGAAGAAGCAAAGGATCGGGGCCTTGAGGCTGCCGGTCTGCTTCTTGACGGCAATGTATTCGACGATCCGCTTCTTCACCTTGTCGAGGCCATAGTGGTCCTCGTCGAGGATCTTGCGGACGTTCTTGAGGTCGTCATTGTCCTCGCTCTTCTCGTACCAAGGCACGTTGAGGAGGGTTTCGATGTAGTTGATGATGAGGCTGCTCTCGAGGGAACTTTCCGGCATCATCTGGTAACGCCGGAGCTCGCCCCGGACCTTGCTTTTGACGTTTTCCGGGTACGGGTTCTTCTCGAGGCGCTCCTTGATCTTGTCGACGGCCGAAAGGGTTTCGTCCCCTTCGCCCAGTTCGTCCTTGATGGCCTTCATCTTCTCCCGGAGGAAGTACTCCTTCTGGTTCTGTTCGGCCCGTTCGCGGACGGTCTGGTTGAGCTTGTCGTCGATTTCGGCCATTTCCTTCTGCTCGTTGAGGAAGGCGATGAGCTTCTTCAGCTCCTCGTTCACGTTGCTCTCGGCGAGGATCGCGGCCTTGGCCGGGATCTCGAGGGGGAGATAGGCGGCGAGGGAAGCGATCAGCTCGCTCGAGCTCGTGGCCCTCGAAAAGGAAACGATGGCGCTTTTGGGCATGCTCGTAAGAAGGCGCTGGTTTTCGCCGATGGCCCGCATGAGCTCGCTCCGGAGGCGGTTTTCCTCCTCGGCGTCGGCCGTTTCCTCGTCAAAGGGGAAGCCGTCGGCCACGAAGGAGCCGTTCTCCAAGCGGATGTTGCTAAGAGTCGCCCGGTGGCTGCCGATGACCTTGATTTGGTAGGAACCGGTCTTCTCGGCGAAGCCGGTGATGCGGCAAATGGTGCCGATTTCGTAAATGCCTTCGGCCGTCAGCTGGTCCTGTGACTGGTCCTTTTGGGCCGTCACGAAGAGGAGCGAGGCGTTTTCGTTGCGCGAAAGCTCGATGGCCTTTTTCGAGAATTCCCTCCCGGCGTCGATCGTTTCGGTGAGGTGCGGGAACACAAATAGCCCGCGGGTGACGAGAAGGGGGAGGGTGACCTTCTTGGCTTCTTTCGTTTCGTCCATAGAATGAACCTCCTGTCTGCCGGTTTTCCGGCAAGGGAATTATAGGGTGTGGCTTAGCACTGTCAACTCATTAGTGCTAAAAAGGGAGGCGAACCTCCCTAAATGATCGATTGAGTCGAAGGATTAGCGGCAAGTCTCGAGGAGATGCTTGCGAACCTTTTCGGCCAGGATGTTGGACTTGAAGTTGTCGAGGTGCTGGTCGACGATCTTCTTCACGTCCTCTTCCTTCATCTTGTACTGCTCGGCATCCTTCTTGATGAGATCGGCGATGTCGGCGTCGCTGACTTCGATCTTCTCAAGTTCGATGACCTTGCTCTCGACGAGGAAGCGGCGAAGGTCGCGTTCGGCTTCCTTCTTGTAGTCGGCTGCGACGTCCTCTTCCTTCTTGCCGAGGAGCTGGAGGTATTGCTCCCAGGTAAGCCCGCGGCCCTCGATGTCTTTCTTGGCCTGCTCTTCGAGGCGCTTGGCCTCGGAGGCGAGGATTTCCTCATCGATCTTGAAGGCCGACTTGGCGGCGATTTCGTCGACGATCTTGGCGTAGCGCGTGGCTTCGGCGCGGCTGAGCTTCTGCTTGAGGAGGGTCTCCTTCTCGTAGTTCTTGAGTTCTTCCGCGGTCTTCACGCCTTCGATGCCGAGATCCTTGATGGTCTCTTCGGTAAGTTCGGGGATCTGCTTCTCCTTGACCTCGTGGGTGTGGGTCTTGAAGACGGCCTTCTTGCCGGCGAGTTCCTTCACGTAGGCGGTCGGGAAGGTGACGTTGACCTCGCGGTCTTCGCCCGGCTTGACGCCGACGAGCTGATCCTCGAAGCCCGGGATGAAGGTATTGCTGCCGAGCTCAAGCTCGTAGCTTTCGGCCTTGCCGCCCTCGAAGGGCTTGAGATCGCCGTTTTCCTCGGGGAGGAAGCCTTCGAAGTCGAGGCGGAGGGTATCGCCCTTCTTGGCCTCGCGTTCGACGGTGACGAGTTCGGCTTCGTTCTCGAGGAGCTTCTTGATGGCGTTCTCGACTTCTTCGTCGGTGACGCTCGGGGCCTCGGCCGGGATCTTGACGGCTTTGTAGTCGCCGAGCTCGACGCTCGGGACGAGGACGCACTCGAGGGTCATCTCGAGTTCGGTGTCGCTCAGCTTGGTGATGCTAACCTTCGGCTGGATGGCGATCTTGAAGTCGATGTTGGTAAGGGTGTCCTTCATGACAAGCGGATAGGTCTTGTCGATGGCTTCCTGATAGATGGCCTCTTGCCGGACATGCTCGCGGAGAAGATGCTCCGGGGCCTTACCGGCGCGGAAGCCCTTGATCTCGACTTTGCTGGCAAGCTTGTGGAAGGCTTTCTTCAGTTCTTCCTTCCAAGTCGCTTCGTCCACCGTGACCGTGATCTTGCGTTTGGTCGGGGACAGTTCTTCGATTTTGCGTTCCATTTTCTACCTCAATATTTATGCGTAGGGATTTGTGTCCGGCCGTGATTTTAGGACACTTCCTCTTCTTTTGAAAGGAAAAGGCAACCCGAGATGCGCTTTTGGGCGGCTCCATGGAAGCCAACGGGAAAAGACGAGGGAACATGCAAAGGTGAAATGAGTGTCAATGAATTAATAGAAAATTCCCCCTACTTACACCTGAACGCCATGAACGCCCGATTTCCGAGGGATGCCCGCTCTTATTGTGGTTTACGGGGGTGCCGGGTCATAAAGACACGCTTTGCTCTTTCAAGGTCCTCGGTCTTCAACGTCCCTAATTCCACCGCCAAATGAGAATCTGTTCTTTCCCCTAGAGCACAGGCAAGAAGTTTCGGGCATGGCGGTTTTAGGGACAAACGTATATTTTGGCGAAAGAGAAAAAAGCCAGCGGTCAGAGGCTGGCCATCTTCCAATTTACTTGATCGCGCCGGTCGAGGAGAGAAGCTCCTCGAGTTCCTGGTCCGCCGGGCCGAATGGTCCGCTATCGTCGTCCCCGAGAAGAACGAGGGCCCGCCTCAATAGAGCCTTGGCCGCCCCTTCATAATCCTCTTTCGGATAAGGAACGGGGTAAGAGGCAATGACCGCGCTTTCAAGGAGCGAGGCCGCGAGCCGGGCGGCTCCGACGTCCTTTTCTTCTTCGAGCAGGGCCAAGGTCTTGAGCCTGCCTTCTTCCTTCGTCGGATCGGGGAGCTCGCGCGGAACGATTTGGGTCTCAAGGTCCTTTCGCCGGTAGACGAGGGGTTCCTCGTCGCCATAGGCTTTGAGGAAGAGAAGGGCGTACGTCCGAAGATCTTGGCTTCGCTCTTCCGACATAGCGATAGAACGGACCAATTTCCGCAGGCCCTCGTCCTTAGCTTTCGGGTCGAGGCGGCTGAGGGCCGAGAGAACGACGTAATCGTCTTCGCTATGAAGGTCCTTGAGGCGCTCGGCCGCGCTTTTTCCTTCCGAGGTCAGGGCAGCAACGTTGCTGGAAACGAGCCGCGGAAGCGAACGCAGCACTTCCTCGACTTCTTGGCTCACGTATGGCTTGTCGTTGAAGTAGGCGATGTCGCCGTAGGCCCCGCTGAAATCCTTGGCCAGGAAGCGGAGCTCGAAATCGACTTCGATCGTCTTTTTGGGGAAGAGGTCGAAAAAGGCATCCCGCTCCTTGAAGAAAAGTTCCGAAGCGGAAGAGAGGCGGGAAAGCGAAAGATAGGCGCTGACGCGGAGGAAGTCCGCTTTCGTGCCTATTTCCCCTTCGAGGGCGGCAAGGGCTTCCTCCCCTTTTCCTTCTTGGAGAAGAAGCACGGCTTGATCGAGCTTATCCATTCCTACTCAACGTGGACCGTGACGAGGCCGTAGCCGGCATTGCAGCCGCCGGCATCGCAAGCTCCGCCCCCGCCTTTCGAAGACGAGCAGGCCACGAGGAGGGCCGCCATCCCGAGGAGGAAGAGAGCCGAAAGAAGTTTCTTCGATTTCTTCATACGCCGAATGTTACCAGTTGAGAAGTTGCTTTGCGATGGGGTAAACGGCGCTCGGCGCCGGGGCCGATCCTTCCGGATTGACCGCCTTTCCGTAGCCGTAGGCCGCATGGATGAACGGAAGGCCGGCTTTGTGGGTTTCCTCTTCGTCGTGGGCCGTGTCGCCGACATAGACGGCTTCGTCGATTCCTTCTTTCTTCATGAGATAGGCCAAGTTATCGGCCTTTTCGAGCTTTTGGTCGCCATAGCAGGCAAAGCCGGCGATGAAGGGTTTGAAGCGAGCATTCGCAAGCATCGCCTCGATATACCCCATTTGGGCGTTGGAAAGGATATAAACCTTGACGTGCTTGGCGATATGCTCAATGCATTCGGCCACGCCGGGGTAATAAACGCCCGGGTGTTCGCTGAGATAAGCATTTTCTTCGCCCATGCACCGTTCGAGAAGGGCATTCCGGTCGAGCCCGCCGAGACTTTCCGGCAGGATGATCTTCGCGATTTCATCCATCATGAGGCCCATTGTCTTCCGCATGGCCTCGGTTGTGATAACGACTTTTTCCCCGGCGATATTGCTGAGGGTCTTGCTCCATGATCTGGCTACTTGATCGCTTGCATCCCAGATCGTTCCATCTACATCAAAGATGACTGCTTTGTTATTTCCCATGCTCTCATTGTCCGCTTTCCCATGACATTTTGAAACGGAAAGGGCTTACAGGATAATAAGAGGAAGAAGATAGACGCCATCGGGCTATTTTGGATTATTTAGTATATTTTCGGTTTTTATTTAGCACTTTATAAGTATTGTAAATCACTAGGTTTCATCGGCTATATTGTCTATTTTGAATCATAAGGTGCGCCATAAATGCCACGATAGCCCTTCTCAGCCGCCAAAGCCACAAATGCTGTCCCGTTCCCGTTTTCCTCTCGTGTCCAGCCGGCCAAGCCCGAGACGCAGTTTGGGGTCTTCTCTTTAAGAAGAAGGACATAGCACCTAGAATTGCCCTAGTTGCATCCCTTCTTCCACCGCCATGAGGCCCGTTCATTCCGCCTTTGAAGGAAGAAGAGGCTATCGTTCCGGACCGGCCCTTAGCTCATCCGGAGGAAAGGAGAGAAATGAAATTTCCGAAGTTCTTGCTCCTATTGGGGGCTTTGGCCCTTTCCTCGTGTTCCGAAATCCTTCCATCGTCTCAGCCCGGAGAGGATCCTTCCTCCCAAGGAAACGGCAATTCGTCCCTCGTAACGGGAAACGGCAGCCAGTCGGGCGACCAGACCGGAGGCCATTCCTCTGAAGGCGCGACGGTTACCCCGGCTCCGCTCGAAGACGGGATCGGCCCGATTCTCCACTGCTGGAACTGGTCGCTCAAGAACATCGAGGACCGTCTCCCCTCAATCAAAGCAGCCGGCTACACCGCTATCCAGACCTCCCCGCTCCAGCCGCAAAAGGATTTCTATGCGGGCGGTTACTGGAAAAACGAATGGTGGAAGCTCTACCAGCCACTCGGCTTTGAGATTGCCACCTCCAACAATTCCCTCGGGACCAAGGACGATCTCTCTTCGATGATCGAGGAAGCCCATGGCCTTGGAATCAAAGTCATCGTCGACGTCGTAACCAATCATCTGGCCGGGGGAAGCGGCGAGTCCTTCAACGGAGCCGTCAGAAACTACGAGCCGGAGATCTACGACCAAGACCTCATCCACAAAGGCGTCGGCACAGTCAACGACAACGACGTCCAGCGGCTAGTCCAAGGCCACCTTGGCGACTACCCCGACCTCAAGACCGATAGCCCCGTCGTGCAGGATGCCGTGATCTCGCTCCTCAAGGAATACCTCGACCTCGGGGTCGACGGCTTCCGCTTCGACGCAGCCAAGCATATCGAGACAAGCCACGATGGCGAATATGCCTCGGACTACTGGGAAAACGTCTTAGGCACGGCCCAGGAATACGCGGCTTCCCTTGGACAGGAAGTATACATTTATGGCGAAATCCTCAATACCCCAGGCAAGGGTCGCGAGATCAGCTGGTACAGCGATCTGATGGACGTGACCGACACCGTCGCCAGCTGGGACATCCTCGATGCCGCCCAAAGCGGACGAGCCGATATGCTTGCCTCCCCCACCATCTCCGGTTATGACGGGCTACTGGCCGGACAGTCGGTTTACTGGGCCGAAAGCCACGATACCTATGCCAATGACGGCTGGGGGACAAGGGACGTCAATCAAAGGACGATTGACCAGGCTTATGCCGTCGCTTCGACCCGCGGCGGGAAATCCCTCTATTTCGCCCGTCCCGGGGATAGCAGCCTCGGGGAAGTCGGCACCGACGACTGGGAAGGCAAGGCCATCCGATCCGTGAATTCCTTCGCTTCCCATTACGGCAGCTACCCCAAAGAATACAGCGGCGACATGAGTTCCTACGCCGCGACGGTCTATGCGGAAGACGAGACGGCCGTCCTCCTCGTCGACTTCAAAGCCACCTACCTTTCGGCGAACCTCGGGCTGCCCGACGGCGAGTACTACGATGAGGTCTCCGGACGGACCTTCACCTCCTTCAATGGCCTCTTGGGAGGCGAGCTCGATCCTTCTGGCATCGCCTATCTCCACGGCGGTTCGAACGGAGGAGCGGCTACCCCGCTTTCCATCGGCATTACCCCGGCCCCCGAAGGCACCTTCCGCGGGCCGATCGAAGTGACGGTCACCGAGACGGGAGCGACTGCCGCTTCCTATTCGATCGATGACGGAAGCCCGGTTTCCTTCGATGGCTCGGCCACCTTCACGCTGGGCGGCTACGAGGATGCCACCCACTCTGTCCGCCTCGAAGCCTCGAATGCGGAAGGAAGTCTCTCGAAGACCTACACTTATGTCTTCGCTTCGGACGACGACAATCCCTATCTCCAGAAGGTCATCAATCTGCCATCCGAACAGACAGAGGGCCGGGTCCTGGCTGCCTGGGTCTGGGGCGGACCGGCCGGGGAGCGTTTCGTCAAAGGGATCCTGGCCGACGGCACCTTCTCCTTCTACACGGAGGAGGGTGACACCCACTTCACCCTGGCCAGCTTCCCGGGCGGGACGGACTCCTTTTCCTGGGACGACAAAATAAGCCAGTCGGCCGACATTGCCCTCGATTCCTCGCGGGTCTACGACGCCTCGGGCTGGTCGTGGCGATAAAAACAAAGAAAAAAAGAGTCACCCTTGATGCGTGCCCCGAATCCTGGACACAGGAGGAGGGGCGCGCATCATGGTCCTGCGATATAATACAACCATGGCATGGGGAACGCTAAGGAAAGACGGCGAGCCGAATTGGCTCTTTTGGCTACGGTGGGGCCTCGTGGCCGCCTTGGCCATCACTTTCGTCGCTCTCTATATTTCCCGCCTTTATAACTCCTACCTCGCTTCGTTTCCGGGACGTTACCTCACCATGTCCTTCGCCTTCGTCGCCGCGCTCGCCTTTCTTTTCGTCCGGCTGGAGCCTCTCCATTGGCTCATCACCGCCCTGGCCATTCTCCTATCCTTCGGCATCTGCTACCTCCAGCTCCTCGTAGCCAAGAAGGTCTTTGCCACTACGATGACGCTTTTCGCCATCGCCGGTTTCCTCATCGCCGGCACCCTCGAGATGCTTCGGCGGGTTGGCATGCGAGGCCCGACCCTCGGCAAGAAAAACCTCCCCGGCGAAATCCTTATCATCGGGGCCCTAGGGCTCTTTCCCGTCCTCCGTTTCACCGCGGGCATCCACTTCCGCTCGGACTTCCCTTTCATGATCCCGACGATCGCCGGGGCCATCCTCGGGACGGGCCTCGCCGCCTATCTCACGATCAAAAGCCATAAGGAAAGCAAGTTTCCGAAATGGTCGCGAGTCCTAGGCTATTCGCTCTGCGGTCTTCTGGCCGGGACGATTGCCGTTTGGGGGACGCTCACGACCTTCGACGTTTGCCTCGACTTCGCGGAGCCGGAATATCGAACCTGCCGAGTTGTCGGGAAAGATGAAGAAAGATACGGCGGCTACCGCAGTCCCCACTTCACGATCTATGAACTAATTCTCGCCGACGGCGAGGAGACGATTTCCCTTGGGGTGCCGCTTGACGTCTACGGAGAGGTCGATGAAGGGGATTACTTCACCGTTGCCTGTTCCGACGGCCTCCTCGGGGAGGCCTACGTCATCTACCAGGGCTATCTTTAAAACCAATCCTCTGACAGGGCTTAAAGGGAAGGTTCTGCCAAGCTGTCCCTCTACGGGGATTCTTGAAAATCTTGCTATCGCCTTTTGTCCTAAAGGGATCGAAAGCAAAAGCCAATCGGCGGCTCAAGAGCCAAAATTTCTTTTTTGCCATGCTAAGCAAAACTAAATAAAACGACCTTTTGCAGCACTTTCTAAGCAAAGAGCAGCCTTTTGCGGTATTTATTCACTGCGCAGCCCCTATCTCGAAGCCGCTCCCGTCCCTTCTGAAGGCTGGCTATCCCCTCCGCGTTTCCTATGGTTGAGGGCAAAGCCGCTCAGCCCCATGGCCACCGTGCCAGCCAGGGAAAAGCCGAGGAGATAGAAGCCGGCCACTCGGAGGGCCGGGCCGGGATAACGGACTTCGAGGGCGAACGCGCCGCTCGGGAGACTAACCGCAACCAGGCCGTCGACATTCGAGACCGGGCAGGAAAGCCGCGTTCCGTCCTCGTAGACCGCCGTTGCTTCGTAGCCCTCGTAGTAGAACTGCGGCAGCTGGAGGAGGGAAGGACCTTCCGAACTGACGAGGAGATCGACGTCCGGGGTGTTCAGGCTGATGACGGCCTCCACCGCCAAATCGCCTTCGAGGAAGCCGAGGTATTCGGAATAATCTTCCTCGCCATAGAGGACCCGGTGGTCACGGAGAAACACGGTCGCGATTTCCTTGGCTTTGGAACCGGGATAGCTTTCCTTCACCTCCCCGTAATAAAGGTCGTAGATAATCTCGGGCGTGTACTCGTTCTGGGCTCCGAACGAGGAACGGCCCATGATCCAGGACTGATCGGGCTCGAAGAACTGGTCGTGCCCGTTCTCGACGTTGTAGATCCGCTTGTCCACCACCCCCATCGAGAGGGTGAAGAGGCAGGTCGCGACCATGAGGGCGAAGGTGATGGAAGCCCGGTACTTCGACAGGGCTTTGACGAGCAGGACGAAAAGGAAAAGGAGGGCAAAGGTCGCAATCCCCCAGAAACGGAAGGCGAACTGGGCAGTATAAAGAATGGACGGGGACATTTCCCAGACGAAGGCGACGTAAAGATAGAGGAAGCCGATGACCGTGAGGAGAAGGCAGGCGTAGAAGCTCCCGTCCTTGGCAAGGTCGAGGAAAGACTTCTTCAGGCCCTTTCCCTCCTCCCCGGCCTTGAGGGGCAGGACGAAAAAGAGGGCGTAGGAGAGGAAATAGAGGGCGAGGGCGAGGTAAATCTCGATTCGGGCCCCGACGGCGAAGAAAGGCACGAAGAGGATGAGGAAAAGGACCGCGAGGCGAAGCGGCAGCTTGAAGACCGCTTTGAGGGGCACCTTCTTGGTGAGGAGCCAATCGACGAGGTAGCCGAGGATGGATAGGAGCGGGAAGGAGACGAGGCCGAAAATCCAAGCCGAGGCGGCATCGACATCCGAAAGGGATACCCCCATCCTCTCGGCCCAGCCGAAATCGAGGATCCCGGCGAACTGGTTTGTGTTTTTCATCGAGTCGACGATGTGGCCGAGGGTCGTCCACATGACCTCGGAGTTGCTGACCCGGTAAAGGCCGCTCGCGGTGGCCTGAAGCATCGGGAAGAGGAAAAAGAAGACCATCCCGACCCCGAGGAGGAGCGAGGTCCCGAGATAGAGGTCGAAGCGCCAGTCCTTGGCCTTGCGGACGAAGAGGACGATGTTGCAAAGCCCGAGGAGCGCCCCGCCGGCGATGGTGACGAGGGCCGTGAAGGGGTGGCTCGTCACAAGGAAGGCCGCCGACAGGACCAGAGTGACGAAGGGCCCGGGCCGGAGCTTGTCGTCGTGGAGGATGGCGTAGACCGCATAGAAGAACATCGGCATGAAGTTGAGGGCGATGGCCTCGCTCCAGGCGAACCGGTAGAAATAGCAATAGATCTTGTAAGGGAGGAAGCAGAAGGCGAGCGCCCCGGCCAAGGCGAGGGCCCGGTTATGGGTCGCCTTCAAGAAGAGCTTGTAGGCATAGACCCCTCCGAGGAAGGCAAAGAGGATGGAGACCGTCTTCATCGAGCCGATGAGGTCGGCCCCGGCGAAGGAGAAAAGGGTCTTCAAGACGGCGGCTGAATAATGAGGCAGCATCCCGTAGAAAAGGGAGGCATTGTAGGCGAAGATCCCCAGGTAGACATGGTTGGTCGACATGACGAAGCCGTGCTCGAAGCCGTAGGCGAGGTCATAGACGAGGGCGAGATGGGTCTTGAAGTCGTCCCCGCCGGTAATGAAGGAGTTGCTGATCCAGACGTAGAAGACGGCGAGGGTGGCCGCGGCTATCACGAGGTAGGGAAGGAAAGTCCCGAGGAGATTCCCCCACTCCGGCTTCTTCGCCTTCTTTTTCTCTCTCGCGGCCGCGCTTTCCATGATTTGGCTATTATAGGCTTTCGTCGCCTGCAAGACAGGCGCGCCTGCCCGAAACCATCCCTTTTTGCTGTTTTTTGAAGGGCCGAAAAGAAAGCTAAACTCGGGGTTACACTCGAAGCAATCAGCCGAAAATACGCCGTTTGGGGAAGCAAAACACGAGTCTGAACGCCGTGAAATCCATCAAAAAGTTCTTCGAGCCGGTCGATCTGGCGAAAGGCAAGCCGTATAAGCAGCTGATCATTTTCATGATCCCGATCCTTATTTCCTACCTTTTCCAGCAGGTTTGCACCGTTTCCGATGCCGCCATCGTCGGGAAGTACCTTTCGGCGGCCGAGGTAAGCGGCGTCAATGTCGTCTATTCGCTCGTCAAGTATCCTTTCTTCCGGGTCAACGTCATCGAACGCCTTTGCAAAGCTGGGTATCTCGTCGAGAACAAAAAAAGACGAGGAACTCCACTTATACCAGCAATCACGACCGCGTTTTTCCTCAGGCGTCGCCGAGCGATTTATGATGTTAATGAAGTCATAATGTAGTTTTACTTCACTATCACTTCACTAACTACTTCATTAGATAGTGAAGTTGAGGTATGCCCTATGCTTTCCCGCTTTAAGAAAAACAAAAAAGCAGGCATTAAAAGAATAAGCCTCAACAATTGGTTGAAGGCCCTTTCATGATCCAAGGGAAACCCTTTTAATGGCAAAGAGCAGCCACTCTCAAACGGCAGCTGGTCTATCGTTATGCTGATTTTGGAAAGGAAAGATTTTCGATGAACAAGTCATTGGAGACGTTTAGAAACATCTATATTTCAGGTCGGAGAACGGGGAAATGAGTTCCTATATCGTCGAAAACGCCGGCAAAACCACCATGAAAACGGACGATTATGCATTTGCCATCGCGTGGTTCTTCGAAGCGGTCAAGGAAGCCATCGAGGACGGCGAAGGGGCTTTCGGCCCGTGCGGACTCCCCTTTTCCCTCGAGGCCTACCTAGGCGTCGACGACGAGTTGCAAGCCGACCCGGAGCGTTCAAAAATGGCCGACGCCATCCTGGGACTATTTGACCCATTGATGAAAGGACACCCTTTTCGGCCGGGGGAACTAGGCAAAGCGCAGACCGAAGATATTAACTTCGAAACCGAAGATTGGCGTTTCTCTCTGGAACGCAAGGGAGAAGAGATTCTTGTCGAAGCCACCGACGGGGCTTTTTACCTCCGGACGAATGCCCTCTCGCTGGCTCAATATCAGGGAGACCGCTACTTCGACTTCAAGTTGCAAAGCGTGATTGAAGACCATTCGACCAAGTTAAGACTAGGAGAGATCGTCGAAGGCAAGATCACGTTAAAAACCGCCCAACGTTAATTTCCTCTTCTTTAGAGCGAATCAAAAATCGAGACTATCCTCGTGGAGCAGGAAGTCCTTGAGACTCAATAGGAGATATCCTTTTTCGGTTGTCCGCGGCTTCATGGTCTTATTGACGACGATGACTTTCTTGAACGAGTCGCCGATCCGGTCCAGGGAATTGGTTTCCTGCTTCATCTTTTCCTCGTCGGGAAGGTCGTAGGCGGATTGGACATAGTATTTCTTGCGGCCCAAATTGGCCACGAAATCGACTTCGAGCCATTTGCGATCAGCCTTCCCCTCGATGTTTGTCCTTTGTTCCACCGCTCCGACATCGACGTTGAAGCCCCGGAAACGAAGTTCGTTGAAAACGATGTTTTCCATGAGATGGGTTTCCTCGATTTGCCGGAAATCGAGCCGGGCGTTCCTCAATCCGACGTCTTCGAAATAGATCTTGAAAGGGGTCGAAATGTACTTTTTGCCTTTCACGTCGTAACGCTTGGCCTTCTTGATGAGGAAGGCGTCTTCGAGATAACCGATGTATTTGGCGATGGTGACATCGGAAACGGCCGCCTTTTTGATGCTTCTGAATGTATTTGACAGTTTCGCGGGATTGACCAAAGTCGCGGTCCCCGAGGCCAGAATGTCGACGAGTTCTCCTAGCCAATCCTCGTTCCGCAGGCCATACCGGTCGACGATGTCCCGGAGATAGACGTTTTGCATCTGGGCCTTCAGGTATTGGGCTTTTTGAGTTTCGTCTTTCATCGAGGCGACGGCCGGGAGGCCGCCATAGACGAAATACTCGTCCAAGGCCTCGTCGACGGATCCTTCGTAACAGGAAGCGAACTCCGAAAAGGACAGCGGGAGCATGTGGATTTCGTCCCCGCGGCCGGCAAATTCAGTCAGGATGTCGGTCGAGAGGAATTTCGAATTGCTCCCGGTTACGTAGACGTCGAGATTGCTTTTCCGCAAATAGCCATTGAGGACGGCTTCGAAAGCCCCGAGGTTTTGCACCTCGTCCAAGAGAAGGTAGTAGGTTCCCCCGTCCTTGACTTTCGAGGAAACGTACTTGGCGAATTTCTTAGGATCGACCTTGCGTTTATCCTCCTCGAGCTCAAGGGGATCCTCGTCGATGAGGACTAGGTCGTCGCTTGAATCAAAGGCAAAGCGGATGATATGGGAGGGATCGATTCCTTCACCAATCAAATGGCCGTAAAAGATATTGTTCAGCAAATAGGACTTCCCGCAGCGTCTGATGCCGGTAATGACTTTTATAAAGCCGTTGCCCTTTCGCATTATCAATTGATTCAAGTATCGGTCCCTTTTGATTTCCATCCTATACCTACTTCAGATTTTTGACATAAATGCCTTTTTATTTAACTCGATTGTATTTTATAAGGCATGTTGGGTCAATATTGAACATGTTCTATTTAATTTTTTTGACATAAATGCCATTTATCTTAATTATTTAGTTAAGCAGCTAAATAAATGGCGTCTACGTATTTAGTCCACTGGAGTCCGTGCAGATGGCGTGAGCATTCTTGTTTTTGCCCGAAGGAAAGGGAATGAATCCACTCTTCAACTGCAAATGAAAAATCTATTTATTTGACCGGGACTTGATTGATTGTCATGGCTTGAAAAAGCCTTTTCTTGATCAGCTCGCAAACTTCGGAATATGTCGCAGGACCGCCCTTTTTTAGTCCTATTCCGATCGGCTTCTTACCTCCGCTTTTTACCCCGACGATGCCGCTGCCCAAAGCCAAATAGACATCCTCATAATAAAACTTATGGCCGAAGTGTCCCGTCAGAAATGTTTTGCGGATGCACTCGTCGACCGTGATTTTCTCGATCTTCCCTTCAGAAAAAGTATTGAACGATCGGTAATAGATGTTCGAATGAACAGGATCTCCCTAATAGGTTCTTTCCACGATGGAAGCAAAACATAAATTGCACCTTTTCAGGGGGTAATCTATTAATTGTTTGCACCTTTTGGGGGGGTATAACTAACTAATTGTTTGCACCTTTTGGGGGGTAAAACGAGTTTGTCAAAAAAGCCATCGATACGAAAAATCCTGTTTTTGATGGTGGAAACGCCGTCTATTCCCTAATTGTTTTTCAAATAGAAAGTGCCGCGTCCGCTCCCATGGACGGAAATCTCGCCGCTCTCCACGAGTTTTTTCAGGGAAGAGGCGACCGACGACTTCTCGATCGAAGGGCAAAGTTCCATGATGTCGCCTCTAGTGAACCTTCCGATTGTCCTTTTGACGGCTTGCCGCACTTGCTCGATGGCGGGCCGTTTCTCATCGACCGCCGCCACCCGGCTTTCGAAATCTCGATAAGCCGAAAGGACAATTCCCAAAAGGTAATCGATGAACGGCGTCGCATCGGCCTTATCTTCCATCCACCCTACCGATGCAAGTTTTAGGGCTTCGTAATAAGTCTCCTTGGTTTCCTCGATTTTCCGTTCCAGGCTCACGTATTTTCCAACGACGAACCCCGAACGTTGCAAGAGCAAAGTCGTAAGGAGGCGGCTCATCCGCCCGTTGCCGTCGTTAAAGGGGTGGATGCATAGAAAGTCGGCGACGAAAATCGGAATCAGGATGAGTGGATCCACCGCTCCGCTATCGATAGCGCGATTGTAGTTCTCGCAAAGGGCATCGACCGCTTGCGGAGTGAGGAACGGCTCGAGGGGCGTAAAGCGAATTATGTTAGTTCCGTCAGCTCTGGTTTCTTGGATGTAATTCTGGACGTTCTTGAAGCGTCCTCCGATCCCGCTTTCGGCATATCGGTAAAGAAGGCCGTGCAGCTGCAAAATGAAATTGCTGGTCAAAGGAATGTCCATGAAATGTTCGTGAATGGTCTTCAAGGCTTCCCGATAGCCGGCAATTTCTTTTTCGCTACGGTTCCGTGGTGTTGTCTTTTCTTCGCATAGTCCTTTGAGTCGGGCATTGGTCGTGACAATACCCTCAATTTTGTTCGAGGCCTCAACGCTTTGAACCTTAGCTATTTCCAAGAGTTTATCCAAAACAGCAGGCTCACGTGTTAAAAAAGATTCTTGCCTTCCCTTGCATTCGCGAATTGCCGCAACCAAGGACACAATTCCGCTGCTCCAAGTCGCATTGGCATACCTGTCATAATCAAAAATCTTCATCCAACGTTTATCCTTTCGTCCAATTCTATCATGTTTTTGGACATTTATGTAGTGCGTTGGATATTTTACCTTCCAATTTATTCATAAATTTGGACGTTTGAGATATAAGTCTTTTGCTTTAGCAAGCTTAGTTCTTCAAACACCCAATGGGGACGACGCAAATGCCGTCGGGCCGCCGGTAGGCATAACCGCCAAGGCCGGTAAGGACCATTGAGAAAGAGGGCTTGCCCATTTTATCGGTGTCGATCTTTTCTTCCATTGCCTTTAGGGTTTTGGCCCCTTCTTCAATCAGTTCATCACCGCCTATTTTGATTTCGATCAAGCCGTACTTGCCGTTTCTTAGATGGACGACGGCGTCGCATTCTTGCCCGTCTTTGTCCCGGTAGTGGTAAACCTGGCCGTTCAAGGAATCGGCATAGACACGCAAGTCGCGCACGCAAAGCGTTTCGAGGAAGAAGCCAAACGTCTTCAAGTCATTTATGAGATCGTTGGGCCCGATTCCTAGAGCGGCCACGGCAATCGAAGGATCGACGAAATAGCGCGTATTAGAGGTTCGGATAGCCGCTTTTGACCGCAAGTTCGGATTCCAGGCCGTCATTTCTTCGATGACGAAAATCTTTTTTAGGGCATCCAAATAACTGGCGACCGTTTCGTCGCTAATATCGCGTTCCCCATTCCCAGAAAGATCTTTAGCAAGAACAGTATTAGCAACTGCCTGTCCCTGATTCCGTGCATATGACCTGAGGAGACGACGAATTTTTTCGGGGCTCTTCTTAACGTTGTCAACTCGGTTGATGTCGTAACGTACCACCGCTTCGTAATAATCTGTAGCTTGGTCAAGGGCGAATTCTTGGTCCATGCCAATCGCTTTGGGCCAACCGCCGCGGGAAGTAAGAAAAGCCAGGTCGCCGATGGTTATTTTGGAAAACCCTCCTATTTCCTTCGAATTGGAAAACAAAGAGGTCAGGCTCACCTCGCCTGTTGAGTCACCGGATTCAAAGAGGCTCATCGGTCGCATCGTTATCCAGGCAAAGCGCCCGGTTCCAGAATGAGAAATCAGTTTGGTATTAACTGGTACGGCCGACCCGGTCAGGATAAATTGTCCGAGCTCTGCTCGGTGGTCGGCTTCAAACCTGATGGCATCCCAAAGTTGCGGAGCCAGCTGCCATTCATCGATGAGTCTAGGCGTTTTACCATTCAGAAGAAGTTTTGGGGTCACCGCGGCCATCATCAGGTTCTGTTCCTTTCTCTCGGGATCGTCCATGTATACGACACTTGCAGCCATTTGTTCGGCCGTCGTCGTTTTCCCGCACCATTTAGGGCCTTCGATCAAGACAGCACCCTTGCCTCCCAACTTTCTTTTTAAGAGATCGTCGGCAATTCTTTTCCTATAAATTTTCATACTTATCCACTTACCTATCTGCATTATAAAGAAAAGAAAGTAGCCCTAAAATAGACTTTTTGGAAGATTGGCGCGTTTTTGTTCGTATGTTTGGCGGCATTTCATTCGTCATCTTGGCGTGTTTTATTTCGGAAGGTTGGCGAAATCTAATTGGGAAACTTGGCGAGATTCGATGTTCATCGACCAACAGCCAGATGTTACAAGGGTAAATACGAGCGTTCATCGATACTTTCATCATTAGAAGGTAATCACAACTCGGCACTTAATTCATCAGCTCAATCAACTCTTTATGGCACTTTCCCGACCGAATGTCAGGCATTCAAGCGCACTCTTTCCGCCGAATGCTGGGTGTCGAAACGCGCTTTTTGCCACGAATCCTCTGTTCAACATGGCAATTTAAACCAGACAACGGCCCCTGCTTCCAATCATCTGATAGCCTGACTTAAGAAAAGCACATCTTGATCAATTGGACAGGATTTATAGAGTTTCAGCGTTACGTTCAAAACTCCCCCTTGCCCGTTCGATAGGAATGGAAAAAGCAACCCTGTGTAATATTAGTCGAACAAAAGTCGTAAATACGAATTTATTTCGAATAGAATTGACCATTTTTTCCAAAACAGATAGTATTTAGTCGAATAAAGTTCGTATATACGTAAAATATTCGACTAGAGGAATCCCCAATGATTGAGAGAGACGACTATTTGAAGCAGTTGATCGCAAAGAAGGGAAACGGAATGATCAAGGTCATCACCGGCATTCGCCGCTGTGGCAAAAGCACTCTCCTTTTTGGAATATACCGCGATTATCTCAAGTCAATCGGCGTCGAAAACGACCAAATCGTCGAATTGTCGCTCGACGACGACGAGAACATCCGCTACCGCAGCCCCTTGGAACTAGGGAAATACATCCGCAGTTTCCTCGTCGACGACAGCAAAGCGTACTACGTCTTTTTGGACGAGATACAGAAAGTCAAAACCATCAAGAACCCATATCTAGACAGCGACGACGAAACCGTGGGGTTCGTCGACGTCTTGCTCGGCCTCATGAAAAGGAAGAACGTGGATCTCTACGTCACCGGAAGCAATTCCAAAATGCTTTCCTCCGATCTACTGACCGAATTCCGGGGAAGGGGAGACGAAATTCGCGTCCATCCCCTTAGCTACAAGGAGTACTATGACGCCCTCTCAGGAGACAAGAAGGATGCCTGGGCTTCATATTTCACCTACGGGGGAATGCCCTATCTTTTGCGGCTGAAAACCCATCAGGAGAAAAGCCAGTACCTGAAAAACCTGTTCGGGAACATTTACGTAAACGACATTCTGGAACGCCACCACATTAAGGACAAGGGCTTGCTCGACGATCTTTTGGACGTGATTTCCTCTTCGACCGGCTCTTTGACCAGCCCCAAGAAGATAGCCGATACCTTCGCTTCGGAAAAGCGGATCAAGGTGACCGACGATACGGTAGCAAAGTACCTCAATTACCTGGCCGACGCCTTCTTGATAAGCAAGGCGGTCCGCTACGACGTCAAGGGAAGGAAGTACATCGGCTCGCCCAGCAAATACTATTTCGCCGACATCGGCTTGCGGAATGCCCGCCTGAACTTCCGGCAAACCGAGGAAAACCATATCATGGAGAACATCCTCTACAACGAGCTTTGCCGCCGCGGGTTCGATGTCGACGTCGGGGTCGTGGAATGGAATTACAAAGACCCGGCCGGGAAGAGCAAAAAAGGCAATCTCGAAATCGATTTCGCCGCCACTGACGGAAGCCGGAAATACTATCTTCAATCGGCCTTCTCGATCGGCGAGGAAGAAAAGCGCCTTCAGGAAATCCGCCCCTATCGGCTCGTTCACGACTCGTTCAAGAAGATCGTCGTGATAAAAGACAATATCGTCCCTTGGCATGACGAAAACGGGATTCTCTATGTCGGCATCGAGAAATTCTTGCTCGACCCGTCCATCATCGATTATTGAGGGCGGAAACCGATGCTTCGTCAGCAAAAGCTGGCATTAGATTTGAGATAAGTCTTCAAAATAGACTTTTTGGAAGATTGGCGCGATTTTGTTCGTATGTTTGGCGGCATTTCATTCGTCATCTTGGCGTGTTTTATTTCGGAAGGTTGGCGGAATTTCATTCGTCATCTTGGCGAAGCAAAGGCATGCCCTGCATCCGAAGTGCGCCATCATGATGCCAATTTAAGAGCGCAAGAAAGCCATGGTCCGCGCTATTGCTTCTCAGTCCGGCCTATCAAAGCAAGTCGCAATGGGCTTACGACATTAGCTTCAAAGATCCGTTTTAGAGGAACATCGCCATCCCCAAATACAAAAGGAAGGCCGATCTCATCGTCTCGACGGTGCTGAAACTGTATTCCTCGGGAATGACGGACGAGGAGATGAAGCTCATTTTTCGTCTAGAAAAAACGTAGAGTTGAAAACTTACATCTCTTTTACATGTTTTTCTTATCAAAAAAAGTTTATCAGGAAAAGTCAGTTATTTTCTTTCTGCCCCCATAAAACAGTGATAGTAACGCCTTCTTTGTAGGTATAGTTCCAATTTGTGTTCCAGGTGGAAGGCTGCGCGCTTATTTCACAATAAACGAGACCACGGACGAATTATGTGTATCGCCAAGACGAGGCGCCTTCCGCCTTGCCACATCATTTAACTCCTTTCA
>CALVSB010000021.1 GCA_944358895.1 uncultured Bacilli bacterium | reverse complement strand
AATACCGGGCGGCATCCGCGTTGACGAACTGAGAGAAGCCTAGAGATAATAGTGTCCAGGATTTGGGGTACACATCAGAATTCCCGACCGGGTTTTCTTGTCTTTAGGCGACGGTCTTGACGTAGGTCTTGTCGTAGCCGAAGAAGGTGAGAGTGTAAACCGTGCGCCCTTCCTCGTCGAGGCTGATCGTAACCCGGCCGTTGATTTCGCCGACCGAGGGATGCTCGATTTCGATGATCACGTCCTGAAGGCCGGCTTCCGAGGAAAGGACCTTGATTTCGAACTCCTTGCCGCCCTCTTCCCGCTCAAGGGCGATGACGACGTTGCCCCGGCGGTCGGTTTCGAGGGAGTACTCGCTGCTTGCGACCTCGCGCCCGTTCTCGACCACCGTGTATTCGTACTCGTTCTCATTGAACTCGAATTCCTGCTCGATGAGGACGTAGTTGGAACGGTCGCGGCTGATCTTGAGCTCGAGTTCCCTTTCGGTTTCCCGCCCTTCTACTTCCTCGGTTTCGATTCCGCTAAGGGTGAACTCAACACCGTCTTTGATGGCAAGACCCCGCAAGGTCGTGACCGTCTCGGTCTCGTCATCATCTTCTTCATAGACCCTGGTTTCCTCGTTGAAGTAGAGGTCATAGGTCTCGCTTGTCCCGTCGAGGCCGTTCATCGTGACGGTGTAAAGCTTGGCGTACTCGGCCTTGTCGGAGGTCTTTTCGACCACCTCGGCCGGATTGAAGGAAGTGATGGCCGCGATTCCTTCGATGCCGGAGAGGATGTCTTCGGCCAAGGCGTCGTAGGCAGCGGGATCGACGTTCCGGGCCCGCCGGGCAGCCACCGAGGGGACGGAAGAACCGTCAAGAAGGTTCATCGACATGATCGTCTGGGCCAGGTAGGCATTCTGCTCGCCAATGGTCTCGGTCGTCCCTCCATTAGGGAGAGAAGGCGTGGATGAAGCATCTCCGAGCAAGTTTCCGTTGCAAGAGGCGAGGGTCGCGCCGGCGAGGATCGCCGCGCCGATTAGGGTTTTTTTCATTTTTGTTCTCCTTGTGGTTTTGACCACTTACGACAACCAAACGGAGCAACCCAAGCTTTTATTACAACAAAAGGCAAAATTGTTCTTTGGACTCCCCTTTTCTATGTAATAGAAAGAAAAACCCCTTATTTCAAAGGGGCTTTGCGGCGATTTTGCTTTAGCGGACGATTTCGATGGGGTTTCCGTCGCCAGCGAAGCGGTAGGAATGCCCGCCTTCGATCTTGGCGATGAAGACCTCGGCCTCCAGTTCCCCGTCGGGACCCTCGCTCGCGTATTCGCACATGAACTCGTCCCCTAAGGCTGCCTCGGGGGAAGTCGGCTGGTATTCGAATTCGCACTCGACGGTGGAGTTGCCCTCCCGCACCTCGATTTGCGACTCGCCCTCCCGGCCTTCGATTTCGCTTTCGTACTCGATTTCCCGATAGGGACGGGCATCTCCTTCCTCGTAGAAGGAGAAGTGGTACTCGTTCTCGGCGGCCTCGATTTCCTGCTCGACCCGGATGAAGCCGCCGGGCATCTCGAGGTCCATCTTGATGTTCGTCTCTCCGCCTTCGGTTTCGATGATCCCTTCGAAGGCATATGAAGAACCGCCTTCTCCTTCATAGGAAACGGTTCCCGAGAAAAGCTGGGTCGAAGCGTCGATGACCTCTTCGAAATAGGAAATGAGGAAGGTTTCCGCCCCTTCGACGGTGATAAGAGAGGAAGAGGGATCGAAGGCGACGTGCCAGGCCCCGGACGTCTGGATTTCCTCGACCATGTAGATGAAGTCTTCGATTTCGTTGGCCACTTCTTCTTTCTCCTGAAGGGTGAGGAAGGAGTCGCCTTCTTCGTCTCGCTCGAAGCGCTCCATCCGGCGGGCAAAAGCCAAGGAGGGAGAAAGCTCCTCGAAAGATGGGGCCAAAGCGAAAAGGGCGACGGCTTGCCGGGAAATGGCACCGGCCTCGGCCTCGGTCATCTCCCCGGGAAGAGGGGTCGGCGGGACGAGGGCGGAACTGCCTGGGCCCTCTCCTTGGGAAGCATTCCTCAAAACGGAAGGGAGGACGATCGCCAAGGCCAGGACGCAAGAAAGGGCCGCGGCCGAGGGAACGGCCCACTTCCAAGGGAAGGGCTTCTTCTTGGGCGGAGGGGCAACCTCGGGCGGGATTTGCTTGACGAGGCGGTAGGTTTCCTCGAGGTCGGAAGGAAGATCGACCCGGCTCGCAGCTTCGAGGAGTTTGTTTTCGATGTCTTTCTTCCTCATAGGTTTTCTTCCTCCTTTCTCCGCATTTTCTTGATCGCGCGGTTATAGGCAACGAGGACGGTCGAGAGTTTTTTGTTCGTGATAGCAGCAATCTCGCGGAACTTCAGCCCGTCGAGGACGTGGAGGACGACGATTTCCCGCTCGGCTTCGTTGAGGGGCTCGAGGAGCCGCTTGACTTCGTCGAGGC
Organism: uncultured Bacilli bacterium; assembly: GCA_944358895.1. Classification (GTDB taxonomy): domain Bacteria; phylum Bacillota_I; class Bacilli_A; order RFN20; family CAG-826; genus UBA4951. The sequence continues at coordinate 19,783 of CALVSB010000021.1, read as the reverse complement.
CTCGGTATTCGACCTTCGAGCCGATTTCCTCTTCCGTGCCGATGGCTTCGTCGAAGGAGGTCTCGCGTTTCCTCTTCTCGAGGTGGTCGTAGGAGAGATTCCGGGCAATCGTCGCTAGATAAGCGTAGGGATTGCTCCCCCTCTCGAAGCGGGAAAGGGAGGAGATGAAGCGGACGTAGGTATCCTGGACGATATCCTTCGTCGCTTCTTCCTCGCCGAGAACCGCTAAGACAATGTAAAAAACCTTGCGGTGCGTCTCTTCATAGAAGAGAGCGAAGCGTTCGTAGTTCCCGAGGCGAAGTTCCTCGACGATGTCGCTAAGGTTATCCATTCCTTCATGGCTCTCCTCCGCCTACTAAACGGAGAAGGTTCCCTTTTTATTACAACAAGTCAGTCTTTTATTCCCAATAGTTCTTTGAAACGCGGCAAAGAAAGGCACCAATCGCAGAAAACGTGCCACTCTTTGAGCTTGTGGTCGCGCCGCTGGTAGTACATCGTCTTGAGCTGCTGGTAATTGGTGACCATCGTCGCCCCGAGGCAGAAGCCGCAAGGGAGCGAGGCCACGATGACCCGCCAGGCCGCCTTCTTCTCGTCCCGTTTTTCCTCGGGAATGAGATTGTAGGCATCGATCAGTTCCTTCACCCGCTTGATGATATAGGGATCGGTTTCCTCGACGCACTGGGAAGCGACGTCGAACTTGAGGAGGCAATGCATCGTCGACTGGCTCGAGATGAAGTCGAACCAGTGGTAACGCTGGGCTTCCTTCCACCAGTAAAGAGGCGCGACGATGTCGACTTGGACGGTTATTCCCTTGAGGAAGTTGTCGTGCCCTTCGCCGTTCCTCGTCGCCCCGAGGCGACCGGCCCGGAGGTAATCCTTTTCGGTCGTCTCGCCGGTGTCGAGCTTCGTCCGCATCGGGTTGCCCGAGGCTTTGACCGCCCGTTCCAATCCGTAGACCGCTTCGTTTCCGATGTAATAGTTCATTTTCGATGCTCCTTGTATGCTTGGTAGACGTTTTCCATGAGGGAGAGGCGGGTCAAGAGGCCGACGCCGCCCGGGACCGGCGATTGATAAGCCACGTCCCGGCCGGGAAGGATGTCGCCATGAAGCTTCCCGTCGGCCCCGCGGTTGATGCCGACGTCGATGAGGAAGGCTTCTTTCTTGAGGGGGAAGCGCCCGTCGAGGTAGCCCTCGCGTCCAATGGCCACCGCAACCAGGTCAGCGTGTCCTAGATAGAATTTCTTGTCCTCCTCCGACGTATGGCTATGAAGAAGCGTCACGTTCATGTTCTTCCGCGTAAGGAGGCGGGCCAAGGGCTTGCCGACGATGTCGCTTCGGCCGATGACCACCGCGTTTTTCCCATCAAAAGGGAAGCCGACCGCCGAAAGGTAATCGACGATTCCTTTGGGCGTGCACGGGTCGAAGGGCGAGTCGAAGAGGAAGCCGTCGACGTCCTTGTCCAAAGGAATGAGGCGGCCGATGGCCTTCTCGTCGAGCTTCTTCGGAAGGGGCAACTGGACGATGATGCCATCGATCAAAGGGTCGTTGGCCTCATGGAAAATGGTTTCCTCCAACGCCTTTTCGCCAACCGTCTCGTCAAACCACAGGTGACGGAAGAGAAAGCCGAGTTCCTCGGCGTCTTTCTTCTTTCCTCGGATGTAGGAGTCGCTTCCCGCATCATGCCCGACCTGGACGACCGTAAGCCCCGGCTTCCGGTCCAAAAGAGCGACCTCGGCCTTGAGCTCGCCCTTCCGCCGGGCGACGTATTCTTTCATTGTTTCCACGGCTTAGAGGATAGCACCCCGAAGGGAGGTAGGCACGAAAAAACCGGCCAGAGGCCGGCTGTCTTTCCTGTCCGCTCCTTAGAGGAGAGGGATGATCGTCCGAAGGGCCGCGGTCGCCGCTTCGCTCGAGGAGGCGTCGCCGCTCGAGGCGCTCACGGAATTGAGGACCATGATGAGAAGAGCCATGAAGAGGAAGACGACGGCAAAGCCGAAGGTCAGCCAGCTGATGACTTTCTCGGAACCCCGTTCCTTCGTTTTGGCGAAGACATTGAGGCCGCCGCCGGTGATGGCACCGGAAGCACCTTCGCTCTTCCCGCCTTGCAAAAGGCTCAGGATGATCACGATGAGGGCCACGATGACAAAGATTATGTCGTACCACTGAAGCGTCATATTGTTTAAAAACCCACGCGCCCTTTAGCGCCTAGTAATCTTAGTTTACTTATCCCTACTTATCAATCGTCTTTTTGAGGGGAGAAAGCAGCTCCCGAAGCGAAGAAATGGCCACCGCTTTTTTCTCGGGGTGAACCCCGTTCCGGTCGATGAGAATCCCGTCGATTCCCGCGGCTTTCGCGCACTCGAGGTCCTGAAGGGAATCACCGATGTAGACCGCCTCTTCCTTCTTGATTTCCGGATAGATGGCGAGGGCCGCGAGAATCGGGTCGGGGTAAGGTTTGGGCCGCCGATCGACGACGCTCCCGACCACGGTGTCAAAGAGGTTTTCGATGCCTTGGGCCTCAAGGATGAGGCGGATGTGCCTTTCGGTGTTGCCGGAGACAATCGAAAGCTTTTTGCCAGCCCGATGGAGTATCTCCATCACTTCTTTGCTTTCGGGGAAAAAGTCGATGGCCTTGAGATTTTCCGGGTAGTCGAGGGCATCGTTGATCTTGAGGGCGAAGCGGACGTACTCCTTCTCGGGGATGCCGGCCATCTTAGCCGTCTGGCCAAGTGACATGTGCATGTAGACGCTAGCCATTTCCGGGTCGTAGGGAAAGTCGATTTCCTCGAAGCCGGCACGATAGACATTGACGAGGGATCGGGCCGAGTCGGCCAAGGTTCCGTCGAAGTCGAGTAGATAAAGGCGGTATTCTTTCATAAGCTCCCTTTCAGCTCCATGATGGCATCGCGGATTTCGGCGGCCCGTTCGAAGTCATAGGCTTTGGCGGCCTCTTTCATCTCGCGCTCCATCTTCTTGACGTATTTCTCAATCTCGGTCCGCGAGGAGTGCTTGCTGACCTTGGCAATGCTTTCGAGGTCGGACTCGTCGTTGGTGAGCGGCGGCCGGATTTCCTTCACGATCGTCGTCGGGACGATCCCGTTCTCCTCGTTATAGGCTTCCTGGATGGCCCGCCGGCGGTTGGTCTCGGTGATGGCTTCCCTCATCGAATCGGTTATCTCGTCAGCGTACATGATGACTTGCCCGCGGGCGTTCCGGGCGGCCCGGCCGATGATCTGGATGAGCGAGGTCGTCGAGCGAAGGAAACCTTCCTTGTCCGCATCGAGAATGGCAATGAGGCTCACTTCCGGGATGTCGAGCCCCTCCCGGAGGAGGTTGATGCCGACGAGGACGTCGAATTTGCCTTTCCTGAGCTGGTAGATGATGGCCGTCCGTTCCAAGGTCTTCGTCTCGTTGTGGAGATAGGTGACCTTGATGTCGCGTTCCTTCAGGAAATTGGTGAGGTCCTCGGCCATCCGGATGGTCAAGGTCACGATCATGACGCGCTCGTTTTTGGCAATGCGGTCCTTGATTTCCCTAAGAAGGTCGTCGATTTGGCCGAGGGTCGGCCGGACTTCGATCTTCGGGTCGAGAAGGCCGGTCGGACGAATAATCTGCTCCACCACCTCGCCGCCGGCTTTGTCGATTTCGTAATCGCCGGGGGTTGCCGAGGTGCAGACGACGTGGCTTGGGAAAAGGGCCTCGAATTCCTCGAAGTTGAGCGGGCGGTTGTCGAGGGCCGAAGGAAGACGGAAGCCATACTCGACGAGAGTCGTCTTCCGGCTGCGGTCGCCGTTGTACATGCCTCTAACCTGGGGGAAGGTCACGTGGGACTCGTCGACAAGCAAAAGATAGTCCTTCGGGAAATAGTCCATGAGAGTCCACGGCCGCTGCCCCGGCTTCCGGCCGTCGATATGGCGGGAATAGTTCTCGATGCCCGGGCAAATCCCGAATTCCTTGAGCGACTCGATGTCCTGCCGCGTCCTTAGCTCCAGCCGTTCGGCCTCGAGAAGCTTCCCTTCGCTTTTGAAGTAGGCAAGCCGTTCCTCGAGCTCAGCCTCGATCGAGTCGCAGGCCCGGAGAATCCTCGCCTTCGTCGAAGCGTGGTCATAGGCGGGGTAAATGGGGCAGGTCTTCATCGATTTGAGAACCGTTCCGTTCAGGCGGTCGATTTCCCGAATCGAATCAATTTCGTCCCCGAAGGTCGAAATGCGGATGAAATAGTCGCGGGAAACCATCGGGGCGATGTCGATGACGTCTCCCCGCACCCGGAAGGAGCCGGGCGGAAGGTCGCCGTTGTCGCGGTGGAATTGCGACTCGACAAGCCGCGAGAAAAGGCGTTTCCGGTCAAGGGTCTCCCCCACCCGCATCTCGAAAACGAGGCCCCGGTATTCTTCTGGGTCGCTTAAGGCATAGATGGCGGCAACCGAAGCCACGACGATCGTGTCGTTCCGTTCCAGAATCGAATTGACGGCCGAGGTGCGGAGCATCTCGATGTCCTCGTTCATCACCGCGTTCTTCTCGATATAGGTATCAGACTTCGGAATATAAGCTTCCGGCTGATAGAAATCGAAGTTGGAAACGAAATATTCAACGCGGTTTTGCGGGAATAATTCCTTGAATTCCCCGTAAAGCTGGGAGGCTAGCGTCTTGTTGTGGACGATGACCAGAGTCGGCTTGTTGATGGCTTGGACGATGTTGGCGTCAGTAAAAGTCTTGCCCGTTCCGGTGGCACCCATGATGACCTGAAAAGTCTTGCCCTTCCTGAAACCGTCGAGGACGGAGGCGATGGCCTTCGGCTGATCGCCGGTCGGCTTGTAAGGTGAGGTTAAGACAAAGGATCCGGGCAAGGAAGCCATCAGCGTTTCTCCCCGTTCCTCGAAAGCATTTCCAGGTAGGAGTACATGAAACGATCGACATTGCCGTCCATGACGCCGTTGACGTCGGAGGTCTCTTCGCCGGTCCGGTTGTCTTTGACCAAGGTATAGGGACAGAAAACATAGCTGCGGATCTGGCTGCCCCACTCGATGTTTTTCTGCTCGCCGACGATCGACTTGAGCTTCTTTTCGCGTTCCTCGAGCTTCATGGCCATGAGGCGGTCGGTCAACATCTGCATGCAGGTCGCTTTGTTCATGAGCTGGGACCGCTCGATTTCGCACTGAACGACGATGCCGGTCGGGATATGGGTAATCCGGACGGCCGAGGAGACCTTGTTAACGTTCTGGCCGCCGGCTCCGCCCGAGCGGAAGGTATCGACCCTAAGGTCTTTGGGATCAATCACGACGTCGGAGACTTCGCCGAACTCGGGGATGACGTTGACCGAGGCAAAGGAGGTGTGGCGCCGGGCATTAGCGTCGAAAGGCGAAATCCGGACCAGCCGGTGGACGCCTTTCTCGCTCTTCAAAAGGCCATAGGCATTGTGGCCTTCGATCTTGATCGTCGCCGACTTGAGGCCCGCTTCGTCGCCGGCTTCGATGGCCAGCGGGATGACTTTGAAATGGTGCTTCTCGCCCCACCGCTGATACATCCGCAACAGCATGTCCGCCCAGTCCTGGGCTTCAGTGCCGCCGGCACCGGGGTGGATTTCGAGAGTGGCGTTTCGGGAATCGTATTCGCCGGCAAAAAGCAAAAGATTCCGCAAATCCCCGATTTCTTTTTCCAAAGTGGAATAAAGGTCGTTCAATAACTCGAGCATTTCGGGATCGCTCGCATCGGGGCTTTCCAACATGCCGGAGAAGTCGGCATAGTCGGCCTGGATCTTCTTATAGGAAGAAACCTTTCCCTTGAGGTCATTAAGTTCGTTGACGACTTCGAGGGCTTTCCTCCGGTCGTCCCAAAACCCGGGCGCGTTCTCTTCCCGGTCAAGCTCGGCTATCTTGGCTTCGATCTTGTCGAGGTCAAAGAGAATCACCGAGCTGCGAGACAAGCTGCCCGATTTTCTCGGCTTCCTGTCGTAGTTCGACTAGCTCTTTCATTTATTCCCTTCCTTGTTTTTTATTCGTTGTCCTTCTTTTCCTCGGAGGCTTTCGGGGCTTCCGGGGCCGAAGCAGCCGGGGCCGGAGCGGCTTCGGGCTCGGCTTTCGGTTCTTCCTTGCTCACTTCTTTGGCGGTCGCTTCGATCGGGGCCGGAGCCGGGGCCGGCTCGGGCTCTTTCTTCACGAGACGGACGTTCAGAAGATTGAGGGCGGTATCGACGGCAATGCGCTCGTTCATTTCCTTGAAGAGGTCATAGCCTTCGTTCACGTAGTCCTGAAGCGGGTTGGTCTGGGCATAGCTCCGGAGGCCGATGCCTTCCCGGAGGTGGGCCATCGTGTCGATGTGGGTCTGCCAGTTCTTGTCGATGACGCGGAGAGATAGCTGGCGCTCGACCATGTCGGCTTGGGTAGCCGGCCACTGCTTCCGCTTTTCGAGATAAGCCGCATAGAGCATTTCGCCGAGGTCCTCGCCGGCTTCCTCGAACGGGGCGCCGTCGTAGGCTTGGACGTTGATGCTGCCTTCCGGGAGGAAGCGCGGCTCGACGAGGCGCTTGAGCATCGTGCCGACGATGACTTCGTCGTTGGCCGACTTGTCGACGGCTTTCTTGGCCAGCTCGCCGCCGGCCGTGAGGAAGAAGTCGTGGATGAGGTCGACGATGTCGCCGGCCATGAGAATGGCATCCCGCTTCTTGTAGATGATGTCCCGTTGCTTGGCCAAGACATCGTCGTAGTCCTTGAGGTTCTTGCGGACGTCGAAGTTCTTGCCCTCGATCTGCTTCTGGGCATTGGTGACCGCGTTGGTCAGCATCTTGGAGTCGTAGCTCTCGTCCTTGAGCTGGTTGGCAAAGAGGGTACGGAGGTTCTCCGGGGCAAACCGACGCATCAGTTCGTCATCGAAGCTGACGAAGAAGCGGGAATAGCCCGGGTCGCCCTGACGGCCGCTCCGGCCGCGGAGCTGGTTGTCGATACGGCGGGATTCATGGCGTTCAGTACCGAAAACGCAAAGGCCTCCAAGGTCGGCGACGCCCGGCGCCAGCTTGATGTCGGTACCACGCCCAGCCATGTTGGTGGCGAGGGTGACCGCGCCTTTTTCGCCGGCGTGGGAGATGATTTCGGCTTCGCGAGCCTGGTTCTTGGCGTTCAAGACTTCGTGGGGCACGCCCGCTTCGGCGAGGAGCTTGCTGATTTCAAGGTTGCTCTCGACCGAGACGGTGCCGATGAGGATCGGCTGTCCCTTGGCGTGGCGCTCCTTCACCGCCTTGACGAGGGCCTTGAGCTTGGCATCGTGGGTGGCGAAGATGAGGTCGGTGTCGTCGATACGCTGGACCGGCCGGTTGGTCGGGATGCAGACGACCTTCATGTTGTAGATGGTCTGGAACTCTTCTTCCTCGGTCTTGGCCGTGCCGGTCATGCCCGAGAGCTTTTCGTAAAGGCGGAAGAAGTTCTGGTAGGTAATCGTCGCGAGGACGACCGTTTCCTGCTTGATTTCAACCCCTTCCTTAGCCTGGATGGCCTGCTGGAGGCCATCGTTGTACTCCCGACCCGGCATGATACGGCCGGTGAACTGGTCGATGAGCTGGATCTTGTGGTCCTTGTCGACCATGTACTCGACGTCGCGGGCCATGATGTAGTTGGCCTTGAGAGCTTGGTGAATCCGGTGGACGAGGTCGCTATTCTCGGGATCGTAAAGCGAGTGGATGCCGAACATCTTCTCGGCTTTGTCGTTGCCCGAATCGGTGAGGGCGGCCGTCTTGTCTTTCACGTCGATGGTGAAATCCACGTCCCTCTTGAGACGCTTGACGAAACGGTCGGCCACCTGGTACTGGCTAGCCGGGGCCCGCGATCCGCCCGAAATGATGAGCGGGGTCCTCGACTCGTCGATAAGAATGGAGTCGGCTTCGTCGACGATCGTGTAATGGAGGCCGCGAAGAACCCGTCCCTTGAGCGACGGAGCCATGTTGTCGCGGAGATAGTCGAAGCCGAGTTCGCTATTGGTCGTGTAGGTGATGTCGCAGGCATAGGCCTCGCGCTTTTCGGCGGTCGACTTCGAGGCGAGGTTGACCCCGACAGTCAGGCCGAGGAAGCGATAGACCTGGCCCATCCACTCGGCATCACGTTCAGCCAAGTACTCGTTGACCGTGACGACGTGGACGCCCTTGCCAGTCAAGGCATTGAGATAGACAGCCATCGTGGCGGTAAGGGTCTTACCTTCGCCGGTCTTCATTTCGGCGATGTCGCCGTTATTGAGAACCAAGGCGCCGACGATCTGGACTTTGAAGGGCTTCTGGTGGAGAACCCGCCAGGCCGCTTCGCGGGCAACCGCAAAGGCCTCGTACTTGATCGATTCCAAGGTTTCGCCTTTGGCTAGGCGTTCCTGGAATTCCTTCGTCTTGGCAATGAGCTCTTCGTCGCTCAACTTGCCCATCTGCTCGTCGTAGGCCATGACGCGGTCGGCTTCCCGCATGTAGCGGTCGAGCTCGCGTCTTTCGAAGAATTTTTGGATGAAATTGCTCACGGTCGTGTCCTCGTTGAAAAACCGGGTTAGATGATACCATCATGCGCGCATGAGGGCAATTGAGGCTCTTTCGAGCCGAAAAAGGCTCGATGATCGCTTCCCCTTTTGCTCACCTTCGAAAGGAAGAAGAAAGAGAGCGACTTCGGCTTTTGGGATAGGATCAAGCGGGCGCAAGCCGCGGCCGTCGATCCCGTCGTGAAGACATCGTCGACGAAGAGGATTTTCTTGTCCCTCAAAGCATCGCCCCCTTCGATGGCCAGGCGCTTGCCTACTTCCTTCCGCGCCTCGAGACTGCTCCCGGCTTGCTTCACTCTTTCGGTCTTTCGGAGGACCTTGGCCATCGGAAGATGAAGGCGTTTGAAGATTTCCTCAACGTGGTTAAAGCCCCGCTCGGCATTGTCCTCCTCGTGGCTCGGGGCCGGGACCAAGGTATATCCGCGGAAGAAAAGACGCAAAAACAAGGCACTTTTGCATAGAAAAACCGGAGCCATGGCAATGTCCGAACAACCTTTGAACCGGTAGAGGGACGTCTTGAAGAAGTCGCTATATTCGTAAAGGACGTACGCCCGATGCCCCAAAAAGGAAAAGCCTTCCAGCCGCGGCTTGAACTTGCTATAGCAAGATGGACAGAGGCTGTCGCCGGCATAAAGGTCCGACCAGCTGGCCTCGTGGTATTCGTTAAGACAGTTTAAGCAGAAACTCATTGCTCCTCCTGATTTCGAGAATCGCGCGATCGATCGACCCCGTTTTCCGTTCGCATAGGAAGATGACTTCCCCGCTCGGGCACGAGGCTTTGCGCCCGGCTCGGCCGGCGATTTGAATGAGGGTCGCGGCATCGTAAATCCCCTCCCGGTCGGCATCCGCGACAATCACGTGCAGCCCTTCGACCGTCACTCCGCGTTCGAGGACCGAGGTCGTCACCAGATAGTCCAGCTTCCTCCTCTTGAAGAGACGGATCTTCTCTTCCCGGAGGGGATCCTCGCTATGGACGAACGAGCCCCGGGGAAAGAAGGGCCGGAGGAAGAGGAAAAGTCGTTCGGCCTCGGCTTTCGAGGGAACGAAAACGAGGCAAGGTCGCTTATCTTTTCGATAGGCCTTCAGCTTCTTCCCGATGTAGATGGTCTTCGAAAAGGAAGGCACATAGACAAAGGAAGGAACGGGCATCGGGTGCCGGTGGAACCTCGTCCGCAGTTCAAGAACCTCCCGACCCGGCTTCGCGTAAGCAGACAGGAGTTCTTTCGAAGGAGTCGCCGTCAGAAGGACGGTCCGCCCTCGGACCGAACGCTCGTAAAAGGCATGGAGGGTCGGATCGCCCTTGAAGGGAAAGGCATCGATCTCGTCCATGACGAGAAGGTCGAAATACTTCTCGTAGCGGAAGAGCTGGTGGGTCGTCAGGATGACGATGTTGCCTTCGAGGACCTCGCTATGGCCGCCGTAGACCGCCGTCACCTTGTTGCGGGGAAAGGCCGCAACAATCCGCTCATGGAGCTCAATCACCACATCGCGCCGCGGAAGGGCAAAGCCGACCTGGAGTCCCTTCGAGAGAGCGCACGCAATGACGCCATAGGAAAGCTCGGTCTTGCCCGCTCCGCACACGGCATAGACCAATGAATCGACGCCCCGTACGAAATTGGAAACAAGCCTCTTGGAAATCGCTTCCTGCTCTTCGCTCAGGGAGTAGTCGAGTTTGAGAAAGGGTTCGGGGACGGCCTTCGAATTAAGCTCCGCGCACTTGCCGGCAAAGGGCAGGCACTTCCGGCAATAGGGACGCCCATCCCTGAACCCAAAAGCCCGCGGATCGGAATTTCCGCACCGCGGGCAGACGAACTTGTCGTTAACAGGGGCTTTCACACCCCAATATAGAGCCGAGAAACGGACTTTGGCCCTCGAATCAGGAAATTTTGTCGAGCTCCTCGACCCGCCGGGCGTGCCGTCCCCCGGCGAAGGAGGTCGAGAGGAAGATGTCGAGGCGCCGGCGGCAATCCTCGACTCCCATTTCGCGCTCGCCAAAGGCGATCATGTTTGCGTTGTTGTGCTCGCGCATGAGGCGGGCAACCTCGTCGTTGTAGGCAATCCCGCAACGGATGCCCTTCACCTTGTTCGCGGCAATCGAGATGCCGATGGCCGAGCCGCAGCAAACGACCCCATAGGTCGCCTCGTCGCTTGCCACGAGGCGGGCCGCCGCCTCGCCATAGACCGGGTAGTCGACGCTCGTCGCCCCGTCGTTCGTTCCGACGTCGAGAACTTCATAGTTCTTCGCGAGAAGGTGTTCCTTGATCTTTTCTTTCAGGATGTACCCCGCGTGGTCGCTTCCGATGGCAATCTTCATTGTTCGTTCCTCCAAACTTTATCAATGTCCTCGAGCTTGATTTCGCCTTGTCGCACGAGCTTCGGCTCGTCGCCGGTCAGGTCGATGATGGTCGTCGCCACTTTCGAGGTGCATTCACCGCCGACAAAGGCATCGACACCCGCCGGAAAATAAGCCTTGGCCTCTTCGAGAGTCAGGGCCGTTTTCATGCCCGAGAGATTGGCACTCGTCACCAGGCACGGGCAGCCCGCCGCCTTCATCACTTTCATCGCCGTCTCGCCGGACGGTACGCGGACGCCGACGATCCCGGTTCCGAGATCGCATTGGTGAGGGAGGCCTTTCTTGGCCCGGCAAAGGAAAGTGACCTGGCCGGGAAGGAAGGCCGACATCAGCTTCTTCCGCCGCTCATCGACATCGAGGAGCGGAAGAGCATCTTCTAGCGAGGCAAACATCATCGAAAAGGGCTTCTCCGGCGGCCTTTTCTTCAAATTGACAAGGGTTTTGTAGGCGTTTTCTTGATTGTAGGCCACGCCGATGCCATAAACCGTCTCGGTGGGGAAAACGGCAATCCCGCCGTTTTTCATGGCCGTTCCCGCGGCCTGAATTTCTTCTTTGATACCCATATCAATTCACATCAATGACCAAGAAGCGAACAAAGCCATTGCTGTCCTCCATGAATTCATACGAATAGTCTTTCAGATACTTGACCATGAGTTTGTTCAGGTAGTCGACGAGCTCAGGGCTGATTTCGAAGAAGAGGACGATCGGTCCTTTCTTGACCTCATCCAAGCGGGAGAGAATCTTTTGGTAAACGTTGTCGTCCTCTTTGAAGAGAAGGGCGCTCTCCGGCTCGAAGTTGGTTACCGAGGGCTGGACGTATTCCCCTTCGGTAATGTAAGGCGGGTTGGAAATGATGACGTCGAGCTTCCGGCCGCTCTTGATGAAGGGCTCGAGGGCATCGCCGAGGAGCGGAGTGATCTCTTCCCCGCTGCCCGCCAAGTTTTCCTTGGCGACTTCGAGCGCATCGCTCGAGACGTCGGAAGCATAGACGAAGAAGTTCGGGAACGAGTCCTTGACCGCGATGGCAATGCAGCCCGAGCCGGTTCCGATGTCGGCGACGGCCAGCATGTTGCGCGGATTGAAATAATCCCCGATCCGCTCGCTGAAGGTCGCAACGAGCTCTTCGGTCTCGAGCCGCGGGATGAGGACCCGGCGATCGACCTTGAGTTTCCGCGTGAGGAACTCGGCTTCCCCGATGATGTACTCGACCGGCTCGTCGTTGAGGAGGCGCTTCATTCCCTCCTCGAAAGCTGGTAGATTCTGCATCTCCCGCTTTCCTTCGGTGATGACGTCGAGCTGGTCGCGAAGATGCTCGTAATGGACCAATAGACGCCGGACATCCATCGAGTAGATGTCCTTTTCCTTCGCCAGCTTGGCGTATTTCGAATAAGCTTCCGCGATGGTCATTTCATTTCGAGGAGCCGTTGCTCCTGGTCATAGTGGATAAGGGCTTCGATGATCGGTTCGAGTTCCCCTTCCATCACCCGGTCGAGCGTGTTGACGGTAAAGCCGATCCGGTGGTCCGTCACCCGGTTCTGCGGGTAGTTGTAGGTGCGGATCTTCTCGCTCCGCTCGCCGGTACCGACCTTGAGCTTCCGTTCCGAGGAACGGGCCTCGTCGATCTTGGACTGGTAGAAATCGTGGACCTTGGCCCGGATCATCTGCATGCAGATTTCCTTGTTCTGGAGCTGGGCCTTTTCCGTCTGGCAACTCACGACGATGCCGGTTGGGATATGGGTGATCCGGACGGCCGATTCCGTCTTGTTGACGTTCTGTCCGCCCGCGCCTTGGGAACGGTAGGTATCGATCTTGAGGTCGCTCGGATTGATCTTGACGTCGACTTCCTCAGCTTCCGGCATGACAAGAACGGTCGCCGTCGAGGTATGGATGCGGCCCGAGGCTTCGGTCTTCGGGACCCGTTGGACCCGGTGGGCACCGCTTTCGAATTTGAGCTTCGAGTAGACGTTCTCGCCCTTGATCATGAACGAAACGTAGGAATAGCCGCCGGCTGCCCCCTCCTCGCTATCGATGTATTTGACTTTCCATCCCTGGCTCTCGGCGTAACGGACATACATCCGCTCGAGGTCGCCGGCAAAGAGGTTGGCTTCGTCGCCGCCGACCGCGCCCCGGATCTCGACGATGATGTTTTTCTTGTCGTTGGGGTCCTGGGGAATCAGCTCGGTCTCGAAGTTCTTTTCCATTTCTTCGAGGCGAAGAACGATTTTCTTGCGCTCCTCCTTCATCAACTCGGCGAGTTCCGGATCGGTATTCTCGTCGATGTCCTTGAGATCGGACTCCAGTTTCACGTAGGTCGCGTACTCCTCGTTCGTCTTCTCAAGCGAAGCCCGCTCCTTGCTAAGGTCCGTCAGCCGCTTGATGTCGCTCGCAATATCGGGCGAAGCAAGCTCTTCCTCGATCTCGGCAAATCTTTTCTTGACCGCCTCTAGGCGGTTTCTCATCGTTTCTTCCATCATAAAGCGGACGCATTATAGCATTAAGCCTCCCTTCCATAATGGAAGGAGCATGGGCCAGCGGCTATAATCACGGGTGGAATGTCATACAAAGCTCTTTACCTGAAGTACCGTCCGCAGTCTTTCGAAGAGGTCGCCGGCCAGAAGGCCGTCGTCGGGACTCTTCGCAATGCCCTGACGAGCGGGAAGATCGCCCATGCCTACCTTTTCGCCGGCCCTCGGGGGACGGGCAAGACCTCGATGGCCCGCCTTTTCGCCAAGGCTCTCGACTGTGAAGAAGGCGTCGGCCACCAATGCAACAAATGTGAAAACTGCATCGCTATTAGCGAGGGCAGCCATCCGGACGTCATCGAAATCGACGCGGCCTCCAATAATGGCGTCGACCAGGTCCGGGATCTCATCGACAAGATCAAATACGCCCCGATCAAAGGACGCTACAAGGTCTACATCATCGACGAAGTCCACATGATGTCGACCGGGGCCTTCAACGCCCTTCTGAAGACCCTCGAAGAGCCGCCGGAGAATGTTGTTTTCATTCTTTGCACGACCGAGCCCCACAAGGTCCTTCCGACCATCGTGAGCCGCTGCCAGCGCTTCGATTTCGCCAAGCTCACCGACGAGGAAATCGAAAGCAAGCTCATCGAGGTCCTCGGCAAGGAAGGCATCTCCTACTCGAAGGAAGCCGTGGACATCATCGTCTCATTGGCCGACGGTGGGATGCGCGATGCCTATTCAATTCTCGACCAAACCCTTGCCTACAGCGGTTCCAGCTTGAGCGAGGATGACGTCTATACAATCTACGGCTTGGCCTCGAAAGCAGAGAAACTCGACCTCATCGAGAGCCTCCTCCGAAACGACCTCCCCCGCGTCATGGGCAAGATCGACGCCTACGCGATCAAAGGCATCGATTTCCGTCGCCTGACCAGCGACCTCATCGCCATCTTCCGCGACGTCCTTGTCTATGAGAAGAGCCACGAGGCTTCGCTCCTCCGCTTCATCAAGGAAGACGAGGCCCTCGGCTTGGCTTCCAAAATCGACGTCCACCACCTCGTCGCCTTCATCGACGAGCTGCTCGCTGCCCAAAATTCCTACAAATTCATCACGGATGTGCGGTCGCTTTTCGAACTTACAGTCCTCAAGCTTGCTTCGATCGACGACCATTACATGATGCTCGATAGCCAGCCGGCCGTCGCGGCCGCCGCGCCGAAACCGGAGGTCAAAAAAGAAAGCGCCCCGGCTCCGCAAAAAGCCCCGGAGGCGACGTCGGTCAAGAAGGCGACGCCGACCCCGGCCCCCGCGCCAGTCGCCCCCCAAGCCAAGCCGGCCGTCGAAGAAGCTCCCAAGAAAGCCGAACCGCCGGACTTCCTCTTCGACCCGGACGAACCGATCCCCGAAAGCAAGAAGCCGGAGGCAAAGCCGGCGCCGAAGCCCGCGCCGAAAACGGTCTTGCCGAAACTCGATACCAGCAAGATTATCCATCCTCACCTCGAAACATCCGGGGAGAGTTACAAACTCGAAATGGATGACATCATGGCTATCATCGCGAATGCCTCGAAGCAGGAACGGAAAGACCTTTCCGAAAACTGGAGACGCCTCGAGACCCTCAGGGACGACGACAAGTTCTCCGATATCGCGAGCCTTCTCATCCAGGGCAATCCGTTCTGTCTGTCTGGGGAAGCCTTGGTTCTGACCTTCGACTTCGACCGCCTGAAGGAACGAGTCAACATCAAGGCCAACCAAAAAGGTCTCGAGGAGGTCATCCAGACCCTCCTCGGCCATAAAGTCTTCGTCTATGCCCTCGGCCCGAACGAACGGAGCGAGGTCATGAAAGCCTTCAACCAGCGAAAGATGGCCCGCACCCTCCCGGCCCGTGGCGAATGCCACCCCAACCTACCCAAAGTCGACTGATAAAAGGAGATATCAACAATGAACCAAATGCAACAGCTGCTCATGCAGGCCAACAAGATGCAACGCGAGCTCCAAAAGGCTCACGAGGCCTTGAACGAAAAGGAATTCACCGCCAGCAACGCGGGAATGGTCGAAGTCACGATGAAAGGCGACAAGACCCTCGTCAAAGTCGACATCGATGCCGATGCCCTTGAGAAAGACAACAAGGACATGCTCGAGCAGGCCATCGTCAACGCAATCAACGAAGCCGTCAAGAAAATCGTCGCCGAAGCCGAAAAGATCGACGAAGACATCACCGGCCGCAAAGGAGGCCTTCCCTTCTAATGAGGGAGCTCCCAAGCCTTGAAAAACTGACCCTGTCTTTTTCCAAACTTCCGGGCGTTGGCTCGAAAAGCGCCGAGCGGATGGCTTACGCGGTTCTTCGCATGGACGAAGAGGACCGCGCGACTTTTGCCTCGGCTATCGAGGAAGTCGGCGCCAAGATTTCCAAGTGCCCCACCTGCGGCCTTTACCGCGAAGGCGACGCCTGTCCCTGTTGCGACGATGAGGAGCGCGACCACTCCATCATCTGCGTCGTCGAGGGCGACCGCGACGCCATGACGATTGAAAAGGCTGGCTACCGCGGCCTTTACCATGTCCTCGGGGGCGTCATTTCTCCAAGCAAGGGGCTCCTACCGGAAGGTTTGAGCGTTTCCTCGCTCCTCGAACGGGTCAAAAACGGCAACTTCCAGGAAGTGATCTTGGCCCTCAGCCCGACGATCGAAGGCGAGACGACCTCGCTATATGTCTCGAAGCTCCTCTCCCCGACCGGCATCAAGGTCACGCGCCTTGGCTACGGGCTGCCGATGGGCGGCTCGCTCGACTACGCCGACGGGCTCACGATTGAGAAGGCGTTCGAGGGAAGGAAGAAAATCTAAATGTTCATCACCTTTGAAGGCGGCGAAGGCTCGGGCAAGAGCACCGTCATAAAAGAGATTGCCAAGCGGATCGCCGATTCCGGGCGGGAAGTCGTTTTGACGCGCGAACCCGGCGGGACCCCGATCGGGGAAGAAATCCGTAACGTGATCCTCGAAAAGAAGAACACGGCCATGGATCCCCGGACCGAAGCGCTCCTCTATGCCGCCTCGAGAAGGCAGCACCTCGTCGAAAAGATCATCCCGGCCCTCAAGGAGGGGAAGGTCGTCATATCCGATCGCTTCCTCGATTCCTCATTAGCCTACCAAGGCATGGCCCGGGGGCTAGGAATGGCTGAGGTTTACCAGCTGAACCTCTTCGCGACCGAAGGGTTCGAGCCGGACCTCACCATCTATCTTTCCCTCGATCCCGAGGCCGGCATCGAGCGGATCGAAGCCAACCCGAACCGCGAGGTCAACCGCCTCGACCTCGAAAAGATCTCCTTTCACGAACTGGTCCACAAAGGCTTTGAAGAACTTACGAAAGAGAACCCCCACCGCATCGTCAAAGTCGATGCCTCAAAGAGCGTCGATCAGGTGATCGAAGCCTGCTGGGAGGCGGTGGAGAAGAGGCTCCGGTGGCGATGAGATTCATCGATTATCTCCGCAAAACCCAGCCCATTGCCCTGAAAGTCCTGACGGGTGCCTTTTCGAGCGGCCGTTTGGCCCATGCTTATCTCCTTGCCGGAGAACCCGGCTTGCCGCTCAAGGAAGCGGCCTATTTCCTGGCCGAGTCCTTCCTCTGCGAGCACCCGGCCCCCCTCGCCTGCGAGTCCTGCAAGACATGCGAACGGGTTCGTCGCGGCGGCTATGCCGACTTCCTTTTCGTCGACGGGAGTCTTTCGTCCATCAAAAAGGAAACGATCCAGGCCGTCATGGGCGACTTCTCGAAAACGCCGCTCGAACGCCGCGGTATCATGGTCTATGTCATTCACCTCGTAGAGAATATGACAGTCGAAGCCGTGAACTCCCTTCTTAAATTCCTCGAAGAACCGCCGAAAGGCTGCTATGCGATTCTCACGAGCGAGAATCTTGCCCGCGTCCTGCCGACCATCATCTCAAGAAGCGAGACCATTCGTTTCGTCAAAGCTCCCTATGACGATGTTGTCAAAGATGCCGTAAGCCTTGGGGTCAAGGAAGACGATGCCGCTCTCATGGCTCTCTTTCTCAATGACGGAGAGCTCATCAAAGAAGCGGTAGCCGAAAACGATTACCTCGAGAAAAAGGCCCTCTACGAAGAAGCTATGACCGACCTCGGGCGAGAAAAAGGGGAGGGACTTTACCGCTTTGAGAAGGTTCTGCTTTCTCCCTTTGCCAAGAAGGAGGACGCGAGGCGCCTCCTTATCTTGATCGCCGCCGTCTTGAAAGATGCCGCCCTTCTCCAAGAAGGCATGGAGCCCAAAATGGCTCCCTATGCTAAAATCATCAAGTTGATCGGTGAGAACCGTTACCACCTACCGGCCAGTCTCCGCGAGGCCCTCTTGGCCCGTTCGGAGCTCGACATGAACATGGCCCCGAACCTTGTCATCGACCATCTAGCCCGATTCATTTACAAGGACGCCTGATATGACCGCAACACCAACGCATTACGTAGCCATCCTTCTTCCCGGAACCAACAAGAAGTATTTTTTCTCGACCTCGATCGAAGATCTCAAACCGGGTGACGAAGTCGTCGTCGAAACGAGCGAAGGCCGCGGGGTCGGCAAGGTTCTCTCCGTCCCGATCAAGCTAGCCAGCTACACCTCTGACATACCGCTCAAGCCGGTCCTTCGGCGGCCAACGGAGGACGATTACGAAGCCGAGCGCGTCAACCGCGACGGCGAGAAGGCCGCCCTCTACGTAGCCGAGCGGGAAATCAAGAAACTCGGCCTCCAGATGCGGCCGATGAGCGCCCACTTCGATCTCGAAGGAAGCAAGTGCACCATTAACTTCACAAGCGACAACCGGGTCGACTTCCGGGAACTCGTCAAGATTCTCGCCCACGAACTCGATTGCCGGATCGAGCTTCACCAAGTCGCCAGCCGCGACCGGGCCAAGATGGTCGGTGGCATCGGCATCTGCGGGCTGCCCCTTTGCTGTTCAACCTTCATTCAGGAATTTACCGGCATCAGCCTATCGCTTGCCAAGAATCAGATGCTGACGATCAACATCCCGAAGCTGTCCGGCCATTGCGGCAAGCTCATTTGCTGCTTGGCTTACGAAGACCCGATCTACACGGAAGAAAAGAAAGACTTCCCCCACCTCGGCACCGTGATCGGCATCGACGGGACTTCCTACAAAGTCGACGGCTACAACGTCCTCTCGAGGACGGTCAAGCTGAGCGCGCCCGGCGATATCAAGAACGTCACTCTCGAAGAATACCGCGAGCTCGAAAAGCGCTCGGCCCAAGGCTATAGCAAGAAGCCGTCCTTCCAAAATAACGCTAAGCCGGCCTCCTCAAACCCCGGCTATCCTGCCCCCAACCCGAGCAACCGCCCGGCCCACGGCCAAGGCAATAGCCAGCCCAACAACCGCAATAATCAGCAAAAACGTCCGCAAAAGCCCGCTCAAAACCGCAATAACAGCCAACACAATCGTCCGGACAACCGGCCGAAAGGTCAGGGAAAGGGACCCAAGAATGCTTAAGCGGCTGCCCTCCTACGACGGAGAGCCTCTTCTTTATCTCGTCGTCACCCCCCTCGGGAATCTTTCCGACATCGCCCCGCGCGCGGTCGAGGCTCTCAGGGCAGCTTCCCGAATTTATGCCGAGGACACGCGGAACGCTCGAAAACTTCTCTCCTATCTCGGGATCGAAGGCAAAGCCCTTGCCTCCATCCGCTCCCAGAACGAACGGGAGGAGGCCGCCAAGGCCATCGCGCTCCTCAAAGAAAAAGGCGGCGCCATCGCCTATATGTCCGATGCCGGCCACCCCTGCCTCAGCGATCCCGGCGCCGCCCTCGTCCACGAAGCGGTCGAGCAAGGCATCGCCTCAACCCTCGTGCCAGCCACCTCGGCGGCCCTCGCGGCCTATTGCCTAAGCGGCTTCCCCGACGCCCGCTTCTTCTTCCAAGGCTTCCTGCCCCTCTCGGGCAAGGAACGGAAAGCCGTCCTCGAAGCCATCAGGGAACGGAAAGAACCGACCATCGTCTACGAAGCCCCAACCCGCATTGTGAAGACGCTCGCGGACCTCGCGAAAGTCCTCGGGGAAGACCGGGAAATCTCCCTCTCCCGGGAAATCAGCAAGATCCACGAGGAAACGATTCACGGAACCCTGGCCGACTTCTCATGCATCGAGGAGGGAAGCCTCCGCGGGGAAATCGCCTTTGTCGTGTCCGGCAGCAAGGAAGAGGCCAAAGAAGTCTCCCCCAAAGAGCTCGATGCCTTCATGAAAAAGCACCTCTCCCTCGGGAAAGGTGCCGTCAAAGCCGCGATGGAAGAATTAGGCGTCGGCCGCAAAGCGGCCTACGATTCCTACCTGCGGGCCAAGGACTAGGCGCGCCGCCGGCCGATCTTGATCTTCATGCCCTCCTTCGCGAGGGCTTTTTCTACTATTTGGCCAGGGCGTTCCTTAGGCCGCCGATTCGGCTTACGATTAAGGCGTCTAGGGCAATGCCCGA
>CALVSB010000020.1 GCA_944358895.1 uncultured Bacilli bacterium | reverse complement strand
TCTCCTTTTGACTCCAATCGCAAGGATAGAAGGCTACCTCGTTTGGTTCAAGCCCGGCCGGCCACCCCTAGGGGTGGTGATGGCCGGTTTTCTTTCTTACACAAGATTCATCCGTGGTCCCTTGGTCTGAGGAAGAGGCCTCTTCGACTGAGGACTTGTTTTCCCCGCCGATAACGATTCCAAAGAAGAAAGAAAGGGGATTGATGTGTGCCCCGAATCCTGGACACAGGAGGAGGGGCACGCATCATAATGGTCTCAAATCAGTATTTTAATCTTATAGGCGCCTATTTAAATCTTCGTAATCAATATCATCTTGATGTTCATTTAATTCTTCCATTAAAGCTGTAAGTTCCCCTAATTTAGCTTCTTGTTCAGGAGATAATTTATTTTTTCCCTTTAATCCTTGAAACATCATAAGAAAACTGACACCCATAGCAAACTCTAATAATTCATTTTTATTGGTAATCTTAAAATGGTTTTTATCATCTTTTTGAATTTCTTTTATTAATTCAACTGAACGATCACTTAAGATATATGCCATATTCAATACCCCCTAATTTTAAAAATATTTATATGGAAATTTAAATATATAGACACAAGAATTACAAAATAAAAATCATTTTATTCTCTCATTTTATAATTAGTTAGAGAACTCCACTTCTATAAACTGTCTGCTTTTTTATTGTCTTAATACCTCGATTCATAAAAAAGGCAAAGCAGTAATAGAAGCATCCACAGTTATTTGACAATTAGATATTCTCTCCAGTTCCTCAACTATTAAAGTGGCTACTCCTCTATTTTGATTCGTGCAAAATCAAAAACTAAAACTTCATTCAATTAATTTATGTTAAATACTGCTAATTTTGGCACAAAAAAAGGTTTGAATAGCCGTTTTTAGCGTATCAAACCTATGCTTTCAATATGGAGCACCTGGCGGGAATCGAACCCGTGTAACCAGCTTGGGAAGCTGGTGTTCTACCATTGAACTACAGATGCACCGGCCTTTAGGGCCTCATCATTATACGAAAGGGGAAAGCGTTGTCCACCCTCGATTAATGCATTTTCCGGAGTTTGCCTTTCTTCGAATGAACGACGACCGAAGCCTTGACGCCGCGGCCCTTTTGATTTTGGGCCATCTGGGAAGCGTAATCATGGGCTTCCTTCTGCGTCTTGAAGATCTTGATGTTCTTCTCGCCTTCGGCAAACTTGACGGTCCAGCCGCCGCTCGGATGCTGGACGATGTGGTAACGGCGGACTTTGTCGTTCCGCTCGGCCGCGGCTTCGACCGGGGCAGCTTCCGCTTCCTTTTTCACCGCTTCCTTCTTGACCGGGCAGGTCTTCGAACCGCAATCCTTGCCTTTCGTTTCCTTGGCGGCCGGCGCGGCCTTCTTTTCGTCTTTCTTTTTCATAATCGCCATAACGAGATCTCCTTTAGGACATTATAGACAATCAGGATTAAAAGCGCTTTCAAAATAGGGTCAGGAAGTTAACTCGTGTCACCGGGACGTAAGGGGAAGGCGCCGGCCCGGTGCTGCTATTGGCCTGACCGCCGGCCGTGACCTTGCCGAAACGCTCGCCCCAGCCGCCGCGGTAATTCAGGTATTCCTGGAAGTCGTTGTAATGGTTGTAGGTATAGAAGACATAGCGGTCCTCGAGATCCTCGATCGGCGTCCGGTCAGCATAATACCGGCTATAAACGATTCGGAGAGAACCGCGGTTGATGCTCGTCCCCGAGTTGTAGCCGCTCCCGCCGATGTCGACCTCGTAGTAGCGAAGATCGCCGCCGCAGCCATAGATCCGGGGCAATTCCGGTTCATAGGGATAGTTGTCGGTATCTCCCGAGAAAAAGGTGTTGTTCAGTCGGAGGTAGATGCCCCAAATGGAATTTTGGGGGTTGAACGAACGATCGGCCTCATAGTTGGCCGGTACGTTTCCGAAGCCGTAGATATAGGCAGCCACGTCCTCAAGAGTCAAATAGCCACCGGCCGCATAGAGGACCTTATAAGGCTTCCCGTATTCGTCATAAAGCTGGTAACCAGCCCCGAAATCGACATAAATCGCGGAGGAATTGCGGAGGAATTCGCCATCAGAGCCCATCGGAACGTACTCCGGGCGAACCGGCTTGGCCCCAAAGGCCTCATCGCCCCCGGAAGGAAGACCATGCTCGCTCCGGTAGTAGGCATCTTCGTTGCTGGCCGCCGGAGTAAAGGCAGCCATGAAGGCTTCTTGGGAATTCCCTTCGTAAGGATCGCTCGCAAAGGTCGAGAAGGAGACCTGGTTGCTCAGCATGCCATCAGGACCAAGGGCGGCGGCCGTGACGATTCCGCCAAGACGTTCGATCGAGGGGGCGGAGCTTTGGTCGGAAAGGGTGGCGCCGTCCCCGTCGAGGATGACGATCGACGTCTCCTCCTCGCCACGATAGTTGAAGGAAGCCTGCATCCCCAGGCTATCGTAATTCCGACGGTTGAGGGTAAGCATGCCGGACAGCGGCTCGGCTTCCTCGGCGTGGGAATAAAGATAGATAGCATTACTTGCGTCGGCTCCGCATTGGGCCCTGATAAGACAGGAACCGATGCTTTCCGGGGTAACGGTGAGACTTTCTTCGTCGAACGTCCACTCCCCTTCGAGCGGGGTCATCTCATACGTGATGGCCGCTTCGTAGCCGGCCGGGAATATGCCGGCCGAAAGGGTCGTTTCTTCCCCGACCGCCGGGTTATAGTCGCTCGTGTAAATCCGGAAGGTCGCCGGATCGAGTTCCGAAGCATCCTGAATCTCGATGGCAAGTTCGTCCGACGACACCCCGAGGCATTCGGCGTGGAGGCGGACGGTTCCGGGCTTGAGGCCATATCCCCGGAGTCCGTCCATCCGAACGAGGTTTTCTCCCTCGTCGACCACGATTTCGACGTCATCGGCCATCGAACTTGGCGTTACGAGAGTCGTCAAAGTGAAATAGGTGCCGACCGGGGTTTTGTCGACGTCGGAAAGCAGGCGGACGTTCGTCGGCTTGCTCGGATCGTAGACCTCGATTTCAATAACTTGGGAGATTTCCCCGTCGGAGGTCCGGAAGTGGAAGGCCGCCGTTCCTTCTTGGAGACCGGTTACCTTCGTTCCTTCAAAAGAGGCCGCGGCAAAGCCGCAAATCTGTTCTAGATAAGCATCGCTCGAACCAGTCCTCAGCGACAGTTCGATGTCGGAGCCCATCTTGAGCCGCGGCGAAGGGATATAGGCCGAAAGCGCCTTTTGCACCGCCTCGCCTTCTTGAACGAAAGTAGAAGTCCCGTTTGTCACTCTAATTGTGAACTTTCCCTCCGATGCAATGACGAGATCGCCGCCATTGAAACTGGCAACGGAAGAAGGCTCGACCTCGTAGGTAGATGTGCTAGGCGGGTAGTCGTCTAAGACATAGGCAAAGGAATCGCCTACGGCCAATAGAAGAGAATCCGAGTCACTGCTACCGCAAGAAAACAAGAGGAAGGAAATGGAGAAAGACGCTAGGCAAAGCATCCCAAAAACAAGTTTCGCAAGTTTGGTCATGACACGATTTTAATTATGGCGACAAGCTTTGTCGAACCGCTCCTTTACACTTGAAATAGGGTGAAGGATACATTTATAAATAATGTTAAGGGCGCATACCCTCATTTCGTTCATTGCATGGAGCTAAGGCAGTTACGACATCTTGTCTTGTTTGCCGAGACTGGCAGCGTCAGCGAAGTCGCCAAGCTGGTTTATTTAACGCAGCCGAGCGTCACGAGAAGTCTCCAGTCCCTCGAGGATGAAATCGGCATCGCGATCTTTTACCGCGAGCGCAACCGCCTTTTCCTCACCGAGGCCGGCGAGAAAGTCGTCTCCCTGGCCAAGAAAGTCGTCGACGATGCGGCGGAGCTTCAGGCTGAAATCGAAGGAATGAAGCGCCTTCAGACTTCGCTTTCGGTCCTCTCCATCGCCCCGGTTCCCCTCTACAAAGTCGCTTCGGTCCTCCAAGGCCGCCTCAAGCAGCCGCACGTGACAAAAGACATCGTGGCCGAAGACGAAGCTCTCAAGGCCCTTGCCGAGCACCGCTGCGACATTGCCATCATTCAGGATCGGCGACACGCGGGAGTTGAACTCTACCCGCTTTTCCATGAACAGATTCTTCTGGCCGTTCCCAACGATCACGCCCTGGCCAACAAAGACGAGGTCCATTTCCGCGACCTCGAAGGCTCGGACATCCTCATTTTCAACAAGGGCGGCTTCTGGACCAATTTCGTCAAGGCCAAGATGCCAGGCGTCCGCTTCATTCTCCAAGATGACGAGCGTTCCTACTGGGTTCTCGTCAAGAATGCTTCCGTCCCCTACTTCATTTCCAGCCACATGAAGCGGAGGACTGAAGCCGACGGCACCCACAAGATCATTCCCTTTGCCGAGGAAAGCACCAAAATCTGCCTTGCCTTGGCGGTCAAGGCGACGAGCGAGCGCAGCATCCACCGGACCGCGGCAAGGATTTCCCGCTACTTTGAGGAAGTACGCCGGGCCGAAAGCGGCAGTTTCGTATAAAAAAACGACCCGCCGCGGGGTCGAGATTATCAAGGTTGGTGGGTGCTAAGAGGATCGAACTCCTGACCTTCTGTACGTCAAACAGATGCTCTCCCAGCTGAGCTAAACACCCAACCGCGAGAGGAATTATAGGGAGAACCTCCCCGGAGGGCAATAGCCAATTTCAACTTCTTTGCAAAGCCACCCAAGCCCCATGGCCGGCCGAGGAAGGTCGTTTCCGGTTTGGCGATCATTCCCTTCGAAGGCAAAAGAAAACCCCGACCTGAGTCGGGGCTTTATTCGCAGATGGTGCCGTCTAACGGAATCGAACCATCAACCTATCGCTTACGAAGCGATTGCTCTGCCGATTGAGCTAAGACGGCAGCCCAATAAATATAGTAAAAGCGTCCCTCCCCTTCAAGAGAGAAAAGGAGGGACGCACGCTCTTAGGCTTCTTTTTTCGCCTTGGAGATCAAGTTTTTGATCCAAAGGACCAGAACAGTGATCTCGTGGATGACAAGCGGCACGATGGCCAGGAGGAAGACCCAGAGGTAATCGATCGGATGATCGTGAAGCGGATAGACCGAGAAGAAGTTGTTGAGCCCCGGCGTCTCGACGACGAGAAACTGGAGGCCGAGGCCGATGAAGAAGGAGAGCCAGAGCATCTTGTTCGGGTCGGCGAAGACGAAGACGAACGACTTCTTGACGTTGGTCATGCCAAGCATGTGGAAGAGTTCCGAGAAGGCCAAGACCGTGAAGGCCATGGCTTGCGATTCCTCGAGTTGCTGGGGATGGGCGGTGAAGTAGTTGTTGATGGCTGTGACATCGAGCGCAATGCCGTCTGCAAGCGGGGTGATGAGGAAGGCAGCCAAGGTAATGAGGCCGATCGCAATGCCATAGCCGAACATGACGGCCCAGCCGCCGTGGGCGAAGAGCGATTCCTTCGGGTCGCGCGGCTGGTCGCGCATGATGTCGTCCGGCTTCTTGTCGGAGCCAAGGGCGACGGCCGGGAGCGAGTCGGTGACGAGGTTGACCCAGAGAAGGTGAATGGCGATGAGCGGGGTGTCGAGGCCGATGACGGCCGCGATGAACATGGCCACCACTTCGCCGATGTTGCTGGAAAGAAGGAAGAGGATCGTCTTCTTGATGTTGGCGTAGATGCCGCGGCCTTCCTCAACGGCCTTTTCGATAGAAGCGAAATTGTCGTCGGCCAGGACCATGTCAGCCGCGCCTTTGGCGACGTCGGTGCCGGTGATGCCCATGGCAATGCCGATGTCGGCCGCCTTGAGAGACGGGGCATCGTTGACGCCGTCGCCAGTCATGGCCGCGATGTGGCCGTTGGCTTTGATGGCCTTGACGATCTGGACTTTGTTCTCAGGCGAGACCCGGGCGAAGACCCGGACCTTCTCGGTGCGCTTCTGGAGTTCTTCCGGCGTGCAGGCATCGATCTCGTCGCCGGACATGCACTCGCTCCGCTCGGAGCAAATGCCGAGTTCCTTAGCGATGGCGAAGGCGGTGTCGACGTGGTCGCCGGTGATCATGACGGTCGTGATGCCGGCGCCACGGAGGGTGGCAACGGCCGGCTTGGCCGCAGCCCGCGGCGGGTCGACCATGCCGGTGAGGCCGACGAAGACGAGGTTCTCCTCGGCGATTTCCTTCTTGGTCGCGCCGAGCTTTTCCTCGCGGTAGGCGAGAGCCAGGACCCGGAGGGCACTGGCTGCCATCTCGTTGCTGGCCGCCTTGACGTCCTCGATGTCCTTTTCGGTGATCGGGCGGACGCTCCCGTCCAGCTCGCGGATGGAAACGCAATGCTTGAGGATCTGGTCCATCGCGCCTTTGGTGTAGACGACTTCGTTCCCGTCCTTGCTGTCATGGAGGGTCGACATCATCTTCCGGACGGAGTCGAAGGGATATTCGTTGATGCGGGGCGTCGCTTCCTCGAGCGATCTCTTGCTCATGCCGAGGCTATTCGCGTAGTTGACGAGAGCCACCTCAGTCGGGTCGCCGTAGACACCGTTTTCAATCGAGGCGTTGGAGCAAAGGCACATGCCCTTGGCTAAGAGAGAAAGGTGTTCGTCATTGAGGTCCTCGCGGGCATAGAGCTTGCCCGGGAGGTAGGCCCCGACGACCGTCATCTTGTTTTCGGTGAGGGTACCGGTCTTGTCAGAGCAGATATAGCTGACGGCCCCGAGGGTCTCGACCGAAGCCAGGCGCCGGACGATGGTATTGACCTTGGCCATCTTCTGCATGCCGAGGGCCAAGACGATGGTAACGACGGCCGGAAGGCCTTCCGGGATTGCCGCGACGGCGAGGGAAACACTGTCGAGGAGGTCTTCGCCCCATTCGGTCGCGATGACGCCGCGCACGCCGCTATAGATGAGCTTGACGGCCAGCATCACGATGACGATGCCAAGGGTCAAATAGCCGAGGAATTTGGAAAGGCCGGCCAGTTTCTTCTGGAGCGGGGTCATTTCCTCCTCCCCGCTTTCGAGCATCTCGGCGATGCGGCCGATTTCGGTATTCATGCCGGTCGCGATGACGACGCCTTCCCCGCGTCCGTAGACGATCGGGGTCGACATGAAGACTTCGTTCACGCGGTCGCCGACGCCGACTTCCTCGCTGAAAGTGATGTCGGCATCCTTCTCAGAAGGAACCGATTCGCCGGTGAGGGAGCTTTCGTCGGCCTTCATGGAGAAGGACTTGAGAAGGCGAAGGTCCGCCGGGACGGTCCGCCCTTCCTCGAGGATCACGATGTCGCCCGGGACGAGTTCGCTCGCCTTGACGTCGAGGATCTTGCCGCCCCGCTTGACGGTCGCCGTCGGGGAAGACATTTCCTTCAGGGCCTCGAGGGCTTTCTCGGCCTTCATCTCCTGGACGGTGCCGATGACGGCATTCAGGATGACGACGGCAAAGATGATGATGACTTCGAAATAGGGCTCGAAGAGCTCAAAGCCGCTCGCCCCTTCCTCGGCCGGGGAGAAGATGGCGAGGAAAAGCGAAATGAGGGCGGCGATGAAAAGGACGATGACCATCGGGTCCTTGAACTCCCCGATGAAGGTCATGAACCAGCCCTTCTTCTTCTTTTCGGCCAAGGCATTGGGGCCGTACTTGGCTTGCCTGGCCTTGACTTCCTCCTCGCTCAGTCCGTTTTCAACCGACGTTGAAAACGAGGTCAACACTTCGTCGACGCTTTTGTTTTCTAACATAGAAAACCTCCAACGCAGGAAGGTCTCACGCGGGATTTCCCCTCTTTGCCCGGCCTCTTGGCGTCCTGACGGGCAAAAAGCGAGGCGTTACTCCCCTTCGCGGGGAAAATTATAGAGAAGAATGGCTTAGCCTTAAAGGTCAATATTCGGACTTCAGGCGGCTCACGGTGAAGAAGATGGCCGCCGCGATGAAAACATCGCCCAGCTCAGCGAAATAGGAAGTAACGACGCTTAAGTCCCACCCGCTGATGAAACCGGTCAAGGCTGGTAGGGTCAGCGCCGAGAGGGCGCTCAAAAGGCAGAAGGCAATCGTCCAATTCCGGAGGCCGGCGTAAGAAGCGTAGGTATTGTTAAGGAAGCCGCGGCAGCGGATATAGACGAAGACCCCCGTCACGATGCTGGCCGCGACGAAGAGGAGGCTCAGCACGGCAAAGGCCGCCCCGACGGGATCCCCAGCCAAAAGGGAAAGGAAAACGTTGGTCCCTCCTAGGAAAAGGTTGATCGCGGCATTGATGACCGTCGAGAAGACAAAGAGGAGAATGCCGTAAAAGGCTGTCGATGTGCCGCGTAAATTCCCGACGAGAATCGTCCCGTAGACGATGGCTGAGAAGACGAGGTTCCAAACCCAGTTGAAGTCGACGATCCTTCCTCCGCCGTCATAGGCCGCGAGAATTTCCATGACCATCGAGCCGATGAGGCAAACCCAAGCCAAAGAAGCGAAAAGGATGGCGAGATATTTCTTATAGTGGTAGCGGAGGTTCTGTTTGAAAATAGGCCAATTCATAGCCCCACGATTATACTATGGAAATGTTTTTTGGCCTCTATCATGGTAAAACCCGTCTTCCTCTCCTGTAGCGACCCCGAAGTTGCCTCCTTCTTCCCCTCGCGGCCTAGAATCGGCGACGACGAAATCGGCATCGCCCTTCTCCTGAAGAAGGACGATGTGCCTTTCGCCGGGGGAATCGTGAAGAAAATCGACCCGGAAAACTACGAGATCGTTTATCTCTATGTCCTCGAAAAGCTCCGGCAAAAAGGCCTTGGATCGCTCGTAATTCGCTTTCTCGAAGAAAAAGTCCGCACGATGGGCGGACGTTACGTTTTGATAGCCCCGCCGCTCTTCCTCGTCGATCACTTGGAAGACGACGGCTATCTCTACTTCCCCGGAGCTTCCGAAAAAGGGAAGCCGCGGCTCGGGAAGACGCTAGAGGGCGAACTTCGTCCCTACTTCTCTATCGGTGGGAAGCGCTGAGGAAACGGAAAAGCGAATAGTTTTCGCCCTTCTCGAAACGTCCTTTTTTGAGGGCGACGTCGAGTTGCTCGTCGGCACTCGCGATGCCATCGAGGCGCGGAAGGAGCACGCCGCGCTTTTCGCCGTGCTCGACGATAAGGCCGAAGCGCTCAGGGTTGAGAAGGGCCGGATCGTTGACCCGCTCGGGGCGGGAAAGGACGTCGACCTTGATTTCGATATAGGGAAGTTCGTCGGCCCTGACCTCCCCGTAACGGGGATCGCTCGAGGCCGAGGCGATGGTATTGGAAACGATTTCGTTGGCGAGGTTTCCTTCCCTGGCAAAGCAGGTGCCGAGGCATCCTCGCGGCGAACCGAATTTGTAAAAGGAAACGAAGACGCCACTCCGCTGGTTCCGGAGGCTGGAGGGGACCCAAGAAGGAATCGGAAGGCGGCCGCGTTCCTTCACGTAGTAGTCGAGGGCCGCGTAGGCGAGCCGGGCCACCGCGTCGCTTTGGCTCCGCTTCGTCACGATCCTCATCTTTTCCTTGGCTAGATAGAGGTCGAGATAGGCCCTAGACGGATTGCTGCCACGAGGAATGAAGGAGGCGACGGAGAGCCCTACTTCGCCCATCACTTCCTTGGACAGGACCTTGGCCTCGACGTTCTCCCGGTCGAAGACCCCGGCCAAAACGGTGGCCGGGCGTTGGCAGCATTCCCCTGACAGGTGGAGTTCGCGCCGCGAGAAGTTGAGAAGGGCCCCGAAATTGGCCCGGGCAAGGGAATTGAGGAACGTCCTTTCGTAACGTTCGGCCGCTTCCATGTGCCCTTCGACCTCATGCCTATGGGAAAGGTCGCCTGAGGCGATGACGACGGCTTTCCGCCCGAGGCTCGAGACAGCCCGGGCGATCAGCTGACCGAGGCGGTAATGGTCATAAAGGGAAAGGCCGCTCACGCCAATGCGGACGGCTTTGAAAGAGGAATAGCTCCGGTTGAGGAAGAATAAAGGCACCATCGTCCCGTGGTCGAGACTTCCTTCCTGCTCTCCTTCCATCCCGGCCGGGAAGTCGGAAAGGGAACAGACCATGGCGATTTCCTTGGCCAAGGGCTTGTCGTAAAGAATCCGGAACTTATATTCGCCCCGGCCGCGATAGGAAAGGCGGCCGCTGCCGACTTCGCCGTCGGCAATCTGGACATAGTCCCGGTAGCTCTCCATATGAGGGGTCACGATGATGATCGTATCGGGCTTCAGGCGGGCGATCTGCTCGCCGACTTCCTTATAGGCCAAAAGGGTTTTCTCGCCCTCGCCCGACTTCTGCCGAAGCAGGAGATTGGCTTGATGGGGCAAAAGATATCCGGCGATGATTGACATGGGCTTTTTATAGCATAATGGCCGCCAAAACGAAAGAAAGCCCCGGCAGAGCCGGGGCCAAAGGGGCTAAATCCGATTAATGATGGTGATGGCAGCCGCAGTGCCGGACGTAGTACTCGAGCGGGTAGGTCCGGTAATTGAGGGTGTCGAGCTGATCGACGGTCACAAGGCCGGCCGTAGCATTGATGACGTCCGGGATCCGGTTGACGATCGTCGCGCAGGTGTGCTCCGGGGTTGCCGGCTTGTCGACGTGGAATTCCACATTCGGGGTGCCTTTGACGTGCCAGTCGCACATATCGCCGTCGTGAGGTCCGTAGACCTTGCCGATGCACTTGGTCTTGAGGGTGATGCCCTGGTAGGTCTCGGTCGTGACGACCGCGGCCATGCCGATGCAGCGTCCGGCCTTGATCGTCTTGCCGAGGGTGGCGCTATAGACGTCGTGGTCGACGACGTAGGGTTCGCTCTCCTGCTTCACACTCTTGATGGTAAGGCCGAGCTTTCGGGCGAGGGCTTCGTTGGAATTCCAGACGTAGGAAGGAACGATTTCGCCCGGATGGGCGAGGGTCTTTTCGAATTCTTCGGTCGTGAGGTCGCAGCCGTGGGCCTTGGCGAGGGCAAGGCCGTAGTCTTCGACGTTATAGGAAACTTCGCCGCTGATTTCCTTGATGTCGGCGCAGCCGGCCGAGGCGAGGGCAACGAGGTTGACCCAGTAGATGTCTTCCATGCCGCTTCCGACGAAGGTGCAGCCGTGTTCCTTGGCCGTGACGTCGAGGATATTGGCGTGGAGCGGGTCGGTGCTCCAGCAATCGGTCGCCTCTTCGCAGGTCGAGATGACGTTGATTCCGCGTTCGAGGCACTTCATGTAGTGCGGGAAGCAATCGCTCACTAGGGAGAAGAGGGTGACAATGGCAATATCCGGATCGCTATTGTCGAGAACTTCGTCGGCGTTGGCGCTGACCTTGATTCCGAGAGTCCGGCCAAGGCCGAGGGCCTCGCCGAGATCCTTGCCGACGATGGCCGGGTTGGTGTCGATGGCTCCGACGATCTGGGCTCCTTTGGCAAGGAGGTACGGCACGATGAGCTTGCTCATCTTCCCACAGCCGTACTGAACGACTTTGATTCTGTCCATTGAGAATCCTCCTGACAATAGTTTAGAAAGGGCCATTTGGGTTGCAACTCGTTTACCGGGTTCAACCGTTATCGATTTCTTTTCAGGAGGCTTTCGCCAGATTTTTCTCTTTGATTATCGAATCGATTGAGCCGTCGCCGGCATTCTCGTCGAACTGGGAATTGTATAGATTGGCATAGAAGCCATTCTTGGCCAATAGCTCGGCATGGTTCCCCTGCTCCACGATGTCCCCGTGGGAGATGACGAGAATGAGATCGGCGTTCTTGATGGTCGAAAGCCGGTGGGCTATGACGAAGGAGGTGCGGCCAGAGGTCAACTGGTCCATCGCAACCTGAATGAGAATTTCGGTCCGGGTGTCGACGTTGCTCGTCGCTTCGTCGAGGATGAGCATCGGGTTGTTCTGAATCATCGCCCGGGCAATCGTGAATAGTTGCTTCTGGCCGGCCGAGATCGAGGTGTTGTCGTCGAGAACGGTATCGAGGCCGTGGGGCAAAGAGGCAATGAAACTATCGATGCCGCAGGCGCGGGCCGCTTTCATGATGTCGTCGTCGCTCACGCCGGTTTTGTTGAAGACCAGGTTTTCCCGGACCGTTCCTTCGAAGAGCCAGGTATCCTGGAGGACCATGCCGAAGAGGTCGTGGACGCTTTCGCGCTTCATCGTCGAAGTATCGACCCCGTCGATTTTGATCGAGCCGCCACGCAGTTCGTAGAAACGCATCAAAAGGTTCACGAGCGTGGTCTTTCCCGCCCCGGTCGGGCCGACGATGGCGACTTTCTGGCCCGGCTTCACGTGGCATGAAAAGTCAGAGATGACAATTTTGTCCGGCTCGTCGTCGTAGGCAAAGCGAACGTGTTCAAAATCGACCTCGCCTTTTATAACCGGGATTTGCGCCGTTTTTCCTTCTTCATTCGGCAGTTCGCCTTCAGCTAGGAAGGAGAAAACGCGTTCGGAGGCGGCCAAGCAGCTCTGCATTTGGGCCAAGCCTTGGCTAATGGAAGAAAGAGGCGAGGTGAAAAGGCGGGCAAAGAGGATGAAGGAGGAAATGACGCCGAAGGTGAGCCAGCCTTGGCTGACCCCGATGGCCCCAACGACGCAAACGGCGACGTAGGAAAAGTTGCCGACGAAGGTATTGATGACCGGCATGAGGCCGGAAAGGACCTGAGCGAGGAAGTTGGCTTTCATTTCCCGGCGGTTGTAGGCCTTGAACTCCTCTTTGACTTGCTGGTCGGCCCCCGAGACTTTCACGACGTCGTGGCCGCCATACATTTCCTCGATGTAGCCATTGAGGTCGCCTAGGGCTTCCTGCTTGGCCACAAAGTACTTCTGGCTCCGGCCCATGATGACGAAGGTGAGGACGATGCCGATGAGGGAAGCCACCACCGCCGTGATGGCCATCCGCCACTCGGTGACGAACATCATCACGACGCAGCCGACGAACTGGAAGACTCCCGTCACGATGGGGCTAAGGGAGTTGTTGACTGAATCGACGATGAGATTCACGTCGTTGGTGAAGCGGGAAAGGACGTCGCCATAGGCATTTTGCGAATAGTAGCTGAGCGGCACGAGATTGATTTTCCGTTCAAGATCGTCCCGGAGGCGGCGGCTCATCCGGAGGGTCATCCGGTTGAAGATGAGCGTCGTGAAAAGTGACAAGACGGCCGAAAGGACAATGAGGCCGAGGGCAACGATGCCCATGGCGGCCATCTGGGCCATGTCGATGGCCGCTTGTCCCTCCACCGCCTCGGAGATGAGATTGCTCATCGCCCCGACAAGGCCGGGAACGAAAATAGCCAAAAGGGCAGAAGCGATGCCGAAGAGAAGGGCAATGACCAGCGGCAGGATATAAGGTTTTAGATAAACGTAGAGATCACGCCCGGCCTTTTTGAGGTTCTTGGGGCGGTCGTACGATTTGCTGCGCGGGCTCATTTAGTTGCCTCCTTTCGACATTTCGCTTTCGATCTCCTCCTCGGAGAACTGGCTAAGGGCGATTTCCCGGTACACCGGACAGTCCCGGAGAAGTTCTTGGTGTTTCCCCTCCCCGACGATCTCGCCTTTTTCGAGGACGATGATCCGATCGGCATCCTTGATAGAGGCAAGCCGCTGGCCGACGATCAGCACGGTCGTCCCTTTGAGTGACTTGGAAAGTTCCTCTCGCAAGGCTTTGTCGGTCGCGAAATCGAGGGCTGAGAACGAATCGTCGAAGATCAAGATCTCCGGCTTTTTGGCGATGGCCCGGGCAATCGAGAGACGCTGCTTCTGCCCACCGGAGAGATTGCTGCCGCCTTGTGCCACTTGGAACGAGGTTCCTTCCGGAAGCCGGGAAACGAAATCCTTGGCCTGAGCAATGGACAAAGCCCTTCCGATTTCCGCGTCGTCGATCTTCCCTTCTTCGTCGCCGAACTTGATGTTGTCAGCAATGGAATCGGAGAAAAGAACGGCTTTTTGCGGAACATATCCGATCTTCTCATAGAGAGTATCAAGGTCGAAGTCCTTGATGTTCACCCCATCGAAGAGAATCTCGCCTTCGCTTGGGTCGTAGAGACGGGCTGCCAACCCAACGAGGGTCGACTTCCCGCATCCCGTCGCGCCGATGAAGGCAATCGTTTCGCCCGGGGAGGCTTTGAATGAGATGTGTTTGAGGACATCGCCGCCATCCTCATAATGGAAGGAGACGTCGCGGAATTCGATTTCCCCTTTGATCTTTGCCTCCCTGACCGACCCGGATTTGATCCGAACCGGGGTCTTCAGGACCTCGGAAATTCGAGATGCCGAAACTCTGGCCTGCGGCCACATCATGAAGACCATGGCCAAAAAGATGAATCCTTGAATGACGTAGAGGGCATATGAGCCGAAAACAACTACCCCGGCATAGAGGTCTTGCTGCTCGGCTAATGACGGCATGCCGGAAATGAGATAGGACCCGAGCCAGTAAATGCCAAGGGAGAGGCCATTCAAGACCAAAAGCATCAAGGGGTTGATGATGGCTAGAAAGTTCCGGTTGCCAAGTTGGAGATCGGTCAGTTTCTTATTGACGACACCGAACTTTTCCTGTTCGTAAGCCTCAGCGTTGAAAGCCCGAACCACTTTCATGCCAGAAAGGTTCTCCCGGGCTACCCGGTTGATGGAGTCGAGGAGCTTCTGGACGATTTTGAAACGTGGCACGAGGAACGTGATGAGAACGAGGATGACCCCGGCAATGACGACGACCGCGGCAGCGGTCAAAAGCGACAGCTGCCAACTCGAATCGATGATCTTGCAAACCGCCCAGATGGCCATGACCGGGGCTTTGATGAGCTGGGTCGTTCCAAAGGCGATGATCATCTCGATTTGCGAAACGTCGTTTGTCGTCCTTGTCAAAAGGGAGGCGGTCGAGAAATTCTTGACGTTGGCCGTATCGAGGTCGGTTACATGATTGAAAACAGCTTCCCTCAGGTAATAGGCCACCAGAGAGGAAATATAAGACGACACAACCGTTGAGAAGGCCGTCGCGATGGTTCCGCCAACCGCGCAGGCCAACATCAATCCTCCGTAGTAGAGGACATCGTTCATCATGTTCGCCGTGGCCGAGGCACCGGTAAGAATTTCGATGACCGTCCTCATGAAGTCCGGAATCTGTAGTTCGAGGAAAACGCTCAGGATGACCATCCCGACCGAGAGTACGGTCAGGATCCAGTCCTTTACTTTCAGTTTTTTAATGGCATATAGCATAATCCGCTCCCGCTTAATCATCTCCATTAACGCCTGAAGGTCAACATTTATTGACAATTTAATAAAAAAACGACTACCTTATGGCGGATGAAGCGCGAAGAATCCTTAAAAGAACTGATTGCCTATGTCGATGGCCTCGGCCTCATCGGCCGCGCGATTTTCGGAAAGGCGCCAAACCTTCCCTCCTCGCCCGAGCTATCGCGCCTCGAGCTCATCTTGGTAGCAACCCTCAGCCGGCTCGGCCGTTCCCTCGCCCTCAAGGAGACGGCTTGCCGCCTCGCTTGCTCGAAGCAGCAGGCCAGCCGCCTCGTCGACAAGTTGGTTGAGCAAAACTACCTGGCCAAAAAAGTAGTCGGACGGACAATCGAAATCACCTTGTCGGACGAAGGGAAAAAGCGCTACGAGGTCATCGAGAAAACGCGGACCGAACGGATGGATAAGGCTTTGAGGAGCATGAGCGACGAGAAGCTTTCGGAAGCCGTGTCGTCGCTTCGCCGACTCAGGGATCTATTTAGTCCCTTCGAAGAAAATTAAAGTTTCCGGCACTGGCTCTTGGCCAGCGAGTAGAGGTAGCCCTCAGCCGGTTTTCCGAAAAGTTTGGAAGCAAAGTCCATGTACCCCCGGACCTGCTTTTCGTACTCGGGTTTGGTGATGTCGCTCGCCTTGTAATCGACGATGCGGATGCGGTCGCGGAAAACAAGAAGAAGGTCAATGGACCCCTCCCGTCCCTCTTCGTCCACGAAGCCATATTCAGGGTAGATGTCAGCTTCGGCAATGCCCTCGGCGGCTTCTGAGGAAAGGAAGGCTTCAACCGCCTTTTTCTCGTAGGGGGCTAGCCCTTCGAAATCAGGGTGTTTGAAGTCCATGGCTTCCATCGCTTCGTGAAGACGAGTGCCGTAGCGAAGGGCCGAAGGATCGACATCGATATGGAGTTCCGAGGAGTAGGATGGCGCGCCATTTCGATCAAAAGAATAGGCTTTTGCAGGTAGAATTACCGGTTTTTGCCGATTTTCGTCCATCAAATCACTTTGCCCTAGAGAGGTGTTTTCCTCATCGGGAACAGGCACGATCGTCTTCTTGACGTAGCCCCGGTTAAGTAAGGGTTGAAGCATCTGCTGGAAGCTCTTGCAAGACGACCGGTCGGATGTCGGGGTCCCGAGGAAAGCCGCCATTTCCCCGCGATAGGAGAAGTCGTCTCTGGTCAGCCGCGAGACGTCGACATTCGGAATGCCAAGATAGGTAAGGGCCGCGGCTTTAACCTCGGGCATGGCCGTCCCGGCGAGAATGCGGGACAAGGCTTTGAATGGATCGAGCGGAGCCTCTCCGGCCTTGAAGGAAGCTGCCACTTTCGCCCAATCGACATCCGTATCTTCGAGGCTAAGCGGGAGCTCGCCCTGAAGGGCACGGGCCAACGGTAAGCCCAATGCTTCATAGACAAGGGTGAGCCCGGCCTGACGCCGAGCGGAATCTTCTTCCAAACGGGCTTTCTGAAGCGGGAAGTCGACAAGGTCGCGCCGCTCTTGCTGGTAGTCCCCGCGGAAGAAAAGGCCAAACAGGGTTTCAAAGGACAGCTTATGGCTATCAAGATACGTTCCGAAGGCTCGGGCAAAGTCCTCGTCGGCCGTCATGAGGGGAACGTATTTGGTGACGATGTCCTTGATGGTCTTTCTAAGGCCTCCGTCTTGATCCACCGCGTCATCGATTTCGAGGTCGAAAAGCTTATCGACGTTGGGATAAAGGAGATGGACCATTTCCTTGAGGAAGTCGAGATCATCTTTGGACACGGCCTTGTTCTTGTCATTATCTAGCATGTCGCTTAGAACCGATTGGAAGCGGAAAGGAGCCGTCGACCAGCCCTTGCACGGATTGAGGAGATAAGCCTTTTCGCGCGTACGGGTCAAAGCAACGTAAAGGAGCCGCACCGACTCCGAGCGGAGGGAGACCAGCTTTTGGTCAGAGGCAAGGAAGGAGAAAATATTCTCCCGGTCGTCGCCTTTGCCGAAGTGGAAGCCCGTCTCCGGCGTCGATTGTTCTTTCGAGGCCTTGAGATCATCCGCGTTGAACATCCGGTAGAGGCCGGCGAAATAGGTAATCGGGAATTCAAGGCCCTTCGATTTATGGATATTGATAAGGAGGACGCTATCGATGCCAGGGTCGCTGCCCTCGACTTTGATTTTCGAGTCGATGTCCCGAATGGAGGCAATCATATCCGGAATTTGATCGAGGCTTTTCCCGGCTTCAATCGAGGAAACGAACATGTCTTCAATCGCGTCGAGATAAGCTTCGTTTCGGTCGAGCATGCCGATGGAAATCAGCCTCTGGTTAATCTGGAATTCCTCGAAAATCAACCGCAAAACGGCACTATCAGGTAAGTCTTTTGCCTTGACGGCAATTCCTTTGAGCATTTTGACAACAGGGTCGTCGGCAAAGACATGGGCCTGCATCTTGTCGAAAAGAGCCTGGTCGCTTATCCGGCAGAGAAAGCTCCGATAAATGGAAGCGAGGCACCGGCGGAACTCGTAGCTTCCGAAGTCGCCCTGCCCAACTTTCACGTAGAGGCGGACCAGATTCTCGACGACCCGAACCAAATCGTTTTCGATGATGTTTTCGTCGAAGCGGAGGCGCAGCGGAATCTGTTCCTCGTTGAAGACTTTGAGAATCTTTCCGAAGTCGGTCGCCCGGTCGGGAATGATGGCAAAGTCGCTATAGCGGACCGGGCGGAAGACCGTCTGACCGTTCTCGTCTTGGCCGGTCACGAGGAAAGGATGATGGGGATCCATCTTCTTCTTGATGTCGCGGGCAATGACGAGGGCCTCGCGGTAAATCGTCTTGTCTTTCGCGTCGTGGGCATCGTAGCAAAGAACTTCTGTCTCTGAACCCCCTTCCGCCCGGGAACGCGGGTCCTCGAACATGCCATTGCCCGATTTGATGACATGGCCATGGCGGTAGTCGACGCCGCCGAGGGAATCATCCATGATCGACCCGAAGATGGCATTGACGGCCGAAAGGACTTCCTTCCGGGAACGGAAATTGGTGTTCATGTCGATGGCCATCCCGCCCTTGCCTTCCTTGTAGGCGTTGTAACGGTGGTTGAAGAGGTCGGGCCGGGCCGCGCGGAAGAGGTAGATGGACTGCTTGACGTCCCCGACGAGGTAAAGATGGCCGCCCCCAATCAAATCGATGAACTCGTTTTGAATGAGCGACGTGTCCTGGAACTCGTCGACCATCACCATCTTGAAGCGGCGGGCAACCTCCGCGGCCTTGCCTTTGCCTTTCACCAGGTCGAGGGCCATCCGGGCAATGTCATCGAAGTCATAGAGCCCCCGCTCCTTCCGCCAGGACGAGACTTGGACATCAAGTTCATCGAGGTAGTCGAGGAAGAAAAGGGTCGTCCGCTTGTCGATGGCGATTTCCTTAAGGAGTTCCGCTTGGCTCGCCGGCAAAGGAGCGATGAGGTCCTTGAGCTCGCTTTTGGCTTTCGCGTAGTTGCTAGCCGGCAGGACGAGGTCATCGTCTTTGCCAGGCGTCTTGCTGATGGGCGGCTTGTTCGGGAGTTGGGAAACGAAGCTAAGTAAGCCGTCATAAGTCGAAATGTCGAAGCCGGATACGGCCTCCAGTTTGGCCGAGGACTTCGAGTCCTTGGCCGGGCGCACGGCCAGGATGTCGTCGATGGCATCCTTCACTGTCTCGGCATACGGGGCGATTTTTGCCACGGCTTCGCGCACCACTCCTTCTTCGTAACCAGTGGCGCTGAGAGTCGCCCGGAGCTTAGCGCTGCTTTCGGAATAACTCCCGGTTTTGAGCAGGGCGTCATAAAGTGAAAGCGCATAATCGAGGAGGGTTTTGGGGACGATATTGGGGTTATCCTCGTAAACAAGCTTGGTAAAAAGGTTATGATTCTCGCTTACGGCTTTTTCGAAGATTGCCTCCAAGGTCTCCCGCTTCTGACTCGTCCCAAGATACTCGTTCATGATCTGGAGATCGGGCGAGACGCCAAGCTCGTAGTGGTACTGTTTGACGAGGCTCAGGAAAAACGAGTCGAAGGTGCAGATATAAGCCGAATCGACTTTCGCTGCCTCGGAGGGATTGCTCTTCTGTAGAGCCCTCCGGATCCGCTTTTTCATCTCGGCTGCCGCGGCATTGGTAAAGGTAACGATCAGGAAATCGTCGATCGAGTAGTTCTTCTCCTTGATGAAATAGACGACCCGTTCGGTAAGAACGCTGGTCTTGCCGCTTCCGGCCCCGGCGCTCACGATGATGTTCGTCCCTTCGGCCTCGATGGCCTGCCGCTGTTCTTTGGTCCACTTCCTGCTCATTTATCGTTTCCTCCTTCGCTATCGTCGCTATCGTCGCTCTCGTCTTCGACAATCTGCTCGTCCTTCAGGAAGCAGACATCGCGAAGGCCGCAGAGCTTGCAGGGCGTTCGCCCTTTGACCCGCTTGGGGGCAATCGGGAACTCCCGTTCATAGACATCCCGGCCGACTTCCTTGAAAGCTTCCAGGGCCGTATCCGCGAGTTTCTTCAGCTCGGCTTCGCCAATCCGCTTGGACGAGAGGCCGTAATCGCCGTCTTTCTTCCGTTTCAGCCCTTCGACGTAATGGGAGGCCGAGGACGGCTGAAGAGTCGGATCAAGTGCAATCATCGTGTCCTCGTCGTCGAGGAAGATGCCGTCGAGCTTGAACGGATCGTCGCATCCAAGGCCGAATCCCTTGACCGAAACGATGAAGGCCCCGACCGGCTGATAGCCGTCGAAGAGTTCACGGGCCATCAGGAGATAGGTCGGGAGCTGGAGATTCCTCTTCTTGAGGGCTTCGTTATAGGAGAACGAGGCCGAACCGGTCTTGAAGTCGACGATGATGACCCGGTCCGAGCTGAAGCACGCTTCGTCGATCCGCCCTTTGATGAGCAAATCGTCGGATAGACGATGCAAGACGGGCGCTTCCCGCTTGACCGACTTCCCGAATTCGGACTTGTCGATGAATTCGTCGTGCCGCTTGACGAGAATCTCGGCGTATTTGGCCTTTTCGAGGGCGATGGAGCGGTCGAGCAAGCGGCTGCCAAAGAGCTCATCGGCTCGCGCGGCCACAGCCCTCCAGTCGATCGTTCCACCCTGCTCGATTTGAACGGCAAAGTGAAAAAGGGTTCCGAAGGCCGAAGAGAAGGAATATTCGTGGTTATTGGTCAGAAGGAACTTGTTCAAGTAGAAGCGGAAAGGGCAATTCAAATACTCATCGAGGCTGCTATAGGAGAGTTCGAGAGGCTTCGGAATGGGGAAAGAAGCGCCCGTGAAGGAATTGTCGTAGCCGCAGTAGTTCAGCTCGGCATCAGAATAATAGGCCTGCTCCTCGCTTTGCTCGCGGTAAAGCCGGAGATTGTCTTTGGCCCGGGCCGAGAGGAACTCGGTCTCGGCCTTGGAATAAGAGCAAGGCGATCCGCTTCGGTCGAGAGGTAGAACCCGTTGTTCCCGGATCGGCTCTTGTTCCATGACGTGCGGGCGGAAGGGCGGCTTGTCGTCCTCGCCCAAGCCGTTCTTGTCGACGAGGCTGATATAACGGCCTTGGCCTGATCTCAGGAGAGTCCGGACCAGCGAAGCGGCCATCGCGTTGTTCACGAGGGCTGTATTGATCCCCATTGCTTCCTTTTCAGCAGTGGAGAGAAGGCCGTCGTCCTTCGAGGCCGGCGGAAAAGCTGGGGCATTGAAGCCGATGACATAGAGATGCTCGAGATAGGGCGTCGCTTCGTCGAGCGAGACGAGGTTGATGCCGTCTTTGTAGGGATGGGGTGCCACTCTCTTCCGGTCAGCCCCGTATTGAAGAAGCTTTAGATATTCGCCCCGGTCTGCCGAGGAAAGGGGCGAGATTTCGCTCAAAAGGGCGGCCAAGGCCTTCCGCTCGCTATAGACGCGCTCCGAACTATCGAGGGCGGCGAAAGCCTCCTCCACCACCATTCCGCCTTCAAGCGAGGCATAGAACTTCTTGTAAGAGGGGAAGGATGACAAAACGGCATCGTCCAGGCCATTGACCGGGAGGCCATAACGCTCGCTCAACCGCCGGATTTCCTTTTCATAGCCCGGGCCGGCGAGAAGATTCACGGAGGAAGGCCCATCAACGATTCCTGTTTCAATGTCGTGGCAGATTCTTTCGAAAGCCGCGACCGTTTCCCGCTTCTCATCGAAATAGGCATGGACTGGGGTCTCCGCGGGGTTAAGGGGCATTTCCTCGTAAAAAGGCACGACGCCGGCCTTTTTGAACATCAAGGCCAGTTCCCGATCCAGTTTGGAATAAGCAAAGACCACGACTTTCTTGCCTTGGAGCAGCTTGGCAAAAGACGGATGGCGGTAAAGGAGCCGCTTGCCGTCTAGGCGTTCAAGGAGCGAAGAAAAGCGTTCGGGGATTCCCTGTTCAGCCAAGGAAACGACAGGCAGAAGAGAAACGAACTCTTGGGCTATCGCGTAACTCGTTTCCAGGAAATTCTTTGTCTCCTCGACCGTTAGAAGGTCCGATTCGAAAGTAAGGCCTTTTAGCAAATCGCTTTTGGAAAAGACTTTAAGGTCAAGCGAAGGAAAGGACTTAACTTTCTCGCTAAGAAAGAGTCTTCGCAAGGAAGATGGAGCAATGATGACGAGGGATTTTTCGTGGCAATACTTTTCAAGAAACATGGCCCCATTCTAAGGCCGAAAAACGGCGATGAAAACAAGAAAATAAATAATATTTATATTTATAAATATAAATATTAATTCAGTTATACAATTCGTTGATAGCTGCCCACGCAGAAAAGGTCTGTTCGCCCAAAGAAAAGAAAAATCCGGCCATCGAGCCGGATCCGATAACTACTGGTGGGAGATGCGGGACTCGAACCCGCACGATATCGCTACCAAAGGATTTTGAGTCCTTCGCGGCTGCCATTACGCCAATCTCCCGGCGGGCTATATGATACCCATCAAACGGCCAAAAGCAAAAGAAAGAGGCGGCTATATCTCTTTTTCTAGGACGGAAAGAACCTTGTCTTCGCGGATCTTGCACTTGCCCTCGATCCATCGGCCCATGACGCTAAGGCAAGAGCCAAAAAGAGCAAAAAGGGATAATTCATCTCTCTTTGAATACATGGAGGAAAGACTTTGATAAGCCCCATAGAGCTTCTCCGCTAGTTCAAGCCTGGCATTCAAAAAGATGGCGGTTCCCAGTTTCCGATCAGCTTTGTAGGCAGCCAAAAAGCGTTTAGGAAGAGTCGGAGCTTCTTCAAAGGAAAGCCGTTGCCAGGACGTAACAAATAAATCTTCAAGCGAATCAAAAGCTTGTTCGATCGATTGATAATGCAAATAAAAAGTTGAACGGTTGATGTCCGCGGCATCAACCAGTTCATTAAGGGAGATCTCCGCCAGCTTTTTCCTTTGAAGTAATTTGATCAAGCTGGATTTGATTGCTTCCTCGCTTTTTATAAAGCGCCGATCGATGGTTGCCATCGTTCAAAATAATACTTTCGACCTCCCTAGATTAATAGTCTTTTGTCTATTAATAGATATGTTTCTATTATTTATAACTAGTTT
Organism: uncultured Bacilli bacterium; assembly: GCA_944358895.1. Classification (GTDB taxonomy): domain Bacteria; phylum Bacillota_I; class Bacilli_A; order RFN20; family CAG-826; genus UBA4951. Next base: position 3,987 of record CALVSB010000020.1, on the reverse strand, counting down.
TTAGGTACGAAAATCATTCGATGTTAAGTAATAAAAAAGCTCCTCTTGCGAGGAGCGATCATTCCATTGGCGCGCCCGAGGCGACTCGAACGCCTGACCTTAAGCTTCGGAGGCTTACACTCTATCCAACTGAGCTACGAGCGCAATTATGTGGGAATGACACTGGTGCACTGGATGAGACTCGAACTCACACCGGTTGCCCGACTAGTTCCTGAGGCTAGCGCGTATACCAATTCCGCCACCAGTGCACGCCTGTAGAATATACACTTATCCGGCCAAGAAGTCGAACACCTTTTTCATTACGACTTCGTTCTCTTCCGTTGCTTTGGCTAGATCGAAATCGATGGTCGAAGGTCCATCGAGCGAATGGGCCCTAATCTTATTGAGCTCCATGAGATACTTTTCGGACTTTACGCTTAAATAAGGATTGTGCCCTTGGTGGTTGACGATGACAAATTCGGTATTCGGCCTTTTGCCCAACCGCTTCCGCAGGTCGTTCATGCCGGCATCCATGGGTACCATATGGTCCTCGTTGCCTTGAATATAAAGAAGTTTGACGTTGCTCCGTTTGATTCTTTTAACGGCATCGATATCCCCGTAAGGGCCTAATTGCAGGAATAAGAACAGACTGATTTCCGGTCGGAGAGCCCGAAGCCAATGAGGCCGTAGGTAGGAAGCATATTGCCTTGAGGGCTGGCTGAATCCGGCCAAGGAAACAATCTTCTCGACTTTGAACTCCTTCTTAGCCGATAAGAGGGCCGAATATCCTCCCCAGGAGTGGCCGACCGCGTAACGCCTCAATCCCCTTGACCGGGGATCCTTTTCCAGCCAAGCAAAGAAAGCCGCTTGGTCCTTGGCTATCTGGCCAAGGCCTTTGATATATGTGCCTTCCGAATCCATGCATCCCGTATTGTCGTAGGCATAGACGAGATACCCTTCCTTGGCCAAGGCAGCTATTTCCTTCATATAGGCATTCCGCCCAGCCCCGATGCCGTGGAAGAAGACAACCAAGGCTTCCGCCTTCTTTCCTTCTACCCAATAACGGGATCCGCGAAGGAGAAAGAGACCGCTTTTAAAGGAGAAGTCGTCATGGCAAAGGCCAAGGTCCTCGGGGTAGTAATAGTCGAGGCGCGGATTGCCGTCGTAGCGAAGATGGTGGGCTTTGTTAATGGTGTGCCCGATGATGCTTAGAAGAATGCACATGCTAGTAACGCCTCAGAAGGTTCTTGAAGCCTTCGAAGAAGTGGCCGTTGGCCCAAGCGACGATCGATTTGACCATCTTCTTGGAAATGCCCATGGTCGAGGCCGAGCGCAGGGGCTGGGCCATGGCCATCAAATAGAACCCACTTTCCTGATGGTTCTTTTTCTCGTCCTTGTCGGTCATGATTGAGTGGATTACGACCTTGATGATCTTTCCGATCCAGGTACGGCTGATATCCTGGAAGGTCGAATTCTCATCGAAGCCATTGGGCTTGCCTTCCTTCTCATAGATCTTGCCGGCATAGGCCGCAAACTCTTGGTCGCTTACGTCGAGGAAGCCGTTTTTGACGAAGGTCATATAAGGCTTGGCTGAGGCCGGCTCGGCCGGAACTTTATCGGAGGCTATGACCTTTATCGAAGAAGATACAAGGCTTTTGCTGGCGTTTTTCATGATTTCGAGATTGAAAACGCCGCCTTCGGAAGCCCATTTGCCGAGCGAAGCGCAGTAAAAGCAAAAGTCCCGGTAGCAAAGTTCGAAGCGAGCCGTTTTCGTTTCGCCCGGCTTGAGCGAAAGGGAAACGAAGCCCTTCAGTTCCTGCTTCGGGCGAGCATGGGAATTGGCTTTCTTGGAGACGAAGAGCAGCACGACTTCCCGCCCGACGACCTTTCCGATGTTCGTGACGTCGATTTCGAGGGTTGCCTTCCCGTCCGGCTCGATGCTCTTCTCGGAAAGGCGAATCTTGCCGTATTTGAACTTGGTATAGGAAAGGCCGTGCCCGAAGGGGAAGCGAACCGGCTCATTGGCCGTTTCATAGAAGCGATAGCCAACGTAAATCGATTCCTTGTACAGGGAGCGGTCGAGGGGGCCTGGATAGAATTTGGAAGAAGGCACGTCTTCGTAGGAAAGGGGCCACGTTTCGGCCAGGCGTCCCGAAGGATTGATCCGTCCCATCAAGATGTCGTAGAGAGCCTCCATCCCCGCCTCGCCGGGAAGATAAGGCAGGAGAATGGCCCGGGCCCGGTCGGCAAAAGGAAGTTCGACCGGCGAGCCCGCGATCACGACGAGGCAGATATTTTGGTTAACTTCGTAAACGGCATCGAAAAGCTCGCGTTGTTCTTTCGGTAGTTCCATGTCCTCCCGGTCATAGCCTTCGCTTTCAGAGAGAAGTGGCAAAGCCAGGAAAAGAAGAACCTTCTTGCTCTTCTTGGCTAGTTCGACCGCCTCGTCTTTAAGCTTTTGGCTATCTAGGTGCTTGTCCCCGTAGGCGTAGCCCCGGGCGTAGCTGATGCCATGCTCCGACTTCAAATGGACAACGTCGAGGAACGAAACTGGTTTGATGGGAGTCACGTAGCTCGAGCCCGAGCCTTGGATATGGCTTACTTCGGCCGCCGCCCCAATGACGGAGAGGCCACGATCATCCTTGAAGGGAAGGAAATCGCGGTCGTTTTTGGCAAGGACGATGCTCGCGCCGGCCGCTTGGCGGGCTACCATCCGGCCCATCCCGGCGTTCCAGGCCTTGAAAGCCTCTTTCCGCTCGTTTTTCCGGATGGCCAGGGTCAAAACGCGGGCCGCGGCTTCATCGACGTCTTCTTGGCTCAATTGGCCTTCTTCCACCGCCTTCAGGATTTCGACCGTCCGCTTTTTGGTAGCCATCGGCATCTCGAGGTCGAGTCCTCTTGCATGGTCGGTTACCGGCTCGGCCGAACCGCCCCAGTCGCTCATGATGCAACCGTCGAAACCCCATGCCCCTTTGACGAGGTCTTTTAGAAGCAGATCGTTGGAGGCCATCTGAACTCCGTTTACCTTGTTATAGGAGGCCATGAGAGCCCAAGGGTGTCCTTCCCGGAGGGCGATTTCGAAAGGCTGGAGATAGATTTCGTGAAGGGCCCGCTCGTCGATCTCGGCACTATAGGTGAAGCGCCGATACTCTTGGTTGTTGCCCATGAAATGCTTGAGCGTTGCCCCGGCACCCGTGCATTGGATGCCACGGATGAGAGCCGAACCGAGTTTTCCGCTAAGAAGCGGATCTTCGCTGTAATACTCGAAGTTCCGCCCGCAGAGGGGATTCCGCTTGATATTGACCCCGGGGGCCAGAAGAAGGTCGGTGTTGTGGAAGAGGGCTTCCATCCCCATCATCTCCCCTACCCGGAACATCAGTTGCTCAGAGAAGGAGGATGCCAGGCAGGCGGGGGAAGGGAAGCAAACGGCCGGCAGGCCATAGGTTCCGTTTTTCCCCGGAATCCTAAGGCCCAAAGGACCATCGTGCATGACGACGGACGGGACATCTTCTTTCTTATAGGCGGCCGTTTTCCAAAAACCATCCCCGAAAAGAAGCCGGGCCTTGGCCTTTAGCGGTAGCCGTTTAACTAGTTCCCTCGCCTTTTCCAGTTCATCCATTTTTGCTGCAAAAACCCCTTATCTCGTTAAAAAACCTTCAAAACAGACACGCTTTAGTATAACGGCAAGGCCCGCATATTTCATCGATAATCATTAAGAGGCCCGAGGGTACGAAAAAAGCCCTCTTTCGAGGGCCGAATTTCGATTGGTGGAGCGTAAGAGGATCGAACTCTCGACCTCCTCCATGCCATGGAGGCGCTCTCCCAGCTGAGCTAACGCCCCAATCGTGCGATTAACGCGAGAAGAAATATATTCCCTTTCTACCTCGGCTGTCAATTCCTTTTTCAAAAATATTCGCATCGAATTTCGACTGCTTGAATAAAAAAGCGAGCTCCACAAAAAGTCATTTCTAGCAATCGTTGGAAATAAGTTCTGCAAAACCCCGGTCT
>CALVSB010000019.1 GCA_944358895.1 uncultured Bacilli bacterium | reverse complement strand
CACGGAAGTTAAGCACCGCAGTGGCGAAGGTAGCTCCCTCGGGGGCGAGAATAGCGCGCCGCCGGGCTTTTTTCCTTCATGGGCCCCCTTCCTCCCTTCGGCGGGATAGGGGCACGGCACTAACTCTTAGCCTAGGATGGCAGGGCCGCTTGTCGGTCTCCTGCTAGGCCGGGTTTTTTCTTTTTTCTTTCCTTCGGAAAGAGGCTGGCGGCCCAAATTTGCCTATAAGGGTCAATGGTGCGATAATACCGCGGAAAACCATGGTAACCGACAAGAAAGCCCCCTACGGGGACATCACAATCAGCAAAGAGGCGATCAATGCCGTCGCCGGGGACGCCGCGGCCGAGTGCTACGGAGTCGTCGGGCTCGCCCCTCGTTCTTTCCTTTCGAAGAACATCGGCAAGCTCCTCAAGAAAGAGGATTACGGCGAAGGCGTTTACATCCATCGCAAGAAGGACGACTATGAAGTCGACCTCTACATCGCCGTTGCCTACGGGGTCAAGGTGACCGAGGTTTTAAGCGAAGTCCAAAAGAAAGTGGCCTACGTTCTCCAGAAGACGTTCGGCTTTCCTTTCAGGACCGTCAACGTATACGTTCAGGATATCAGGGAAATCAATTAGCCATGAAAAGCATCGACGGAAGCACTTTGAAACAGCTCTTCCTTTCCGCGGCCAACAACCTTTACAACCATTACCCGGAAATCGATCAGCTCAACGTCTTCCCGGTCCCCGACGGGGATACTGGGATGAACATGAACCTCACCCTCACTTCGGGATCGAAGGAAATAATGAACCGGAACGACGCCTCGGTCGAGGCTATTTCCGCAGCCTTCTCCCGCGGCCTCCTCATGGGCGCCCGCGGCAATAGCGGCGTCATTACCTCCCAGATCTTCCGCGGCTTTGCCGATGGGATGAAGGGGCACGAAGAGGTCAACGTCAAAGAGTTCGCCGAAGCCTTCGTTCGCGGCAAGGAAGTCGCCTACAAGGCTGTCATGAAGCCGGTCGAGGGCACGATCCTCACCGTCATCCGCGAATCGAGTGCTGCCTTGATCGAGGGACTGAAGAAAGTTTCGACGATCGAAGGCGCCCTCGACCTCTTGCTCAAAGAAGCCAAGAAGAGCCTTCAGCACACCCCGGATCTCCTCCCGATTCTCAAGGAAGTCGGGGTCGTCGACTCCGGCGGCGCCGGCCTTTGCGTCATCATCGAAGGAATGGCCAAGGCTGCCCATGGCAAGTTCGTCGAACGGAACGTCGACGAGACGCGGGAAGTGACCTCCAGCATTTTTCCGCAAACCCAAAACGCCAAGTATGCCGGTGCCCTCGTGAGCGAAGACGAGGAGGGCTTTGGCTATTGCACGCAGTTCATTCTCCGCCTCGGCAAGCCCGACGACGGCAAGAAGCCCTTCATCGAAGAGCGTTTCCGCGCCTTCCTCGATGCCCACGGCAAGAGCGTCGTCCTCGTCCGCGACGAGGACATCGTCAAGGTCCACGTCCACACCCTCCAGCCGGGCTCGATGCTCAACTACGCCCAGAACTTCGGCGAGTTTTTGACCATTGTCATCGAGAACATGTCGGAAGAACACCACAACATCGAACATGGCAACGTGGCGACCGACATGGAAGGGAACATCGCCCGTTCCCGCGAGGCCAAGAAGGACGAGCCGCTCAAGAACCTGGCTCTCGTCGCCGTCAGCTCCGGCAAGGGGCTCGACGAGATGTTCCGCGAACTGGGGGTCGACGTGATCGTCTCCGGCGGCCAGACGATGAATCCATCGACCGAGGATTTCGTGAAAGCCATCAAGGAAGCCCACGCGAAGACCGTTTACATCCTTCCGAACAACTCGAACATCGTGATGGCCGCTTCCCAGGCCTGCGACGTGATGGATGGCGAAATCAAGGCCAAGGTCGTCCCAAGCAAGACGATCCTCCAGGGCCTCGTGAGCGCCATGCAGTTCAGCCCCGATACCGACGAAGACAGCAACTACGAAGCCATGAAAGGCGCCCTCAAGGACGTCAAGAGCGGCTCCGTCACCTACGCCATCAAGGACACCGACATCGAAGGCGTCCACATCACCAAGGACTATTACATGGCGATGAAGGACGACAAGGAAATCGTGACCTGCACCAAGGACCGGCTCGATGCCCTTTATGCCCTCATCGATTCCCTCGTCGACGAGGATTCCTCGCTCCTTACCGTCATCATGGGCGAGGACGTCGATCCCTCCTTCGGCGAAAAGATCACCTCCTACCTCGAAGAAAATCATCAGGATCTCGATCTCGACGTCCGTAGCGGCGGCCAACCGGTCTATTCCTTCCTCGTCGGGGTGGAGTGATGCCACCTCTTTCGAAGTCCCCGCGAGTCAGCTTCCTTCTCAACCACCTCGGCCTCAAAGACGCCCTCGACGTCATTGAGCACCTGCCCAGGCGCTACGAAGACTATGGCCTAACCGGTCTGCCCAAGTATCCGGAGAACGGCGAACGCGCCGTTCTTTTTGGCAAAGTCGTCGGGGCGGTGAAGCGCCCGGTCCGCTTCAAGCGGGCTTCCCTCACGAGCTTTCTTTTCCGCCTCGAGGACGGGCGGGAGTTCCGGGTCGAGGCCTGGAACCGCGATTACCTTGCCTCCCGTCTCAAGGATGGCTCGGGGGCGACAGTCCTCGTCCACTACGATGCGAAGCGCTCCTCCCTTTCTCTCGTCTCCTTGAAGGAAGGGCGGCTTCCGCCCGAGAAGACCTTGAAGGCCGTCCACTCGCTCCCCGAGGGGGTAAGCGAGGCGACCTTTTCCTCGCTCCTCCGCCGTTCGTTCAAGGAACTCGAAGGAAGCTTCATCGAACCGTTGCCCCCGGAAATCCGGGACAAGTATCGCCTGATGGCGACCCTCGAGGCTTACCGCGAGGCCCATTTTCCTTCCTCGAGGGAAAATCTCCGCTTGGCCATCAGGACCCTCAAATACCTCGAGGCCTTCCTTTATGAGCTTCTCATCATCCGGGGCAAGGACGAGCGGCGCCTCAAGCGCCCGGCCCATATGCGGACGATCGACCTCACGGCGTTCAAGCTTTTCGTTTCCTCGCTTCCTTTCCCGCCGACCTCCGACCAGAAAGCGGCCGTGAACGAGGCTTATAAGGACATGTCGGGCGAACGCCTCATGTACCGCCTGCTCCAAGGGGATGTCGGAACGGGCAAGACCTTGGTCTCGGCCCTCGTTCTCTTCCTCAACTACTGCCGGGGCTACCAAGGAGCGTTCCTTGCCCCGACCGAGGCCCTGGCCCGCCAGCATTTCGAGACGTTGAAGCGGCTTTTTGCGGGGACTTCCATGAAGATCGTCCTCCTTGTCGGGAACCTTTCCTCCGAGGAGCGGCGCGAAGTCCTCGGGGAGCTTAGGAGCGGAGAGGCCGATTTGGCGGTCGGGACCCATGCTCTGTTCTCGAAGGGCGTCGAATATGCCTCCCTCCACCTGGCCGTCATCGACGAGCAGCACAAGTTCGGGGTCTCCCAACGCGTTTCCCTCTTCGGCAAGGGCGAGGGGATGGACGTCTACATGATGAGCGCCACCCCGATTCCCCGGAGCTTGGCCCAAGCTGTCTACGGCGATCTCGACATCTCGACCCTCCACGAATTCCCAAGCGGGAAGCGGGACGTCGAGACCCTCCTATATCCCTATCATGACCGCCGGGTCCAAGACGAGATCAAGGCGGCTCTGGCCGCCAAGCGGCGGGTTTACGTCGTGAGCAAGGAAATCCACGGGGAGGATCCTCGTTCGAGCGCGACCGAGATCTACCGCCGATACCAGAACGCCTATCCGGGCCAAGTGGCCCTCGCGACTGGGGAAATGGACGAAGAAGGGCTCGAGAAGGCCCTCGCCGCCTTTCGGAGCGGGGAGAAGCCGATTCTCGTCGCTACCCAGGTCGTCGAAGTCGGCCTCGACGTGAAGGAAGCGGGGCTCATGGTCGTTTACGACGCATCCCGCTTTGCCCTCTCCTCCCTTCACCAGCTCCGCGGACGCGTCGGGCGGGACGGGAAAAAGGCCAAGTTCATCCTTCTTAGCGACAAGGAGGACGCCCCGAAGCTATCCATCCTCCTCAAGACGGACGACGGATTCAAAATCGCCGAGGAAGACCTCCGCCTGCGGGGGCCGGGCGAGCTTTTCGGAACGAGGCAGAGCGGCGAGCTTACCTTCGCCGTCCTCGACCCGGTGAGCGACCTCAAGATCCTTTCCGTGGCCCGGGAAGATGCCATCCATTTGAAGGAAGAAGGAGGCAGCGACTACGAGATTGCCCTCGATTATGCCTCGAGACGGCAAGAGAAGGGGACCCTAGGCCCTTCTTGAGCCCCTTTTTCGCTATAATCAGCACGGAGAAATGAAGATGAAAATCGTTTTGGACATGATGGGCTCCGACAAAGGGAGCCAAGCCACGAAGGAGGGGGCCCGCCTCTTCCATTCCCGCCACCCGGAAATCGAGTTGATCCTCGTCGGCAAGAAGGAAGAACTTGCCGACATGGAAGGCTATGAGATCGTCGAGGCTAACGATGTTCTCGAGATGGACATGGGAGCCCTCGAAGTCCTCCGGCGGAAGGAGTCCTCGATGGTCAAGGCCATCAACTACTGCGCCGAAAACGGCTGCGATGCCGTCGTGAGCGCCGGCTCGACCGGGGCTTTCCTCAGCGCCTCGGCCCTCCGCCTCAAGAAAATCGAAGGCGTGAAGCGCCCGGCCCTCGTCACCAACTTCCCGAACCTACGGACTGGGGGCCAGGTGACGATCCTCGATATCGGCGCCTCGATCCGGAACACCCCGGAAGAACTCGTCCAGTTCGCCCTCATGGGAACCCTTTATTCCCAAGCCGTGAACGGCATCAAGAGCCCTAAAGTCCGCCTCCTCTCGAACGGAGCCGAGGAGGGCAAGGGGAGCGAAGAAGGCAAGGCAGCCTATCAGCTTCTCAAGGGACGGACCGACATAAACTTCCAAGGCAACGAAGAGCCGAGCAAGGTCCTGACCGGCGATAGCGACGTCATCGTCACCTCCGGCTACGACGGCAATGTTCTTCTCAAGTCGACCGAAGGCGCAGCCAAGGCCATGAGCGGTCTTATCAAGAAAGCTTTCAAGCGGAGTTTCCTCTCGAAGCTCGGCTACCTCCTTTCGCGGAAGGGCTTCAACGAGATGAAGTCGACCCTCGACCCGCGCTCGACCGGCGGGGCCCTCCTCTGCGGGGTCCGGGCGGTGGCCGTCAAGGGGCACGGCAATAGCGACGCCCTCGGCTTCTCGAATGCCATCGAAGTCGCCTACCGCTTGGCCAACAAGGGCATCGTCGAATCCCTCGAAAAGGCCATGAGCAACTGATTTCCCATGCAAAACGAGGCTTCTTTCATCAATCTTTTGTCTACCTACGGCTTGAGGCCGGAGCGTCTTTCCCTGTATGAAGAAGCCTTTACCCATCCTTCCTTCGACGAGGCGGAAAAGGAGGAGCGGAAGGACTACGAGCGGCTCGAGTTCCTCGGCGACGCCCTCATGGGCCTTGTCGCGAGCGAGCTTTGCTACCGCCTCCACCCGGAGATGGAGGAGGGGAACCTTTCCGTCATCAAATCGCAGCTCATCCGGACCGAAAGCGAGGCCCGCTTGGCTTTGAAGCTCGGCCTTCTCCCCTTCGTAAGGGTCGGCCCGAGCTTTCAGAAGAAGATCGAGGAAACCCCGAGTGTCCTCGAGAATGTCTTCGAGAGTTTCCTCGGAGCCCTTTTCCTCGACGTCGGCTTTGAGAAGGCCCATGACTTTCTTTATGCCTTTCTTTACGATGATGTGGCCGCGGCCCTTCCTCTCGTCTCCAAGAACCCGAAAAGCGAGCTTCAGGAAGCCCTCCAAAGCGACCACCGGGAAGCCGTTTCCTACCATCTCGTGAGCGAGAGCGGCCCCTCCCACGACAAGAGTTTCGAGGTTGCCGTTTACTTCGAAGGCGAGGAAATCGGCCGGGGCAAGGGCAAAAGCAAGAAAGAAGCCGAACAGGAAGCCGCCCGGATGGCTCTCAGCAAACGGGCCGTCCATTCGCACGGGCCCTACCTCCCGCCGCTTGGAAGCCTCCGCGCCGACGGCATGAGCCTCGAGGCGGCGCGCACGATCCTAGGAGAAAAGTAATGGGACTCATCAATTTCCTCAAAAGCAAATTCGGGAAGAAAAAACCCGAGGAAAATTACGTCAAGGGACTCGCCAAGTCGCGGGCCGCTTTCAGCGACCGCTTGGCGTTACTGGCCAAAAAGCACGCCAAATTGACTCCCGAATACTTCGAGGAACTCGAAACGATCCTCATCGAAAGCGACGTCGGGGTGAGCCTCACCCTCCGACTCATCGACGAACTCCTCGAGAAAAGTAAGGAAAACCCCAACCTGTCGAGCCAGGAAGCCAACGACGAGCTGATCGACATGATGTTCGTCAGCTACGTCGAAAAAGGGGAAAGCATCGTCAACGAGCTCTCCTTCAAGGAAGGGGTCCCGACCGTCCTTCTCATGGAAGGGGTCAACGGGGTCGGCAAGACGACGAGCATCGCCAAATTGGCTTATCGTTACAAGAAGCAGGGGAAGAAGATTCTCCTCGCGGCTGGGGATACCTTCCGGGCCGGAGCCGTGGAACAGCTTTCCATTTGGGCCAGCCGCCTCGAAGTCGACATCGTGAAGGGCAAGCCGAACGCCGATCCGGCCTCCGTCGCCTTCGACGGTGCCAAGGCAGCCCGGGAAGGCCATTACGACCTCCTCATCGTCGACACGGCCGGCCGCCAGCAGACGAAGGCCAATCTCATGAACGAGCTTGGCAAGATCCGGCGGGTCATCGCCAGAGAATTGCCCGAGAGCCCGATCGAAGCCTTCCTCGTCATCGATGCGACGACCGGGCAAAACGGCGTGAGCCAAGCCAAGGCTTTCGCCGAGGCTTCGCCCCTTACCGGCATCGTCATCACCAAGATGGACGGAACCTCGAAGGGCGGGATCATCCTTTCGATTCGGGACGAAATCGGAGCCCCGGTCCGCTTCATCGGGCTCGGGGAGAAGATGGAAGACCTCGTCGAATTCGACCTCGACGAGTATCTCCATGCCCTCCTCGTCGGAGACGACAATGGCTGATCTTAAGGAAAGGGTCCGGCTCGTTTCCCTTTATCGCCTCTATGGGGAACTCTTGAGCGGAACCCAAAAGGAAATTCTCTCTTCTTACCTTCTCTACGACCTTTCGATCGGGGAGATCGCCGAGGAAAAAGGCGTGACCCGGGCCGCGGCCTTCGACGCCATCAAGAAGGGCGAGAAGAAGCTCGAAGGCTATGAGAAGCGGCTCCATTCATTGGAGACGCGGGAAAAGATCGCCGCGCGGCTTCAAAAGGCCCTCGAAGGCGACGACACGACACTGAGGAAGGAAGTCCTTTCTCTCAAGGAGGAAATCGACGATGGCATTTGAATCGCTGAGCGAACGCTTCCAAAGCGTTTTCAAAAAGATGCGGAAGGAAGACCGCCTGACCGAGAAGAACATGGAGGAAGCCCTCCGGGAAATCAAGGTGGCGCTTCTGGAAAGCGATGTCAATTTCAAGGTCGTGAAGGCTTTCCTTTCCGATGTGAAGGAAAAGGCCCTCGGAAGTGAGGTCACCCGGACCGTCTCCCCGAGCGAGCAGCTCATCAAAATCTGCCATGACGAAATCACGTCCCTCCTCGGGGGCGACGATAGCGAACTGACCCTTCCCTCCAAAGGACGACTCACGACTTACATGATGGTAGGCCTTCAAGGCACTGGCAAAACGACTTCCGCCGCAAAACTGGCTTATTTCTTTCAAAAGAAGGGTTTCAAGGTGCTTCTCACTTCGCTCGACGTCTATCGTCCGGCGGCCGTTGACCAGCTCCGCGATCTGGCCAAAAGCATCGGGGCCGGATTCCATGAGACCGATGTCCATGACAATCCCCGCAAGGTAGCGGCCGAGGCCAAGAAAGAGGCGGCGGCCGAAGGATACGATGCCCTCATTCTCGATACGGCCGGACGCCTCCAGATTGACGAGGCCCTCATGAACGAAATCGCGGACATCGCCAAGGAAGAGCGGCCCGACGAAGCGCTCCTCCTCATCGATGCCTCGGCGGGCCAAGATGCCGTCAACGTGGCGAAAGCCTTCAACGATTCGGTCCGGCTGACCGGCGTCATCGTCTCGAAACTCGACGGCGACGCCAAAGGAGGCTCGGCTCTCTCAATCAAATACCTGACCGGCCTTCCGATCAAACTCTCCGGTACCGGCGAGAAGGTCGGCGACCTCGAAGCCTTCCACCCGGAACGGATGGCCGAGCGGATTCTCGGGATGGGCGACATCGTTTCTCTCGTCGAAAAGGCCCAAGAGCAGATCGACGAGAAGGAAGCCGAAAAGGCGGCCAAGAAGATGATGTCCGGGGAGGCTACCCTCGAGGACATGCTGAAGCAGATGAAGATGGTTCAGCGCCTTGGCTCGCTTGGAAGTATCGCTTCCCTCATCCCGGGCATGCCGAAGCTTTCCGATGCGGACAAGGAGCGGGGCGAGAAGGAAATGAAAACCTTCGAGGCGGTCATCAACTCGATGACGCCCTATGAGCGCCGCCACCCCGATGTCCTGCGCTTCTCCCAGAAGAACCGGATTGCCAAAGGCTCGGGGAAGACGAACGCCGACATCAACCGCGTCCTCAAGCGCTTCGAGATGTACAAGAAGATGATGAGCGAGATGAAGCGATATCAAAAAGGCGGGAAATTCCCGCCTGGTGGACTTGGAGGGCTCGGCGGTCTCGGCGGCCGGGGCAACGGCTTCCCGTTTTAGTCCTTTTTGATGAATTTATGGCCCTTTTGCAGGGCCTTTTTTAGCCAATCAGGCTCCTCGACTCCTTCGTCGAGTTCCCGAATGAGCTTCTTGTCGGCCTTGGTAAAGGGGTATTGGGCATAGAGGTCGGGACGGCGTTCTCGCGTAATCCGGAAGGCTTCCTTCTTCCGCCATTTTCTGATGGCTTCGTGATTGCCGCTATAGAGGATGTCGGGAATCTTCATCCCGTCGTACTCGTAGGGCTCGGCATATTGGGGATATTCGAGGAGGCCGTTGGTGAAACTTTCGTCCTCGAGCGATTCGCTGGCGATGGCGCCTGGCAGGAGCCGGATCACACTATCGGCGACCGCCATGGCCGGGATCTCGCCCCCGGTCAAGATGTAGTCCCCGATCGAAAGCTCTTCGTCCACGTAGGAGAGGAAACGTTCGTCGACCCCTTCGTAATGGCCGCAGACGAGGATGAGTTCGTCCATCTTCGCGAAGCGGACGGCATCTTCCTCTTTGTAGGTATGGCCCCGCGGGGTGAAGAAGACGACGTGGGCATTCGGTCCTTTGCTGGCTTTGAGGCAATCGACGAGCGGCTGAAGCTGTTCGATGAGGCCGGCTCCCCCGCCGACCGGGGCGCTATCGACCCGTCCGTATTTGTCCTTGGTGAACGAACGGATGTCGACGGCCGAAAAGTCGACGATGCCCTTCCCGACCGCCCGCTTGATGATCGAGGTGTCGAGGAAGGAATCGTAGAAGTGGGGAAAGAGGGTCAGTACTTTGATCTTCATAGCATGCCCGCCACTTCGTGAATGACGATTTCCTTCTTATCGAGGTCGATTTTGCTGATGAAATCGCCCATCAAGAACGGGAAATAGAACGGCTTTCCCTCTTCGCGGACGACTTTGACGGCCGGGACTTTGCTATAAGTGAAAACGTCGTCGACGGTGCCTAGGATTTTTCCCTCGTCGTTTTTGACTACGAGGCCTTTGAGCTCCTCGAGCCGGTAATATCCATCGGGAAGCGGGGCGTCTTCCTCTTCGAGGTAAAGCCCGTATCCTTTAAGTTTCTCCGCCTCTTCCGGCGTGTCGATGCCGGCGAGTTTGACGATCGGCTCCCTTAAAGTTCCACGGACGTCCTCGAAAGAGCTTTCGACGAATTCCTTGCCGCTTTTGGACAAGAAGACTTTCTTGCCGGGCTGGAAACGCTCTTCCGGAAAAGAAGTGTTGGGCGTTACCTTGGCCTCGCCTTTGACCCCGAAGCTGTGGTAGAGGCGGCCGATGAGAACCTTCCCCATACAAAAGAAGGGCGCCGATCACTCGGCGTCCTTGTCCTCCTCGTCGAAGCTTTCGAACTTGAGGTGGATGCGGGTCGATTCGTTGGCTGCCTTCGGGGCGATGCCCATCGCTTCGCGAAGGGCGTTGGCCACGACGCCGCGCCGCCCGATGAGGCGAGCCGTGTCGCTATCCGATGCGCAGATGAGGATCGTCACGTCCCGATCGCTGTGGCTTGGAAGCTCCCGAATGAGAATCGAGGAAGGATCTTCCACGAGCGGATCGATGAGAGCGTGGATCGTTTTCTCGTAATCGATCATTGTGCTTACTTCTTGCTCTTGCTTTCGGCGTGCTTGGCCATAATGCCCTTGAGGCTCAGCATGGCACGGACCGAATCAGACGGGGTCGCGCCCTTTTCGAGCCAAGCGAGGGCCTTCGCTTCGTCGATGACGGCCTTTTCCTCGCCGAGGGCGGGATCATAGGTGCCGATCTGCTCGATGTAGCGGCCATCGCGGGCATAGCGCGAATCCGCGGCGACGATCCGGTAGAACGGATCCTTGTGGCGGCCGATGCGGGTAAGCCTGATTTTGACTGACATGGGATATATCTCCTTTTCCGGGGTAAATGTATGCCGGCCTCTCTTCCCTGTCAAGCAAAAATGCTTTATAGGAACGAAAAAGGCTCCGCCGGAGCGGAGCCCTGGAAGCAAGATGGCGCTTACTTCAGATAGACATAGTCGTTGCTGGTGTCGTAGTCGACGTCGTAGGTGAAGCGGAAGCACTTGAAGTCGTAATTCTTGAAAGCCTCGCCGTAGTAAGGGGCCGAGATGTCCGTGTTTTCGTCATCGCAGGCATAGGTAACGCCACTGAGAAGGAGTTGGCCTTCAGCGATTTCCCAGTTTCCGGAGATGCTGTAGGTAATCGTTCCGCTGTAGTAGCTTTCTTCCGAATAGTGGTAGGCAAATGTACCGCCGGTCGTGCCCGTCTTGACGAAGTCGAGAGTTTTGTCCCCGGTGTTGTCGGCAATGGTCGCCTCGTCGAGCATCGTGGCGATTGAGGCATCGTCGTTTCCGTAAACGGTCACCGTCTGGGTGATGGCGTTTTCTTCGCCGAGCGATTCTTCGTAGACTTTGACGGTGAAGGCGCCGGCATTCGCCGCCGTCACCACGAAACTGTTGGCCTTATCTGCCGCTTCGATGGTCGCGCCGGCCGTGTCGTCGATGATTTCGGCGTGGATGTTGCCGGTAGCATTGCTCGGAGTGAGATTGACAAGGAATTCATGCTGGGTTCCGGCCACGATAGCGGAAGGAAGCCAGTTCCGATTGGAGTAGTTCGCCGGCCCAAATGCAATTCCCTTGACGGCCGGGGCGACGACGTCGCACTCGATCGTCTTTTCGACGTTGGTCGTCTTGACGGTGATGACATAGTGGCCCGGCTGACTGAATTCGGCCGAGGCAAAGTAGCCGGAATAGCCGCTATAGGCGGCTTTCACGTCCGCCCCTTCGGCCGGGCTTACGCTCACCGATACCGGGTCGGCGTCGTAGTAAGCGGTGACCGGGGCGATATCTTTCGGGAAAATGTAGGCCATTTCCCCCGTTTCGAGGGTCGGGTTCGCTCCGGCATCGGTCTCACCGCTGTAATCAGTCGACCAGTAGAGATTGAAATCGGTGTAGCGGAGGTCGTCAAGGGTGACGATATTTCCATTGCTGGGCGTCTTTTCGCCGGCGGTCTGGGTGAAGGTGAAGGTCACCTGTCCCGAGATTTCCGGGGAGGGCTTTCCGGTGTCCCAATCCGATTCATGGATCTCGGAATCGACCATGCCTTCGACGACGAGGCCATCCTCGTTCAAGGTCAGCTCGATCGTGAGGTAGGTGTAGTCGCTGTAGCCGCTGATTTCGCCCTTCAGCGTGTATTTAGATCCCTCGACTTGAAGGTCGATGTTCGTTGCGTCTTCGCTGAGAAGTCCGGAATAATCGTCGAAACACTCCTCCAGAACGTACGATGAGAAGCCGGGGTCGCCATGGCTGTCCGGATAGGTCGGCATGCTGACTGCCCTTTGCGCTTCTTCAAGCGAGACTTCGTTATAGTTCGGGTCTTCGGCAATGGCACTCGTTTCGACCGATTCGATGGTCCCGTCCCCGCTCTGCTCGATGGTGTAGAGGTTGTTACCGTCGATGAAGTTGGTAGTTTTTGTCCTTTCCCCATCATCGTATTCGATTTCAGTCAGCGAGGCGTTGTCGGAGTAGAAATGGTATTCGGCCGATCCGCTGAAATCGTAGGTGCTTCTTGTTGACTCGGCCAGGAGGCTCGCTTCGCTCAACGACGTCTTTTCGATTTCGGCGGAAGCTTTAAGGATGTCGCTTATTTGCATGACATATACTTCGTCGCCGCCAATCATTACTTCGGCCGTATCGGTTAGGCCGTTGGCCGTAGAGACCGTAATCGTGAGCGGCGT
This sequence comes from uncultured Bacilli bacterium, assembly GCA_944358895.1. GTDB lineage: Bacteria > Bacillota_I > Bacilli_A > RFN20 > CAG-826 > UBA4951. Next base: position 15,452 of record CALVSB010000019.1, on the reverse strand, counting down.
ATCGGAGGCCATGAGGGCCGTGACCTTGTGCCCGTCGACGCTCAGATAGATTTCGTTGGAGACGGTCACGGTGTAATCCTGGTCGGCCCCTTCCGGGAGAATCTTGGCCCCGACTTCGATCGTTTCCCCGACGGCAAGAGTGGTGTGGTCGAGGACGATTTCGATGGAGGCAGCTTGCGGATTGACGACCGTGAGGGCCACGGTGTCGCTCACTTCCCCAACCGTGAGGGTAACGTTGGCGGTGCCGGTGGCAACGGCCGTGACAAGGCCATTGGCATCGACGGTTAGGACCGCGGTGTTGTCGGAGGCAAACTGGAGAGGAAGATCGTCTACGTTGTTTTCGACCTTGAACTCGAGTTGGAGGGTCTTCCCAACTTCGATCGTGGCATTAGCGGGGTCGGCAATGTCGACCGTAATCGGTTCGACAACCGGTTCCGGCTCGCTGGAACTGCTTTCCTCGCTCGAGGAAGAGGCCCCTTCCGGGGACGAGGTCACTTCAGAATCGGAGGAAGAAGATTCCTCCTCACTAGTCGAAGAAGCCGTTTCTTCAGTGCTCTCGGAGGAGGCGTGCCCCTCGTTTTGAGACGTCGATGAGGCCTCCCCGCTTGATAGGCTCGATTCGCCAGTGCCGCCGCAAGCGCCGAGCAAAAGGGCTAGCGGCAAGAGGGCGGCGATAATCTTCCTGGATGGTTTTTTCATACTTGTTCCTCCTTATTGCCTTCCAACAAAGCCATCGGGCATGGCGGTCGTTCCGAGGTTGATGTAGCGGTAGTCGATGTCCCGGCTGAGCAGATATCCCAGGCTGTCTTCGTAGGAGTAGCCGACGGTCACCGTATCGATGCGGCCGTCGCTTTTGAGCTTGATGGTCGCTTTGTCGGTTTGCCCCTCCGTGAAGTAGGTGATATGGCGGGTTCCCGGGGAAAGCGGGTTCCCCATGAAGCCGAGGGCATCGAGGTTGTCACAGACGTAGATGTCATTCTCCGCGTCGTAGGTGAAGAGTTCCGGTGCGACGTCCTTGAAGCGGGGCAGGAGGTCATCGTATGTCTTGGGATCGGCGTTGTAGGAACGGCTGGAGATGGCGTCGTAATGGACCCATTTCCCGGCGTCGGCGTCGTAGTCCTGGAGATAGAGTTTGCCGTCGGGCCGTTCTTCTTCCTCGCAGTAGTAGAGGCCGCTCGTCAGGCTGCCGAGGGTCAGCTGGTGGAAGATGGCCTCGCCGTCGTAGTACATGTAGGCATCGTATTCATGGTTGGCCTCGTAATCGCGGTCGTGCTCGCTGATGACGACAGTGAAGTTGTCGGGGAGGCTTGTCAGGGCTGCCCGCAGAGCTTCTTCGTGCTCGGGATCGCGGCTTTCGGCCGTCTTGACGCCTTCGACGACAGCCGTGCCGAGTTCAGAGAGGCGGACCTCGGTCTCATAGGAATAGTCGATGAGCATGTATTCGTAGGTGTACTGGTCTTGAGTGACACCTTCGAAGGCCGGGGTCGAGATGGTCATGTTCTTGAACGTTCCGTCCTCGAAGTTGAACAGGACGTCTTTGAGCGGATAGTCGAGTCTCAGAAGCCGGTAGGCGAATTCATAGGCCTTGAGATCGTCGAGCTTGTAGACGCCTTCCTCGATCTCGGTGAAGTCAGAAGGAGCAACATAGACGAACGGATTGCCGTAATCGATGTCATAGGACGTATTCGAGAGAGCATAGGTGGATACCTTGTTATCGTAGGAAAGGTATTCCTGGGCTGGGCGGCCCTGCTCGTCGCGAACGACGTGGGAAGCAGTGGACGTCTCGCCGAAGGCTGCCTCCTCGAGGGAGGCGTTCCGCGTCTTCGTCATTTCGTAGCGGTACTCGTTCTCAAAGAGGAAGGCACCGTTGTCGTGACGGTTCACGATTTCTTTTTCCCGGGCTTCGAGGACATAGCTGGTGCGGGCTTCCTCGAGGAAGGACTCGAGCGGATTTTGGGCTTCATCTGCGGCCGCGGCCAAAGCGGCCGTCGAGGCCGGAAGGGCTAGAAGCAAGAGAGGCAAAAGGACTCTTTTCATTGTTTGCTCCTTTCTTATTCCCCGATGGGGAGCTCGGTCGTCCCGACATTTGAGTAGACGTAGTCGTAGACCATCTCGTAGGCCCCGTACGAGGTCGGGTATAGGAAGTCGATGCTGATGCCGATTGTGCCATCTCCAAGTTCGATTTGGACGTCGCTGATGGCGCCATAGTCATACAGTGGGAAGGACAGGATATCCGGCAGGAATCCGTTGCCGATGAAGGGCAAGGCATATTCGTTTCCGATGGTGTATTTTCCATTTCCTTCATTTAAGAGAAGATTTGCGGAGATTTCACTGGCGTGCGGCGTGAAATAAGAAAGGCCTTTCGGATCGACGTTGTAGGCGCTCGAGGAATCGGCCGGCGCCTGACTCCAAGCCCCATTCACGTAGATGTTCTCATATAGGAGGCCATCGTCTTCCCAATCGTCGGCCCGGAAGAGCGAATCCTGCTCATAGCTCGTGTCGCCACGTGAATAGTCGAGATAGGCTTTCTCGCCGTCGACATAGAGGATGGCGTCGCTATTGGGATCGGCCACCCCGTCGGTCATCCGGACCGACTGGGTCAGCGTGTAATTGGTTCCGAGTTCGGCAAAGGCCGCAGTGAGCTCTTCCACTCCCTCGGAAGTCGGGCTGAGGGCCGGGTCGTCGATCGTGAAGGCTCCCATTTCGAGGAAGGTCGTCGTGCCTTCGTAATTGAAATAGCACTTGTAGTATTCCTCGGCTTGGCCGCCGCCCGGAAGCTCCATCGTGAAGGAGTCGATGTTCGCGGTGAGGAAATGCGCGCTGGTGAAAGTATCGCCTTCCAAGGTCAAAGTCATCTCGACGAGCGGCCGGGTGTTCGCGAAAAGGAGGAAGGAAAGATAATCCCGTTTTTCCTTGTTAACTGCGTACACGTTCCCTTCGACGAGCGTCAGATCTTCCTTCTCGACATAGAGGAAGGGGTTGGCGTAGTAGTGGTCGTAGTTATAGTAATAGCCCTCGCTGTCGGTGAGTGGCGAGGTGGCCACTTCATTCTTGTAGTTGACGTATTCGGTCGCGGCGTATCCGCTGTCGTCCCGCACGACCTTCATTTCGGTGTGGGTGTCGTAGTAGTCGTAGATTTGATACGTCTTGATGCGCCCTACGTTCTGAAAGCCGTATTCGTAACGCGATTCATTGCTGAAAATGAATTCGTCGGTCGCGGCGTTGTAGACGTTTTGGCTGCTCTCGGTGATGGCGTTGAATCCTTTCCTTGCCTTGGCAAGGGCCGTTTCGAGCGAATCGGCTGGTTCGGAAGAAGCAATGGCGGATTCGGAACTGGTCTCTTCGAGCGACGAATCGGCGGCCGAGGAGCCCCCTTCGCCCGAAGAAGAGGTCCCACCGGTTTGGCAAGCTGCAAGCGTTGCGGCTGCCAAGGCGAGGACCACAAAAGATGATTTCTTCATAATTCCCCCTTTGCAAAAAAACTTAAAACGCCTGTCCCAAATGTCAATTTCTTTTTTTACGAATTGAATTTTGAAAAGAAATAATGGGGTATTGCGATGATTTTTACGGCTGCCAAAAGTCGGTTTTGGTGCACCAAGTTTCTTTAATCAAAGTTAATGTTCTCGATCATTGATATTTCTCGTTCTAAGACGGCTGACGGGAGTTCTCATCTTTCCCTTGTAAGGGAAACGAATTCCTTCTAAGATACGCCTTGCGCACTAAGCGCTACGCGGGCTCCGCTATCGACGTCACCGACAAGAACCCGAAGAGCATCCCATTAGTCAGGAGGAAACGACATGAACAACAATATTGTTGAAGAAGTCACTTCCCGTCAGCTCCGCAACGACATCCCCGACTTCTCGAGCGGCGACACCGTTCGGGTCCACGTCCGGATCGTCGAAAACAAGAAGGAGCGGATCCAGGTCTACGAAGGCGTTGTCATCCAACGTCGTGGCCACGGGGTCAGCGAGACGGCTACCGTCCGCAAGATCTCCTATGGCGTCGGCGTCGAGAGGATCTTCCCGATTCACTCGCCCTCGATCGCCAGCATCGAAGTCGTCCGTCATGGACGTGTCCGTCGGGCTCGCATCCACTATATGCGCAAGCTCTCCGGCAAGGCCGCTAGGATCAAGGAAGTCGAAAAGAAGACCTCGAAGTAAGCCTTCCATCGACTTAGTGAATGTGACGAGCTCCCCCATATGGGGGAGTTTTCTTTTTCCCTCTTCCCGTTATAATCACGTGGATATGTCCGAACCCGTCCTCTCGCCGATTGGGGTGAAAAAGAAGAAAAGCCCTTGGAAAATCGTTAAGTCCGTTCTCAAAGTCGCCTTCACCCTCGTTTTCATTTGCGCTCTCGCGGCTTCGGCCCAGGTCATCTATACCTATCAGCTTTATGAGCCCTTTTATGTTTCAGGCGAAAGCATGTGGCCGACCCTCAATTACGACTCGAGGTATTTTGATGGGGAGGGCAGCTCGGAAACGATCGATCCTTCGAGCGGCGACTATAGCAAGCCCGGGACCTATCTATGCGACTACGGACTCATGGATTCGAAACCCGGCTTCCTTGAGAAGATCGAGCGCTTTGATATCGTCGTGGCCTATAGCACCGTTCCGGAGTACGGTTCCGATGGACAACTCACCAACAACCCGAGCGAGGTCATCAAGCGCGTCATCGGAATGCCAGGCGATGCTTTCTATTTTGAGACGAAGAACCAAGCGAAACTCGGCACCCTTTACGTGAAGGAAAAAGGCGAGGATGAATTCACCGAGGTCGCCCAGCCTTTCTATGATTCATCCCTACACCCCGAGTGGAGCCAGCAAGATATCGCCAACGTCGACTTCGCGAAGAGCACCGGCACCGTCTACCGGAACAATTCCCATGAACTCTTCCCGTATCTAGGCAGCCCGACCTACACCCTTGCGGACGACGAGTATTTCCTTTGCGGCGACAACCGCGCCCATAGCGGTGACTCCCGCTCGAAAGGCCCTTTCAAGGCCAGCCAGATGGTCGGACGGGCCGTCGCGATCGTCGGGCAGGCCTCTTATACGGTTAAAGCCAACGACAGTCCGTCTTATAAGGTAAGCGCATTATACATGCCATGGGACTACGTCTGGCTCATTGATTAGCTATGGAAATCGACAAGATTCATCATTTTCCCGGCCACATGAAAAAGGCCTTCGACACCCTCTCCCGCCTCCTTTCCCTCGTCGATCTCGTCATCGAAATCGTCGATGCCAGGGCTCCTCTTTCAAGCGCTAATCCGTTTTTGCATGAAGCCATCGGCGGCAAGAAATCACTTTTGGTTTTTACTAAGACCGATTTGGCCGATCCGGAGAGGACGAAGCGGTGGGCTTCCTATTACCGGGAAAAAGGCCATGATCCTTTGACCATCGACCTGAAAAAGGAAAAAGCCTTGCCCAAGGTCTTGAGCCTCATCGAGCCCCTTCTCGCGGCCAAGCGGGAGAAGGAAAAGCGCTATGGCATGAAGCCTCAGAAATCGCGCCTTCTGATTGTCGGCATTCCTAACGTCGGGAAAAGCACCCTCATCAACAATCTAGCCGGTCGTAATCGGGCCAAGAGCGCCAACCGTCCCGGGGTCACCCGGGCCGAACAATGGATCAACCTTCCGTCTTCCCTCATGCTGCTCGATACCCCGGGGATCCTTCCTTCCAGTTACGGGGACGCCAAGGTAGCCATCAAATTGGCTCTTCTCGGCTCGATTTCGCAAGAGGTACTGCCAGGTACCGATTTGGCCCGGGCTCTTTTCGGGTATCTCCGTGAAAATTACCCGCAATCCCTGGCCGAACGTTACGGAATTGCTGATCTTTCCATTCTCGACAGCGATCTCGCCTTCAAGGAAATTGCCACCCGAAGAGGCTTCCTTTCCTCGGGTGGCGAGCCCGACCTCGACAAGGCAGCCCTCGCCTTGCTGAAGGACTTCCAGGATGGCAAGCTCGGACGTCTCTCCCTCGAGGAGCCTTCCGATGCTTGAAGGCGAAAAGGAACTCTATAAGCAAGGCTACGCCCGGATTCTAGGAACCGACGAGGCCGGGCGCGGTCCGCTGGCCGGCCCTCTTTACGTCGCGGCCGTCATTTTCCCGAAAGGCTATGAGAATCAAGGCATTGACGATTCCAAAAAACTGACCGAGAAGAAAAGGGAATGCCTTTTCGACGAAATCGTCCGCGATGCCCTTGCCTATGGCATCGTCCGGATCGGCGTTAAGGAAATCGACGAATTGAATATCTATGAGGCTTCTCGCCGGGGAATGATGATGCTAGTCGAGAGTCTGACTCTCAACCATCCGGATTTCGTCGTTACCGACTGCATGCCCCTTCCCGGCCTGACGCTTCCTTATCTTCATCCGGCCAAGGCCGATGCGACCTATCTTTCCGTGGCAGCGGCCTCGATCTTGGCGAAGGTCAGCCGCGATCGCGAGATGGAACGGCTCGACCTCCTTTATCCCGGCTATGGTTTCGCCAAGAACAAAGGGTATGGAACCAAGGCCCATCTCGATGCCCTCAATTCCAAAGGCCCGATCAAGGGCGTCCACCGGGAAAGTTTCGAACCCGTTCGCTCCATCCTTCAGAAAGATCTGCTCCTTTTTTAACTTTTAAGGGCCCATTTCCGCCTCTTCCCTCTATTAAGTGGTAGAGGTGGCAAATGACAGGACGCGAAATTCTTCTTTATCTGGCCCTTAAGTACGATGGCGATTGGGAAAAGATGTTCCATGCCGTCGAAACCAAGGAACGCATCGACAAGGCCTTGGCGAGCGATTTGCTCAGCCAAAACGTCGGGCAATACATAACCATTGTCGATCCCGACTATCCGGAGACGATTCATCGATCGGTGAAGCCGCCGCTGGTCCTCTTCTACAAAGGAAACCTCGAGCTCATCCGAAACGAGCGGAAGAACCTCTCCTATATCGGGAGCCGCAACACGACGCCCTATGGAGAACGAATGGCCAAGGAGATCTGCGGCAAGCTCGTGCAGAAGGGCGTCAACATCGTCAATGGAATGGCGCGCGGAATCGATGCCGTAGCCCTTCGGGCGGCTCTCGATGCCGGTGGCCGAGGCATTGCCGTCCTCGGCTCGGGAATCGACAACCCTTATCCCTCGAGCAGCCGCGACATTTACGATCGCCTCAAGGAAAACGGGCTTATTCTTTCGGAATATCCTTTGAAGACGCCGCCGCGCAAGGAACATTTCCCCATGCGCAACCGGATCGTGGCGGCCCTCTCCCACGGCCTGGTCGTCGGGGAAGCCAGCAAACTATCGGGCTCTCTTATCACGGTCAACTTCGCCCTTGGCTACGACAAGGAAATCGGCTGCGTTCCCTTCGAGGCCGGGAAAGACAGTGCCTGCAACGCCCTCATCCGCGACGGGGCACATCTCATCGAGACGGCCGAGGATGCCTATGGACTTCTCACCCCGCCATAAAAATTTTTCAAATCTTATAAATAATTACCTTATTTATATAGGTGAAGCGCGGACTTTCGTGGCTTGACGGTTCAGCCCCTCGTCCATAAGATGGGAAGCCGCTTCGAAGGAATATCATGAAATTAGTCATTGTCGAGTCACCAAAGAAATGCGATACGATCGGCCGCTATCTCGGAGCCGATTACAAAGTCATGGCCTCCCAGGGCCACATCCGGGACCTCTCCACGCGGGGGAAAGGCGGCCTCGGAATCGATGTCGAACATGGTTTCAAACCGGATTTCGTCATCAATCCCGAGAAAACGAAAATCGTCAATGAACTGAAGCGCGCGGCCAAAAAGTCCGACGAAGTCATCCTGGCAACCGACCCTGATAGAGAAGGGGAAGCGATTTCCTGGCACCTCGCCCAGGTCCTTGGGCTCGACGTGGAAACGACCAAGCGCCTGCAGTTCCACGAAATCACCCGCCCGGCCGTCCTTTCGGCCCTCGAAACCCCGGGGCACATCGACATGAACCTCGTCGAAAGCCAAGAGACCCGCCGGATGTACGACCGGATCATCGGCTTCAAACTTTCGGGCCTTCTCCAAAGGAAAATGGATTCGAAGAGCGCCGGCCGGGTCCAGAGCGTCACCCTCAAGATGATCTGCGACAACGATGCCGAGATCAAAGCCTTCGTCCCTGAGGAGTACTGGAGCATTTCCATCAACGTCGAGATCGACGGCAAGGTTTTCTCCTGCCCGCTCGACAAGGTCGACGGCAAGGGCGTGACCATCCATAACGCCGAAGAGGCCCAGGCTATCGTGAACCGCATCCCGGACGAGATCCCCCTTTCAACCCTCTCCCATACCAAAAAGAAGATCCCTAGCAAGCTGCCGCTCATCACTTCGACGATGCAGCAGGAGGCTTTCTCCCGTTACGGCTTCTCGACGTCCAAGACCCAGTCGATTGCCCAACGCCTTTACGAAGGCATGGACATCGCCGGCGAGCACGTCGGTCTTATTACCTACATGCGTACTGACTCGACGCGCATCAGTCCCGAGTTCTATGAGAAACACGCCAAACCCTATATCCTCGAGCGTTTCGGCCCCGAGTACCTAGGGAAGATCAAGTACGGGACGAACAAGAAGGGCGAGCGGATCCAAGATGCCCACGAAGCCATCCGCCCGACCGGCACCCACCGGACCCCGGAAGTCGTCGCCAAATACGTCTCGAGCGACGAAGCCAAGCTCTACCGCCTCATTTACGAGCGCGCCATGGGTTCCCTCATGGCCGATAAGCTCGTCGAAGCCTCGACGGCTCTCTTCGAAGTCAACGGTCTCACTTTCAAGATGACAGGCTCGAAAGTCCTCTTCCCCGGCTACGAGGCCATCTACGGCCGCGATGCCGAGAAGGAAGAAAACCTCCCGGCTCTCGAGGAAGGGAAGGTCTACCACATCGCCGAAAAGGAAAGCGAGCAGAAATTCACCAAGGCTCCGGCCCGCTATAGCGAGGCCAAGGTCGTCAAGATGATGGAAGAGGAAGGAATCGGCCGTCCGTCGACCTATGCTTCGACCATCAAGACCCTCATTGCCCGCGGCTACGTCACTTCGAGCAAGGGCATTCTCACCCCGACCGAGACGGGCTTGCGGACGACGGTCGTCCTCAACAAATACTTCCCGGAGATCCTCTCGGCCAAATACACGGCCAAGATGGAGCAGACCCTCGACGAAATCGAGGAAGGGAAGGAAACCGAAAACCAGGCGATGACCGACTTCTATTTCCCCTTCATCGAGAAATTCCAGGAAGTCGAGAAGACGATGTACAAGGACCCCGATCAGGAGACCGGCGAGATGTGCCCCGTCTGCGGGTCGCCCCTCGTCATCAAGAAATCGCGCTATGGCAGCTTCGTCGCCTGCTCGAACTATCCGAAGTGCCGCTACATCAAGCGGGAAGCCAAGGAAAAGCCGGTCGAGACCGGCGAGATGTGCCCGGTATGCGGCAAGCCATTGGTTATCCGCCACGACAAGCGCGGCAAGGAGTTCGTCGCCTGCTCCGGCTTCCCGAAGTGCACCTACATCAAGGGCAAGGAAGAAAAGGAAAAGGCCAAGCCCGTCTATACGGAACAGGATTTCGTGAAGCCCTGTCCTTCCTGCGGGACCGGCCATCTCGTCGTCAAGCACGGCCGGCGAGTCGACTTCCTCGGCTGCACCAATTTCCCGAAGTGCCGTTACCACGAGTGGCTGACGCCGAAAAAAGGCACCGGCAACAAGGACGAATGAAAACCGTTCACGTTTACGGAGGCGGCTTGGCGGGAAGCGAAGCCGCCTCTTTCCTTCTACGGAAGGGCTATGAGGTCTATCTCCATGAGCGCCGCCCCAGGAAGAGCGACGGAGCCCATAAGACGGGCCTTTTGGGCGAACTGGTCTGCAGCAACTCCCTCAAGAGCGAGCGCCTCGACAATGCCTGCGGCCTCCTCAAGGCCGAGATGGCGCTTTTGGGCTCGATCGTGATGGAGAGCGCCGAGCGTTTCCGGCTCGGGGCCGGGAGCGCCCTGGCCGTCGACCGGACGGGCTTTGCGCGCTACATCGACGAGAAGCTAAGTTCCGACCCGAACTTCCACCGGATTGAAGAGCAAATTGAAGCGGTGCCGGAAGAAGGCATCCTTTGCACCGGACCCTTGACCGACGGGAAGCTTCTCTCTTCCCTCGAGGAACTTTCGGGCAGCGGTTCCTGCCACTTTTTCGATGCCACGGCCCCGATCGTCGACGCCAAGAGCATCGACATGTCGATTGCCTATCGAAAGAACCGTTTCGAGGATGGCGACGGCGACTACATCAATTGTCCCTTTGACCTCAAGGAAGACTACTTTGCCTTCGTAAACGAGCTCATCAATGCCGAAAAGATAATGCCCCACGGGGGAAAGAAAGAGTATTTCGAGGGGTGTTTGCCCATCGAGATCATTGCCTCCAGGGGACCGAATACCCTTCGTTTCGGACCGCTTACTCCCATGGGATTGGAACAAGAAGGGAAGAGGCGTCCCTACGCGGTTGTCCAGCTTCGGAAGGACAACCTTTTGGGCGACGCCTACAACATGGTCGGCTTCCAGACGAACCTGACTTACCCCGAGCAGCGTCGGGTTTTCTCCCTCGTCCCGGGGCTTCGAAACGCCAAATTCATCCGTTATGGGCTCATGCACCGGAACTCCTATCTTTCTTCGCCCGACGTCCTGAGCGACAACCTTTCCTTCAAGAAACGGCCGAGCCTATTCGCGGCCGGGCAGCTTATCGGCGTCGAAGGATATGTCGAAAGCGCGGCCAGCGGCATCATGGCGGCCGTTTATTACGACCAGCAGGCGAGCGGCAAGGACTTCGACCCCTTGCCGTCCGACACGATGCTCGGGGCCTTGCTCCATTACGTCACCCATGCTGAAAGCAAGCATTTCCAGCCGATGGCGGCGGTCTATTCCCTCTTGCCCTACGTGAAGAAAGAGGAGCGCCTTGCCTTGGCTGAGGACATCTTGAAGCGGGTGGGGGAATACGCTAAAAAGGTTCTATGAACCGGCCAGAGGCTGAATACCTTTCTTCCCTCAAAGACAGGCGAATGTCGATGCGGACCATCGAGTCCTACCGGCGCGACATCGACCTTTTCTTTGCCTTCCTCGCGAAGGAAGGCGTTCTTTTCGACCAGGTCGACCGTCTCCTCATCGACAATTTCCTGACTGAGGAGCTCGGCAGGGGCGTCGGCAAGCGTTCCTCGGCCCGTCGCCTATCGGCCCTGAGGCAGTTCTATGCTTTTTGCCTCGAAGCTGGCTACGTGAAGAAAAACCCCTTTGCCCTCGCCTCGATTCCAAAGATCGGCAAGCGCTTGCCTGACGTCCTCTCAACCAAGCAGGTCGACGATCTTTTTACCTCCAATGAGAAGCGGCTCGGCCCCTTGGCCGTTCGCGACCAGGCCATCATCCTTTGCCTCTACTCCTCTGGCATGCGGGCCAGCGAGCTTGTGAACATGGAGCGGGCTTGGATCGACTTCGACGCCCGGGTCGTCAATGTCATCGGGAAAGGCGACAAGGAACGGATTGTGCCCATCTCCGCCGAGGCCCGGGATGCAATGCTCGAATATGAGAAGAAGGTTCGCCCGGTTCTCGAAAGCGAGAATAAGAGCAGTGCCAAAGCCAGAGCCTTCTTCCTCTCGTCCAAGGGACGGAAATTGACCGTCCGCGGCCTCGAGTACATCGTGAAGGCCATCGAGACAAAGTGCGGCCTGAGCCTCGGCCTCCATCCCCACGAGTTCCGCCATAGCTTCGCGACCCACCTCTTAGAAGGCGGGGCCGACCTTCGGCTCATCCAGGAGCTCCTCGGCCACGAGTCCTTGGACACGACGCAGGTCTATACCCACGTCTCGACCAAGCATCTTCAGGATGTCTACCACGCTTCTTTCCCAAGGCAAAAGAAAGAAAAATGAAGGAATCGGCCGCAAAAGGCCAACGAATCGTTCGAAAAGCGAACGGACGGGGCGCGGCCCCGTCTTTTTTAGTGGCGCTCACCCTATAAGGGTGATAAGATACCGACCGGCCCGTATGGGGCTAATACGCACCTCGTGGATCCAGCGCCGTGTTCCCTCACGGGCGAAAGAGCTTAAAAAGCGTGAGGGTGGTCAGCTGCTAGAAGCGGGGGAGGCATAAACAAATGGAGGTCACCACAATGAGTGACGAAACGAAGGAAACGGCGGTCGAAGCGACCGCAACCGCAACGCCGGCTGAACCCGGCATGGAGCAGGTCGTCCGCGACCACTCTCTCCCCATCATCACGATGAGGAAACTTCTCGAGGCCGGCGTCCACTTCGGACACCAGACCCGTCGGTGGAACCCGAAGATGGAGCGCTACATCTACGGCGCCCGGAACGGCATCTACATCATCGACCTCACCAAGACGGTCGAATGCGTCAACAAGGCTTACAAGAAGCTCAAGGACATCGTTGACCAGGGCGGCAAGGTCCTCTTCGTCGGAACGAAGAATTCCTCGCAGGCCGTTTGCCAGGAAGAAGCCCTCAGGAGCGGCTCCTTCTACATCAACAACCGCTGGCTCGGCGGCACCCTCACCAACTTCCGCACCATCCTCGGCCGGATCAAGAAGCTGAAGGAACTCGAGACCATGGAGGCCGACGGCACCTACGATCGCCTTTCCAAGAAGGAAGTCGCCCGCTGCAAGAAGCTCCAGGAAAAGCTCGCCAAGAACCTCGAAGGCATCAAGGAGATGCGCAAGCTCCCGCAGGCCATCGTCGTTACCGACCCGACGGTCGAAGCCAATGCCGTGAAGGAAGCCCGGACCCTCAACATCCCGGTCTTCGCCATCTGCGACACCTCGGACGATCCCGAACTCTGCACCTATCCGCTTCCGTCGAACAATGACGGCGCCAATGCCGTCCGCCTCCTCGTCTCCGTCATGGCCGATGCCATCGTCGAGAGCAAGGGCGGCGTCACCGAAGTTGCCTATGTCCCGGATACTGCTGAAGAAGCGACCATGAAGGACGCCATCCGCAACGCCGACATCGCCAACGAGCAACGCAAGGCTGCCATCCGCCAGCAGCGCAAGGAGCGCGAAGAGCGCTATCGCCGCATGCAGGAAGAACGTGCCGCCCGCTATGCTGCCCGCCAGGCCGCCCGTCAGGCTGAAGCCGCTGGCACCCAGGCTGCCGCTCCGGCTCCCGAGACCAAGAAAGAAGGAGAATAAATAATGGCCGAAAAGAAAGTCATCGAACTCATCCAAACCCTTCGTGGCCGCACTGGCGCGGGCATGATGGACTGCAAGAAGGCCCTCGAGGAGAACGGCCTTGACATCGAAAAGGCTATCGACTGGCTCCGCGAAAAAGGCATTGCCAAGCAGGCCAAGCGCGCCGGCCGCGTCGCGGCCGAAGGCGCGACCTCGGTCCGCGTTTGCCCGAAGTGCGGCAAAGGCGTCATCGCCGAAGTCAACTGCGAGACCGACTTCGTTGCCAACAGCGACAAGTTCCGCGACCTCGTGAACGCCGTTGTTTCCTACCTCATGGACAATGAGCCGAAAGACATCGAAGAAGCCCGTGCCGCTACCCAGAAGGATTTCGGGGATGCCGGCATCGCCGTCGGCGAGAAGCTTGAGCTCCGCCGGTTCCAGATCGTTCACAAGGGCGAAGGCCACTGCCTTGGCAGCTACATCCACATGGGCGGCAAGATCTCCGTCCTCGTCGAACTCGAGAAGGAAGACGAGAAGCTTGCCAATGACCTCGCGATGACCATCGCGGCCAACGCTCCTCTCTACCTCGGCCTCGAAGACGTCCCGGCCGCCGACCGCGAACGCGAGCTCGGCATCGCCAAGACGGAAGTCGCCAATGATCCGAAGCTCATCAACAAGCCGGAGAACGTCAAGGCGACGATCGCCGAGCGCAAGGCTGACAAAGCCCTCAGCGCTTATTGCTTCCTCCTTCAGGATTACCTCCTCGACCCGAGCAAGAAGGTCGGAGACGTCCTCAAGGAAAAAGGCAACAAGATTGTCCGCTTCGTCCGCTACGCCCTTGGCGACGGCATCCAGAAGGATCAAAGCCAGGAAAATTAAGCTGGCTGGCAGGGCGCGTTTCCCATTGGGAACGCGCCTTTTGCATAACGAGGAGAAGCTTATGGAATCGATCTACAAGACCATCGTCGTCAAACTCTCCGGCGAAGCGCTCGCCGACGAGGGCGACAAGACGATCTACGACCGGAAACTTCTGAAGGATATCGCCCACACGATCCACGACATCGTCAACCTCGGCACGAGGGTCGGCGTCGTCGTCGGAGCCGGGAACATCTGGCGGGGGCGGCTGGCCGAAAAGGTCGGCATCGAACGCTCGACCGGCGACTACATGGGAATGCTCGGCACCATCATCAACGCCTTGGCCTTGCAGAGTGCCTTCGAGGAAGAAGGGATGTGCACCCGCGTCATGAGCGCTATCGACGTGCCGCAGGTTTGCGAGCCTTATATCCGCCGGAAGGCGATGTCGCACCTCGAGAAGGGGCGCGTCGTCATCTTTGCCGGGGGGACGGGCAATCCTTATTTCACGACCGATTCGACGGCAACCCTCCGAGCCCTCGACATCGGAGCCGACGCCATCCTCATGGGCAAAAACGGGGTCGAAGGCGTCTACGACAAGGATCCGCGGTCCAATAAGGACGCAAAGCTCCTCCGCCATTTGACCTTCCAGGAAGTGGTGGAGAAAAAGCTCGGCGTCATGGACCTCACGGCCGTTGCGATGCTCGAGACTAGCCCGATTAAAATCCACGTTTATAATATGGACGACCAGACGGCTCCCATCCGCATCCTCAAAGGGGAAGCGGTCGGCTCCGTCATCAGCAAGGAGTAACGTCTATGGACGCATACGTCAAAGAAGCCCAGGAAAAGATGGGCAAGTCGATCGACAGCTTCCGTCACAACCTCGGGAAGCTTCGCAGCGGGAGGGCCAATCCGGCCATCCTGAGCGGCATTATGTGCGACTACTATGGAGACAAGATGGACATCACCGCCCTCTGCTCCATCAGCATGCCGGAACCGCGCCAGCTTCTCGTGAAGCCGTATAGCCGCGATGACCTCAAGACGGTTGCCGCGGCCATCGCCGCCGCCAACATCGGCATCAATCCGCAGATCGAGGCCGATTGCATCCGCCTCATCGTCCCGCCCCTCACCGAGGACGTCCGGAAGGACATCGCCAAGCAGGCCAAAGGTCTCGGCGAAGATGCCAAGGTGAGTGTCCGGAACATCCGCCGCGACTATCTCGACCTCCTCAAGAAGGACGACACGATGTCCGACGACTACAAGGACCGGGTCGAAGCCGACATCCAAAAAGTCGTGGAAGCCACCAACAAAGAAATCGATGCCATCCTCGCCGAAAAGACGAAGGAAATCATGACGATCTGAGCCTTGGCTCACGCTAAATCATATGCAAATCCCGCCTCTTTGAGGTGAGCCCCATATGTTGGACTTAGTTGTCTAGCATGATAATTGGCTCAAGGACTGCTGTCTATAAAGAACT
>CALVSB010000018.1 GCA_944358895.1 uncultured Bacilli bacterium | reverse complement strand
CCAATCACATTGTAATCGGAGGCAATCTTTTGGTCGTGGTTTTTTCTAGACTGTCCGAATTACGGGGTCCAGTTTAGTTGGCCCGCTCTTTCCTTATGCCCGCTTCTGATAGCGAAGGAAGAGGTGAAGGGACCGATAGACGATGAAGGTCACCACGATGACAATCGCGTCCTTGATGAGATTAAGCGGGAGGACAGCCAGGAAGGCATAGGGCCAGCCGAGGTTGGTAATCGCCGGGTTAGCGGCTTGGCACATGGCCAGCAGCGCCTCTTCCGAGAAGCCCATGACGAACATGTAGAAAGGAAGCATCGCGTAGACGTTCATCACCATCGCGACGATGACCTGGATGATAGTCGCAATCCCAAAGCCGATGGCCACCCCTTTGAGGTTCCGCTTCTTTTGGTAAATGACGACGGCCGGGATAACGAAGGCCGTCGAGAAAAGGAGATCGCTCAGCTCGCCGACGCAGAGGGTCGAGGTAAAGGGGAGC
The DNA here is from genome assembly GCA_944358895.1 of uncultured Bacilli bacterium. GTDB lineage: Bacteria > Bacillota_I > Bacilli_A > RFN20 > CAG-826 > UBA4951. Next base: position 27,702 of record CALVSB010000018.1, on the reverse strand, counting down.
TTGATGAGAGTCTTCACGACAATCACCGCAAAAGCCGGAAGGGGACCGTAGGCAAAGCCGCAGACGAAGATGGGGATTTCGTCGAAGTGAAGGGCCAGGAACGAGGGAAAGATCGGCAGATTGATCGAGAAGAGCGGAATGACGTAAAGGACGGCCGCGATGGCGCTGAAGACCGCCACCCGGGCCACGAAGCGCGGCCAGTCGAAAGTCGTCGTTCGGTGCTCCTTCATATAGAAGCGCAGAAGCAAAACGAGGAAGGCGACGATGAGGACGATGCTGATGATGCTATGCCAGTCCATGGAAAAACCCCCTAGGTTGACGCTAGAGGGCAAGGGAGAAACTTCGGTCAGCTTCTAACATCCGGACTTTACCGTTGGCGCCGGAATCTCACCGGCTCGTGCCTTGAAGGCTCGCGGGCTATACCGCCAGTCGACGTAATTCTCGTCGCCCTGAAGCACCGCCATTTTAATGAACGGGCCGCTCCTGTAAATAGGGAAGAAGGGCCAATGGGTGCAAAGAAAAGGCTTATTTGTTCAAAATGCCCAGCAAAAGGCTAATGAAATTTTCTTTTTCTTTCTTCGTCGCAAAGCGGAAATCGAGGCTGTTTTCCTTCTCGACGACGTTCTGAGCGCCGCTAAGAAGCGCCAAGTCAGGATGCGTTGGATCGACTTTCTCGCCTTTGAGGGAAGAGGCAAGGACCTCGGTTTCCCGAACCGAGAGCCTGTTTTTCACGATTTCCCGAACCGCCCGGTGGACAAGGCTCGAGGAAAGGGGGCAAAGAGCCCGGGCATGGCCATAGGAAAGCTCGCCCTTGGAGACCATCGTTATGACGTCGTCGGGAAGGGAAAGGATCCTCATCGAATTGACGACTTGGCTCCGACTTTGATGGGATAAGGTGGCCAAGAGGTTCTTCGAATACCCATAGCGGTTGGACAGGGCGTCGTAGAGGACGGCCATCTCCACCACGTTCGCTTCCCTTTGGTCCCGAGTGTCGGCCAATAGCATGAGGAGCGTTTCCTCGTCGTCGACGTCCTTGATGGCCGTCGGGACGCTTTCAAGGCCGGCCTTCTTGGCCGCGAAGTAACGCTTCCGTCCCAGAATCAGTTCGTAATGGGACGATACCCTTCGGACGACCAGCGGGTTGAAAAGACCCTTCTGCTTGATGGAAGGAATCATCTGCTCGACGAGGGTCGGGTTCGGCTCCACCCGTTTGAGGAAGGGGGAGTCGTCGATTTCGCGGAGGGGCAGCTCGGTCGGGGAAAGAGACTGGTACTCCTTCTCCATCTCGGCGATGACGTCGCTTTTCGAGAATTTCTTGACGAGCTCTTCGAGGCTCGGGTTGAGATTACCCTTCTTGTTCATGGTCGATTACCTCGCGGGCCAGGGAAAAATAAGCCATCGCCCCTTGGGCCGTCGGACGGAAGCTGGTGACGGGGAGGCCGCGGGCACTGGCCTCGGGAATCGAGGCGTTCCGCGGGATGACGGTCGAGAAGGTGTTTTCCTTGAAGAGGCCCCGAACCTGCCGGGCCACCTCGGTCCCGAGGCTCGTCCGGGGGTCATACATCGTAAGGAGGAAGCCCTCGATTTTGAGACGCGGATTGTAGTCCTTTTGTATCTTCGAAATGGAGGAGAGGATGGCCGCGACCGCTTCCATCGCGAAGTATTCGCATTGGACCGGGATGAGGACCGCATCGCTGGCGACGAGGGCGTTGATGTTCAATAGCCCCAAGCTCGGCGGGCAGTCGATGACGATATAGTCAAAGCCTTCGGGAATCTTGGCCAGTGCCCTTTTGAGGAGGAAAAAAGGATCGGTAATTCCCCGCTCGGTCACTTTGCTCTCGAGGGAAGCCAGCCGTAGGTTGCTCGGAAGGACCAAGAGGCCGTCGACCGAGGTCGGGACGGCAAGGGAAAGAGGATCCGGCACGAAAAGAGCGTCGAGGCTCGAAGCCATGAGGGAATTGACGTCGATCCCGAGGCCCCGGCCGGCATTCCCCTGAGGGTCGAAGTCGACGAGCAAGACCTTCTTGTGATGGGCTACGAGAGCACTCGAGAGGTTGATGGCAGTCGTCGTCTTTCCGACGCCGCCTTTTTGGTTGGCAATGGCGATAACGCGGGTTTTCATAGAGGATTCCTTTTGATTTCCGCGTAATCGCGGGGGTATTTGCGGCTGTTTTTCTTCGTTTTGACGAAGAGGAGGTTTTTCCTTTCGCCCATTTCTTCCGGCAGCTCGAAGGTGTCTTCTTGCTCGAGGGAGAGGTTCATTTCCTTCAGGGCATGCTTGGCGAGCATTAATTCCTCATCGGCGTTCCGGCCCTTCATCGCGACGAAGCGCCCGCCGACTTTAAGAAGCGGGGCTATGAGTTCGGTCAGCACCCGGAGGTCGCTCACGGCTCGGGCAATCGCGATGTCGAAAGTTTCCTTCTCACGGAGGTTCTCGGCCCGGGCGTTGATGATCGATACATTTCCTAGGTCGAGGGCTTCGACCGCCTGGTGGAGGAAGCGGCACTTCTTGCCGTTGCTCTCGACGAGGGAGAAATGGGCCTCCGGAAAGGCGATGGCCAGGACGATGCCCGGGAAGCCGGCCCCGGAGCCGATGTCAGCCACGTTCCCCGAAACCTTGAGGAGGCGGGTAACGGCAAGGGAATCGTAGAAATGCTTCACCACCGCTTCCTTCTCCTCGTCGATGCGGGTGAGGTTCATCTCGGCATTGGTTTCCTGAAGCAAGATGAAAAAGCGCTTCATCGCCTCGGCCTTGCTTTCATCCATCGCTTCCGGGAAGGAAGCTATCAAATCCTCAAAAGTCATTGTCCCCGCGTCCTCCTTAAATATAGCAGAAGCACCGTCACGTCGGCCGGGTTCACCCCAGGAAGCCGTCCGGCCTCCCCGATGGTGAGGGGCCGCCGCTCCTGCAGTTTCTCTCGGGCCTCGAGCCGGAGGCCGTCGACCTTATGGTAATCGATGTCCGAGGGAAGAGGCATCGCTTCATAAGAAGCGGCATCCTTGATTTCCCTTTCTTCCCGGGCGAGGTAACCAGCGAACTTGACTTCGGTCTCCAAGGTCAGGTAGCTATCGGGACCCAAGGCCGGGAAATCGTCGATGAGGGAAGCAACGTCCTCGAGGCTCACCCGGCTCCGTTTCAGGAGATCGATGCCCCTGATCGAGCCCCCTTCATCGTCATAGCCAGCCCGAGCAAGCATTTCCTTTCGCTTTTCAGAGTAAGGAATCTTGGTGTCCTCCAGAACGGCCCGTCCCTTGGTAAGCTCGGCCTTCCGGGCCTTGAAAACCTCGTAACGGTGGTCATCGATCAGCCCGAATTGCCGGCCCTTTTCCGTGAGGCGGAGGTCGGCGTTGTCGTGGCGGAGAAGAAGGCGATGCTCCGCTCGCGAGGACAGGAGGCGATACGGTTCGTCGGCCCCCTTGGTCACGAGGTCGTCGATCATGACCCCGATGTAGGCCTCGTCGCGCCCAAGGCTGAAGAGGGGGCGCTTGAAGGCACTCAAGGCCGCGTTGGTCCCGGCGACGAGGCCGAGGCCGGCCGCCTCTTCGTAACCGGAGGTTCCGCAGATCTGCCCTGCCCCAAAGAGGCCCGGAACTTTCTTGACGCGGAGATAGCGGTCGAACTCAAGGCTATCGATGGCGTCGTACTCGATCTGATAGGCGTATTTCAGGATCTTGGCGTGCTCGAGGCCGACGATCGTGTGGACCATTCTTTCCTGCATTTCCTCACCGAAGCCGGTCGAAAAGCCTTGAAGGTAAACCGAGGAATAGTCGGCTTCTTCCGGTTCGAGGAAGAGCTGGTGGCGTTCCCGGTCGGGGAAGCGGACGAGCTTGCTTTCGATCGAAGGGCAATAACGGGGCCCCGTTCCCTTGATGAGACCCGAGTAGACGGCCGATTCCTTAAGATGGGAGCGGATGAGCTCGTGGGTCTTCTCGTTGGTGTAGACGAGATAGCACGGGAGCTGGTCCTTGAGCGGCGTGTACTTCGTGGCGAGATAGGAAAAAGCCAAGGGACCGTCCTCCCCCGGCTCGACTTCGGCTTTCGAGAAATCGATCGTTTCGTAGGCAAGCCGAGGCGGGGTTCCCGTCTTGAAGCGGACCATCTTGATGCCGAGGTCGTGAAGATCCTTGCTAAGAGGGAGCGACGCCGGGAGGCCGTCGGGCCCGGAAGGAATCGACGAGTCGCCCCGGATGACCCGGCTGTCGAGAAAGGTCCCGGTCGTCAGTACGACCGAGCAAGAAGTGATCGGCGTGCCGTCTTTGAGATAGACGCCGCGGATCCTTTCGCTGTCATAAAGAAGGGAGGCAACTTCGGCCTCCACAATGTCCAAACCCTTGATTTCCCTTAAAAGAGCGAGGATTTGCTTAGGATAATCATGCTTTCCGACTTGAGCCCTGAGGCACCGGACCCCCGGCCCCTTGCTCCGGTTGAGCATCTTGATTTGGAGGGGATGGGCATCGGCCGCCCGCCCCATGAGGCCGCCCAAAGCGTCGACTTCCCGGACGACGATGCCCTTCGCGCTGCCCCCGATATGAGGGTTGCAGGGGGTGTTGCCGATCATATCGATGTCCATCGTCAAAAGAAGGGTCCTGGCCCCGACCGAACTGGCAGCCCTGGCCGCCTCGATTCCGGCGTGTCCCCCGCCGACGACGATGACATCGTAATCCATCAGCCGATCGACCCCGACATGTCGAGTTTGAGAAGCTGGTTCAGCTCGACGGCATATTCCATCGGAAGTTCCCGCGAGAAGGGCTCGATGAAGCCCATTACGATCATCTCGGTCGCTTCCTTCTCGCTAAGGCCCCGGCTCATGAGATAGAAGAGCTGGTCCTCGTTGATCTTGGAAACGGTCGCTTCGTGCTCGATATAGCTCGTCCCGTTCATGATCTCGTTCTTCGGGAAGGTATCGCTCTGGCTCGCCTCGTCGAGGATAAGAGTGTCGCACTCGACGTGGCTATGGGCGTTCTCGGCCCCCGGAAGCATCCGGACGGTTCCCCGGTAGTTGGCCGTGCCGCCGCCCCGGACGATCGACTTCGAAATGATGGTCGAGGAGGTGTCCTTCCCGACGTGGATCATCCGCGCGCCGTTGTCTTGGAACTGGTTTTTCCCGGCCACGGCAATCGAAATGGTGTTGCCCCTGGCCCGGTCGCCCTTGAGGATGCAGCCCGGGTACTTCATGTTCCGATAGCTGCCGATGTTGCCGTCGACCCACTCCATCAACCCGTCTTCTTCAACTAGGGCCCGCTGGGTAACGAGGTTGACGATGTTGGTCGACCAGTTCTGGACCGTCGTGTAACGGCACCTCGCCCCCTTGAGGACGACGATCTCGACAACGGCCGCGTGGAGGGATTCCTTGCTATAGACCGGGGCTGTGCAGCCTTCGACGTAATTGACGTCGGCCCCCTCGTCGACGACGATGAGGGTTCGCTCGAACTGGCCGGTCTTCTCGTTGTTGATCCGGAAATAGGACTGAAGCGGTTTTTCGAGATGGACGCCTTTCGGGACGTAGATGAAAGAACCACCGCTCCAGACCGCGCCGTTCAGAGCCGCGAACTTGTTGTCGGCAAAAGGCACGACGCTCCCAAAGTACTTTTTGAAAATCTCGGGACAGCTCTTGAGACCTTGGTCGGTCGAAAGGAAGACGACGCCCTTCTTCTGGACCTCGTCGAGCATGTTGTGGTAGACGACTTCGCTCTCATATTGGGTCGTGACGCCGGCCAGGTACTTCTGCTCGGCCTCAGGGATGCCTAGACGGGTGAAAGTTTCCTTAACCGCTTCGGGAACGGCATCCCAGTCGCTTTCCTCGGCCTTGGCCACCCGGGTGTAATAGGTGTAGGACGGGAAATCGAGGAACTTCAGGTCCGGGCCATAGTTCGGAAGCGGCATGCTTTCGAAGGCTTTGAGGGCCTTGAGACGGTACTCGAGCATCCATTCCGGCTCGCCTTTGACCGCGCTGATTTTCCTGACGACGTCCTCGTTTAGTCCCTTGCCCGTGGTGAAAAGGACCTTGGCATCGGTCTTGAAGTCGTACTTCTCCTCGTTGAGGAACGGGGTATCAGTCATTGGACTTCTTTCCTCCGATCAGCTCGTCGAGAGCCGTCCATCCCATTGTCGCGCAGTGGATGCGGGCCGCCTGCTTCCCGGTATTCTTGAAGGCCAGGGCTTCGTCGAGGACCTCTCCGTCGTAGGGTTTTTCCTCGATCATGGCCATGAACTGCTCGACGAGGTTATGGGCCTCCGAGGCGTCCATCCCGATGACTCGGTCGCAAAGAATGTCGGTCGAGGCGGTCGAAATGGTGCAAGCCACGCCTTCCCACCGGGCGTCGACGATCTTGCCGCCCTCTTCCTTGACGTAGACGTCAAAGTCGTCGATGCAGTTGACCGAATCGGTGTGGACCTTTTTATAGCCTTCCCCCGTCGGCACGCCTTTGTGCCGGGGGTTCGAATAATGGTCCATGATAATTTCCCGCATGATCTGCGGGGTTAACTCAAAAGTAGGCATCGAGGAACTCCTTTCCGTGGCGGACCGCATCGACGAGGGCGTCGATGTCCTCCTTCGTATTGTACAGGTAGAAGCTGGCCCGGACGGTCGCTCCGACGTGAAGGTAATCGATGAGGATCTTCGCGCAGTGGTTGCCCGAACGGCAGGCAATCCCGCGGCTATTGAGGAAGGTGGCCGCATCCTGGGCGAAAACGCCCTTGATGTTGAAGGTGACGATTGCCCCCTTGCTCGTCGGGTTGTAGATGTCGGCCATGCCGGTCTTTTCGAGCTCTTCGACGCAATAGCGCTTCAGCATCTCGTCGTGGGCTTCGACTTGGTCCATCCCAACGTTCATGAGGTAATCCACCGCTTCTCCGAGGCCGATGATCCCTTCGAGATTCTGGGTTCCGGCCTCGAACTTCATCGGGGGAGCGAGGTAGCCGACGTCGCCGCACATGTCGAATTTGGCATTCATGCCGCCGCCGGTCATGAAAGGATCGGTCTGGCAAAGAAGGTCGTATTTGCCATAGAGGACTCCCGTCCCGGTCGGGCCGAGCATCTTGTGGCCGGAGAAGGCCAGGAAGTCGCAGTCGAGATCCTTCACGTCGGTCGGGACGTGGGGGACCGACTGGGCTCCGTCGACCACGAGGAGAGCCCCGTGCTCATGGACGATCTTGGCGATTTCCTTGATCGGGGCGATATGGGCGAGGACATTGGTCACGTGGGCGACGGCCACGATCTTCGTCGCCGGCGTCAAAGCCTTCTTGAGGTTCTCGACGGTTAGCTTCCCTTCTTCGTCGAGGGGAATGTAGCCGATCTTAGCGCCGGTCATTTCCGAAACCTTGAACCAAGGGAGAACGTTGGAGGCGTGCTCGGCTTGGGTGAGGAGGATTTCGTCGCCGGCTTTGAGGTGCTTCACTCCGTAGCCGAAAGCGACGAGGTTGAGGGAAGAGGTCGCGCCCGAGGTGAAGACGATTTCCTCGGGGGACGCATTGATGAACTTGGCCAGCTTCTTCCGGGTGTTCAAGACCTCCTGGTCCATGTTGTAGCAAAGGTCGTAATCGCCACGGTGGGAGTTGCTGGTTTCCGTCTCGTAGTAACGCATGACGGCCTTTTCGACCGAATAGGGTTTGAACGTCGTCGAGGCGTTGTCGAGGAAGACGAGGGGCTTACCCTGCATCTTCACCTGGTTGACGTACATCGGAAAGTCTTTTCTCAATACATATGGATCAAACATGGAAAAGTCCTCCTTTGATGGAATCGCTGATGATGGAACTCTCTTTTTCCTCGAAGTAAGGTAGCACTGGGACGAGGTAGCCCATAGCGATGAGCCGCCGGGCTTCCTCTCTCGAGATGCCCCGGCTTTCGAGGTAGTAGAGATGGTCCTCGTTGAGGCGGCCGACAACAGCGGCGTGCGAGGCTTCGACGTCGTTGTCGGCAATCTTGAGAACCGGCGATGACTTGCCGTCGCTCGTCGGGTCGAAGACGATGATCTTCGCGCTTTGCCTGGTCTTTACTTTCCGGGCGTACTTCTTGATTTCGCTCACGCCCGAGAAGGCAAGGCGGCTCTTCTCGGCAGCCACACCATAGCTCTCCATCAAGGCTTCAGTGCGGAAGGCTAAGTGAAGGACGCTCGGTTCGAAAGACTTCCGGTCGTCATTAAGCCCGATCGAAGAGAGCAGCCAGTGGGCATAAGCTCCTTCGCCCTCGAGCTCGATATTGATCGAAAAATGGCCTTTATGGCGGATAATGTCCGCAAAAACGCCTTCAAATCTTCCGTTCTTGGCGACTTTCACCGAGAAGGCAACGTCTTCGAATGGCTGGTTCGGAAGGAGCCGGAGGAGAACTTCTTCGCCTTCCCCGACCACGATTTCCGCCTTGGAAGGAAGGTCCTGGAAGTAATCGATGACCCGCTTATTTGCTTCCATTGTTCACCGCTTCCTTTGTGGCGCAGACGCCGATCGAGACCTGGTTCATCGCCGGGGCGATTTCCTTTTCGATTTCGATGCCGAGCTCGCGCTTGATCCACTCGTAGCCCTCGCGGTCGACCCGCTCGATGAGCGAGGGGTCGCCGTCGACGGCGATCCGCCCGTTGACCATGATGGCCGCCCGGGTCGGCTTGAGGAGATTGTAGAGGCGCGCGTAGTGCGAGACGATGAGGAAGGAAGTTCCCTTCGCTGCCTCTTCGTTAATGGCCTTTGCCACCACGTTGATCGCATCGACGTCGAGGCCCGAATCAATTTCGTCGAGCATGGCGAACGACGGATTCAAAAGTAGCATTTGTAGAATTTCGTTCCGCTTTTTCTCACCGCCGGAAAAGCCTTCGTTGAGGTTTCGTTTGCTCATTTCGAAGGGAATGCCCATTTTCTCGTAGGCAACGTTCATGGACCGGTAGAACTCGAGGAGCGACATCTTCTTCTCCCGGTGCGCATTCATCATTGCCTTGAGGAAATCAGCCGAATTGAGCCCCGGGATCTCGCTCGGGTTCTGCATGGCCAAAAAGAGGCCGCGCTTGCTCCGCTCGTCCGGCGAAAGGGCGGAAATGTCCTCCCCGTCGAGGACAATCTTCCCGCTGTCGAGATGGAAGCGCGGGTTGCCCATGATGAGGCCGAGAAGGGTGCTCTTCCCGTGCCCGTTCGGGCCAAGGAGGGCAAGAGACTCGCCCCGCCTGATTTCGAGGTTCACGCCCCGAAGGATTTGAATGCCTCCGACCGAGGCATGAAGGTCGATGATTTCTAGTTTTTCCATACTTGCGCTCCTGATGCGTCGCTATTCTAGGACAGCGCCCTTTGCCCTTCAAACGATACGGTAAAAGGGGGCGTCAAATATTTGCCTTGCACCCATTCTCTTTAGAGAATATCCTTAGAAGCGCAATGTTTGGAAAAGGAGGATTCGAGTCCACACTTATGAACAAAAAAAGAAGTGCTCTCGGCCTAGCTCTATTGCTTGGTGTCACCGTTGGTCTCTCGGCTTGCAACTACCCGACCGAGACGACGGACGGCAGCGTTCTGACCTACACGGACGCCCAAGGCAATCGCGTTAGCTATACCGCCGAGCAGCTTCTGGACGATTATCTTGGCAACGGAAGCTCGCTCAGCACCGAGTTTGACCGCGTTTACGAGGTTTTGGTCCGGAATTATTACAACGACCCCTCGCAAGCCAGCGTCCTCAAAACGCTCGAGGACAAGGCCCGCGCCGATGTCATTACCGACAAGCAAACCGCCACGAGCAATGCTTCGAGCAACGGCACGAGCTTCGAGCAGGAATGGCAAACCATCCTGAACTCGCACGACTGCGACAACGCGGACGAGCTCTACCAGTACCACCTCTACCAGGAAGAGCAATCCCGCTTCCTTGACGACTTCTATGCCACCTTCGGCACCGGCGATTCGAGCATCAACGGCACCGAAGTCATGCGCGATGGCGAACTCACCATCGACGGCGAGACCCGCGCGGCTTTCCCGGCCAGCGAGGAATGGGGCCGCGGCGATGCCGGCTATCTCAAAGAGCAGATGCCGTACCACATCCGTCACATTCTCATCAAGCTCACCAGCGCGACGAGCGGCAACTTCACGCAGGACACCATCACCGAAACCGGTGAGAACGGCGGCGGCGAAGCGACCAACCTCGCGACCTTGATCCTCCGTTTGGCAGGCGTCAACGAGCGTCTTCAGACCCTGACCAACCGTCCGACCTTCAGCCAGCTGGCAGCCCAGTTCTCGGGCGATACCGGCTCGGCGGCCAATGGCGGCGAGCTCTCGACCGACAGCTCGACCGGCCTCATGACCAAGGTTATGGAAAGCGATCTCGTCAATGAGTTCAAACTCGGCATTTACGCGTACGAGTCCTTATATAACCAACGCGAAAAGGCCACCGCTTACGGTTCGGAAAACGTCTACCGCATCACTCCGGGGCTGACCGAAGATGCGACCTCGACGGCCGACGTCGACGCGACCCAGACCCTCAGCAATGACAAGACGGTCCACGAGTTCTTCGTCGAAGAAGGAATCGGCACCATTCCGTTCGGCGCGGCTCTAGCTCTTCTCGAGAACAGCGACGTCGACACCGATGTGAACGGCAACAAGGTCAACGACAACAACGCTGCCTTCTACCCGCGCAACATCATCTTCAATAAGTACTTCAACAAGCACAACGTCTGCGTCATCACCCCGAACGCCATCGAGATGAACACGCTCTCGCAGATTGCTACCACCATCGGCAGCAATGACATCGTTACCGCTGGTCAGAGGGCTGCCAACACGGTCGGCGGCAACTACGTCACGGGCGAGAACTACGAAGGCGCCCATAGCGACTTCTTCGCCTCGCTCCCGGGCTTCCAAGTCGACACGACCGACATCCTCCCAGGCATCAACGGCGACAAGAAAGACAACGTCCTCACCAACAGCGAGGGCCAGGTTGTCCTCGTCGTCCGGGCCGGTACCGACAGCTACCAAGGCGTCCACTTCATCGTCATCAACCGCTCGGCCCTTTCCAAGTACGGCCTCAGCGCCCAGACGAACGAGGGAAAGACCGAGTACGTCGAGAACACCGAGCAAACCAATGGCACGGCCACTCTCAACCAGTACTACACGACGTACACCACCTCGAGTTCTTCCTACCCGAAGGACAGCGAAGGCAAGAACCTCCAGACCTTCGTTACCTACCAAGGAACCCAGACGAGCACCCAGAACACCCGTTCGAGCAACCTCGTCAGCGAGATCCGCGGCTACAACAAGAACCTCACGAGCTTCCAGTTCCAGTCCCTCGTCGACGGAACTTCCTCGAGCGACGGCGCCAAGATCGAATTCGCGGATGCCGGCGTCCAGAAGAACCTCGAAACCTACGTCCGGACGTCCCGTCAATCAACGACCGACGACAACTTCGATACTTGGAAGAACAACTGGCTCACCTATGCTGAACTTCTCCAAGCCCAGGAAGAGGCTCGGAGCCTTGGGTCCAGCACGATGACCGGAACGCTCATCTCCGAACACTGCGCCGTCCAGTACGGGCAGGCCGCCAAAGACGCCACTTGGACCAACAATGGAGCTTGCTACTATGACGCTAACTAAGAAGAAACCTTTGTTCCTAGCGCTTCTTGCGAGCGCCTCCATCATCCTCGCTGGGTGTGACGAGTTCGAAGCTCTCCCGACCCCGGAAACCTACGATGCCCCGATCCTCAACCTCGTTGACGACGGGCTTTCCCAGAACCGGCTCGGTGAGATCTACGACGCTCTTGTCTCCTCGGGGGACACCAATTCCGAGCGCGTTCTCAACAACGTCCTCTACATCTATGCCACCTCGGTCTACGGGAACTTCTTCGACACCGCCGCCGCTGACGGCACGGTCGTCAAAGGGCTCCGCAGCACCGTCGAAAGCGGCGACGAAGCGGCCATCAAGGCCTTCGCCGAAACCTATCCGGCCTACAAAGACAAGGAAGGCAAGGGCGAAGCCAGCAAGGTCATCGCTTTCTACCAGGATGTCCTCTACCGCATCCGGACCGTCTTCCTCGGCTACGTGAACGATTCGACTTATCAAGATCGTTCCCGCTTCGTCGAGAAGAAGTTCTACGATGCCCAGGTCGCCAGCTACTACGACCTCGCCCAGGAAGAAAACGGGATTGCCCCCTACAATGAGGGCTACACCCAGATCCTCGGCACCTATGTCCTTACCAATGCCATTGACGAGGACATGGGGGCCTTCCGCGTTCTCGACGGCGAAAACAAGGACCACGAAGGTGACATCGCGAATGCCTACTTCAAGGACATCTTCGGCACCTACGAGAACTACATCACGACGGCCGTCCTACCCGACATCTATCGGAAAGAACTCACTGTCGAGTATCTCTACACGGTCAACAGCTCGACCCTTGAACTCTCCTCCGCCCGCGAAGTGAGTTACATCGCTCTCTCCGAGTCGACGGCTTACCCGGGCGCGGTGAGCGACCTTCTCACGGCCTATAGCAAGCTCGTCATCGAAAACCCCGAGGCCGACATCGAGAAATTCGACCTCAACTTCCTCGATGCCCTTTACGAAGGCTACAACTACTCCTTCAAAGTCTGGAGCGAGGAGGAATCCGTCGCCGAGGGCGAGGAAACCTATCGGCATATGGCCGAAATGATCTACGACGAAGCCGGCTGGGACGATGCCGATCGCGGCGGCCTCAAGAGCATCACGCTTCCTTGGAACCAAGAGAAGATCGAGTACTACAGCCCCTCGGCTCTCGGCACGATCCTCGATAACCTCCAGAAGCTCATCACGATGAACGGCGAGGAAGCCACCTGGAACAACCGCTTCCTCGATGACACCAGCATCCGGAGCGACTTCACCAACAGCGGCGCCTACACCGTCCAAACGGGCTTCGAGATCAAGACCAACTCCCTCCAGGCCGAAGACCATACCACCAACGGCTGGTATGCCAACTCCTCGGCGATGGACGACAGCTATCCGCTCTCGAGCGTCCTCTTCGACACCCGGGTTGCCAATGAAGTCGACAGCGTTGCCTTCGCTGACGGCAAGTACGAAAATGCCGACCTCGACTACGGCTACTACCGCAACGGCAACTACTACCTCCTCCCGGAGACCTACGACACCTCGAACGAGTACCCCTATATCTACCTCTCCGACGGCACCTACTACATCACCGTCGTCGAGCAGGCCGTGAAGCGGGCCAAGGTCAACGAGAGCTACGGCGAACAGTACTACGACAATCTCCCGGCCCACGCCGACGAGACGTCGAGCTTCGCCGACTATGTCCTCCGGACCATCGGCTACCTCCTCTCCTCGAGCGACACCTGGACCTCGTCGAGCAACTCCTACTATGTCGATCTCATGGGCGTCATCTTCCACGACACCTATGTCTACGACTACTTCGTCTCGACCTTCCCGGACATCTACGACTGAGGAAGAAGGAATATAATGAGGGGCAGGGCAACCTGCCCCTTTCCTTTAGGAGAAAACCATGAAAGACGTATTCTGCCGCATCATCGAAGGGGAGCTCCCCTCGAGCAAGGTCTACGAAGACGACGAAGTCATCGCCATCCTTGACGTCTCCCCGGTCGCCAAAGGCCACTGCCTCGTCATGCCGAAGGCCCACTACCAGGATTTCCTCTCGGTTCCCAAAGACCTTCTCCACAAGGTAATGGACGTCGCCCAGCGGATCGGCCAGGCCGAAATCTCGGTCCTTGGGGCCAAGGGCATCAACATCCTCACCAACGTCGGGGAAATGGCCGGCCAAAGCGTCCCCCACTTCCATGTCCACGTCATCCCGCGCTACGTCCGCGGAGAAGGCGGCTTCCAGCTCGAGATGAACGCGATCGATTCCTCGACCCTCAATCTCCCGGCTCTCGCCAAAGACATTTCCAAAGGGCTGAAGTAAGGCAAAAACCCATGCAAAAAGCCGGTCTCCCATCGGAAACCGGCTTTTTTCTTGGCTGCAATTCAGCTCCGCTTCGGCTTATAGAAGGAACGATTGTCGAAGGCGAAGATCCGTTCGGTCCAGTTGCCGGGCTTCGTTCCCTCGAGGGCTTTGTCGAGCATATTCATCTTGGCATCGAAGTCATCGATCATCGAGAGGGCCATGGCCTCCCTCGTCAAGGGAAGGACTGGGCTACCGAAGTCGGGCTTTCCGTGGTGGGCGAGAATCATGTGCTCGAGAAGGTCGGGCGTTTCACCTTTGATTCCGAGGGCCGTCGCTTCCTCGCGGATGATGTCGGCCATGATGTTGATGTGGCCGAGAAGTTTCCCTTCGAGGGTGTACTCGGTCGCGACCGGTCCGGAAAGCTCGATGCACTTGCCTAGATCGTGGAGAAGGCAGCCGCTGATGAGCATGTCGCGGTCGAGGGTCGGATAGAGTTTGGCCACCTGTTCGGCGAGATCGGCCATCGAAAGGGAATGGTAGAGAACCCCCGAGCGGAACGCATGGTGGTTCCGCACGGCCGCCGGCCAGTCGAGGAAGCGGTCGCGATACTTGGCGATGATGGCCGTGACTAGGGTCTTCAGTTCTCCGTCCTTGAGCGAGGCAAGATAGCCGTCGAGCTTCTTGACCAAGACGTCTTTGGCCACCGGGGCCGGGGCGACGAAATTGTCGAGGTTCACGCTGCTCGCCGGGACTTCGGTGCCGCTCAGGATCTTGAGCTGGAGGGTATTCTTGAAAAGATTGGCTTCGCCTTCCACGTAAACCACGTGCCGCGGAGCGAAAACCTCGAGGTCGCCATCCTCGATTTCCCATTTCTTCCCGTCGATCGTCCCCGTCTTGTCCTGGAGGACGATGGTCAGGTATTTCTTCCCGGCGTTGCTCACGCCCTGGATGAGGCTATTGACGAGATATTCCCCGCGGACGTGCATGCCGTCCGCGATGTCCTTAACTAAAATCATTGCTTAACCTTTCCATGACCGCGCGGATATCCCGCGGGCGGTAGCCCTTCCGGGCCAGCGCCTCGTAGACGCGTTCATTGAGTTCGCGGCCATTATACTTCCTTTGAAGGCGCCGATAGGCGCCCGATGCTTCCTGTCCGAGGCGGAGGAGGACTTTTTCTTCGTCCTCGACAATGGTTTCGAGAAGCGGGAAGATGACCTCGTCCTCGTAGCCGTCCCGCCGTAGGGCCAGGCAGGCTTTCTCCCGCTTTTCTTTCAGAGGATAGGAAACGAGCCGGGGAAGGATTCTTTTGAGGTCCTTCGCGGCCTTTTCTTTCTCGCGGGGGAAGGAAAGGCGGGAGAGGATCTCTTCCTCCACTCCGGCTTCCTTGAGGTCATGGAGAACCTTCCTTTTTCCCTTGAGGGTGTACTCCGCTTCGTCGACTTTGTCCGCGGCATAGGCCGCGTCGTCGAGAAGCCCGGCCTCCGCCAAGGACCGCGAGGCTTCCTTGACGTCGGGATACTTCAGCTTTCCGTCGCGCAAGAGCCGCTCCTCGAGCTCCTTCTTCGCATAGCTTCTGCGTTTAAGGAGGGACAGGGCTTTGCTCTTGGCCTTGGAGGAGGCAAAGGCCTTCGCGAGGGTTTCTTCCTCGTCCGGAGAAAGGATCTTTCCTTGGTAAAGTGGGAAGAGCGAGGCCTCCTCGAGATTCAGCTCGTACGAAGTCGCTTTTCTCCCGTCGTCGAGGATCAGGATGTAACGGCCGGCTTTCTTGTCACTCGGGAGGAAGGAAACGACTTCCCTACCACCCCTTCTTGACCGCACGGCGGTACACCTCCATGACATTCCGGTAGAAGCGTTCGAGGGAGTAAGGCTCAATCGACTTGAGGCCGGCCTCGACGACCCCTTTGAGGCGGGAGCCGTTAAGGGCGACGATCTTCGGCAGCTTCAGCGCGAAATCGTCCTCGTCGATGAAGAAGAAGCCGTTTTCCCCGTCCTTGATGGTTCCAAGGAGCGTGTCGTCGTAGCGGGCGAAAAGGACAATCGAGGAAGCCATCGCTTCCATGAAGGTAAGGCCTTGCGTCTCGGTGATCGAGGCCGAGACGAAGCAATTGCCAAGCTGGTAGTAGAGAGGGACGCTGTCAGGATTGACCGGACCCATGAAGATGACGTGGTCCTCGATTCGAAGCTCGGCGACCAGCTTCTTCAGGTCCTTGAGGGCCGGGCCGCCGCCCACGACGACGAAGACCGTATCGCGGGCTGGCCCATTGGCCAGGTATTTGGCATAGCCCTTGAGGCAGATATCGATCGACTTTTCCTTGGCGACCCGGCCGAGGGACAAGACGACATAAGTCGAGGTTGGAATCCCGTATTGGCGACGGATTTCGTTTACCAGCTTCCGGTTGACCTTCCGCCGGTCGAAGGCCGAGAAGTCAATGCCGGTCGGAATGACCGAGATGTAGCTGTCGATCCCGATCGACCGCATGTATTCCTTAATCTTGGACGAAGGGCAAATGAACTCGTCGGCTGTCTTCGACTTGTGATGGATGTACTGGCGGACGATCCCTTTGGCCGCCCGGTCCATGAACCCTTTGGTCGCGTAGTAGGTGTAGTCTTCGTACATCGTGTGGAAGGTATAGACGACCGGGAGGTTGAGGCGATTGGCCGCGATGAAACCGAACTGCCCGACCCCGGCGTCGTGCTGGCTATGGATGACGTCGGGCTTGAAGTCGTGGACGAGCCGCATGGCCTCCTTGTTGAAGAAGGGAGCTGCCCGGTAACCATAGAGTTTCTTCAATTTGATGCCGGGTATGCGGACGATATCGCCATCCTCGTAAAGCTCTTCGTTCCAGGGATTGGTCGTGACCGCCATCACCTTTTCACCGTGTTCGGTCAGGGTACGGTAAAGATTGCGGCAACTGGTCGCGACGCCGTTGATCTCCGGCGGGTAGGTATCGGTAAAGATGGCGATCCTCATGCCTTGTTGCCTCGCTTCGAGGAGCGGGTAGACGCCTTGGCCTTCGCTTTCTCGCCCTCAGGCAGGCGATGGATCGCCTCGCTCAGGTAAACCTCATCGCCCGTATCGAAGCCATCGGGCAAGTATCGCTCGCCCTTAAGCTGACTGCGGATGGCTTTCTTTGAAAGCTGCCTCGTCTCGTACAAAGTATCAGAGGAACTTTTCCGTTCCTCGTAGGTAAGCATCTGGAGGTCGATGAACGTCTGGCGGCTCGGGTAAACGCTGGTTTCCTTCTCGCCCCGGGACCGGTATAGAGCCGCGACAAAGCCGGAAACGATGAAGACCAGGTAGAAGGTCGCGATCCGCCAGAGGAGCTGGGTCGCCATCATGTTTTCGTTCTGGGTCCTGATGACTTGGGTCACCCCGTCGACCGTCGTGACCGTCGCCTGGAAGAAGCCGGTGAAGATGGTGTTGAAGAAAAGCTCGGAAACGCCGGCCGAACCCGGGATCGGGAGAAGGCCGGTTACCATCTGGTGGAAGGCACTTTTGAAAACAGCATCGAACATCATCGCGATGTCGAAACTGTTGTTCGAGCCATAGGCATTGAGGGCGAGGCCGGCGAAATAAGGAACGGAGAAACGAAGGCAAAGGATCACGAAAACGAGGGTAAAGATAAGAACCGTAACCGGAATGTTTCCAAGAAGGCGCCTCAGCTCGATCTTGAAGTTCTCGACCTGGATCCGGAGATTTTCCCGTGTTTTGTCCGGTTTTTTGAGGAGATGGATCTTGCCGAGGAAGCCGATGCAGTAATGGAGGATGAAATTGTGGAAGCGATGGCTGTAGGACATGAGGAAAAGTAAGAGGATGACGGCAACGTTCAATACGAAGCCAATGATGATGAGCGGCACGATGGTGATTTCGCCGTTCCATCCGAGGAAGCTCGCGTCGCCCGGGAGGATGTCGATTCCGTTGAGGTTAAGAAGGTTGGGGCCCATCACGATGAGAGCGATGATATCGAGGGTGATGAGGGCGGCCTGGTACATGATGAACCACATGACCATGATCGAGGCCCCGTTCGAGACCGGGATGCCCTGCTTCTTGAAGGTATAGACCTGCATGAACTGGCCGCCGGAAGCCCCGGGAGTCACGTTGTTATAGAAAGCCCCGACCAAGGTATTGGCCAGACCTTGGTGGAATCGGTAATGACGGGTATATAGCCGGGCAAAGACCAAGAGGGCTAGCCCGTCGACGCAATAGGAGATGACCATGACCACCCCGATCACGGCAAGCCAGACGGGCTCGCATTGAAGAAGGGCATCGTAAATAGATTTGGCCCCGGCCGCGATGGCCTCGAAGACCCCGAGGTTTTCGTTTCCCTCGATCGAGACGCCAGCCGTATGGAAGTTGATGAGGAGAGCGGCGGCCGTAAGCAAAAGAACGAGGGAAAGAGAAATGATGTAGCCGCGACGGCTCTTCCGCTTTTGCTTCTTTTCTGTGGACTCGTCCATTTCGGTGGGGATTTTAGCACGCGCTCATGCGCGCAAGGAGGGGGCACCTCACTTACATATAGCGCGGGCAGGGCCTTTTTGGCCCGAAAGATAAAAGAAAAAGCCCCCTTGGTGGAGGCTTGATGATGGTCAGACCTGATTAGCGCTTGCCAAGTTCGGCATCGAGCTCGTAGAGGCCGCGGTTGTCGCCGGCGAGGAGATTGAACTTCTCAAGCAGCATGGCCGCCGTCTTTTCCTCTTCGGTCTGCTCGTCGATGAACCAATCGAGGAAGTGGGCGGTCCGGCGATCGTTGGCTTCGTCGGCCGCGTCATAGATCTTGTTGATGAGCGAAGTGACGTACATTTCGTGTTCGAGCTGGAAGGCGAGCGGCTCTTTGAGATCCTTGTAGGACTTCCCGGCATGGGCGACGTCCTTGAGTTCGACCGGGGCTCCTTCCTGGGCGAGATAAGAGATCATCTTATCCGCGTGCTCGGTCTCCTCGACCGCTTGCTTCTTGAACCAGCTGGCAAATCCGTAAAGGTGCTTGCCGAGGTAGAAGGTCGACATGTCGAGATAGAGATAGGCCGAATAGAGTTCCTTGTTGATTTGGTCGTTCAGAAGGTCGGTGATTTTCTTATTAAGCATTTCTTGATGCTCCTTTCGCTTTTTTAGGTTAGCCAAGTTCCAAGAAGAGGGCAAACAATATGCTTATAAGAGCAATAAAGAACGAAATATTTTCGGGTAAAGAAGGCGGCTTTTGCGGGAGCTTTAACGCTTGGCAAGGCTATTCAGAAGCTGGGTCCACTCATTGATGACCGCTTCTTTGGAATGGCTGCAGGCAAAGCGGTAGGCCTCTTCCCGGAAGTCCAGCAGTTTCTCGTGGTCGCTCAAGAGCTCCATCAAGGCGTTCGCATAGTCCTCGGGCTCAAAGCTATCGACGATGAACCCGGTTCCAACGGGGATGCTTTCCTCGGCCGTTTCCCCGAAGCGCGTCGAGAAGACCGGCACGCTCTGACTCATGGCCTCCCCGGCCACCAGCGGCAATCCCTCGAAGTTCGATGACAATACGAGGAGATCCTTGCCTTGAAGAGCCCCCTGCACGTCACTGGTTTCGCCATGGAGCAAAACGCGATCCTTGAGGCCATTCGCGGCAATGAAGCTTTCAACCTCGGGCCGTAACTTCCCATCCCCATACATGTCGAGGGTGAAAGGAAAGCCCCGCTCCTTCATGATCTTGAGGGCTTTAAGAAGAAGGATCGGATTCTTCTGCTCGGCCAAGCGGCCGATGTAGACCAACTTCCCGCCGTAATAGGCAATGTCGTGGGTCGGTCCGAGTTTGATCGGGTTGACGATGACGACCCCATGCCGGCGGACGAACGAGGAACGTTTCTTGATATCGCGGATGATTCCCTCGGAGAGGAAAACCTCAACATCAGGCTTCCTGGCCAGATGGCGATAGAAGCTTTCGAGGAACGAGAAATAATGCTCGGCGTTGAAATGGTAATGGAAGAGGGCCTTCCTCCCGCGGGGAACTCCCAGGTAAGTGGTCGAGATGGAGGCCAGAACGATATCGTTCGGACCGGCCATCTTTTTGATTTTGGATCGCAAGAAGAAATGGCCAAGGACCAGGTAATAGAAGACCCCGAAGACAACCCGCAGGGCCTTCAAAGGGTGTCCTGAGCGGAAATAGTTAACGATTTGCTGATCCTGCCGCGGGAGATAATCGAGTCCTAGGTAGACCGTCTTGATTTTGGGATTGTTGAAATAAATCGGATGATCCGGCCGCCGGTCGAGAACGACGACCGTGATGTCAAACCGGTCGGATAGGCCGTCGATGAGGCCCTCGCTGACAGTTTCGACGCCTCCTTGGTAAGAGGCATGCTCCATCAGCCAGAGGAGGCGGGTTTTCTCTGCCATGCCGATATTGTAGGCAAAGGCGAAATAGAGAGAAACGTGAATCGCTAGCAACCTATTCGTTCTTCATTCAAGCGAGCCGAGATACTCCATGGCTTCCTTGGCCGCGAACTTCCGGATTTGGGTCTCTTTCCAGAAGGCAAAGCGGAACCGCTTGCCGGCCTGATGGGAGACCCGCAAGCGTTTCTCGACCCGCAGGCGCGACCGGAAACCAGCGATTTTTCTTTGGTCGCGTTTGCACTTACACTGAAGATAAGGGTCCAGCGAATTTGCCTTTAGAAGGATGCCATACTGCTCGCGGTCGATTTCCTCACAATTGATGATTGCGTCCGGATGATGGTGTTTGACCCGCGGGTACCACCGCGCGATGGCCGCCGCTTCCTTGCCGCAAGAAGCGGCCACTGGGAAGGAAATCGGGACGTAATGGCTACGGCCGACATGGCCGCATTTGGCCGTCACTTTGAAATATCGTTTCGGATTTTCGTTCATTATTCTTGTCCCTCTTTTTGCCACTGATAAGTTTCACGATTTGATCGTGGTAGAAAAAGGCCAGTCTATTTGATGTGTGCCCCGAATCCTGGACACAGGAGGAGGGGCACACATCATATTCCCGAGGACTTTTCAAATAAGAATGGTAACGGCTTATCACTAGTTTTTGATTTATTATGTTAATTTCTTTTACACGTAAAGGTTAATTTTATTGACAGAAAAATCAGTCATGCAATAATGTATTTGCCATGAACGGAACGATGAGAGTGCTGAAACAAAACTACAGTAAGGCCCCCTACTTCACGGTGGCGTCCCTGTCGAAGGATCCCTTCTTTTCCTCTTGGGGGGGCCCGAGGATCGTGATGTTTCTCACGCGCGAATGCAAAAAGAAAAACCCAATGATAGAAAGGATCGCCCAGGGCTCCTACTGCTTCCTGAAGGAGATCAAGGGCACGGGGATCCGCTACGGCACCCCGACCTCGGAATACGTCAGGAGCCGTTACATGGGGACGGAGAAAAAGCCGATTGGTTACATATCGGGGCTCTCCTTCCTAAACGGCTTGGGGCTCTCCGACGACATCCCGGGAACGATCGAGATCGTCAGCAACATTGAAAAAAGCCGGGGAAGAATCATTGAAATTGGGTCGTCGCGCTACTACCTGCGGAAGCCTTACGTCAAAGTCACAAAAGAAAATGTCTTCGTTCTCCCCATCGTCGACATGCTCGCTCGGTCCAAAATAAAAGAAACCATGGACGCGAAGCCTGCCATCGAGGCGTGGTTTAAGAAAAACTCGGTCACTGAAACGCAGATAAGAAAAACATACGATTCGCTCCCCCGAGGGGTGAAGAGGAAAGTCGGATTGGAGGAACTGCTCTATGGAACTATGGAAGGATAAGGAAACTTTCCGTGGCCTGGTCGTCAACGCCGCGAAACACTGCGGGGTGCCCGAGGCCGCCGTCGAGAAGGACCTCTACGTCATCGAGGCGCTGCGGAGGATCAAGGCGGAGAACCCAAGCATCATCTTCAAGGGAGGGACTTCCCTCTCGAAGGCCTACCAAGCAATAAGCCGCTTCTCGGAAGACCTCGACCTGAGCGTGGTGTCGAAGGACGTCAGTGACTCCTCTTTCACCCGCGACGATTACCGCTCCCTCCTATCCTTCCCGGTGGAGAGAGCACTGAAGAAGATGGGGTTCGAAAATGAGCCGGAGCTACGCGAAAGCTCGTCCCCAAAATACTACTGCTACAACCAAAGCCTCGACGCTGTCCTCTTCAAAGACAGCCACCTCAACCGCCAGATCAAGATCGAGTCCACGTTGATTTCCAAGCCCTTTCCGGTCGAGGAGAGGACCGTCGTCTCCTACATCGGTGAATACTTGCTCGCCGCTGGGTTCAAGGAGTTGGCGGAGCGATATGGGCTGCTCCCCTTCCCCGTCTTGACCCAAAGCATAGAGCGGACCGCCGTCGACAAGATGTGCGCCATTTGCGACTACTACCTCGAGAAGAAGGCCAGACGGAACTCAAGGCACATCTACGATGTTTACCAGATATCGAAACAGGTCGATTATGACAGCCCACTTTTCCGTGAACTCGCCAAGACCGTCTTTCTGGAACGGAAGAAGATGGACCGCGCCTATTCGGCGAACGACGGCGTCTCCATGAATGCCCTTTACCAGGCAATGCTACGCAACCGCTTCTACGAGGACGATTACAATGCCGTAACGCTCGGCATCGTCTTCGAAAAGGACCCACCATCCTATGAGAAGGCTTCCGGAATTCTCAAAAGAATCATCGAGCTTGGTCTCTTCGAATAAGAAAACCGCAGCACTTCATGTGCATCTTGAAGGTGCGGTTTTGTTTTCTCTTTAGCGAGCGCTAGCCAAAGCCACCCTCATACTTCTCAGTAACGGCCATGGTGACGTCCGTCGGAATAAATCTTTGTTTTGCTGATAAGGCAAAAGGATCTTTGCCCCCGCGCCTTGAATAAAGCACGATAACGCCATTTGTTTCGGAAGCGTAAATCCCGGTTATCGAGATCTTTTTAGCCTTCCCATTTCTAGTTATGGCGAGAATCCGCCCAGAAGAATCCCATTCCAAAACCATATCAATATTCGAAACCGGGATAGAGCAAAGCGTTGCGATGGTCTGGAAACAGGGAATTCAACCTAAGCAATGACGCAAAAGAGCGGAAAGCAACACTTAGGAAGAATCTTTGATTTTCGTTCAAGTTTGTCAGGGTTAAATAAAGGATGTTCGAAAGGAAATCCAACGCTAAGAAAATACATGTGACAGCAGGAACACGGTATTTGGAATAGAATCCGGGCTCATGAGCGCATAATGCGGGCCGACTACGAAGTATCGTCCTGCTAACTAACCGAACGCTAACGCTTGCGTTATAGAATAATTGTCGAAATTGAATCCGGATGTTTTCTGATGATGTCGCTTAGATACGTCGAAAATGAAAACCGCCGTAGTAAACATAGGCGGTTCGGATGAAATCAAGATGGTGGACCGAGGTGCGTTTTGTATCGAAGAAGACATAATTCATTTGTCCGCCTCCTCCGCTGATTTGCATTTCGCTTCGATGGAAGGCAACATCGATTCAAGGCGCTTAGCAAGGCGATAAACCGAATTGAGCTGATCGTCGAACAATCCGCTCATATCATTCTTGTTGTGCGCAATGAGGGTGTTGATGAACTTGTGAAAGTCTTTCGTCTCTGCATCGGACTTGGTTTTTTTCGAGCGTTCGCGAAGACCACTCATCATGACCTTGCCAATGACGTCTTTGATGTAATCGAGTTTGGTTGTGCGTTCTTTTTCATGGTCGACGACCTTTTGGAAATCCTCCGGTTTAAGAATCGAACGATCCATCCCGATGAGATCATTGAGGTCGAAGCTGGAAGAATCCATTTTGTAGATGAGTTCTTTTTGCTTGGGAGAAGCGATGTTCTTCATCCGGGACAAGGCGGACACTTCCCAACCGCTATTGAGTCCTCTTTCAAGGAAGGTGAGCCCCAACCGGGCCAACTCGCTTGAAGATTTGACCGATAATTCGTAGTTGATGATCTTCTGGGCAACTGGTCCCGTGCAGGAAGAGAGCAAGACGACTAGGGATTTTGTCTTGTAGTTCTCAAGCTCCCTGGACTTCATCAAATGCATGGCAGCTTGATCGCAAAGGCTAGCGTTGCTCGGGTCGAAGGAACGGATCGTCTCACGGTAGAGATATACGCCATAGGCTTGGCCAATGACGGTTTCTTTGACCCCTTCGTTTGTGATGAGGAAGTATTTGCTCACGCCGTCTTCCTCCGCGAAGAAGCCTCTGGGGTCTTTCATCGGTCCGTTGAGGAACGAGGCAGAGAGGAAGTTCCAGCCTTCACCTTCGATGGCTTTAATGGCCATTTTTTCGATTTGCTCGGTGACGGAGTATTCTCGGACGACCATCTCCTCCAATTGTTCTGGAGTGGCTTTAACCCATTTCTTCGGGGCGATCTCGATTTCGCCGCCGTCATCTTCGAGGATGACGCGATAATTGTCAGTGATTTCCTTTTCGGCTCCGTCTCTGATGGTGATCTTTTTCAATTCGCCGGTGTACATGACGGCCTTTTTGAGGACGCCAAGTTGTTCAGAGAGGTCACCGTCGAAGAGTTCGCCGTTCATCAGCGTTTTCCCGAACGGAATGAAGCGAATGTAGTATTGGCTATCATCGATGTGGATGGTCGGATAGAGGGAACTAGACAGAATCCTTTCCCTTTCTTCTTTATCCATTTCCCTGGCTTCTTCGACGAGTTTCTCCAAGTGCTCGTTGAGGCTTCCTTTGCCAGTGATGTCTTTGATGTATGACTTGCCGTCTCTTTCGTTCGCGTGAGTGGCGATGGACACTGCCAAAAACTGGTCGAAGGTAGCTTTTTCGAAAGTACTGCTTTCAACGACCACACGACGACGTTCAATGGAGAATCTTAATTTTAGGTTCGCGGTGAGCTTCATATTTGATTCCTTCCTCGGGCGTGTACGTGATCATTTGCCCGTTTTTGCGGATTTCCTGAATGATGTCTGCGAAGTATTTTCGGCTTAGACCGTCGTCCAAGGACATCTCAATCTGAGAGAGGGTGATGGGATTGCCGAAGATAAACAGTTTGTCTTTGGCACGGCTCATCGAAACGTTGATTCGCCGAAAGTTGTTGAGGAAGTTATGGGTCGGCATCGTGACGACCGTATCGCAGAGTACGATCTCGGCCTGTTTACCTTGGAAGGCATCTACGGTATCGACGTTAAACGATTTGAAGACTTTTTTGGCCGTGTTGATAAGCTCACGGTTCTTCTTAGTGAACCGGGAGATCTGGGCGGCATATGGGAAGATCGCTGCTACAGTGACCTTTTCCGGATGAATGGCGCTCTCGATAAGGCGTTCGAGGATCATCCTCGTGGCTTCGAGTTCTTCAACATTGTATTTCGAAGTCCCATCCTGCATCTCTTTGCCGTTTTTCACATCGATGAAGAACACGTCTTTGCCATCGAAGAGAGGGTCGCTGAAACGGACTTTGTTGGGATTGACCTGTTCCCTCCTGCCAATTAGTTCGTTGTTGTAGAAAATGTTGTAGGTCTTGAGGACCTGAGCGACGGAACGGTAATTTTCATTGAGGACGACCAACTGACCAGCAGATTTCGCCTTTCTTAAGGTCTTGGTGAAGACCGAGGATTCATAAAGCGAGCGGACCTGCTTGAATTTGTCTTCGTCGTAAGCTGGAAGGTCTTTCACATCCTGCTCGGAGAAATCAAGTAACGGAGAGAGCTGGAAGTCATCGCCGACAAGAATGATGTTATTCACATAAGGAAGGTAACGGAGAACCTCGGTGATCGGGCATTTCGAGACTTCATCGATGATGAGCCAGTCATATCCTTTGAAGACCTCGAGGCCCTTTTTCCCAGAGATGGCCGCGGTTGTCGTGGTCGCTCCGATAACCGAATAGTCGGCGAGGCTGGTTTTCTCGGAAAACTCGAACCGACGATCGCCTTGGAAATTGGCGACGTCTTGGGCGATTAACGCAGCAAGTTTTTCGTTGGTAGCCCTCTTATTGAACAAAGGGAAGTTGACGCCCCAAGTCTGATACAATGTTTGGTCCAGGTATTCGCTGGAGTACTTGTTTTTCCGATTGGTGATGCGGTTAGGGATGATGCAGTCGTAATTGCTCATCAAGCCGTCCAAGACGTTATCGATGGCAACGTGGGTCTGAGAGGAGATGACGACTTTTTCGCCCCGCTCCTTCGTCAGATATTGGACGATGGCGTTGATGACGTAAGTTTTCCCGGTTCCCGGCGGCCCCTTAATGACCGTAACCGGGGAGCTGTTGATCCCCTTCTTGAATGCTTCAACTTGGCGCTTGTTGAGGTAATGGGTGTAGTCGGTAGGGATGTTTCTAGGAGTGATTCCGTGTGGAATTGGGGCATCGCCGATTAAATATTCAAGCAACTGGGCGGCAGATCCGCTCGCACCTTGATTAATGAGACGAAGGGAATTATCGATTGAGTCGATTTTGATCTTCTGACCCATGTCGTAGATGGCGAAGAAGGGAGGAACCTCTTCGGCGTTGAATGAACCGGTCAGACGGAAGTAGCCATTTTCTTTGACCGCGTTCATAAGCTCAAAGGCTACCAACTTTTGGACGTCTCTCTCCTGAACCATCCGGAATGGGCTGAGGTAGAGGCTGTCGCCCTTTCCCTTGATGAGGCGGATGACATTGATACCGTCGTCCTCTTCTTTGATATAGATGTCTCGAACGAGGATGGCAGAGGCTTGAGTTTCCGCTTTGAGGTGATCGTAATCGTTCTCGTCGAGACGGTAGCCTTTAAGGATTCCGTCCGCGTCTTTAATCTCTTCTGCCCCTTCTGGATCGAAGGATTTTTCATCCGAAGGCATGAAGTAGTATTCCTGTGAATATCTGGCAATGTGGAAGGAGTAGTTGTTATTCAATTGGCTAGAGAGCGTCTTGTAGTATTCGAAGACCTTAATGAACTCATCGAACTGGGAAACGCTGAATTCGAAGTTGGAATCGTTTTTGAGGCTTTGATAGAAATCCTCGACGTTCTGGATGCTATCGGGAGTCCCATTGGTAAAGTTGATGTTTCCGGGGACGGCACGAATGCTATCGAAGTCGGTAGTCTCGGTTTTGACCCTATGGACATAGAAGACGCCACCATAGAAATCCGGGCCGAAGTGGCATTGAAGGTTTCCCATCAAAATGAGGACGCCAGCTTCAAGTTTCAGGATGATTTTCGCATTGCGAATCTCGCAAACGCGGGAGCTGTCCTTTCTATCAGGCCGATATTCCGGACGAGTTGAGGAAAACAAAACGTTGTAATTTTGATCGAAATCCAAAGCGTCAAGATACGCTCGTTCTTCTGCGTTCAAGTGCTCAGACCGGATCATTCTTAGTGTAGGCATAGTGCTTACTCCTTTCGTTGAATCTTGCCCACCGCTTTTTCGCCACTTCCCGTCGAAAGAGGCAAAGAGGGTGGATAAAGGTCAGCAATGGAAAGTTTTCTAGAACGACTAACCACAAACACAGGCATGCAATCTCTGGACCCTACTCAAATCCGTATAGGACCTTTTTGGGGGTGCGTGACAATCGGCTAAAAACGAATGTCACTCCTCGTTGCGCACTTTAAGATTAGGGCGCGAGTTTTCGTCCGTCAACACTTTTTCTCCGATAAAAATTCTTTACTAAAAGTAAAAAATCCGCCATTGCTGACGGATTAGATCCTTGGTGGGATGCATGCCTATGTTTTGCGCAACGAAGGTGGATGCACCCCGAGGTTTTTACGTTGCGCATGCATATTCTAGCCAAACACAAGCCAGCAAGGAATGAATTACTGCAATAAATTAGCATAGGTCTTTTAACCACCAACTTAAATTTCCACTATCGCAACTATAGGTTGCATTAGGGACCACGGATGAATCTTCGTATTACTTTTGAACTAAGGTAATCCTGTACCCCAAAGGGAGGCGCCAAGCCGCTCGAGAAGGGTATAA
>CALVSB010000017.1 GCA_944358895.1 uncultured Bacilli bacterium | reverse complement strand
CAAGGACCTCGAGCATGACGCGGCGAACAAAACGGACGAGGCGGCCTCCTATGATGCCAAGCTCAAACAAGACAAGACCGTCCTCAACCAAATCAAAACCCTGATCGACGGCTCGAGCGACGACATTCGGAAAGCCGCCGAGGCCAGCGCCCTTTCGGAAGTCGCCCGCGGCACGATGGCCGGGACGCTCCGGGTCGACTTCGAGACGTTCTACCAGTCCCAGATCTTCTCCGAGATCGTCGACCGCGCCTCCATCCGTTTCTCAGAAATGAGCGGTGGTTCTTTCCGCCTCGTGGCCCACAACTTCTGGGAAGAGGCCGGCAAGGCCCTCGACATCGACGTCATCGACGAGAATACCAACCGGGTTCGCCCGGTCGGGACGCTCTCCGGCGGGGAAGCGTTCCAAGCCGCTCTATGCCTCGCCTTGTCTTTATCCGATGTCATCACCTCGGAAGCCGGCGGCAGCGAGATCGACTGCCTCTTCATCGACGAAGGCTTCGGAAACCTCGATAGCCACAATCTGGATTCCGTCATTCGGACGATTCGGGAAATCTCCTCTTCCGGGAACAAGATGGTCGGGATCATTTCCCACGTCGAGTCCCTCGCCTCCGAAGTCGACAAGAAGATCGAGGTGAAGAAAGGGCCGAGCGGCTCTCATCTCAAGATCGTTGCCTAGCTATGGTCTACTACGCGGAAGCTCTCTTCCCGGGCGAAGAGGAAATCGATGCCTACCCCTTGCGGGACGTCTATCCTTTTCCCCTCTTTTGGAATAAACGCCTTTCATCCTTGCCTTTATCCGACATCGTCGTCCTCTACGGGAACAACGGAAGCGGGAAGTCGACGGTCCTCAACATCATCGGGGAAGCTTTAAGAGCGAAGCGGGATGCGCCCCTCTTCGACGACACGACCTACACCTTGGAGCACGATGTGGCCTACCATCCCTTTTCTTCCTTCGTCAAGATGACGCGCCTCAAGATCGCGTTGGACCCTTACGGAAGCCCGGTCGAATGCCCATCCGAAATCCGTTTCTTCACTTCCGACGGCCTT
Organism: uncultured Bacilli bacterium; assembly: GCA_944358895.1. Taxonomy (GTDB): domain Bacteria; phylum Bacillota_I; class Bacilli_A; order RFN20; family CAG-826; genus UBA4951. Next base: position 32,261 of record CALVSB010000017.1, on the reverse strand, counting down.
TTCCGGGATATCGAGGCCAGGAGGCGGGAAAACCGGATCCTCCGGGAGGAAAAGGAGGCGGCCTACCAGGATCGGCGGGAAAAAGCGGGGCAGCGGTACCGCTTTTCATCCCTCAAGGACCTCGACGACCTCAAGGAGAGGAACGCCGCCCTCCGCTCGACCGAGCGGCAGTGGGCCGAACGGCTCGGGAAGGCGAAAGAAGAACGCTCCAACGGGGAAAGCTCGCTGGACGAGTTTACCTCGATCCTCGATAGTCCCGGCCTCTACCTCATCGACGAGCCGGAAAACTGCCTTTCGCCCCTGAACCAGAGCCGCCTAGCCACCCTTCTTTTCGATGCCGCCTTCCATAACCGGAGCCAGCTGATCGTCGCTTCCCATTCACCCTTCATCCTCGCGATTCCCGGGGCCAAGGTCATCGACCTCGACGAAGAGCCGCCAAGGGAAAAGAAGTGGAGCGAGCTTCCGAATATCCGTCTCTACCGGGATTTCTTCCTAAGCCACGCGAAGGATTTCGACTAACTACTTAAAAGGGTCATAACTTACGGCTTTGGCCTTCTTTTTAGACATTGAGCGGCCTTTTGCGGCCGTTTTTAAAGCTTTTGGGACAGGAAATCGTGGGCCCAGCGGTATTTGGCCAGACGCTCCTTGTCCTTTTCAGTGAAGGAGGGGAGGCGTTCGACACTCATGTTGTGCTCGAGATCGGCTAGCTTCACCTTCACGGCAATGGGGTTCTTGGATAGGCGGGCGATATAGTCATGGTAGTCCTCTTCTCCCCCTTTGGTCATCGCTCTGACGGCCGCGGCCACTTCCTCTCCAAATAGGCTTTTGATCTGATCGATGGTAGCGGGGGTGTCCTCGACCGTGTCGTGGAGAAGAGCCACGATTTTCTCCGTCTCCGTATCCATTTTCGAGGAAACCCTCATCGGATGGAGGATGTAGTCGATCCCGGCCTTGTCGACCTGCCCGTCATGGAAGATTAAAGCGTAGAGATAGGCTTTCGACAGCTGGTTCATATGCACTTCCTCCCTCGTTTCAAGCCATTCTAAATGAAGGCGCCGAAAGAGCCTAGCGAACCTTCATCTTGGCTTCGGTGATGTGATAGCCGCATTCGGTCTTCGGGCATTTCCAGTAAGGGCCGTACCGCCCTTCTCTACGGACCATCGGGGTTCCGCAGCGCGGGCAGATGCCATTCCTTAGCTTCTTGCCCGTCTGCCGGATATCCTTCACGTGGTCGCGGTTGGTTATTTCCGAATGGTGATAGGAGGAAATTCTTTCGATCAGTTCCTCGATCTCGTCGTCCGTTAGCTCCAACTCCGTTGGGCGGAAGGAAGCGAGGTAGTTTCGAAGAGACGAAAGATCGATGACGTTGTACATGCCCGTCGGGGCATTGTCCTTGGCAAAGACGACGAGGGAGTAGACCCGCCGGCCGATCTTCTTTTCGAGCAGGCGGCAGTGGCTGCCATTTTGGAGGAGCGGCGAGAAAAAGCGATTCTCCGTGCCAGGGAGATATTGAACCCATTCCCGGTAGGATGGCGAACCGACGATTTTCCCGGAGTAGTTTTTGACTTCGATCGCAAAGACCCCGCCGGGACCTAAGGCCACGGCGTCGATTTGATGGCTATGCCCGTTCTCGTCGACGAGCATCAGATTCCATATGGCCTTGTAAGGGGAGCGCTCGAGAGCCCGGATGACGGCCCGCTCCCCAACGCTTCCCTTGGCCCGATTGCTGAAGGGCGCAAGAAGCGCGAGCAAGATGTCTCTTAAGATACCCATGGTGTTCCCTCGAAGGCGTTCGGCGAACGGCTACCTGGCCTCATTCTATGTTGTGCTAAGCGAGAAGGCCACCAAAAGACGAAAGGCTACCGAAATACGCCAAATAGCCTACCGTTTTGTAAAAGCAACCTTTCTTTATCAATTGGCCGTTGATAGCTTCATAAAACCAAAAGTGCCTTAACATTCGACCGGAGGCCGAATTTAGCAAAAATGACTCAACTTTCAGGTTGTCTACTCAACGACAAGTATACGATTTTTCCATTGACCAAATCGGCCTTAGTCCCATAATAGTGCCGTTCTCTCCGAAAAATGCGGCAGGGCCGTTTCTGGAGCATTGTTAACTCCCGAAGTGGGGTTAAGAAGGAGAACGTCAACTTCCTCAGTTCCTCATTCGTCGGTTGTCGTCATTGAATTTTAGGCGGTACTATTTTTAGTTCGCCTAAATAGGAGGTAAGTATGAATTCGAACGAGTCCTTTGGTCGTCGCATCCGCCGGCTTCGCGTGGAAAAAGGCTACTCCCAGGGCGACTTGGCCGGTCGTCTCTACGTGACCGTCCAGGCCGTTTCCCGCTGGGAGACGGAGAGGGGATACCCAAGCATTGAGTCGGTGGTGAACATGGCCCATGTTTTCGCCACGTCGACTGATTATCTCTTGACGGGACACGAGTCGATCCGCCAAAGGGAATAAAGAAAAGGGAGGGGTTTTGCGGGAGAAAAAAACATTTCCTTGGCCTTTTGGATAGCACAACGAAAAAGCGGGGGTTGGCCCGCTTTCTTTTTCTCCTTTTAGGCTCTTAGCGATATTCCGGATGATCCTTCAGAAGGTCGTCGAGGTCCTTCACGAAGGCATCGAGTTCCGTGAGGTCCTTGATCTTGGCTCCCGAGGCATTCGCATGGCCGCCGCCGCCCCACTTGAAGGCAATGGGCGAGATGTCGACGATCTTGCTCCGGATCGAGATCCGCCAGCAGTAGTCCTTGGGATTGGGGTCTTCGGTGATCGAGCACCAGATGCCGATCCCGTCGATGTTGGAGAAGACGTTGACGTTCTCCTTGCCCCGTTCCGGGGTGATCTTGAGCTCTTCCTGCGTCTTGGCATCGAGGGTGTAATACGCCACCCCGTGTTCCGACACATGGAAGTGGGAGAGGACATAGGCGGTCGAGCGGAGGTCGTCGATATTCTTCACGTACATCCGCCGGTAAAGCTTCGGGAGGTCGATGCCTTCCTTGAGAAGTTCCATCGCGACGGCGAAGGTGTGGGTCGAGGTCGAGGAGTACATGAAGCGGCCCGAGTCCCCGACGATGCCGATGTAGAAGTATTCGGCCGCCTTCTCGCTCATCCACTTGTCTTTCCAGGAGAGGCAGAAGTCGGCGACGATTTCGCTCGCCGCGGCCGCCTCGAGGAGGAGGACGCTATGCTTAGCGATCTCTTCGCCCTTGAAGGGGTGATGGTCGAACTTGACGATCGTCTCGGCCTTGACAAAGCGCGGATCGGCGATCCTTTCGCGGTCGCCGACGTCGACGACGATGGCAAGATAGGGGCCTTTGCTCAGCCACTCGTCGGTGAGGCGCTCCGTCTCCGGGAAGAGGCGGGGCGTGAACGCGACGTGGTTGTCCCCGACGTAATGGATGTCCTTGGCCGGGAAGTTGTCCTTGAGAAAAGTATAGAGGCCCATCTGGGTCCCCATCGCGTCGAAGTCCGGCTTGATGTGGCGGTAGACCACGATCCGGTCGTACTTCTCGATGGCGTGGCGGATCGCCTTGTATTCCCTGGCGAACGGACGCCCGAATTCCTTGATCTCGCTCGGCAGGCTCATAGTTTGCCCTCGTAGGCCTTGACGGCATCGGAGGCGATCATCTTTTCCTCGTCGGTCGGGATGACGGCCACCTTGACGGCGCTTTCAGGGGCGGAGATGAGTTCTTCCTTTCCGCCGAAGGCTTCTTCGTTCTTCTTCTCGTCGATGACGATGTGGAGGGCGTCCTTCACCCGGTCGAGGACGAGTTTGCGGTAGAAGGCGCTATTCTCGCCGATGCCGGCCGAGAAGATGATGAGGTCGACGCCGCCGAGACGGACGAAGTACTGGCCGATGTAGTCGGCAACCCGGCGGGCGAAGAGGTGGCTCGCGATGATGCAGCGCTTGTCGCCCTTGAGGTAGCCGCCCTCGACGTCGCGGGTGTCGTTCGAGAGGCCCGTGACCCCAAGGAAGCCGCTCTTCTTGTTGAGAAGGTCATAGACTTCCTGGTTCGAGAGGTGCATCTGCTCGGCGAGATAGTAGGAGACCGAGGGATCGAGGTCGCCCGAGCGGGTGCCCATCATGACGCCGCCGAGGGGGGTAAGGCCCATCGAGGTGGCGACGACCTTGCCGTTATGGATGGCAGCCAGGGAGGATCCGCTTCCGAGGTGGCAGGTGATGATCTTCGTGTCTTTCTTGTCCTTGAGGTAGGTGGCAAGAGCCTTCTCCGCCAGGTAGCGGTGGGAGGTGCCGTGGGCCCCGTAGCGCCGGCAATCGTACTTCTCGCTCAGCTCGTAGGGGATCGGGAAGAGATAGTCTTCCTCTTCCATCGTCTGGTGGTAAGCCGTGTCGAAGACGGCGATGGCAACCGCCCCCGGGATCGCTTCCTTGAAGGCATGGTAGCCCATGAGGTGGGCCGGGGCATGAAGGGGGTCGAGCGGGGTAAGATCGGCGATCTTCTTCTCGGTATCCGCGTCGAAGAGGGCGGATTTGCTGAAGTATTTGCCGCCTTGGACGACCCGGTGGCCGATGGCCACGATGTCGTTCTTGTCCTTGACGATGCCTTTCGAGGTGAGGGCATTGAGGATCAAGTCGACGCCCTTGTGGTGGTCCATGATGGGGAGGACTTCCTTCGTCGTTTCCCCGTTGTAAGTAAGCTTGAAGATGCCATCCTCGTGGCCGATCCGGTCGACGAGGCCTCCGCAGACGACTTCAAGGCCCTCGAGGCGATAAAGTTTGTACTTGAGGGAGCTGGAGCCGGCGTTGACGGCCATTACCAATTTGTCTGACATAACTTTCCTTTCGTTAGCGATAGGATTTTAGGCTAACTTCACCTTTAAAACCATGGATAACGCTCCCCTAAAGGGGACAAGAGGATAACAAGAGCCTTCATAAAGCCAGAAAAGGCCATGCCCAATCCAGACTTTATGACCAAGCGAAACCTGAGAAAGTGTAAACTACGTTTTACAGAAAATTAGAAAATGTGTAAAATACGTTTGACAGAAATATGAACAAAGACCTCCTTCGACGCATCCTTGAAGAGCAGCGGCAGTCGCTTCTTGCCTCCTCTTTCGTTCCCCGCGACGTGAGCTTCGAAGCGGCCGGTAACTATGTCGTGACCGGGCCCCGCCGGGCCGGGAAATCGACTCTTTTGAAGCTGCGCGCTCTTTCGCTTTTGAAGGAGGGAACCCCAATTTCTTCGATTGCCATGGTGGATTTCGAGGATAACCGCCTCCGCAAATTCAAGGAAGACGACTTCAAGGATCTCCTCCTCGTCGCCCGGGAAGGGGCCGAAGGGAGAGTCCGCTATTTCCTCGACGAGGTCCAAAACGTCGAGGGATGGGAACGCTTTGCCCGGCGGATGGCCGACCAGGGCGAGCGGCTCGACATCACCGGTAGCAACGCCTCCATGCTTTCCAAAGACATCTCCGCCCGGCTGGGCGGACGTTATCTCAGCCTCGAACTATGGCCCTACTCCTTCGTTGAATATCTAAGGGCCCAAGGCCTCTCCTCTTCCCGCGTCACCGGGAAGGAAGAAGCCGCGGTGGAAGCCGCCCTCGAGCACTACCTCTACGAAGGCGGATATCCGGAAGCCCTTTTTTATAAGGACAAAAGCGTCTATCTCTCCAGCGTCTACGGGAAGGTCGTTGAAGGCGATATCATCGTCCGGAACGGTCTACGGAACGGCTACGAAATGCGCCTCCTTGTCGAAAAGCTGACCGAATGCCTCGGCCGCCCTGTCTTCGTCGCCCGGCTCCTCGGGGCCATCAAGGCGGCCGGGGGTACCCTCACCCGGCCGACTCTTTACGACTACCTGCGGTTTCTCGAGGAAGGCTACCTTCTCTTCTCAACGTCCAACTACCTTGACGCTTTTGGGGGCCGCCAAAGCAAAAGGAAGCACTATTTTTCCGACAACGGTTTCCTTTCGCTTTTCCTCGACCGGGAAAAGAAAGGCCTCTTCCTCGAAAACCTCGTGGCCGTTTATCTCCGCGAACGTTTCGGGAAAGACCTTTTCTACATCCTCGACAGCAAGGAAAAAATCGACGTCGACTTCTATCTTCCCTCTACGAAGACGGCCATCCAGGTTGCCTATGAACTAAGCGAAGACGGCCGGAAGCGCGAATTATCCTCTTTCTCGCGCCTATCATCCCGCGGATCGCTGGCCCGACGCTTCATCTTGGTGACCAGAGACGACCGGGGCGAGGAGATCATGGACGACGGACTCCGTGTCGAGGTTGTCTCCTTGGCCGATCTCTTGCTTGGGCAGGCCATCTGACCCTGAACAAGAATCCTCAAAAGTCCATGCTCATCGACCTTTTGAGCCGTTCCATCTGATATACTCTAGGCGCATGGAATTCGTCCTCGAGATTCTCTTCTACGTCATCTTTGAACCGGCCTTCTACATGGTGAGTCGCATCTTTCCCGGGAAGAGGGGCAACCGTGCGGTCAAAGTCGTTTCCTCGGTCTTGGCCATCGTCATCTTCCTTATTTTGGTTGGCCTTGTCTTTGCCGGTCTCGTCCTCATGACGACCTCTTACTGGGATCTAGGCGTCATCCTTCTCTCGGTGGGTGCCTCTCTTCTTTTCATCGAACTTGTCATCGGGGCTGTTTTTGCCTACCGGAACATTGGGAGGGACGACCCGATCGAGTTCTGATTCTTGCTCCTTTGGCCAAAACAGGGATAAGAATATTTCCAAAAGAGCAAGAATAACGGCCTGTTAGTTTAAAAACGATGAAGAAGAAATTCCTCGAAACCATCGCAAGAGGCAGCCAGGTTGAACTCCTGACAGCCGAAGACCAGCTGCCTTCCTCTTTCTTTAAGGCCTATTCGAGCTTTGCTAACGGCTCCGGCGGGACGATTTACCTCGGCATCGAGTCCAAAGAAGGAAAGCCAAATCGCCTTATAGGAGTAGGGGAGCCCCGGGAAATCCGGCGGGCTATCATCCAACTAGCCGCGGACCATTCCAAAGTATCGGTCAATCTTGTGAGTGCCAAGGACATCGAAACGGCAAAGGTCGATGGCCGGGCCGTTTTGATCGTCCGTGTTCGCCCGGCTATCCATTCGGAAAGGCCGGTTTATCTCGATGGCAATCTCTTTCATTCTTATCACCGGGTTGACGATAAGAACGCCCAATATAGCGAGGCCGAGGCCAAGCGTCTTCTCGCGGCTTCTCTTATCGGGACGCCCGAGGTTGATTTTGCCCTTGCCCCGGGAAGAATTCGGATTCACGAACTGGATGGCGAGACCCTTCAAGACTACCGGAAGCTATATGAATCCTGGCATGGGAGCATGCCGTTGAGCGACGAGGAATTCTTTTCCCGCGTCGGAGCCCTCCGTAAGGAGGGGAATGAGTACTTTGCTACCAATGCCGGGCTTTTGGCCTTCGGGAATGCCAATCTCATCCGACTCGTTTTCCCAAACTACTTCCTCAACTACACCCTTACGGACGGGCAAAGCAGCAAATGGAATGAGCGTTTTGTAAGCGACGATCCTTCCTGGAGCGGCAGCCTCTATTCCTTCGTCAAGCTTTTGAACATGCATCTCAATGCCAATTTGAGCGCGCCCTTCCTTTTGAAAGACGGCCTTAATGTCGGCAAGAGCCTCCTCTTCCAGGCCGTCCGGGAAGCGGTGCTCAATGCTGTTTTCAATGCTGATTTTTCGCTTCCCGGCGGCATCAAGGTGGCTTTAAGCCCGCGAGAAGTCCTTGTCAGGAATCCCGGGTACTTGATGCTTCCCCTGGAAAGAGCCATGCAAGGGGGTTTTTCCAACCCGCGGAACCCCTGTTTAGCCACTATCTTCCGGTCAATCGAGTACGGCGACCGGGCTGGAAGCGGCATCCCGACCATGTTCTCGAGCCTTCATGAACTTTCTTATCCCGATCCCGTCTACCGCGAAGACCCCGATCTTGTGGCGACTGAAGTCCGCATCGTGCTAGTCCCAGGCCTTGGCGACTCCGGCCTTCTTCTCCGGGCCCTGGTTTCTTCTCGAGATGGACTCTCCATCGAAGAACTCCAGGCAGCGACCGGCTTTGGGCGGAAGAAAATCCTGGCCTGCCTCGACGAGCTTTGGGGCAAGGGCCTAGTCGTGGACAACGGCCGCAAGACCAAGGGGCGGAAGTTCCTCAAGTCTTGGTCAATGGCCTGATTCTTGCTCCTTTGGCCAAAAGAGGGACAAGAATATTTCCAAAAGAACAAGATTATTTCCGAAAAGAGCAAGAATAATAGTCAAAGGAGCAAGAAACTTGCATTGATTCAGGATGCCGGTCGGCATCCTTTTTCACTGGCCCATATCCAGATTGCGCTTGAAAAGGGCAGGGGAAGACTCACCTCCCTTTTAGGGCTAATCAACCAATTGTTGAGGGCTTAACAAAATAAACTTGTTACTTTACTTCAGAAAGGTACAATTTTGATATGAAACTAGGAAATGTAAGAGACGTTCTAGAAAAGAGCGCTGTTTTGCGCGCTGTCGTCGACCCGTCGTTCCTCAACCTTATTGCCGATGTCACCGTCGAGGCCTTGCCGGAAAAAGGACCGATGATTGGCCGCAATCCTGACTTAAAAACGATTGAGAAACTTATCGATGAAATCAATAAAACAGTCGATGACGATCGGGTCAAAGAGATTTTGAAACGCCTCGTCTGGCCGATGGCGGGCGAAGGCCGGATTAATGTGGATACCTTTGGAAGGGATCTTTCGATTCTCAGGGAATATAGGGAAAGGTACCCGGTCATCAACAAAGTCATTGATTTGCTTCGGTTCTGGCCGGCCTTTCAGGTACAAGGAATGTATCTTCCCGATGAACGCAAAATCGTCATTTATGGATGCGAAAGCCTTGAGGATGTCGAAAAACTTCGCTTCTGCTTCGGCCATGAGTGCTTCCATGCCTACCATTTCCACGAACTTGAAAAGAAAACGGGAGATGTTCATTTCGACGGCTGCCCCTGCAAAGTGAAGATTGTCGTCGAATCCTTGGCAGCCTACTACGAGCTAAAAACGGCCAAGGCTTGTGGGGACACGCAGTATCGCGATAGGCTGATTGATGAACTGCGAAAACACCACGTTTTCCTTTTCCCGTACTCCGGGGCGTTGCAAATCTTTGACGACAACCACTTCCACCAGATTTTCCGGGCTTCGGTTGATCAAAGCATCGACGCGGCCTACGACTTGTTCATCAAAGAACGCCAATCCTGCAATTTAGACGAGTTCTTGCTGTCGAGCCGGACCCGCCGGACCCGCAGGAATGGCATTCCGCTCTTTGTCAGGCCGGTTCCTTGGCTTCCTGCTCCGACGAGTTCGGCAAAATCGATAACATACATCGTGCACATTCATATGCGGGACGGAAAAGTTGTTAGCTGGCATGTCAATAGCAATCTCGACCCGAATGACGTGGCGGTCCTGAGACGGAATGTCTTGAGTCACCCCATTTACCGTGACCTAAATCATAGCGGCAAACTTGCGGATGTGCTTTATATCGAAGTCCTCGTACCAGCAGCTCTTTTTGCCACGACTAAGGGATCGAAAGGTTCGACGGCAGCAGTGAAGGCTAGATCGATCTCACTTGGCTCGAGGCCTGCTTTCAATATCAAGCGTGTCAGTTCTCCTCTTCCTGGGGTTCCGAATAGCGGGGCGAAGAAGAACAGTGTCTTTACCGTCACCGTTTATTTCGACGACGGCACGAAGGTTTCATGGAACGTTAAGACGAATCTCGATCTTTACGACGACAAGAAGATAAAGAACAACGTGATGACCAGCGCGAAGATTCGTCTTCTAAGGAAGCAAGGACGCCTTAAATCTGCCTTGGAGATCGAAGTCCTCATCTACGATCCTTTCAAAAAGCTTCTCGACGAATTCCATGAATACCTTGAAAAGGATTGTGGTTTCAGCAATGGGTCCGCGGATAGCTATGTTTCCTACATCCGCAGTGGCTTCAATATCTATCTGAAACTCATCCAAAAGACCTACCCTAGCGAATCCCTTACGAATATTCTCCGTGGTTTCATGGCTGCCGACGACAATGGAAAAACAAACATTTTGGACCTTGTTGACAAAGCGGTCATCCTTGAGTTCGGCGTCAAGGGACAACGGTCGCTGAAGAGCATCTGCTCGGCGACTGCGAAGCTCTGCGCCTATCTACAACATCTCTCTGCGTTGATTCCTTCTTCTGCCGCTTCGCAAGGAAGCCAAAAGCCGAAGAAGATTAAACAGCCTATCCCGGCAGGGAATCTTCCCGTTTTCTCAAAAAACGAAATCCTCCGCAATTTCATGAACCGTGCTGGAACCTGGGATCGCTTCTACCTAAGCGGCAAGAACGCAAACGGAAGCGTTGGACCCGACGATAGGTGCTTCCCGGTTCGCATTTACAATGCCATTTTCGCCGGCGATGCCCAATACCGTGGCTGGCGAGAAGCAATGCTTTTGAACGTGAAGTTCCTAACCGGTCCGAATCCTGCGAGCACGATTGCTTTAAAGGATGTCAACTATTTGCGGATCGACAATGCCAGCCACGAGGTATATGTGGAGGCGTTTGGCGCCGAACACCTCGTCTACAACGAGGTATTTAATAGCAGTACGAAGACCTCGACGTATTCGCCCCTAATAGTTGATCCGGCAAATGAACTAAGCGAAATTTCGATTGACCATACGATCCCGATGGAATCTTTCTATAGGCAAAGCGATGGTTCCCATAAACTTCCACCTCAAATGAAGCTGTTAAGCGATGATGTACGTGCCTATATCATTTCAGACCCCAACCTGCCGTATAAAAATTCGGTAAATGGTTCCAAGGTGTTAAAAGGCTACGGCACCCGATTCAATAGCATCAATGGTTTCAACAAGGCTCAGCTCAGGACTGAACTCAGGGATCTTTACCTCAACAAAATGAAAGAGCTGCGAATTATGGGCGTCCACGCGAACTCTAGCAAAGGCAAGAATATCGTTCCGTAACGTCCATCCCAGCCGCAGCCTTCGACAAAACCGCATCCTTAAGCACAAGGAGAATGATAGGTTTCCTCCTTTCCAAATATCTCCTTTTTGGTAGGCAGAACGAGTTAGACCTCGGATGCCTTTGCCTTATGACTGCCGTCTCTAGCGGTGGGGGCTGCCTTGTTCTCTTTGGGAACGGGCGTCCCCGCTTTGGGCTGCGAAAATCTCAAGAAGGTGGTTCTTCCAAAGAGCCTCAAAGAGCTAGGCTACGGGGTCTTTGCCGGCTGCTACAGCCTTGAAGCAGCCGATCTTTCGGGGCGGACGAAAGGGCGGCGGACGGCTTTCGACGGGGCGACGGAAGTGACGATCGTCGACCCACTTCCCTCGGGCAACTGACCGCGCGGGAGGCATTCTACCGGTCTCTAAGCGGGCCGGGAGAAGTCCGTCGTCAAAGAATTGCTGCGTGCAGGAGGAGCCAGTCCTCGCAGAACGAACTTCGAAAAGAAGGCCGTTTTGCGGGGGATATTCCTCATTTTTTCATGTAGCCAATGTGGTTAACGGCCTAATTGAAATGCATAGTTGGGAGTAACCGAAATCTTCGTATTACTTTTGAACTAAGGTAGTCCTGTACCCCCAAAGGGAGGCGCCAAGCCGCTCGAGAGGGGTATAAAGAACATGGCCTTGGGGATAGGAGAGGACGGCACGCCCCTGGTCATCGGCTACTCGATCACGCCCCAGGAATCGGCCGAGGCCTACAGGGAACTCCTCGTCGGATTCAGATCAAGGGGGGCTGGAGGAGGTCGAGGCCGCCGTCACCGACGGCCTAGCCGGCATAGGCGAGGCGATAGGCGCCTCCTATCCGAAGGCCAAGAGGCAGAGGTGTTTCGCCACCTGTTGCGGAACGCCTGCTCGAAGGTGGGGGTCAGCGATAGATCCGAGGTGGCCGAGGATTTCATGGACGTGGCCAAGCGGAAGGACATGGTTCCGGGGGAGGCCGCGCTCGCCGCGTTCGCCGCCAAATGGAGGGCGAAGTACCCGAAGCTCGGGCTCTGGTCCGAGAAGGCCGAGAACATGCTGACGTTCTATGAGTTCCCAGAAGGCCTCAGGGGCCTCATATACACGAACAATCGGATCGAGTCGTTCAACAAGCAGATAAAGAGAACGCTCAAGAAGCAGATCCAGTTCGTCACGGAGGAGGCCCTGGAAAAGAGGCTGGTCTCCATCTTCCTCCACTACAACGAGGGGATCGGGAAGAGGAAGGCCAGATGCTGGCGGGAAATCGTTGCCTACTATTAATCAAAATAGCTAAAATTCAGACGTCTTACAGGAACCGTTTACACAGGATTCCGCACACTCTCGTCATGGAAATATAATTATGGAATTATAGATGTAATCGATGTGAATCAAGTGCAAAATATTACTTAAGAAGCTATTTGGAGTGATTATGAAATATAAGATTTATAATGATGATAATGATGGAAAATATGCATCAATTATTTCTTTTGACGATTCTATTATTGACGCCATTATTCCAGAGTCTATTTCTTTTGAAAGCCAAATTATTCCAGTCAAAAAAATAGATGAAGATGCTTTTAAAAACAATTCGAAGATTCGTTCAATTACTATCCCTAGTAGTGTTACAACAATAGGCTCATCTGCTTTCTCAGGTTGTTCCAATCTAATAACAGTAACTATAAGCGAAAACAGTCAATTAACTTCAATAGGCTCATCTGCTTTCAACGGTTGCTCCTCTTTAACCTCAATCTATATCCCCGATAGCGTTACCACAATAGGATCTGGTGCTTTCTATTCTTGTTCTAATCTAACGACAGCAACAATTAGTGAAAACAGTCAATTAACTTCAATAGGCAATGAGGCTTTCTCTTGTTGCTCTTCCTTAACCTCGATCTATATCCCCGATAGCGTTACCACAATAGGCGTATCTGCTTTCGACGGTTGCTCCTCCTTAACCTCGATCTATATCCCCGATAGCGTTACTTCAATAGGATGTCGTGCTTTCCGATATAGCTCTAATCTAACAATTTATTGTGAAGCATCTTCTGAACCCAGTGGTTGGGATTCATCATGGAATTTCTATTGCCCAGTAGTGTGGTCATCTAATGGAGAACATGGGGAATATAATGGTTTTACTTATGGTGTATCTATAGATAGCGAAGGTAATCCATATATAACTATTACTGGATATGACGGATTTAATTTTGATTTGGTTATTCCTGAATATATCGAAGTAAATGGAGAGCAAATTGTTGTTAAAGAAATATCAAATACTGCATTTGGTTATTACGGGATTACATCTATTAATATTCCTGATGGTGTTACATCAATAGGTTACTGTGCTTTCTATAATTGTTCTAACCTAAAAACAGTTTCGATTAGTAAAAGCAGTCAATTAACTACAATAGGAAGAAAAGCTTTCAATGGATGTTCTTCATTGACTTCAATTTACATCCCTAGTAGTGTTGCTACAATCAAATATGGTGCTTTTGAAAACTGTTCCAGTCTGACTTCAATTTACATCCCTAGTAGTGTTGCTACAATTGAATATGGTGCTTTTGAAAACTGTTCCAGTCTAATTATTTGCTGCGAAGTACCTTCTACGCCTAATGGCTGGGATTCGTCATGGAATTACCCTTGCCCAGTAGTGTGGTCTTCTAATGGACAATATAGAGAATATAGTGGATTCATCTATGGTGTATGTACAGATAGTGAAGGGAATCCATATATAACTATAGCCGGCTATACTGGCTCATCTACTAATGTTGTTATTCCTTTATCAATTAATGTTGATGGAGAAGATATACCTATAAAAGCAATAGCTATCAACGCTTTCCGTAATAACGATGCAATTACATCAGTTACTATCCCTAATAGTGTTACTATCATAGGAAATTCTGCTTTCCGCGATTGCCCTTATCTAACAATTTATTGTGAAGCATCTTCTGAACCCAGTGGTTGGGATTCATCATGGAATTGGGGTTGCCCCGTAGTGCGGTCTTCTTATTTAGGGATGCATGGTTATTTTGATGATTTTGAGTATGGGGTATGCATTGATGAAGATGGCAATAAGTATGTAACAATAACAGGATATGACGCTTCTGATACCGATGTAGTCATTCCTGAATCCATAAATGTAAATGGAGAAAATATTATTGTTAAGACAATAGCAGATAACGCTTTCCGTAATAACGATGCAATCGCATCAGTTACTATCTCTGATAGCGTTACTTCAATAGGATATCGTGCTTTCGACGGTTGCTCCTCTTTAACCTCAATTTATATTCCTAATAGCGTTACTACGATAGGCTCTTATGCTTTCGAAGATTGTTCTAACCTAACTATCTATTGTCAAGCATGTTCTAAACCTAGTGGGTGGGCTTATGATTGGTGTGATGAATTTTCTGATGATCGACCTGTCGTGTGGTCTTCTTATTTAGGGATGCATGGTTATTTTGATGATTTTGAGTATGGGGTATGTATTGATGAAGATGGCAATAAGTATATAGCAATAACAGGATATAACGCTTCTAATACCGATGTAGTTATTCCTGAATCCATAAATGTAAATGGAGAAAATATTATTGTTAAGGCAATAGCAGATAACGCTTTTGATCGCTCCTCTTTAACCTCAATCTATATCCCCGATAGTGTTACCACAATAGGTTACAGTGCTTTCTATTCTTGTTCCAATCTAACGACAGCAACAATCAGCGAAAGCAGCCAATTAACTACAATAGGAGAATCTGCTTTCTATAATTGCTCCTCCTTAACCTCAATCTATATTCCTGATAGCGTTACCGCAATAGGATCTCGTGCTTTCTATGAATGTTCCTCTTTAACCTCAATCTATATTCCTGATAGCGTTACCACAATAGGATCTGGTGTTTTCTTTAATTGTTCCTCTTTAACCTCAATCTATATCCCCGAAGGTGTTACTACGATAGGCTCTGATACTTTTTGCCGTTGCTCTAATCTAGCAACAGTAACAATCAGCGAAAGCAGCCAATTAACTACAATAGGTTCTTCTGCTTTCGCAGGTTGCTCATCCTTAACCTCAATCTATATCCCCGATAGCGTTACTACGATAGGCTCTGATGCTTTTAGACGTTGCTCTAATCTAGCGACAGTAACAATCAGCGAAAGCAGCCAATTAACTACAATAGGCTCATTTGCTTTCTCAGGTTGTTCGAATCTAATGACAGTAACTATAAGCGAAAACAGTCAATTAACTTCAATAGGCTCATTTGCTTTCGACGGTTGCTCCTCTTTAACCTCAATCTATATTCCTAATAGCGTTACTACAATAGGACTTGATGCTTTCGAGGATTGTTCCTCATTAACAATCTATTGTGAAGAATCTTGTCAACCAAACGGTTGGAATTCAAATTGGAATCCATCTAATCGACCTGTCGTGTGGGAAACAACTTATGAAGAATATTTGGGAGGGGACTGCGGACAAAAAACTGGACCGTTTTGACTTTGATATCCCGATTTCCCTTCTCCTATCAATCATGCTTTTGTAACCGAGCGATTCCTTGATTCTCCTTTCCCCAAACCAGATGAGGTAGTTTTCCAGATAGGGAATGAATTCCTTCACGGTCATCCTCGACTGGCCCTCGTTATAAAACATCTCGTTTTTGATTGTCCAAAAGAAGCCTTCGCACGCCGAATTGCCGGGCGGGCGGCCTTTTTTCGACATGGATCGAGCGAATCCGAATTTATCCATCAACCCAATCCAGCCGGGCCATCGGTAATGACATCCGCGATCCGAATGGATTACGCGGCGAACCCCTTTGGGGACGAGGCGGGACACTTTGCAGAGCATGTCGTTGACCAAGCTCGAATCCGGGGAGGTCCCTATCGTCCAAGCGATCGGCATGCCGTCGAAGCAGTCGATCGCGGGGGAGAGGCAGACCTTCCCGCCGCTGAGGGTCTTCGCCATGTTGTGGCATCTGTGACAATACCTCAATGCGCGTTTCTTTAACTTTTCGTCGACCATAATTTCCTTCCTTTATGGTCCAGTTTTTTTGTCCGCAGTCCCAATTCGCTGTGTCCTACAGGAACCGTTTACGCAGGATTCCGCACACTCTCGCATAGTTGAGCGGTACAAATTCAAAAAAATTCTCAATTTGTACCACATAACTATCATTTTCCGAAACCCGCCTATTTAAGAAATGGGGGCAGTGGTGCTTTCGAAACGGAAAGTCCCCCGAGGCAGCCGCCGGCGCCCTCTTTACCTTTGATCACCCTATAAAAACGGTTTTCGTTGTAAACTGAGGCCAAAAGGAGGCAGCTATCATGTTGAACGTCAATCAGAAACGTACCATCCTCGGCATTGTCATCGTTGTCGGGATGATTGGCCTCCTCGTCGGGCCGCTGGCCTACAAGATTGCGCGCGAGGTTGATGCCGAGGAAAACGGCCATCTACCTTCCTACATCGCCAGGGACCTTGTCTCCAAACTCGCCTCGGGAGATAGCGTGAGCGGCTTTGCCAGCTGGGAAAGGAACGGCCAGCGGGCGTTCTCGCTCGACGGCGAGAGCCCTCTCGACGCGGTCGGATCGCTCTCGGTCCGCCGAGTCTATCTCAACCGGGACGTTGTCCTCCATGACGGTGCTCTCCTCTTGTGCGCGAGCGGCGGGGCCCTTAGGCGTCCCGATTATTTCCCGACGTTCGTCGGGCTTGTCAGGGATGAGGAGGAACGATACGTCGTTACCTCCGCGTACAAAACCGGCTATTTTGGCGAAGCGGAGCCATTTACCTATTTCTTCCAGCCGGACGACGAGGAGGCCTTCGACGCGGCCTACGACGTCTGGTTTACTGCCCTCGAGTCCTCGGCCGAGGGAGCGTCCATCGTGGCCGAATATGACGCTTATCTCGCTGGCCTATCCGCTTGAAACGGCCGCGGTTTCCTCAGTCTTTGCTTTTGCGGCTTCCCTTGAGGGAAGCTTTTTTGGCGGAAGTGGTTGCCGCTTCCCCTAGGCGGCATCGAAGAGCCCATGGTAGGAAACTCACCAATGAGTTTTGGCTGAGCAATCGCTTATCAATCGTCGAACATGCGGTACAAATCGCGAAAAATTTTTAATTTGTACCGCATAGCCATCGATATCCCTTCTTAAGAAACCAGCCGTTCGCTTCCTTCTAGGCAGTCTCGGCCCCTATATTGTTATGGCTAGCAGGGGAAGAGCCCGAGAAATCCCCCTCACGTGCACGCAAGGGCATGACTAATCGTTTTCTTTGATTTAGGATATCGCTAGTGAAGAAGGAGAAACCTTGATTTAGAAAGGAAATCGCTATGGCATATGGCATTCTTTATGACTTTCTGATGGGTCAGACGACCGAGGCCTACAAGTACTTCGGCGCCCATTTCGAAGAACGGGAAGTGGGGGAAGGAAAAGACAAGCGCAAAGTCAAAGGCGTCGTCTTCCGCCTCTATGCGCCGCTGGCGAGCGACGTTTCCGTCATCGGCGAGTGGAACGGCTGGGACGTCCGCGTCAACAAGATGGGCAAGATCGACGAAAGCGGCGTCTTCGAAGCCTTCGTCGAAGGCCTCGAGGATTACGAGAGCTACAAGTTCCACTTCAAGAACTGCTGGGGCGAGTACGTCGACAAGGCCGACCCCTATGCCTTCTATAGCGAGCTCCGTCCCCAGACCTGCTCCCGCCTCTTCGACTACCGGGGCTTCCCCTGGGCCGACGATGAATGGATGAAGAGCCGCGACCGGAACTTCGATAAGCCGATGTCGATCTACGAACTCCACCTTGGCAGCTGGAAAGGCAAGATCAACGGCCGCTTCCCGAGCTACGAGGAAGTCGCCGACTACCTCATTCCCTACATCCAGGAGACCGGCTTCACCCACGTCGAGATCATGCCGATCGTCCAATATCCATTCGACGGGAGCTGGGGCTACCAGGCCACCGGCTTCTACAGCGTCGACAGCCGCTACGGCAACCCGAAGCAGCTGATGAGCTTCGTCGACCGCCTCCACCGGGCTGGGATCGGGGTCATCCTCGACTTCGCCCCCGTCCACTTCGCCAGCGACTACTGGGCCCTCAAGGAATTCGACGGGAGCCACCTCTACGAATACGGTGACCCCCATACCTACAGCCAGTGGGGGAGCCTCCTCTTCGACCTCGGCAAGGACCCGGTCCGGAGCTTCCTCATGTCGGCCATGAACTACTTCGTGAGCGAGTTCCACTTCGACGGCCTCCGGGTCGACGCCGTGAGCAACATCGTCTACTGGGACGGCAACAAGCAAAACGGCGAGAACACCGGGGCGACCGAGTTTATCAAGCGCCTCAACGGGAAGCTTCACTACGAGCACCCCTCCCTCATGATGATCGCCGAAGACTCGACCGACTTCCCGGGCGTCACCCGGCCCGTCGAGTGGGGCGGCCTCGGCTTCGACTACAAGTGGGACCTCGGCTGGATGAACGACACCCTCAAGTACTACGCCAAGGACCCGATCTACAAGAAGTGGGAGCATAACAAGCTCACCTTCTCGATGGCCTATTTCTACAGCGACAACTTCCTGCTCCCCCTCTCCCACGACGAAGTCGTCCACGGGAAAGGCACCCTCATCAACAAGATGTACGGGGACTACGACACGAAGTTCGCCCTCCTAAGGAACCTCTATACCTACCAGTTCGGCCACCCCGGCAAGAAGCTGAACTTCATGGGCAACGAGCTTGCGAGCTTCGACGAGTGGAACGAGCAGCGCTCCCTCCCCTGGGAACTCCTCTCCTTCCCGAAGCATGACTCGGTGAAACGCCTCATGAGGGACCTCAATCTCATCTATCGCTCCGAGAAGGCCATGCACTTCGAGGAACACAATCCCGCCCACTTCTCGTGGACGATGGTCGACAACCACGACCAGTCGGTCTTCGCCTTCCAGCGCCAGGTCGAGGATAGCGATCTCCTCTTCATCTTCAACATGACGCCCAATTACTACGAGAACTACGATGTCCCCTGCCTCCGGGGCGGGGAGTACTACGAGCTCTTCAATAGCGACAAGGACGTCTACGGCGGCTGGGGAACCCATAACGACTGGAACCACCGGACCTACGACGGGGGACCCGAGAACAAGCCCTTCCACCTAACGATCAAGATCCCCTCCTACGGAGCGATGATCTTCAAGCGGGTGGTCGGCGACGAGGAAAAAGCCTACTATGCTTCCTTGCACGAGACTAGCAAGCCCGCTTCCCCGGCCACCATCGAAACCCCGGAAGCGGCCGAAAAAGCCCCGAAGGCCAAGAAAGCCCCGGCCAAGAAAGCGGCTCCGAAGGCCAAGAAGGCGGCTGGCAAAGCCAGCAAGCCCGCGGCCGAAAAGGCGGCAGCCAAGAAGGCCCCGGCCAAGAAGAAGGCGGCAGCCAAGAAAACCGCCAGCAAGAAAGCCGCCGCGAAATAAATAAGAGGCGGCTTACGAAAGAAAGGAACAACGACCAACCATGATGTTCGACAACGTGAAAGCTTTCAAAGAGGAATTCGCGCGGCGCCTTTCCGAGAAATTCGGGCGGACCGTCGAGGATTCCCACATCACCGAGCGCTACGACGTCCTCGGGGAGATGGTCCGCGACTACGCGGGCTATTCCCTCCGCGACTCGATGGAAGACGTCAATAGGCACGGGCGGAAGCAGCTCATCTATTTCTCGATGGAATTCCTCATCGGGCGGCTCCTCCTCAACAACATGCAGAACCTCGGGGTCTACGAGGTTGCGAAGAAAGGCCTGGCCGAGTACGGCATCGACATCAGCGAGCTCGAAGACCAGGAGCGCGATGCCGGCCTCGGGAACGGAGGCCTCGGCCGCCTTGCCGCCTGCTTCCTCGACAGCGCGGCCTCCTTGGCCCTCCCGGTCCATGGCGACACCATCCGCTACGAATACGGCTTCTTCCGCCAGAAGTTCGTCGACGGGAAGCAAGTCGAGCTCCCCGACCAGTGGCTTTCCAACGGCTTCGTCTTCGAGGTAAGGAAGCCCAAGCATGCGGTGGAAGTGAAGTTCTACGGCAATAGCGAAACCTACCTCAAGCCCGACGGCTCCTACGCGATGCGGCTCGTCAACGCCCGCTCGATCAGGGCGGTGCCCTACGACGTCACCGTCGTCGGCTACAAGAACGGGGAGGCCAACCTCCTCCGCCTTTGGAGCGCCGAGCCCTCGGAAGAGAACCTCCCGACCGACTGCTCCTTCAACGAATACCTCTCGACCCTCAAGGAGCTTTCCTACGGCCTTTACCCCGACGACAGCACCGAGCACGGGCGTCTCCTCCGCCTCCGCCAGCAGTACTTCCTTGTCTCGGCCGGGCTCCAGAGCGCCATCAATAGCGAGATCGGCCATTATGGCAACCTAGAGCACTTCAAGGACCACTGGGCCTTCCAGCTCAACGACACCCACCCGATCCTCTCGATCCCCGAGATGATGCGCCTCCTCATGGACGAGCACGGCTACGGCTGGGACGAGGCCTGGGACGTCGTCACCCACACGATCGCCTACACCAACCACACGGTCATGCCGGAAGCCCTCGAGCGGTGGCCGGTCAACTACGTGAGGGACCTCCTCCCGCGCGTTTACATGATCATCGAGGAGATCAACCGTCGCTTCAACCTCTATCTCCAGTCGCAGGGGGTCGACGAGAACCGCCGTTACCGGATGTCCATCATCAAGGACGGGCAGATCCACATGACCAACATGGCCATCTACGCCGGCTACTCGGTCAACGGGGTCGCCAAGATCCATACCGGCATCCTCGAAAACTACACCTTCAAGGATTTCTACGAGCTCTTCCCGAACAAGTTCAACAACAAGACGAACGGCGTCACCCACCGGCGGTGGCTCGTCTATGCCAACCCGCGCCTGGCCAAACTCATCAGCAGCAAGATCGGCGACAGCTGGATCACCCACTTCGAGGACATCAAGAAGCTCGACGCCTTCGCCAAGGACAAGGCCTTCCAGAAGGCCGTCATGAAGGTCAAGGCCGATAACAAGAAGGACTTCGCCGCCTTCGTGAACAAGAAGTACGGCCTCGAGATCGATCCGAGCTCGATCTTCGACACCCAGATCAAGCGGCTCCACGCCTACAAGCGGCAGCTCATGAACCTCTTCCACATCATGAGCAACTACCTCGAGCTGAAGAAGGATCCCAAGAACTTCAAGATGGTCCCGCACACCTACATCTTCGGGGCCAAGGCCGCGCCGAGCTACGAGTACGCCAAGCGGATCATCGAGCTCATCCTCGCGGTGGCCGACGTCGTCAACAACGACCCAGTGGCCAACAAGTACATGAAGATCGTCTTCGTCGAGGACTACGGCGTCTCCCTCGCCGAGAAGATCATCCCGGCGAGCGACCTCTCCGAGCAGATCTCGACGGCCGGGAAGGAAGCCTCCGGCACCTCGAACATGAAGCTCATGATGAACGGGGCCATCACGATCGGCACCTTGGACGGCGCCAACATCGAGATCGCCGACCGGGCCGGCCACGAGAACGAGATCATCTTCGGCCTCACCGCCGAGGAAGTCGAAACCCTCCTCTCTTCCGGGAAGTACAACCCGTGGGACGTCTACAACGGCGACAGCAAGATCAAGAACGTCCTCGATTCCCTCTTCAACGGCCCGTGGGCCCTCAAGCACCCGGACCGCTTCCGCCTCATCTTCGACGAGGTGATGAACCGGGGCGACACCTTCCTCATCCTCCGCGACTTCGAGAGCTACTGCGCGGCTTGCGAGAAGGCCGACCAGTTCTACCTCGACAAGGCGGCTTGGGCCGAGGCTTGCATCCACAACATCGCGAATTCCGGCTTCTTCTCGTCCGACCGCACGATCGAGGAGTACAACCGCGACATCTGGCACCTCACGCCGTGCTATAGCGACGGGAAATGAGCGATCTTTCCTTCGATCTCACGCCGCTATTCGCCCTCCAGGCGGCCCTCGACGAGGACATACATCGGCACCACGGGGTCGATTATCCGTCGACCCATCACCGGCGGGTCCTTGCCCTCCTCGTCGAGCTCGGGGAGCTCGCCAACGAGACCCGGTGCTTCAAGTACTGGTCGAACAAGGGTCCTTCTCCCAAGGAAGTCGTCCTCGACGAGTATAGCGACGCCCTCCATTTCTTCCTCTCCCTCGGGATTCCTCTCGGGGTCGAGAGCTACACCCACCATTTCCGGGCCGATCAGGACGATTTGACCCTCCAGATCCTCCAGACCTATAGCCTCTCCCTCGATCTCGCCGAGCATTACGAGGCCAAGAACTACGCCCGGGCCTTCGGGAGCTTCCTCAACATTCTCCCCCTCCTCGGCTATTCGCCCGAGGAAGCGGTGGAGGCCTACAAGAAGAAACTGGCCGTCAACTATAAGCGCCAGGAAACGGGGTACTAGTGAACAACCGCCAGCTTTACGTCTTCTTCACGGTGTTACTGGGCATCGCCATTCCGATCGCGACCCCGTGGATCCCGTGCCTCCAGGGGCCGACGAGCCTCGTCGATTTCTTCGCCTTCTTCGGAAGCTACGATAGCAACGGCGACCTCCTCCTTTACCTCATGCTCGCCTTCCTCGGCCTAAGCGCCCTCCTTAGCCTCCTCCGGGGCTTCTTCTTCCTCCCGAGGGAAAAGAACTGGAAGGGGATCATCCTCATCGACCTCGGGGCCTTGGCCGTCGGGCTCGCCTCGAGCATCACCATCCTTTCCCAAGGCGGGAACGTCGCCTTCCTCCTCGTCTGCCCCTTCGGGGCGGGCCTCGCCCTCTTAGACGCCGTCTTCGACCAGAAAATGGCCCAGAAGGACACCTTGGAAGAGGAAGGGAAAAGGCGATAACTAACGCAAAACCCGGGCGGATTTAGCGAAATCCGCCCTTTTTTGCTGTTCCCACGGCTCTTACCCTCGTTGAAAAGGGATTTACCTTGAGGTAAATTACCCCCGACTCATTTTAAGGACGGATTATTTATGATGCGGAAGACTGCCCCTTTTCTAGGCTTAGCCCTAGCCCTCATCCTCGCTTCCTGCGGCGGGGGAAATAACTCCTCGGCTTCGAATAGCAGCGTCGATGAATCGACGGGCGAGGCCTCCTCGAGCGAGAACGCTTCCTCGAGTTCTTCCTCCGCGGAAGAGGAACCTAGCTCCTCTTCCTCGAGCGAAGCGACCGAGGTCGTCACCTCGTGGGAGAGGAACCGCGCCTACCTCAACTATCTTTCGCGGAGTTATAAAGTCAGCAGCGACCTCGGCTCTTCCGACTTCATGTCGCGTCACGGCCTCTTCCGGATCGGGAACATGAACGAGGTTTCCCTCGCCCCGACGGTGACCGTCCTCGACCTTATCACGATGGCGCCTTCCACCTATAGCGGCATGCCCGACGGGGCGGACGTGAGGATCTTCGACACGGAAGGAAACGCCTTGAATCTTACCGACTACTTCGACGAAGTCGCCCTCTCTCGGCTCAAGAGTGAGGGCTTGGTCTTCTTCCGAAAAGACCTCGCTTCCTCCCTTCCCCGGGACGTCGTTTTGACCTTCGAGCTCGAAGGAACCCTCATTTCGAGCCTCGAGCACCGGGTTCACATCGAGGACGGGGCCTATAACGTCACCCGGGCCAAGGAACTCGTCCTTTTCGACAATGCCCACGAAGATGAAAGCTACCTCGCGATGAAGGAAGAGGTCCTCGGCTCCGAAGCGACGGCGGCCACCTCCTATGACAAGCTCGTCATCTATGGCGACATCGTGATCGAGAAAGATGACATCCCTTCTTCCCTCCTTTGGAGCGAGGCCGACGAAAAGGCCGACGACCCGGCCGTTTACGGGACCCTCAAGGACTGGAGCTACGTTTACAAGCACGAGCCGGGCGAAGAGGCAGATTACCAAGCGGCCATCTATGGCAATTACAACCAGATTTCCCTCGGGAAGACCTTCCCTTACGTCGTGAGCGAAGCCCGCAGCAGCGGGACCCCGACCCTTCCCGATGCTTCGACCGGGGCCATCTCGACCCATGCTTGCCTTTTCGGTAGCGACACCGGCCTCAGCCCCAAGCAGAACCATGAAATCGCCTTCGTCGACCTTGCCGCCTACGGCAACCAAGGCGTGAGCAGTGACCAAGTCGAGGACTGGAAACTGACCCCCGACGACCCGAGCGACGATACCTTGGCCGGCGGGATCCTCTTCGCCAAGCAATCCGGCAAGATGAGTTTCGAGAACTGCCGGATCCAGCATTTCTTCACCGTCCTCGTCAACAGCGGCCCGTCGTCGGTGAACGAGGTGATCGAGCGGGGCGGCCACCGGCCGGAAGTCCATATCAAAGACACCAGGATGAGCGATTGCTTCTCCTCGATGCTCTTCAACTACAGCGATTCCCTCATCGAGGCGGAGCACTCGATCCTCGAGAAGGCTGGCGGCTTCCTCTTCATCAACCAGGCCATCCCGACGGCGGCCGACCCGGCGGTGAGCGACAAATGGGCCAACCTCGAAGAGAAAGGCGCCTCTCAATACCTCACCGGAAGCGACGTCATCGTGGATAACGCCACCCAGCTTTCGAACTACGTGACGGGGCAGGGCGGCTGGTTCGACCTCTACGGCCTCGGCCCCCTCTTCCAAAGCGTCCTCAAGCCGATGGCGAGCGACACCCTCCACGACCTCGGGAAGACCCTCTTCCAGAGCGTCGACGGGGCTGAGCGGATCAATGCGGTGGGCCTCACGATGAACTGCGACATGGAAGCGGCCGGGGAACTTCAGCCCGGGATGGACGCGACCGTCTCGATCGGCAAATGCGCCTATACCGACTACCGGAACGGGGAAGAAGAATTCAAGAAAGCTCTTGCTTCCTTCGATCCGAACAATCCCTTGAGCCTCGTCTCCCTCCTCCCAGTCTTAAGCGGCACCCATTACGGGGCCGGCTTCCTCACGAGCTACCTCACGGCCAGCATGATGACCTACGACCAGGAGGGAAAGCCCTATTTCTTCGCTCCCTTCACCCTGACGCCGGACGACTTCGCGAGTTACCGGGCCGTCGACCTCACGAGCCTCATCACAACGATCTTCAACCCCGGCGGCGACCTCACGAAGATCGCCGGGGCCGAAGCCAGCAAGCTCAACCACGAGTATCTCGGCCTCTCCTACCTTTACGGGGCCAAGGCCCAGCTCCCGGGCGGCATCGAGTCCTCGCTCTCCGACGCGAAGAAGTATGAAGGAAGCGCTGCCTACTCGGTCGTCTTCGGCCTCAATGACTACGCGGTTCAATGAAAGGATTCTTCAGCAAGCTAAAACCGATTGACCTCGCCCTCCTCGGAGGGCTTTTCCTCGTTTTCGTTTCCTCCCTCGTCCTCGCCGGCGTCTATCCCCGCGCCATCGGATTCTTCCTTTCTTTCGCGGTTATCCTTCTCTTATTGGGCACCGGCTTTGCCTACGTCCGCTTCTTTTACCGGGGTTCCAAGAGCTTTTTGGCCAATAATAGCAGCAAAAGCGCCCTCTTTTGGAAGAAAACGTTGACGAAAGAGAACCTTTGGCCGTTCCTTAAGAAGGTTCTCGCCGTTCTCCTTTTCCTCCTTTATCTTGCCCATTACGAAGGCGGTAAGGACTATTTCGCGACCCTCGACGGTCTCTCTTCCTCGTCCTTCATGGCCCCTTTTTCCGTCTTCTTCGGGATGGTCGGGATCCTCCTTTTCCAGGCCGCGGCCATGCTCGCGGCCGTCTCTTCCTTCGTGCCTTCGCCCTTCTTCCATAACGTAAGGAAATGGGGTCTCACCTCGCTATCCTTCCTCTCCTTCGCCCTTTCCCCTTTCCTCATCCAAGGGATCGCCGGCGACGTCCTCGGAAGCGGGGAAGTGAACTTCGATCCATATTCTTTCCGCCTGCCGCTTCTTGGGATCGAGCTCGGGATCCTCTTCGTCCTTTCCGCCTCTTCCTTCTTCGAGGAAGGCGGCAAAGATAATGGACCGAAACTCGTCACGCCATATCTACTTTTGGCAGCGGTGGTCCTCCTTTCTTTGCCTAGTAGCTACAGCTTCGCCGTCCTTTTCGGGAGCCACGTCTCCTTCCTCTCGGTCCCGGAAGACCTCAACGTCACCCACCGGGTCCTCGTCTATCTCGCCTTCCTCCTCCCGACGGCCTACTTTTTCCTCCTCCGGCCCTTCGATGCGGCCCATCGTCATGCCTTACTAGCCTATGTCTCCTACATGGCCTTCTATGGCTACATCGGGGGACTAAGGTGGAACATCTGGACGAGTCTCGAGACGATCCCCCTCCATCTATGCTGCACGGCGATGTACGTCATCCCTCTCGTATTGACCTTCAAGACGACGAAGGTCTTCTATTTCACGATGTTCGTGAACGTGATCGGGGCCTTCATCGCCCTCCTCATGCCCAATTACGTCGATAGTGCCGCCTTCCCGACCTACGGGGCCTTTAGCCTCGCGGTCGTCGAGTTCTACATCAACCATCTCTACGCCTTCTTCATGCCGGTCCTCATCGTGCTTTTAGGCATCTACCCGCGGCCCAAGATGAAGTACTTCTTCTACTCGATGGCCGGCTTCCTTGCCTATTTCCTCCTTTGCCTCGTCGTGAACACGGTCGGGAACGCCTACGGCTACGACATCGACTTCTTCTTCCTTTATAGCGACTACGTCCCCTCCCAGATCGGCGACTGGGCCAAGAAGATCTACGAGCTGTCCTTCGCCTTCTCTCTCGGAGGGAAGGAATTCCTCGTTCATCCCCTCTACCTCGTTTGCTTCTACTTCGTCTACGTCGGCTTCGCCTTCGCGATGTGGTACGTCTACGAACTCCTCTTTGCCGGGGTCGACGGCCTGGAACTCCTACTTGAGCGATCGCACCTTGCGAAGCGGCGGAAGGAGGAGTGGAAACGCCTATTAGGAAAGGAGCATCCCATGGAAGAAAGAGCCACCCTCAAAATCGAGCACCTAAGGAAACGCTACCCCCATAACGACTTCGACACGGTAAGGGACTTCTCCCTCGAACTCGAAGGCGGGAAGATCTACGCCTTCCTCGGGAAGAACGGGGCCGGGAAATCGACGATCATCAAGTCGATCGTCGGGATGCACGACTTCGACGGGGGAAGGATCCTCGTCGCCGGGCACGACCTCCAGGAAGAGGAAATCGCGGCCAAGTCGCTCATCGGCTTCGTGCCCGACCACTACGCCCTCTACGAGTCCTTGACCGGGCGGGAGTACGTCAACTACATCGCCGATCTCTATGGGGTAAGTAAGGCTGACCGCGAGGAACGCCTTTCCTCCCTCCTCCCGCGCCTATCCCTCGTCCAGGCTTTCGACCATCCGATCGGGACCTATTCCCACGGCATGAAGCAGAAGATCACCATCGTCTCGAGCCTCGTCCATGACCCCAAGGTCTGGATCCTCGACGAGCCGATGACCGGGGTCGACCCCGTCTCCATTTTCGAGATCAAGGAAACGATGAGAGAGCACGCCAGGAAGGGGAACATCGTCTTCTTCTCGACCCACCTCATCGACGTCGTCAATAGCCTTTGCGACGAGATCATCGTCATCCGGCATGGCGACCTCGTCTAC
Source organism: uncultured Bacilli bacterium (assembly GCA_944358895.1). Classification (GTDB taxonomy): domain Bacteria; phylum Bacillota_I; class Bacilli_A; order RFN20; family CAG-826; genus UBA4951. Next base: position 4,813 of record CALVSB010000017.1, on the reverse strand, counting down.
CGGGGGGAGGTCAGCCGGCTCCACGAAGAAGGCGTCGACCTCGAGCAGCTCTTCCTGAAGCTCGGGGAAGACCCGAAAGGAGAAGCAAAACCCTGATGGAATGGCGGAAAAAGGAGGTTTTCTCCCTCCATAAGTTCCTCGTGGTCTTCCGGATGCTCTTCCGCGAGAAGAGCCGCCTTTCCTTTCGTAATGACCTGAAGGGGACCCTCGTGAAGCTGACGAGCCTCCTCGTCCTTTTCGCCGTTCTCATCGCCCTTTCCTACGGGGCCTATTACTTTGCCGGGAGCTTCAACATCTTCTCGAGCGTCTTCTACGTCCCGCCCGCCGTCCCCTCGATCGTGATGGCCTTCCTCCTGCTCTTCGGCTTTCTTTCCCTCCTCTCGGGACTGAGGCGTTCCCTCTTCCTCAGCCCCGACAATAAGATCCTCTTGACCTATCCCTGCACCGGCTCGACCGTCTTTTTGGCCCGGCTTGCCGTCTATTTCGTCCACGAGCTCGGCCGCAATTTCGTCGTCCAGTTCCCCCTCCTCCTCGGTTACATGATGGTGATGGGGGCCCCGGGCTATCTTTACCCCTGGCTCGTCTTCGCCCTGGCCTTCCTCTCCCTCTTCGAGGTGATGCTGGCCTCGCTACTGGCCATTCCTTACCACCTCGTGGCTTCCTTCCTTGAGGAACGGCCGCGCCTCAAAGTCCCGCTCGTCGCTCTTTTCTTCATTCTCCTTTGTTCCCTCTTCGTCGCCCTCGTCCTCCTCGTTCCCGACACGGTCGACATCTTCACCAACTGGAGCTATTACAGCCGCCTCATCCAGAACTTCCTCAACGGCTACAAGCGTTATCTCCCGCCCTTCTATTTCCTCACGACCTTCCTCATCGGGGAGCTCACCGGCTATAGCTACGTGGCCTTCCCCCTCTCGAGCCTCTACGTCTTCCTGACGCTTCTAGGCGCGACGGTTTTTTCCGCCCTTTTCGCGGTGTATGTCCTCAATCCCTTCTACCTCCGCCTTTCATCGAGCGCCCCATTGGCCCTCAAAAAAGCGAAAGCGGGGCGTAAGAGAGAGGAAAACCGGCCACTTCCTGCCTTCTTAAGCGCCCTCAAGAAGGAGGCGCTTCTCCTTCGGGGCGGGCAGGAGCGGGGGCTCCTTTCCCTCTCCTTGGCCTTCCTCGTTCTCCCGTTTTTGGCCCTGGCCCTCGGGAAGTTCTTCCACGGGATGGATCTTTCGACCCGGGGCCGGTATTACGTCGAGGTCCTCATGCTTCTCATCTTCCTCCTCGTCTCCCTCGCCTCGTCCTCGGCCCTTTCGAAGAGCTTCACCGAGGAGGGGATGGGCTATCTCCTCAGCCGTTCCTATCCTAGGCGTTCCTTCTTCTTCATCCTCCCGAAGGCCGTTTACCCCGGGATCCTCGGCACCCTTTCCCTTGTCCTATCGACGGCTCTATATGCCCTTTTCTACGGCCTCGATCCCGCTTCGGCCGCGCTTCTGGCTCTTTCGCTCGTCCTCTTTTACCTCGGCACGTGCCTGAGCGCCCTGGCCTTCGACTTCGTCCATCCGTCCTCGACATTCCTCCAGGACGGCTCCTCGCTCCCTGGGGAAAAAGCGACGACCGTCCTCGCCTTCATCGTGAGCGCCGCCGCGACGGCCCTTTTCTACCTCTACCGGAACGAGGGGGTTCTCCCTTCCTATCTCAAGCTCCTCGCCCTGGCCCTCATCTATGCCTCGGTCAGTGCCTTCCTCTTCTATTTGAAAGGCCGCTACGAAGGAAAGGAGGAAGTCAGGAGATGAAGAAATCAATCGCCCTCGTCGTGGCTTTCATCGCCCTCCTTGGCATCGTCCTCGTCGCGAGCTTCGGGACCAACCCCCAGAACATCATCGTCCCGGTCTACATCGAGACGATCACCCTCCTCGACATGGATGGAAGCCCCCTCCCGAGCAATCCCCAGGGGGACAAGTACCTGACCCTCCATTTCGAGCCGACCTTCGTCGACGAGGAAGGGGTGGAATACATGCGCTATGCCTTTTCCCTCGAGTTCAACGCCGGGGGCGAGCCCCCGAGCTCCGAAGACGTCATCTTCACCCTCGGCCAGGCGGCGGTGGACCCGAGCGACGGCCTCCCGGTCTTCTCCTTCGAGGACGACGACCGCGAAAGCGGGGTCGTTCTCATCAAGGAAGTCAGCAAGGAAAGCACCATCTACGCCTCGACGACCGTCAGCGTGTCCCCCAATGACGGTGGACGGGGCGAAGGCGATAGCTGCATCCTCCTCGTCCTTTTCTAAGGAAAAAGGACACCTGGCCCCTTTGAAAGGGCAAAGGAAAAGGCGGCCACCCTCTCGCCTTATGCCCCCGTTGCTCCCTCCTTATAGGAGGGCGGCGGCCAGGCGTCCTACATACACTTGTAACGGAAGTGGCATATAATGGCTTCGAACTCCAAGGAGGACTTCAGGGTGGAAGCGTGGTGGCGCAATTCAATCGGGTACATCATTTACCCAGCGGCCTATAAGGATGCGAATGGGGACGGCATCGGTGACCTCAAAGGCATCATCGAGAAACTCGACTATCTCCATGAACTCGGGATCGATCTCCTCTGGATCTGCCCGATCTTCGCCTCCCCGATGAAAGACAACGGCTACGACGTCAGCGACTACCTCCACGTCAATCCCCTCTTCGGGAGCGACGAGGATTTGCTCACGCTCCTCCGCGAAGCCCATCTAAGGGGCATCCGGGTCCTCCTCGACTTCGCGATGAACCACACCTCCGACCAGCACGAGTGGTTCGTGAAGGCCAAGGAAGATCCCTCTTCCGAGGAACGTTCCTACTACATCATCAAGAAGGGCCGGCGCGACGAGAAAGGGAACCTCCTCCCGCCCAACAACTGGGGGAGCTTCTTCTCGACCTCGGCCTGGGAAAGAATGCCCGGAAGCGAGGACGAGTTCTACCTCCACGTCTTCGCTCCGTCGATGCCGGACACCGACTGGTCCAACCCGAAGCTAAGGGAGCGTTACTATCAGATCGCCCGCCACTACGTCGACCTCGGGGTCGACGGCTTTCGGATGGATGCCATCTCGCATCTTGCCAAGAACCCGACCTTCGAGGATAGCCCCCTCCAAGGAGGGAAAGGCGGCTACGTCCTCGATCCCAGCGAGTTCTCCAACCGCCCGGAACTTCTCGGCTACCTCAAGGAATTCCGCGAGAAGGGCGTGAACGAGAACACCCTCCTCGTCGGGGAAGTCGGGGGCTGCGTCCAGCCGGCCCAGGCGCGCCTTTTCTCCGAGCGCGGCCGGGGGCCGATCAACCTCGTCTTCAATTTCGACACCGTCTGGAACAACGGGGCCTACGGCTCGATCGACAAGAAGGACGAGGAAATCAAGACCGACGTCATTTCCCTCAAGAACAACTTCATGCGGTGGTACGAGAACGCTGCGACCTGCGACCTCCCGCTTTATTGGTGCAACCACGACCACCCGCGGGTCCTCAGCCAATACGGCTCGGTCAATTACCGCGCCGAAAGCGCCAAGATGCTCGTGACGACCCTTCTCTTCCTCTACGGCACGCCCTTCATCTACCAGGGCGACGAAATCGGGATGAGCAACGTCACCTACGACAAGGTCGAGGACTTTTTGAACGACGAGGCCAACGTCGACGCTTTGAAGAGCATGCGCTCCGAAGGGCGGGACGAGGAGACGATCCTCCGCTTCTGGCGGCGGACCAACCGGATCAATGCCCGGACCCCGATGCAGTGGGACAAGACGAGCTACGCCGGCTTCTCGAAGGTTGCCCCCAAGGTCAAGGTCAACGACAACTACAAGGAAGGGGTGAACGTCCAGGAGCAGATGGAAGATCCCTACTCGATCCTCAATTACTTCCAGTACGCCATCTCTTTCAGGAAAAACGCCATCTACAATGACATCGTGAATAACGGGAGGCTCGAGATCGTCGACTACAACCACCCCGACGTCTTCGCCTACCTCCACCGGGGGAGCTCGACCATCATGGTCATCTCGAACTTCCGGCCTTACCAGACCTATTTCACCTTCAATTACGAAATCGGGGACATCGTCCTCCACAATTACGACGGCGTCCTCCTCAAGGACCACGTCTTCACCCTCCGGCCCTTCGAGTGCTATCTCCTCAAGATCAGGTAGATGCGGGACTTCGTCTATCTCTATAGGTCCGAGGGGCCGCTCGACCACGTCGCCCTCGAGGGCGCCCTCTCCTCCCTCGGCGTCCCTTTCCGCCTCGAGCGGGAAAGCAATATCAGCGGCCTCGTCTACGCCTCGAAAGACCTTTTCATGCCGCTTCATTCCTCCCTCATGGCCATCCGCGACGACCTCGGAACGACCCTTTCCTTTCTTCGGAGCCACGCCGACACCCCGCTTTCAAGGAAGCTCATCGTCGAAGGGCTTTCCTATTTCCCCAATAGCGCCTTCTTCCCGTCCGACGTCTTGCTCCGGGAGTTTTATTACCGGGACTATTCGTCGTTGCCTCTCCTTCGAGGCGAGTTCTCGGGCCTCGACCGCGAGATCTACCTCACGGCCATCGCTTATCTAAGAAGCGGCCTCGACGCGATAAAGGCCGCGGAGGCCATCTACGTCCATCGGAATACCTTCAACTACCGGCTGAACAAGTTCGTCGAGGCGACGGGCATCGACCCGCGCGACTACCATAACGCCCTCCTCATCGAGCTCTACGAAGCCTATGGGCGGAAGTAGGGGAAAAGCCCCGCAAAACCCTTCTCCTTTGATGAACTGTACCCCAAATCCTGGACAACAGGAGGAGGGGTATTTTTCATGAAGTACACACTGGAATTCAAACTCGAA
>CALVSB010000016.1 GCA_944358895.1 uncultured Bacilli bacterium | reverse complement strand
GCTTCCTCCTTTGGATACGGGGGAATACTGCCTTTTAGAAGCCGATTAGACTAGACATAGGATAATTTGAGGATACATGAGAAACGTCAGGACGAGGGTGACCATAACGGCCAAGCTGAGGAAGGGCTCGTCAGCCGACGTCGCGTCCTTCTTCGGGCTGCTCAGGGAAGCCCTCGGGCCCGAGGGCTTCGCCAGGGTGTTCCCCGTCCTCCTGACCGACAACGACCCGTGCTTCTGGTGCCGGGAGCAGATCGAGTCGGACCCGGCCACCGGGGAGCAGCTCTCCGCCGTCTTCTACTGCCATCCCTACTCCTCGACCGAGAAGGCCTCCGTCGAGGCCACGAACGGGGTGATAAGGGGAACCGTCCCCAAGGGGGAGTCGGTCGACTGCTGGGAGGCGGAGGAAATCGCGCGCATCGGGCTCAGGATGAACGCCAGGAGGAACCGGAACCTCGGGTCGATGACGCCGGAGGAGGCCTTCTCCGCGGTCTACGGGGAGGATGCCTACCGGGCCATCGTCCGGGCCGTCGACGAATGGGGCCGGAAATTGCGATAAGTCCGGGAAATTGCAATAGCCCCCTCCGCCGCGGGGCCAAGAAAAGCCAGGTCGGACCTGGCTTTTCTTGCATTAACCCCGAAGCGGTATTGCGTTATGTATGGGAACCAGCGGGATTTTCAGCGTAAACTTGCATTTACTTTGGGAATCGGCACTTCTCCTCTTAGGCCAAATCGGCAGGCGGGGTCCGCTTCCGGTTTTCGAAGGGCACGACGAAGACGCGGTTAATCGAGGAGAAGAGGGGGATGATTTCCAGACGGCCGAGGAACATGGCGATGTTGAGCACCCAAAGGAGGATTTCGTAATCGTAAATGGGATGGTTGGCCTTGTAGGCGAAGAAGTCGATGATCGTCTGGCCCGTCCCGGAGAGGCCGGAGGCAACTTCGTAAAGGCCTTCCTGGAAGTCGATGCCCGGAAGAAAGAGGAGGGCCAGGGTCCCGATGAGGACCGTGACGATGTAGAGGACGGCGAAGTTGTGGGCTTCCTGGCTGTCTTCCCGTTCGATTTCCCGTTTCACCCCAAGACGGTAGATCGTCTTCGGGGAAAGCTGGCGGGAGGAAGAGAAACGGTAACGGACCGAATGGAAGAAATCCTTGGCGATAATGCCGACCCGGTACTGCTTGATGGCGCCGCCGGTACTGCCGGCCCCGGCCCCGATGATCATCACGATGATGCCGGAGAAGATGGCGACTTCGCCAAGTTGCTTGATGGAGACGAAATTGGTAAAGCCGGTCGTCGTGATGGAAGAGATGATGTTGAAGGCGCTGTAGCGAAGCGATGTCGCGAAGTCGATTCCTGTCTGGGGGGCCATGCCGTTGGCCGTCGCATTGGTAGCCGTCGGGGCATAGAGGTAGCAAGTCGTGACGGCTGAGACGAAGATGAAGAAGACGATGGCAAAGAAGCCGAGGCGAACCTCGATGTCCTTGAAGAACTCCTTGATCTTCCCGCGGAAGAGGAAGGTATGGAGGACGAAGTTCGTCGCCCCGAGGAGCATGAGGATCTCGAGGACGACCTCGATCCCGATGACGTTGCCCGGGAAGAGGCCGTTCCCGGTGAACTCCGAGGTCTGGTACCAATAAACCCCATCGGCCCGGGAAGAGTAGCCGCCGGTCGCGACGGCCCCGATCGAATGGCAAAGGCCATCGAAGAAGTCCATCCCGAAGAACCAGAGCCCGAAGGCCCCGGCCACAATGTAGCCGGTATAGATGGCGAGGATGAGCTTGGCCGACTTGGCAAGATTGGGAAGCAGTTTGTCGTTATGCCCTTCGGCAAAGTAGAGCTTCAGGTTGTAGCGGTCGCTCAGGACGCTCGCGACGATAAGGACGAGGCCGACGCCGCCGACGAACTGCATGAAAGCCCGGTGGAACATGAAGACATGGGGGCAATAGGCCCCTTCTTCCCCCACGAAATCGGCAAGCGGGTATACGGTGTAGCCGGTGGCCGAGTAGCCGCTGATCGATTCGAAGAGAGCTTCCGAGAAACTAAGCGGGGAGCTAAGTTCCCCCCGAAGGGAAACGGAGATGAAGGGAAGGGCCCCGGCCACCACTGCGGCCACCCAAATGAGGAAAAGGAGCAAGGCGTCTTCGTATTTGCCAAAGCGCTCCTTTTCCCGACCGTAGATGAGAAGGAAGAAAAGAAGGGCCCCGAGGAGGATGAAAGCCCCTCCCGGGACAAGGAAATCGATCCAGCAAGCGGCTTCGCTCGGATAGAAGGCGGCCACGAAGATGGGGACGATGGTAACGGCCCCGATGAACATCATGAAGAGGCCGAGGTAGCCGAAAATGAGACGATAACCTTTGGCCGCTCCCCTGCTTTTGGCGTCTTTCATGGATCAGGCCTCGTCGCGAACGTAGGCAAGGACTTTTTCCTCGTCTTCCTTACCGCAGACAATAAGAAGTTTGTCCTTGGGGAAAAGCTCGACCTGGCCGTTCGGGATGATGACCGAATAGTTCCGGTAGATGGCCGCGATCGAAGCGAACTTCGGGAAGGAGATGTCCATGATCTTGTGGTGGGCGATCTTGTGTTTGGGAAGGATCGTCGCCTCGAGGAGAACGATCTTGTCGTTTTCGAGGGACAGCGTCTTGATGATCGTTTCCATCGAGGACTCGTTCAGGATCGATTGCCCGAGGAGATAAGTCGAAGAAACCGCGGAGTCGATGCCAAGTTTGCGGTAGATTTCGACATTGGCCGGGTTTTTGACAAGCGAGATGACCTTGCTAACACCGAAAATTTTCTTAGCCAGGAGGCAGGAAGCAAAATTGTCGGTATCCTCGTCGCAAAGGGAGATGAAAAGGTCGCACCTTCCGACGCCGGCATCCTCGAGGACGTGGCGGCTCCAGGGGTTGCCCACGAAGACTTTTACGTGCTTCGTTTTGAGAAGGTAGGCCGCATCGTCCTTGCTGGAATTGATGAGGACCGTCTTATGGCCGTTCTTTTTGAAGAGGTCGAAGAGATAAGCGGCCTGGAAAGTGCCGTTGGCGATGGCGATTTTCATTTGCCGGCCTCCATTTCCTCTTTGAAGGAGAGTATTTTCTCGAAAGACAGCTGGAAGGGGTAAACCGCCTTGACCCCTGGCAGGTCTTTGATGAGTTCTTCGTACTTCGGGTCGTCGAAGCGGACGACGATCTCCGGCACCTCGTAGATTCTCGAAAGGAGGTGGGCCAGATAAAGGTTGACGTTGTCGTTGCCCGTCGTCACGACCACGGACTCGGCCGTCTGGATGTAAGCCTCTTTCTCAAGAAGAGTGCAGTCAGTCGCGTCGCCGGTGACCGTGAAGCCGCTGAAAGGCTCGTCGAGCCGTTCGAAGGAAGAGGCGTTGCTGTCGACGACGATGACGTTGAGCGATTGGGAGGCGGCATAGGAGGCGATGGAGGCCCCGAGGCGCCCGCAACCGATGATCACAACCTTGTTCTTCATATGCGTACGGCGGGGATTATAGCCTAGCCCTTGAGCGGGGGCAATTCGCCGCTCGCAAGAGAGGTCTCGAAGATTTCGACCGGCGAGTGCTTGGCACTTATCTCCCGATAGGCGGCCAGGGTGTCCTTCTTCTTAAGGCCCTTCCAGCCGAGGTCGCGGTAGCGCGTAAGGCACCATTCGATGAACTCCTTGGTGCCCGAGGCCATATAGTAACGATCCTTCCGAGCCTCGAAATAGGCCAGGGTCGTCGCTCCCGAGAAGGTTTTGGGGTTGTAGGTCTTGGAAGCACTCAGCATGTCGCAGACATACTCGATCGCGTATTTGTAAGGCATCTGCTTGGCGATGACGCGGCCCCAATAGAAATCGGTCCAGTATTCCCAATGGTGCTTGTTCCGCTTGGTATGGTGCTGGCAGACCTTGGAGAAATAATGGTTGCTCCGCCGCTCCTCGTCCACCGGGCTATGGGTGCCGGCGTAATACTTGGCGCTCGTGATGAATTCAGTCGGCCCGTATTTGGTGAGATCGTGCTTCAAGGCATGGAAAAAGATGCCGCAGTGCGATGCGTTCCTGATGACTTGGTTGCGGTGCTTGGTAATGGTGATCAAATGGTGCAGGAAGTGGTATTTCATTTCAGGACCTCGGGAAGGATGCTGGCGACGTCGCCTTGGACGAAGGCATCGAAGAAGGAATTGAGGGGCGTCGGCTCGGCATTGACAAGAATCTTGGCTTTGGCCCGCGAGGAATAGATGAGCCCAGCAGCCGGATAGACCCTAAGGCTCGTCCCGGCCACGATGAGGACGTCGCTTTCCTCGAGAATCTCCTCGGCGTCCGAGAGAGCCTCGTAGTCGAGCTCCTCCCCATAGAGGACAATGTCCGGCCTCACGATGCCGCCGCACTTCGGGCAGCGGGGAATGCCGCGATGGGGAATTTCATCGAGGGAATAAGCGCTTTCGCAGGAAAGGCAGTGGTTGCGAAGAATCGAGCCATGGAGTTCCACCACGTCTTTCGAACCGGCCTTTTGGTGGAGGCCGTCGATGTTTTGGGTAATGACCCTTATGGGCCCTTCGTAAGAAGCGACGGCCCGGTGGGCGGCATTGGGCTCGGCCTTGTCATGGACGAGGAAGTTCCAATAGAAATCGAAGAAGGTCGCGGGATCCTCGTTCAGCTCGTCGATCGAAAGGAGCCTTTCGTAGGAGAGACCGTACCGGCTGGCCACCCGGCTGATGCCCGTCTGGCCCCGAAAGTCGGGAATTCCCGAGGCCGTCGACATCCCAGCCCCATCCAGGAAGGCCAAGGATGGGTGGGACTTCATCTCTTTCTTCAGAAAGGACAATGCTTCTTCCCCGGTAAGCATGCCTTGATTTTAGCATTGCCGCCGAGCGTGGGAGCAAACGAAAAGGCAGCCCGAAGGCTGCCATCGTCCATTCGTTCGGGGTCAATCCCAGATGCTGGCCTTGAGAATGTTCTTGAAGCCCTTCTCGAGCGCCGTGGCCATTTCCTCCGGGGTCGAGCGCCAATCCTCTTCGATCCAGTAGCGGAGAAGATTGACTTCGGCTCCGAATAGAGAACCCCAGAAGAGGTCGATCTCGGGCTGGCTCAGCCCGGAAGCAATGAGCTCCTTGTCGAGGTAGGCGCTTCGGGAGACATAGCGAGAGAGGCCAAAGGAAAGAAGTCCGAAGAGCCCGCGCTTGTGAAGAAGCGTAAAGATGTCCCGCTGCTCGAGGCAGAAGGCAAAGAAGCGCCCGAGGTACTCCGAGATGGAAGTGCATCCCGTCGTGCGGAGGTATTCGCGCACGGCCTTGAAAACGACGTAATCGACCACATCGTCCATCGAGAGGAAATTCCGGTAGTAGGTCTTTCTCGTGATGCCTGCGAGGCTGGAGAGTTGGGAAACGGTAATCTTCACGTACTCTTCGTCTTTCAGGAGAGAAAGGAAAGCAGCGGCCGTCCGGTCGAGCGACCTTCGAACGCGGGCGTTGCGTGAAGCATTGAACATTTCTTTTCCTTCTTTCTTAAATAAAAGATATGTCCTTTAGTGTAAAAGCACAACAAAAGTTTTAAAAAAAGAAACGCAATTTTTGGGAAAAACCAGCAAAATACGCCTATTTTGAGTCCTTTAATATGTTATAAATTAAAAGACACATATATGACATTAATTGCAAAATTATGCCGCAATAACCGGCCATCGTGGCAACCGAAAGGTAAAAGCCGATTTGGCGTTCGTATGCAAGCGGATAATTGGTAAGCACGGATTGTAACATCAGTATTGAATAGGCCAGCCCGACGATTGGAAGGCCGCCATCGAAAACGAGCTCTTCCTTCCGAACGCCCGGCGCGAGAAGAAAACGCCGGACGGCCCGGTAGAGAGCATAGGCCAAGTAAGCCAAAAGGATAATTTCGCATATCAGGTCGCCAATGGAGGCACTGATCCCCACCATCGGCCAGAAGGATTGCCCAATGAAGGAAAGGATACTCCCGAGGAAAAGCGGGAGGCCGAAGAGGAAGGCCCTGGTCAAAGGCCAAATGGCGGATTTGAAGGAAAAGGCCGCATAGTCACGCCCGGCCCTGGCTCCGGCCAGAGCTCGCTCATCATATGGGGACAGCTTCGCCTTTTGCTCGAGGTAGCGGCCAAGCTTCTTCTTTTTGATTCCGCTCAGGCGCGAGAGATTTCGAAGGGTCTCCCCCGCTTCGACGTCTTTCCTTTCCTTTTCCATCGCTTCTCCTCAGTAGGCGGGGTCGACAATGCACCCGACGACGATCGGAAGCTCGTGGTTTCCGCGTCCATAGAGAGCATAGGCAAACGGGCGGTCGAAGAAGAGGTCCTTCTTGACGGGGGAGGGCATCGTCGAGGTCGCCCCGCCAACATAGGTGAGAGAAGCGACGGTAAAGCCCATGTAGTCATAATTGAGCTGCAGCTGCTGGGCCGCGACTTTAAAGGTGGCCTTGGGGCTCTCGGGCGCGAGAATCTTGTTGAGGAAGGCATCTTCGTTGCCAAAGGAAGGCATTTCCCCGAGGAGGGTCGCGGTGAAATTGACGTTGGTTTCGTCCTTGAAATAAGGAACCCTAACCGTGAGGTAATATCCGAAGAACGTTTCGTCATCGAGCGGGACAGTCGAATATTTTTCCTCGTAATTCCGGCTTAGAATGTCGGAAATCAAAGCAAAAGGGCTCTCTTTTTCATCAAGTGTCTTGAAGCAGTAGAGGTTTGCCAGGTTTCCGACGCCGAGACCGATTCCCTCAAAAGGAACCTCGGATCCGGCAAGCGATCCGAGATAGGGGCTGTTCGTCAGGACGCTCCCGATATAGGGAACGTTCTTTTCAACTTCTCCAAAGCGATAGGGCATCCGGTTCCCGGCATCGTAGGAAGATTTATATCTAGAAGCCTCCTCCGGGCCGTAGAAGAAGTTCCCGATGTAGGTCGAAGCGACAACGCAATCGATGGTATCGTCGAGATCGATCTCGGGAACGCTAGCTCCCCGCGGGGCGACGGAACGTAGATAGTCATTCAAGACCGAGTCGCTCGGCGAGCGATAGAAGATGGCCGTCCCGAAAGCATCGGCTACGTCATTTAAAAGCTGGCCCATTTCCTCGTCGTCCCGAAGCTTGTAAATGGGGTCTAGGAAGAGAGAAGAAAGAAGGAGCCCTCCCGAGGGAGGCTCGCCGCCTTCATCGAGATTCCCGAGCATCCGGAAGACGTCGGAACACGTGCTAAGAAGCTCGTCCTCGCTTTCGAGCCCGACATAGGAAAGGAATTCACTTTCGATCGCCCCGCCGGAAAGATAGGCCGATAGAGCCAAGGCGGCGAAGAGGTCAGGAAGAGAAACCGAGACCGAAGCCGAGCGGTCGAGACTCTCGAAAAGCGCGGGGACGAAGCGTTCCACGAACGTCTCATAGGCCGGAACGTCATGGGTAATCTCCATCCGCGAGCGATAGGTCGGGAAGCTCAGCTGGCTCTCATCCTCAAAAGTGACGTCGGCTCCCGGCGCCAAGGCCAAAAAGGTCAAGCCGAGCACTGCGACGCCGGCGACAAGGCCGCCGCCGAAAGCCCATTTTCCGGCTCGCCCGAAAGCCATCCGCGGCTTCTTGGCCTCATAGGGAAGCTCTGAAAACGCTTCATCCACGGGGGTTATGTCGGCGATTTTCGCCTGCAAATCCTTTTTAAGTTCTTTCTTCATGGCTATTTCTTCTCCAAAGTACCCCGGGCCTTCTTGAGAGCTCCGGCATAGATGTCGTGCAAAGACGAACGAGGAATGGACGTGAGCTCGGCGATCTCGCGGAACGAGAAGCCAAAGCATAGATGGAGGAGAAGGACGGCCGTTTCTTTCTCGCTTAGGTTGGGGCAGATAGCGACGAAATAGGGATTGCCGGTGTCGAAGGAGGGGAACGTCTCCGCATCGGCATCGGGCTCGACCCGCTTCCGGGTAGCCAAGATGTCGTAGGCCCGTCGGCGGACGGAGGTTACTAGATAAGAAAGCAAGCGGGAGTCGTCTTTCATCTCGACCCCACGGTCGATGGCTTTTGCAAAGACGTCGTGCACGGCGTCGAAGGCATCGTCCTGGCTGCTTAGGATGCCAGCGGCCAATAGGTAAAGAAACTTATAGGTCCTTCGGTAGACTTCCCCTACCGCTCCTCGCTCGCCCCGCTGGAAGGAGACGGCAAGTTCCGGCTCCAAGATTATCTTTCCCATCCGTTTATAGAGACATTTTAAGACGGCAAAATGTCCGGAGCAAAAAAGCGCAGGCGAACCTGCGCTCATTTGAGAAAGGGGCATTACTCGCTTCGAAGGGCTTCGACAGGATCCTTCTTGGCGGCAATCGAGGCCGGGACGAGGCCGGAGATAAGGGTCAGGATCATCGAGAGGGCGATCATGATGAGGGCCGTGTACCAAGGCAGGGCCGCAATCGTATAGATGCCGCTGATGGCACCGACGATGAGATTGCAGATGATCTGGAGGCAATAGGTGAAGGCAATGCCGATAGCTCCCGAGATGAAGCCGATGATGACCGTCTCGGCGTTGAAGAGGCGCGAGACGTCCTTCTTCCGGCCGCCGAGGGAGCGGATGACCCCGATTTCCTTGACCCGCTCGATGACTGAGACATAGGTGATGACCGCAATCATGACCGTCGAGACGACGAGGGAGAGGCCGGTGAAAATGACGAGGGCCGTCGTGATGATCCCGATCAAGGTATTGACCATCGATAGGACGATCGAGAGGGAATCGGTGTAGCGGATTTGCGGACGGTCTTCGGCCGTTAGGACCTTGCCGTTGACCGTGATGTCGCCGTCCTCGTTCCAAGCCGTGAGATAGGTTCGGATGGCATCCATCTCGTCGAGGTCCTTCGGATAGATGGAGATGAGGGTCGGCACTTCGCTTCCGCCGAGATTGGCGAGGGAGAACGTCGTCATGTCCTCATAGTTCCCGGCCACGTTCGTGAACATGGAATTCTGGGAGAAACTCGACACGATGCCGACTTGGTTGTCATACCTCGTTCCGTCGTAGGTGAACGAATAAGTGTAGTTGATGGCCGGGTTGAGGAGAGAGGTGGTTCCAAAGCCATCGAGACCGCTGTCCTTGAGGAAATTCACGATCGTCGAATTGGCTGCCGTTTCGCGGATATAGTTAGCGAGATCGTTCGTGTAGTAGAACCCGCTGGACAGGCACCCGTAGTTGATGTCGGATTTCTTTTGAAGGATGGCCGTGACCTTCAGTTCAAGGGGCTCGCCTTCGGAGGCATCGTCGATGTCTTTGACCGGATCGTAGGTGAAGCCGACGAGGGCTCGGTGGTAAATATCGTCGTTCGGGTAATAGTAGAAGGTCCGGCCCATCAACTCTTCATAGGAAATCCGGTTCTTTTCAAGGCTTGGGTCGTAGCGATCGTCGCCGGTGGCCTCGAAGACATTGTTCAGGAATTCCTGCTGGGTCAAATAGCCCGTCTCGGCTAGCGTCAGGTCGCTTAGGGCGTCCTTATCGATGACGATGGCAATCTCGCCTTTTTCCTTGGGCAGGTGGCTCGTGGCCGCGTCGCTCACGATGTCGTACTGGGAGAGGATCAGGTCCTCGCTGTCCGGGAGGAGGGAGAAGGGCTGGGGCAGCATGCTGACATAGGGCGCGAATTCGCCGAGGTCGGTTTCCTTCAGGATGCTTTGATAGACCGTCCGGATGAAGGAAAGGGAAGCGACCTGGCCTTCTTCGGAATAACTATTTCCCTCCGCGTCGGTCCCATCGAGGCCCGAGGCCACGTAAATGGAAGGCGAGACGTCGATGCCGTAATCGAAGACAATCGCGCTATAAAGCTCGGGGTCCATCGCTTTCACGTACGAAAGGTAATCGTCGGTGATCTCGTTCTTGAACATGAACTCGTTCACCTCGTGGGACTCCTTGTCGACGAGGGCCGAAATGGTCTCGTTGACGTTGATGTAGCCTTCTTCTGTCCCGTCGACCACCGCACCGACTTGGTTGAGGCTTCCGGCAATCGACATGAGGCCGGTCAAATCGACGCCCTCGGCCTCGATGGTCAGCGGATTGCCTGAAAGCATGTCGGCTTCCATGTCATAGATGTAGTTTTGGACGCCGGTCGAGACGGCAAGGACCGAACTGACGCCGATGATGCCGATCGAGGCGGCAACGGCTACCAGCGAAGTCCGCTTGGCCTTCGAGTGGAGGTTCTGGGCCGAGAGGCGGAAAGCACTCAAAAGGGAAAGCTTGGCCTTCTTGTCCGGCATTTCCTTGGCCGTCTTTTCCTCGCCTTCTTCCTCGAAGGGATTGGAATCGCTTTGGATGAGGCCGTCGAGGAGACGAACGGTCCGCGTGGCATAACGAGCCGCGAGGTCCGGGTTATGGGTAACCATGATGACAAGGCGGTCCTTCGAGATCTCCTTGATGATGTCCATGATCTGGACCGAGGTCTCGGTGTCGAGGGCGCCGGTCGGCTCGTCGGCCAAAAGGATCTCCGGATCGGTCACGATGGCCCGGGCGATGGCGACCCGCTGGCACTGGCCGCCCGAAAGCTGGTTCGGCTTCTTGTCATATTGCCCGGCTAGACCGACGCGGTCGAGAGCCGCCTTGGCCTTGGCCCGCCGCTCCTCGCGCTTGACCCCGCCGATCGTGAGGGCCAATTCGACGTTTTGGAGAATCGTCTGATGGGGAATGAGGTTGTAGCTTTGGAAGACGAAACCAATCCGGTGGTTCCGGTAGTTGTCCCAATCGCGGTCCTTGAAGTCCTTGGTCGAGACCCCGTCGATGAAGAGTTCCCCTTCGCTCGGATGGTCGAGGCCGCCGATGATGTTGAGAAGGGTCGTCTTCCCGCAGCCCGAAGGTCCGAGAATGGCGACGAACTCGTTGCTCCGAAAGGCGATGGACAGCCCTTTCAGCGCGTGGACGAAGCCGATGTCGCCACCGACTTTGTAGTCCTTCTTGAGATTGACCAGTCTAAGCATCGTTATTCTCCTTTATTCCCCTCGCGGGTGATTTTTCTGCAAATTCCAAGGGCGGTTTGCAATTCCTTTTCACTAAGTTCGGCAATGAAGTTCTCGATGCAGGAACGAAGAGTTGCTTGGTTTTCCATGAGCACTTCCCGGCCCTTCGACGAGAGGGAGACGACGAGGCTCCGCCGGTCGCTCCGCTTCCGATGCTTTTTGAGATAGCCTTTCAGCTGCAGGGAATTGAGAATGACGGTCATCCGGGCGGTCGAGACCTCGCAGAGAACAGCCAACTGGCTCGGGGTCATAGGCTCCTCCGACTTGGATAGAAGATTCAGCACCCGGTAGCCTCCCCGGTAATTTTTGACCAGCAGGGAAGAAAGCCTCGCGATCCGAGGTTCCGCTGCCAAATCGAGGAAGGCTTTTTCAACGACTTCGGGATCCATTTCCACTCCCCCTTCGGAAATTATTAACACCCATTAAATAAAAAGAGGCAACCAGTTCTTGGCTGCCTCCTAGTGAAAGCGCTATCAGACTACTTCGGAACCTTGGCCCGGATTTCGAGATCAAAGGGCTTGACCACCGCGATCGAATGGGGCGGAATCGAGGAGACAATGTAGGCATTGGACCCAACGGTCGAGCCTTCGCCGATCACCGTGTCGCCCCCGAAGATCGAGGCCCCCGAATAGATGGTGACGTTGTCCTCGACGGTCGGATGGCGCTTGTGCCCGGCCAGCTTCCGCCCTTCCCGAAGGGAGAGGGCCCCGAGGGTCACGCCCTGGTAAAGCTTCACGTTCTTCCCGATGACCGTCGTCTCGCCGATGACGATGCCCGTACCGTGGTCGATGAAAAAGCGCTCCCCGATCTCGGCTCCCGGGTTGATGTCGATGCCGGTCCGCGAATGGGCATACTCGCTTAAAACTCGGGAAACGAAGCGGAGGCCGAGCTTTCTCAAGAGATGGGCCACCCGATAGACCGAGATAGCAAGGAAGCCCGGATAGGTAAGAATGGCCTCGGCCGGGGAGGCGCAAGCCGGGTCGCCTTGAAAAATGGCATCCGCATCGCTGACGAGGAGGCGTTTGACTTCCGGGAGGCCGTCGAAGAAGGAATCGAAGAGGCAAGGGGCGCACCCCTCTTCCTTCGCGAAGGCAATGAAGCATTTCTTGGCTTCCCCGACAAGATAAGGGAGACGGATCTCCTTCTCGCCGCGGGCATAGAAATCGAAGAAGAGGATTTCCCGGACGTAACGGAAGAAATCGATGATCCCGTCCCGGCCGACCGAGGCCAGGGCCTCGTTTTCGTCCTTCTCGTTCAGCTTGAAGGCCAGCTCAATGTTTCTGTCCATATAGTCCCTCGATACTTAGATAACGGTCAGCCCCGTCGGGGAGGATGACGACCGCCCGGCCGCCTTTCTTTACTTCCTCTTTCCGATAGAGACATCCGGCTAGGGCGGCGCCCGAAGAAATGCCGACCAATAACCCTTCGCGTTCGGCTAGTTCGGAGGTCAGGCGGAAGGCATCGGCTCCTTTGACGTCCACCACTTCGTCGATCAGGTCCTTTTCGAGGAGAGCCGGGACGAAGTTGGCTCCGATGCCCTCGATCCGGTGGGGTCCGGCCTTCCCTTCGCTGAGAAGCGGGCTTTCGGCCGGCTCGATCCCGAAGATCCGGGCATCGACGCCCCGCTCCTTGAAATAGCGGGCGATGCCGGAGATCGTCCCGCCAGTTCCGAAGCCGGCAAAAAGGGCGTCGATTTTCCCGCCGAGCGCTTCGGCAAGTTCAGGTCCGGTCGTCTCGTAGTGGGCAAGGCTATTGGCCGGATTGTCGAATTGCTTGAGCCAGACAGCTCCCTCTTCGGCAACCGCCTTGGCCGCCGCTTCGTTGGAGCCGCGCATCCCTTCTTTCCCGGGCGTCAGCACGATCTCGGCCCCGTAAGCGGCAATGAGGAGGCGGCGTTCCTTCGAGGCGCTGTCGGGCATGTAGATGCGGACTTTGTATCCTTTCCGGGCCCCGATGAGGGCCAGGGAAATGCCCATGTTGCCGGAAGTGGCCTCGACAAGGGGCGATCCTTCTTTCAATAAGCCCTTCCTTTCGGCTTCCTCGATCATCTTGAGGGCCGCCCGGTCCTTGATGGAACCGGAGGGATTGGCTTTCTCGAGCTTCCCGTAAAGCTCGAAGGGGAGTTCATGGGCTTCCTCGATTTTCTTGAGACGGATGAGGGGCGTGTGCCCAATCAACGACAAAACGGGGTCAAGCATGGCGCTTCTCCTTTCTTCGGGCCTTGATGAGCCGCACGAAATCGCGGAACTCCTTGGCCCAGCATTCTTCGCTGTGATAGAGGTTCGGGTAAATCCTGGCCGTGAACTGCACGCCCTTCTTCTCGAGGAGTAAGCGGTACTTCTCATAGGAGTCGAGGATCTTGCCGTCGAACCCTTCCTTCCCGCCGGCGGCCAGGAAATAGGAGGCTTCCTCGTCGAAATGCTCCTCGAGGAAGCTCTCGAACTGTCTCTCAACGAACCAATAGGCCAGCGAGAAGACGCCGACGCAGGAATAGACGCCCGGGTGGAGGGCCGATAGATAAGCGGCGGCCAGTCCTCCGAGCGAAGACCCAGCCAGATACGTATTCTCATAATCCGGGCGGGTTTTGTAGGTGAAATCGATGAACGGCTTCACGTATTCGACGAGGAAGTCGCCGTATTCTTTTCCCATCGGCTTCTTACAGCGATCCATCTCCTCGTCCTTCTCCTCGGGGACGAAGGGGCAAAGGGTCGCCTCTCGCTCGCGGTCGCTGTCGATGCCGACGACGATCATGGCGAGGCGCATCTTCTCGAGGGTCGAGGTCACTTCCCAGCTATGGTGCGACCACTTGGCTTCGCGGACGGCGTTCTGCCCGTCGTGCATGTAAAGGACCGGATAGCGGCGCTTTCCGCCATACCCGGCCGGAAGATAAACGCGGACCTTAAGATATTTGTTGAGTTTGGGGCTATAAAGCCGATGCACTTTTTCCATTCGCCTGATTTTACTACGAATGGCCACGCCATTTGAGCAAAGCGCTTACTTCTTCCGGTAAAGGAGGAGGAGGGCGCCGCCCGGATAGATCTTGGCCTCCGCGGGCTCGAAATAGAGAGGGAAACCTTCGAGGTCGTCCGTCCCAACGAAGGTCAGCTCCTTCCTCCCGCCTTGGATTCCCGGGCAGACGACGAGGCTGATGGCGTCGACGACCCCGGCCCGGAGGAAGGCGGCGTTGATTTCCGGTCCCCCGCAGAGATAGAAGTCGTCGATTTCCCCAAACCGATGGATTTTCTCGAGGAAGAGCCTTGGATCCAAGTCGTCCTCACCGGCAAAAAGGTAGGCGATGCCTTTCTTCTCGAGATAGGCCGGGAGCCGGGGATCGGCTCTCCTCGTAAGGACTTCGACGACCCGGGAGGCGCGTCCGCCATAGGGATTGAAGGGCGTTTCCCAGTCGATCTTGCCGAAGCGGTCGAAGGCAAAGCAGAGGTATTCGTCACCCGGCACTTCTTCCCCGCGAAGAGGCATCGATGGATCGATCCCCGTCAGGTCGGGCCGGCGGCCGGTATCGAAGGTCGTTCTTCCGCAGCCCCACTTCTTCCCCTCGCTGAAGGTGATGTCGTCATAAAGGGTCCCGGCTTCGTCCGTTTCCGGTCCATCGGGATAATGAAGGAGGTCGGTAACGATCTTGCCGTCGATCGTCGTGTACATGTGGATGGTGCATCTGGCGCGCTTTCCCATGGTTCAGTTCCTTTCGATGACGATCCGAGTCGAGGACGAGGAGCAAGCTTCAAGGAGTCCGTCCGTCGAGGTGAGGTGCCCGAGGCGGGTATAGGAATAGGAGGTGTCGAAGCTCTCGTAGAAGAAGACGAGGCAGTCGCTTCCCCAAAGCATCACGTCTCCGGCTTCGATGCGGCCGGGCGCATAGGTCGAGGTCGGAAGGGAGACTTCGAGGTAGCAATACTTCTCGTGGGCCATCGAGGACATCTCGAGGTCGAGGGGCAAGAGTTCCTTGAAGGCGCCGGCCGCGGCATTGTCGGCCAATTCGAGTTCAAAGGGCGTTCCGTTGATTGTTACTTTCATAATTTCATTTTCCTCCTCTTGGGAGTCGGCGGGCAAAGAAGCGGGCAAGTCGGGAGTCAATTCCGCGCTGCTGGGATGGCTTGACGTAGACGCTGCGGCCTCCGTCGACGAGGCATCGGGAATGAGGCTCGAATTCTCGAGGGTAGAAGGCTGTGCCCCGCACGAGGCGAGGAGGGCCGCGGCTAGCATGAATGGTAGTTTCTTCATTCCCGGTCTCCTATTTGCCCGACGACTTTGGCCGGGACGCCGACGGCGATGCTTCCAGACGGTATGTCGCGGCTTACGACCGCTCCGGCTCCGACGATCGAGCCCTGCCCGATATGGACGCCCGGGAGGATGATGGCCCCGTCGCCGATCCAAACGTCGTCGTCGATGTGGACGCTTTTAGGCCGAAGGTCGGCCCGGTGGGCCGGATCGAAGGCGTGGTTCAAGGTCGCGATTGACACCCGGTGGCCGATGTAGACGCGGTTGCCGATGTAGACCCCGCCTTGGTCCTGGATGGTCGTGAGGGCGTTGATGAAGACGTTGTCGCCGAGATGGAGATTCCGGCCGTAGTCCAAATAGATCGGGCGGAAGAAACGGAAGCCCTCGGCCTTCGCCCCGATGAGGCCGAGGAAGGCTTCGCTTGCCTCTTCGTCACTCATCGTCGATTCGTTGATCTTGGAGAGAGCCTCCCGGGTCGAGAGGGAAATCGCCGCGTTGAGGGTGAACTCCTCACTTCCCTCGCATATCGTTTGCCCCTCGTCGAGGAGGGCATTCAGTTCGTTCAGTTCCATCGGGGTAATGGTGACAAGTTGGAGAGTAGAAGAAAAATACTTATACTTGATAGGGAACTATTAAATTCAGGCATATGGAATTCAGAACCCTTCGCTATTTTCTGGCGGTCGCCAACCTCGGGAATCTTTCCCGCGCGGCCGAAGCAACCCACACCACTCAACCAAACCTCACCCGGCAGATCAAGTCCCTCGAGGAAGAACTCGGGCAGGAACTCTTTATCCGGAGTCGAGGGATGGCCCTCACCGCTGCCGGCGAGCTTCTTCTCAAGCGGGCCAGCCAGATCGAGGACCTCTACGAGGCCGCCGAAGAAGAGATCCGAAGCTATGGGAAAGGCGAGAAGATCGCCGGCACTGTCCGGATCGCGGCCGGGGAAAGCATTTCCCTGACGAGCATTGCCAAAGCGATGGCACGCCTAAGGAAGAAGCAGCCGCTGATCCGCTTTGAGATAAGAAGCGCTGACACGAAGGAAGTAGCCGAGTATCTTTCCCGCGGCCTCGTCGACTTCGGGGTCCTCGTCGAGCCGGCAGTCCTGGCCGAATACCACTTCCGGCGGCTGCCAAGCTACGACCGCTGGGGAATCCTTTGCCTCAAGGACGACCCTTTGGCCAAGGAAGGGCGGGCAACGCCGGACAACCTTCGCTCAAGGCCGATCATCCATAGCCGCCACGCCGGGTATAGCAAAATCATCGACCAGTGGATCGGCGGGACCCTCAAAGCCGAGACGGTCGCGACCTACAACCTCATCTACAACGCTTCCTTGCTCGTGAAGGAAAGAATCGGGGTGGCCTTCACATTGGAAGGCCTCATCGCGACCGGGCCCGATTCGCCTTTCGCTTTCGTGCCGCTCGATCCGCCGCTCCATAGCCGCCTCGACCTCGTCTACCGAAAGTCGCTTCCGCTCAGCGAAGCGGCGAAGGCCTTCCTCGAGGCTTGCGAGGAAGTCTTTGCCGAAGAAGAAAAGTAGTTACTTTCCGTAAACCTCTTCGATGAGGGAGAAGGCGCTCCAGGCCTTGGGCCAGCCGCAATAGAAGGCGAGGTGGGTAACAACCTCGACGGCTTCTTCTTTGCTGATGCCGTTGTTTTTCCCAATCTCGAAATGGCTTTTGAGCTGCGGGAAGGCTCCTTGGGCCATCAGGGCCGCGATGGTGATGAGGCTCCGCTCATGGGGCGGGAGTTCCTTCTCGCGGCTCCAGACTTCACCAAAGAGGACATCGTCGTTCAAATGGGCGAAGGTCGGGGCCAATTTCCCCAGCAAATCCCGCCCAGCCGTTTGCTTTTTCATTGTTTTCTCCTTTATTCGAGGTTGTCGTAGAAAGCGTTGTCGACCGCTTCGAGCCACTCGTTGGACGCTTCTTCGCCAGGGACCTCGATGGCAATGTGGCTGAACCAGCTATGGGGAGCGGCCCCGTGCCAATGCTTGACCTCGGGCGGAATGATGACCACGTCGCCCGGCCTTAGTTTCCGTGGCTTCTTTCCCCACTCCTGGTAGTAGCCTTCACCGGCCGTGACCAAAAGGATCTGTCCCCCGCCTCTTTTGGCATGGTGAATATGCCAGTGATTCCGGGAGCCCGGCTGGAAGGTGACGTTGGCCATCGAGAGGGGACTATCCTTCCCTCCCAAGGGGCAGAGGTAGCTTTGCCCGTCGAAATACTGGGCGTAGGCCTCGTTTTTGTTTCCGAGGCCGAAGATATTGGCTTTCTCGAAATCCATGATTTCTTCCTCCGCCCCTACTATCGCTCAAAAAAGAAAAGGCGGCCATGCCGCTTTTTGATGGGAATGATACCTGAGAATTAACGGCGCAGCCGTAAAGGCAAAGAAAGATGGATGGCTCCTTTGATTTCTTGGGTCCATGGCCAGACGGCCGCGAGGGCTTCGCCGCCGCGGAGAGAAGGAATGGAAAGGTAGAGAACAATCAAGAGGACGCCGAGGGCAATCCGGTAGTAGCCAAAGCCGATGAACGTGTGGTTCTTGACGAAGGAGGTGAGCCACTTGATGGCAAGGAGGGAAATCCCGAAGGCCACCACGGCACCAACGAGGAGGTAAGTGATTTGCGAACCATCCATCGAATTCCCTTCGTAGAAGAATTTGAAGCCTTTGAAGAGTGAGGCCCCGATCATGATAGGAATCGAGACATAGAAGGAGAACTTGGCGCTCGTCTCGCGGTTGCAGCCGATGAGGAGGGCGGCCAGGATCGTGACCCCGCTCCTGGAGGTACCGGGGATGAGGGAGAGAATCTGGGCAGCCCCAATGATGAGGGCGGTCTTCCACGTAAAGGCCGAGAGGTCGTTGATAAGCGGTTCTTTCTTGGCTTTCCGGAGGAAAAGTTCGATCACGATGAAGGCGAGGCCGTAGATGATCAACGTCACCGATACGGTGATGAAATTATATAGATAGGTGTCGAGAAAATCGTCGAGGAAAAGGCCTACCACCGCGGCCGGGAGACAGGCAATGACAATATAGAGCCACGTCCAGTAGATCTTCTTCCGGTCGTCCGGAGTTTTCGAGCGGGCCCAAGGCCAAAGCTCTTTGAAAAAGACGGCAACGACGGCCAAGATGGCCCCGAATTGGATAAAGACGAGGAAGAACTCCCAAAAGGCCGAACCGTTGGGGCCGAAAGCGGATTCCATCCCGAGGGCTTCTTCGAGGATGATCAAGTGGCCAGTGCTCGAAATAGGGAGCCACTCGGTGATGCCCTCGACGATTCCGAAAAGAATCACCTTGAGAAAAGTTAGCCAGTTCCAATTGCCCATCGGGGGTAGTCTAAACTCAAGACCAGTTCTTAACAAGGCAAGCCAAAGCGCAAAAAAGCCCAGCCAAAGCTGGGCTTTCTTTGTTAGCTGGTGACCCGTACGGGATTCGAACCCATGGATGTATCCTTGAAAGGGATATGAGTTAAGCCGCTTCTCCAACGGGCCAGCTGGCGCGCACTGTAGGATTCGAACCTATAACCGATCGGTTAACAGCCGATTGCTCTGCCGTTGAGCTAAGTGCGCATGCGCCAAAAGCGCAAGAACAAATATATAGACGCCGAGCGCTTTTGGCAAGCGAAATTTTAGGCGCCGATCTTCTTTTCGATGCTGTCCAACAAATCGCCGAGCGTCTTGAAGGTCGAAAGCTCTTCCGTTTGGAAGGCGATCCCGTAGTTGTCCTCGAGATTCATGCAAGTCTCGACGACATCAAGGCTGTCGAAGCCAAGCGACTTGATGTCAGCCTTGGGATCGAGTTCGGTGACGTTGAGCCGCTTCTTGAGGGCTTCCTTGATTTCGGCAAACTTTGGATTTTCCATTGCAGTTTTTCCTCTTTCCCGGCCATTATAAGAAATTCGAGGCAAGAAAAAAGGGAGCTTAAGGCAGCTCCCCCTCCTTTCTAATGTCTTTGTCTTATTCGACGCTCGCGACGAACGTGGTCGTCTCGGCGGCGATGCTGCTGGCCTGGCTTTCGAAAGCGCCGACAAGGACGCCGCCAACCGCGGCGAAGATGCCGAGGACGAGAAGAATCCCAAGCAGCTGAGCTTTGATTTCCGACATGCATTCACCTCCTTTCTATTCGATGTATCCAATCACCGTCGACCTCGTTAGGGTCACGGTAAAGGGCTCAATGAAGGAAATCGGGACGTAACGGCAGGAAACCTCGTAGCGATAGAGCGCTCCGATCTCGGCGGCCCCGCCGCTCAACGAGCGAACGACGAAGCCGTAATTCACGCGGGCTTCGTTGATGGCGCGGGCCGTGAGACCGCCGTCTTTGGCAATGCGTTTGCCAATGGCGATGGCGAAAGAGTCCAGACGGCCGACGAGGCCCTGAAGGCAAGTAAGATCGCCCATGAAGCAGAGAATTTGCACGGCGAAGGCGAAGGTCAGAATGAGGCCTAGTTTAGAAGCCATTCGCATAGCCTCCGATCATGCTGAGAACGGCTACCGTCACGAGAAGGATCGTTAAGCCACTTGCCAGCAACGGGAGCAAATTGAGCGAGGATAGGCGTGAGGAGAGAATGTCCCTCCGTTCTTGGCGCTTGGCCTTGGCCAGGGAAGCAAAGACAAAGCGGAACTGGCTGACATAAAGGGAGGCCCCGCCCTCCTCGACCATACGCTCCACGGCAATCATGACCTGGCGGATTTCCGGGGAAGCGAAGCGGTCCGCGAACTCGAGATAGGGTCGAAGCGACTTGTCACCGTCGATCCCGATAATGAGTTCCTGGATGAGCGGAGCGAGCCTTTTGCTCGCGAATCCCATCGTGAGTTCGAGGGCTCGATAGACCGGCAGGCCATTTTGGACATAGACCGAGAAGTAGGAGAAAGCTTCGACGAAATCCCCTTCCAGCACGGCTTTATCCGCGGCCTCGCTTTTCCTTGCCCTTCCG
This sequence comes from uncultured Bacilli bacterium, assembly GCA_944358895.1. Classification (GTDB taxonomy): domain Bacteria; phylum Bacillota_I; class Bacilli_A; order RFN20; family CAG-826; genus UBA4951. The sequence goes on along the minus strand of CALVSB010000016.1, from coordinate 13,657 downwards.
AGGGTAAGATAGCCGCCGACGGCGCCGACGAGCACGACGCCCCCGGCGAGAATAGGGGAAGAGCCAAGCAGGATGATGGCGACGGCCAAACCGGCACTTAGTAGCCAGATAATCCCCGCAAAAAGCCATTGAAATGCTTTCTTTTTCCGTATTCCGTCCTTTTGGGGAGCCGCGATGGCCGCGGTTTCCTTGGCGGTTATAGAACCATCGGACGACTCTTTCCTTTTCCTTCTAATTCGCATCGCTGTCTCCTTTCCTGAAGAGGGGCGTCTCTGCTAACCGCGCGGCAAAGATGGCAAAGCCGACGAAGACCAGGAGAAAATAGGCGACGCCGATCACGATGTAGGGAAGCGAGGCGGCAATCGACGCATAGTTGTTGTTGAGAGCAATCCGGACGAAGAGGACGACGAGGGCACTCATGATCCAAAGAGCCGCCCACTGCCCGAGCTGCTTGCTCTTTTCCTTCTCTTTGAGAAGATGATCGTCGTAGCTTTGGTTGATTTCGTTGAGGAGCGGCTCGGCCTTGTCCATGAAGTTCCCACCCTCCTCCTGCTGAACTTTCAGGAGGGAGAGGAACATTCGATAGAAAGGCGTCTCGAAATAGGCGGCCAACCCCTCCAGCCGTTCATAGACCGAACGCGAAGCCAAAGCCTCGGCCGCTTCCTTGCCTTCTTGGCTAAGCCCGACGGCTGCCGAGGCATAGGAGGCTTCGATCGTGTCGTTCACGGCATAGGAGACGATGAAAGCATTGACGAAGCGAAAGCATTCTTCCCGTTTCCGGCTCTTGTCCCGCCAGATGGATAGCGGGCGCAGGACGAGGAAGGCGAAGACGGGGATCGATATCGCGGCCAAAGCTCCGGAGATTATCCAGTTGGCCAATAGAAGCTGGGCCAGAGCCAGGATGATGGCCCCGGCAGCCAGACTGAAGAGCAGGCGTTTAAGCATGATTTTCCTCCCGGAAAAGAATTTCCATCGCGTTGGTCTTGGGATTGAGGAGGCCAATACTTTCGACAAAGCGGATAACCCGACCGTTTTTGTCGATCCGCTTCTCAAGGTGGACATAGGCCCTAAGGTGTTCGTTGATATCCTCGATTAGGGAATCGCGGTCAATCTTCGGCCCCGAAAGCATGGCCAGGCGCGCCATTCGGGAAGGCAAGGCCTCAAGCGACTTTCCGTGAACCGAGGTAATGATTGGATGGCCGGACATGACGCTGACGAGGGCATCGAGCATTTCAGGGCCCCTTGCCTCCGCCACCACGACATAGTCCGGGTTGTTTCGGAGGGAGTTGGCGACGAGGGAAGGGAAGCTTCCCTTTGGCACCGCATCGTTGACTAGCCAATGGGTCATGTCGATTCCTTCGTGGGGAACGAGGGAGAGCTCCTCGACGTTGTCAATGACGATGACCCGCGTGCCGGGTGGTAGATGGGCGATGAGGTATTTCTCGAGTTCGGTCTTCCCAGTCGAGGTCCGTCCGCCGATGACGATTGACTCCCCGGAAGCCAAGAGCCCCAGGAGAATCTCCTCGCTTTTCCCGGGAAAGAATTCAGGATCGCCGCTCCTGAGAGCCATCTCCCGCTCGATACGAAGGGAAAAGGTGAAGGTTTTCTCGTTATGCTGCCTCGCTAGCGAGCGGAAGACGGCGTTCAGGCGGTAACGGCCGAAACTGACGTCGAGGATCGGCTCGCTATAGGAGAACTGCCGCTCGGCAAAGTTGGCAATTTGCCTCAGGAAATCCCCTACTTCGTCGGGCTTGACGGCGATGGAACTGCGGACTCGCCCCTGCTGATTGTCGAGATAGTAGATTTCCTCGCCGTTATAGGAGATGTCGGTGATTCCGGGGAGAAAGAGGAGATCCTTGAGGAAGCTTTCCTCAAGATAGGCTGCGATGTTGTGCATTCATACCCTCCTGGATCCGAAACGCCTTGTGATAGTTGTAGTTGCCGATGATCGAACGGTAACTGAGCGAAATTTCGCAATATTGCGGGTACCGGCGGGCCAAAAGGAATTCGCCGACCTCGAACTCGAAGCGGTAGGCGTTGCGCCCGACCGAGGCATTGAGATTGGCAAAGTGGACAGTCAAAACCTGCTTGATCAACGTCTCGCTGAAATAAGGCTCGGGGAGGCTGCTAGTTACCATCACGCAGTTGTTGAGGATGTAAGGGCTAAGGTCATTGAAGACCCGGGCCACCGCCATCGTGCCGGAGAGGCCTTGGAAAAGAAGGAGCGAGATGCTGAGGCCGATCCCGCAAAGGAGGTAGCCGAGCATCAGTCCACCTCCGCGACACAGTAATCGGAGGAGGCGCAGGGGCCGACGTAATTCGTTTCCTTCACATAGGTGAATGGGTAGACGTATTCCATCCCGCCACCGATGTCGGCCCCTTCGAGGACGAGGACGAATTCATAGGTTGACGGCACGTTCCCTTCCACCGGCGGAAAGAGCAGGTCGCGGCTGGCTTGATAGAAGAGGCCGCCCTCCCCTTTCCGCCTTTGATAACGTCCGTCAGGGCTGACTTCCGTTTCCTCGGCCAGCCGGAATCCGGTGTAGGCCAGAGGGCTGTCGTCGAGGAACGTTTCGAGGTCGAAGGCCCGGCAATGCTGCCGCTCGTACATCGTCTCGTAGCCAATTTCGAAGCGGTCGTAGTCGTTAAGCAGGTAAAGAGTTGCCTTTTCGCATTCGAAGCTTTCCTTCTTTCCCCAAAGGTAATGGGAAGTGGCCTTCCACCGGTCCATGGGCAGAGCGTTGGTCCTGCCGCCGTAGAAGACGGGCTGCATTCCCTCGAAGCGGACTTTTTCGTAATCGGTGATGGTGTAGCGGTCGCCTCCGTCTTCCGAGATGTAGCTCTCCAGCCATTTGAAGGTGTATGTGCCTAAGGGCTCGCCTTCGAGGCGGAAGGTTTCCGGCTCCCGGCAATGCATGACCGTCCCGTGGCTCACGTAGCCGCCGGCCCGGCTTAGGATCTGAAGATAGACCGGCCCGTTGCCGTCGGAAGGATAGTGCTCGGGCGGGACATAGAAGGAATAGACCATCCTTTGGCCAGGATTCCGCGGATGGAGGCCGAGGCTTTCCCCTTTGGGCGGGGTCAGATACTCGGTGTCGCCAACATGGGTGATGATGTGCAAACGAGCGGTAATGGCAACTCTCCAAGTAATGTCGACGTCGATTTGTTGGATCTTGCCCGGGGAAAAGGGAAAATACTTGATAGAATGGACGATTAGTTTCTCCTGAACCCAGATGTTGCGGTTGGAGGCACCCAAATTGAGCGCAAGGAAAGGAACGGCCCAGAGGCCCAGCCACTTCTTGTTCACCGGATTCTCCTTTCTAGAAAGCCTTGTTGAGGCGGCGTTTCATGTCGCGGAGCTTGTTCAGGTATTCCTTCTTCGTCGTGAATTCGAGCCACCAGAAGGGATAATGGCGGCCGCGTTCGAGAAACTCGCAAAGGAAAATCCGTCGTCTAAAATCGTCGAGGGAGTCGTAGAAATCCTTGACCTTTCGCACGAAGCGGTTCGAGGCGCTGCCGACTTCGTAACGGAAATAGTCGTTGGTGATGTCATAGACGTGCGCGTCCGGGCTATAGCCCAAATTAATGAGGGACTGGCGGAAGATCGCACCTACTATTCCGCCTTTCCCACCCCGAAGTTCGGAGATTGTTACCGGATAAGTTTCCATCGTTGGCTGCCTCCTACACCTTTATATAAGGCCAAACGAGGAAAGTTGGCCCTAAATTGCTCAAAAATTTTTGCGGTCCCGACAATTGGCAGCGCGTCCTCCTATCCAAAAAGGCTGAAAAGGCCTATATTTCGTCTATGGTAATCTTGGTTGGCGCCTCGGCGAGCGGCAAAACGGAAGTCGCGAGGCTACTGGAGAGACGATACGGAATCAAAAAGGCGACCACGACCACCTCTAGGCTCCCCCGGGTCGGGGAAAAAGACGGCGTCGATTACTTTTTCGTCAGCCGGGAAGCCTTCGAACGTCTCATCGCGGACAATCGCCTCATCGAGCATGCCATCTATAACGGCAACTACTACGGCTGCGGCAAGGACCAGGCAGCCGAAAACCGGTCGGTCGTCCTCGACCCCAACGGCCTCGTCCACTTCCTATCCTTGGGGGACAAAGGAATCGTAACCTTCTACCTCACGGCCGAAGAAGCGACCCGGGCCGCCCGAATGAGAGGGCGCGGGGACAGGAAAGAGGACATTGAGAAGCGCCTGCAGAACGATCGGGTGGAATTCGCCCCCGGCAAAATCCATTCGACCGACTTCACGATCAAGACAGACGGCCGCTCGATCGAAGACATTACCGACAAGGTCTACGGCCTCTACATGGAGGAACTGAAAAAACGCGGCCTCAAATGAGGCCTGCCTTGTCGAGGAGGCGGAGGAACGAACGTCCCTCCTTTTCTTTTTGCGCCCGATCGTAAATAAAGGGGACGAGCTGTCCTCGCAGGCGGAAAAGGCCTTTGGGGGCAAATAAAACACCTTCCCTATCTGGAATCGTGAGCATTTGGCCGGCCGCATCCTCCGCTTTCGTTCCCATCGGCAAAAGGAGTCGGTTGGCCAATTTCCAAAAAAAACGGGGCCGTTTTGCCATAGATATTCGTCTTAAGAAGACCTGGCTCGACGACTTTGACGTCTATTTCGGGGAAAAGGCAAGGAAAGGCCGACAACGCTTCTTTTGAATAGGCATAGGAAGCCCGCGGCGAAACCATTTTCCCGCAAAGAGCCTCGATACCCTTCAGCGGCCAAGCCCGATTCATCGATGAGGTGAGAATGAAAGAAGACGTTCCTTTCGCGATGAGGCCTTTGAGCAAAAGATAAGTCCCGACGGCATTGTCCCGAAAAGTCGCGTCGGGGAAAGCCATGCTGCTTCCCGAGGGAAAATATACGCCAGCGTTGAGAAAGACACAGTCGAAAGAAGAAACCGACGCCAGGAAGGAAATAACGCTTTCTCGCTTCCCCTGATCAAGGTAGAGGAAGGCGTAATCGCCTTGTCCGAGCACAGCCTTGGCCGCGGCCAAATGTTTCTCCGAGCGGTAAGTCAAAACAAGGCGGGCGCCATTCTTCGAAAGGAGGCGGGCCAATTCGAGGCCAAGGCCGCTGCTGGCCCCGGTGACGAGGACTTTCTTCTTCGACCAATCCATGGCTTCCATTATAAGAAAAGCCCCTCCGGAAGGGAGGGGCTCATCGGGGCATCAGGGCTTATTCGTCGTCGCTGCCGCCGTCATCATCGCCGGCGCCGGTCGGCTTGTAGTCCTTGAGCTCGGCCGCCCAGTTGTTGGGAACGACCTTGCCCTGCTCGAGGTTGTCGTGCTCGCAGACATCGGCAATGAGCTGCTTGGCCCGGCGGAGCGAGAGCGGGCTCTTGACCTTGAAGCAGACGGGGATTTCCTTGTAGATGTTCTTCCCCGATGCATCTTGGACCGGAATCGGGCTGGTCGCGTAGTCGCTCGGCTTGAGGGCGTAGTAGATCTTGAGGCTCTTGCCGGCCACGGTGATCTTGAGATAGGTCTTCGTGTGGAGGCGGAAGGTATCGCCCGTATTGGAGACCCGGCTCTTGAGGCCGTAGGATAGGGCTTCGCTCTTGAGCTCGTTGTAGTTGTTGAGAAGGTCCTTATCGGAGGCAAGGAGCCGTTCGGGGAAGGGGATCCGGATGATCTTTTCCTTCGGGACGGCAACCGTCGGGGCAGCCGGCTTCGCGTTCACGATGGCCGGCGGAACCATCCTCACAATCGGGGCGACCGGGGCCGGTTCGGGTTCAGGCTCGGGGGCCGGCTCGACCGGAGCGGGCTCGGGCTCGGGCTCGGGGGCCGGCTCGGGTTCGGGAGCGGGTTCAGGTTCCGGCTCGGGCTCGGGCTCAGGCTTCGGTTCGGGTTTCGGTTCCTCAACCTTGATTTCCGAGAGCCGCTTGTCGAGTTCCTGGGCGACGATGGTCCGGAGTTCTTCCGGCTTGATAAGAGCATCGCGGATGGAAGCGATGGCATCATCCTGGCGAGCATCGCGGGCCTGCTGGTTGCGGTAGCGGGCTTCTTCGAGGTCGGCCGCCGGCTTTTCTTCCTTGGCGCTGGCTTCGATTTCTTCCTTGATGATGGTGCGGACCTCATCGGCCGTCAGGGCAGCTTCCTTCTCTTCGGGAGCTTCTTCGGCGGCCGGCTCGGCCTTTTCCTCTTCCTTCGGGGCCATGTAGCTTTCCTTCAGGGAGAGGAGTTCTTCGTGGATGGCATCTAGCCGCTTATCGGTTTCCGAAGGTTCGGCCGGAGCCGCTTCTTCCTCTTCCTTGGGAGCCGGGATGGCGGCCTCGATCTCCTGACGGATGATGTCGCGGAGTTCGTCGGCCGAGAGGATGTCGTAATCGTCTTCGAGGCGATGCTCGGGTTCGGGAGCGGGCTCAGGTTCGGTGGCCGGAGCGGGCTCGGGGGCCGGCTCTTCGTCTTCTTCTTCGATTCCGTAGTAGGCAGCAAGTTCGTCCTGGATGATCTTGCGAGCGCTGCCGTCGGTCAGAGGTTCGTTTTCTTCCGGATGCTCGTGGTCTTCAAGAGCATCCCGGATGATCTTCCGGAGCTCCTTGGCCGTGATCGGGCGATCAGCATCGTCCTTGACGGGTTCGGGAGCCGGCTCGGGTTTCGGTTCCGGTTTCGGTTCGACGTGGTATTCGCCTTCGTCGCAAATCTTGATCGGGGTAACGGTGGGCTGGCTGACATAGCTCGGGGTCATCGCGACAGGAGCCGGTTCCGGTTTAGGCTCGGGTTTGGGCTCGGGGGCGGGAGCAGGCGCCGGGGCAGCCGGCTGCTGCTGGCCGGGGAGGCCGGCATAGGAGATGTACTGGACGATCATCGGCCCGTGGCCGCCATGGGTGCCGAGGCCGGGATTGCCGGCGCCGAGCTGATGGTATTCGATGTCGGTAAGATCTTCGTACTTGAGCGGCTCTTCGCTCGTCGGGGTCGTATGGCCCATGCTGTCAGCACCAGCCGCGTTCGTCTTCTTGGCAAGGCCCGGGTTGGCACAAACATCGGCAATCGAGACGACCATGCCGATCGTGTAAACGATGAGGCCGGCCGCCGCGAGGGCGAAGGGAAGAAGAAGGACGAAGCAAGTGAGGAGCATGTCCTTGTTGGCGGTAAGGGCGCCGAAGACGTCGGTCATGTTGAAGAGATAGTTATAAGCAAGATAGGAAACCGTAAGGATTCCGAGGACACCGCCGAAGACGAGGTAGAGAACCGTCTTGACGAAGGCCGCGGGCCGACGGCGGACAAAGACAAGGATGAGATGAAGGACGAGAATCACGACCGGAAGGGCAATGGAAACGATTCCGAGCACCCTCATCACGAGCCACGGCTGGCCTCCGGACTGGAAGAAGGAGAGGCAGACACTGAGGAAACCCCTAGTTCCGACCTTCCCAAGCCAGACATCGATGATGCCCGGGAGTTCGCCCTTGAGGATGTTCCCGGTCAAGTAGGCCGGGGTCGCGATGATGGCGCCGCTGTAATCCTTCAGGTTGTTGAGCCTGTCCCCGAGCATGGCCGGGGTGAAGAGGAGGACGCCGATGGAGAGTACCGCGAGCACAATGGCAACAACGGTAAGGACAGTGGAAGTTTTCCTCATTTTCATGTTCTGTTACCTCTAACGCGTATTGTATCAAGAATCATTTCGATTGAAAGCGATTTTAATGGCGGTTTTGCGGAGATAATCAAAAAATCCATCTTTTCAATTGCCGTCTGAATAGACCCGAAAGGCCTGCGGAACGCACTTGATGTCCAACGAACCTCTTAATAGAGGTTCTCCGTCGAGGCACCAAAGAGTTTCTGCCTCCACCTCGACGCGGCAAGAAGAAAAGGATGAAGCGAAGAGCTTTTTCCGGGAAAGGTAATGCAGAAGGCCGTTAAAGGCTCCGGGCTCAGCCAGGAAGGCTTCGAACTTACCATCAGCGCAATCCCCAGTCCTATTAACGTGAAATCCAGCTACCCTTTCACCGTTGAGGAAGAGAAGGAACGGGCTTTTTCCTTCCTTAAGGGTGCCCGCGCTCGCGAGGGAATAGCGCAGCTCGCTTTTCTTGAGGGCATCCGCGAGGGCCAGCCGGTAATAGTCGAAACGGCCAAGGAGGGCCTTCCGGTATCCTTTCGAGACATAAGGGATCTCGCTATAGATGCCGCAAGCCATCATATAGGCAAAGTAGGCCGTTTTTTCCCGGGAACGGGCCTCCACCACGTCGAAAGGCAAAAGATGGCCCGAACGGATGATCTTGATGGCCTTCCCGACCCGCGAGGAAACGCCGAAATTTCGACCGACGTCCCCGAGCGTCCCGGCATTCACGTAGCCAAGGGTCGGCCGCAGGGAAAGAGGGGCCAGGTCGTTGATGACGGCATTGAAGGTCCCGTCGCCCCCGAGAATGATGATCTCGCTTCCTTCCAAGGCCGCGGCCACCACTTTCTCCTTGCCTTCCTCGAGGCTCGGGGAGAGGAAAACGGAAAGCTCGTCGTAGGAAGAGCGAAGCCCCTCGGCGACGCGCGAAACGAAATGAAGGCCCCGCCCATGCCCGGACGACGTCGAGGCAATGAGGAGGGCCTTTTTCTTCATTCGGACTCCTTCTGGTGAGCGATCGAGGCATCGACGAAGCCCTGGAACAAAGGGTTAGGCCGAAGCGGACGCGAAGTGAATTCCGGATGGAACTGGCAAGCCAAGAAGAAGGGATGGGACGGCAGCTCAATGATTTCCGAGAGGCCGCTTTCCGGGTTCTCGCCCGAGAAGACGAGCCCCGCCTTCTCGAAGTCTTCCTTGAAGCGGGAATTGAATTCGTAACGATGGCGATGCCGTTCGGCCACAAGGTCTTTCCCGTAAAGCTTATGGGCTAGGCTTCCCGGCTTGAGGGCGCAGGAATAGTTTCCGAGGCGGAGGGTGCCGCCCATGTTTATGCCGCTATATTGGTTGTGGAGAAGGTCGACGACCGGATAGGGAGTCGAGGGATCGAACTCGGTCGTGTTGGCGCCCTTGAGGCCCAGTACGTCTTCCGCGTATTCGATGATCGCCATCTGCATGCCGAAGCAAATGCCAAGGAAGGGGGTCTTGTTCTCGCGGGCATAGGCAATGGCTGCCTTCTTGCCTTCGCTCCCCCGCTCGCCGAAGCCGCCCGGCACGAGGATGCCGTCGCAGTTCGAAAGGTAAGAAGCGGCGTTTTCCTTCGTGATGTCGGTCGCCTTCACGAAATCGATGTCCACCTCGTAGCCGCGGGGATAGCCGGCATGGCGCAGGGCGCTCCGGACCGAAAGGTAGGCATCTTTGAGCTCGACGTACTTGCCAACCAAGGCAATCTTGACCTTCTTCTTGGCGTTCTTGGTGGAATCGACCCATCCTTGCCAGGGGCCGAGATCGGCTTCCTTGGCCTTGATCCCAAACTGGGAGAGGACGAAATCGTCGAGCCCTTGTTCGTGGAGGCGGAAAGGCAATTCGTAAACGTTTTTGAGGTCGTCGGCTTCGAATACCCCTTTTCGCTGGACGTTGCAGAAGAGGGAAATCTTCTCCTTGGCGCTCTCGTGGAGGGGAACCTCGCTCCGGAGGACGATGGCATCCGGCTGGATGCCGAGGCCGGAGAGTTCCTTGACGCTATGCTGGGTCGGCTTGGTCTTGCTTTCCTCGCTGGAGGGGAGATAAGGAACTAAGGTATTGTGGATGAACATGACCTGTTCGCGGCCGAGCTCGAGGCGGGCCTGCCTCATCGCCTCGAGGAAAGGAAGCGATTCGATGTCGCCGACCGTCCCGCCGATTTCGGCGATTACGACGTCGGCTCCGGAAACGCGGGCTCCTTCGTAGAGGCGGGCCTTGATCTCGTTGGTCACGTGGGGAATGACCTGGACGGTCGCCCCGAGGTAGTCGCCGCGCCGCTCCTTTTCGAGGACGGCGCTGTAGATCTTGCCGGAAGTGATCGAGCTCTCCTTCGTGAGGTCGATGTCGCACCACCGCTCGTAATGCCCGAGGTCGAGATCGGTTTCGGCCCCGTCCTTCGTCACATAGACCTCGCCGTGCTGATAAGGGGACATCGTGCCTGGGTCGACGTTGAGGTAGGGGTCGTACTTCTGATGGAAGATCTTGAGACCCCGGCTCTTCAAAAGGAGCCCGAGGCTCGAGGCGAAGATTCCCTTGCCCAAAGAAGAAACGACGCCGCCGGTAACGATGACGAACTTGGCCATAATGCCCTCCGAAAAACAACGGCCCTATCCTACCGCAGCCGCCTCCGTTCCGGAAGGAAAAGCAAATACAACTTCCGAAAATGGCGGGGGGCAGTAGGACCTCTATCATGGCGAAGAGCGGCATTCGCCAGCCAGAAACGGCTAATTCTTCTCGTTCAGGGTCAAAAGGATGCTGGCGGCAAACTTTTCCTTCCGCCGAGCGAGGAGCTTCTGGTAAAGCGGGTAATTGACAGCAATCAAGACAATGCCGATGAGCCCGACGACGATCCCGAGGCCCATAGCAAACGAGCCGCCCCAAAGGATGCCCATGGCGAGGCACATCCCGACCCCGAGGATAAGCGAGCCGCCGATCCCTAAGACATAAGCCAAAATGAGCGGCGGCAGCTTGCACTGGCGGTCAAGCTTCTTGGCCCGTTCCAGCCTCCCGTCGACCTTGGGCGAGTATTCCTCCCTCAGCTTTTCTTCATCGAACTTTTTCATTTTCGGGACCTCCTTGTCCTTTTTTTGAAGCAGCCTGCTATCATGCGGCTGTGACTTTATTGAAGGAGAAAAGCAGACCGTCAGGAACGACAACAACGGGCAAAAGTGTCGGATCGGCTCGCGAGCGCCTCGTCGATGCCTTCTTTCGCCTTCTCGACCTAAAGCCCTTCCAGGACATAACGGTCACCGAGCTCACGACGGCCGCCGGGGTCCACCGCTCTTCTTTCTATGCAAACTTCGACAATACCTTCGAACTATTGGCGGCGTCGAAAGAAGAAGCGATGCGCCGCCTATTCAAGTCCTTCCCCAAGGATGAAGAAGCCTCGGAAGTCATCGACCGGGCCCACCTCACCCCGTTCCTCAAATTCGTCAAAGCTCACCCGAACTGGTACCGTGCCTATAAGAAGAACGGGCCGATCTTCGGGGAGAAGAACGATTTCGCCTCCCTTCTTAGAACGGTCGCCCTGCCTAGGAGCGGCCGCGCGGCTCTCGACGGCGACATCGTTTACGCGACCAGTTTTTGCCTCGGCGGCATCGATTCCGTCATCAATCTCTGGATGGATAACGGTTTCGTCGATTCCGAAGAGGAAATCGCTGCCCTCATCGAGGCCTTCGCCCCGAGCCACATCATGAAAGAAAAGGAAAAGCATCCGTAAAAGTCCTTTCTTTTTTAAAAAAAAGCAAATTTCGCTTGTTTCTTTTCGATGCCAACTTCCCGCCTGCCCGGTCGCGACGACCGTGAGCCTCATCGGGAGCAAATGGAAGCTCCTCATCATCAGGAATCTCGTCAAGCGGCCTTGGCGCTTCAACGAGCTCATGAAGTCGATCGACGGCCTTTCGCAAAAAGTGCTGACGACGAGCTTACGCGAGCTCGAAAGTGACGGCATCGTCCATCGAAACGACTATCAAAGCAACCCGCCGCGGGTCGAATATAGCCTTACTACCCTGGGCATGAAGCTAAAAGGGACGCTCGACCAAATGGCCCTCTTCGGCGATTAGCACAAAACGCAGATTCGATAAGAGAGGCCGGCCGGAGCAATTAACGAATGGGGATTCTTTTGGCCGCGAAAAAAGCCCGACGCGCCATCGCGCATCGGGCTATCAGATCGAATTTGGTGACCCAGCCGGGAATCGAACCCGGGATTCAACCTTGAGAGGGTTGCGTCTTAGCCGCTTGACCACAGGGCCGTGTCCGGAAAAGTTCGACCTCTTTTCCGGGGCTTTATCCTATGCTAATCGAGCGCACTTTGCAAGCGCTTGGCGACCCGATCCTTCCCGATGATGGAAATGATTTCGTACATCGAGGGCGAATCCTTGCTGCCGGTGAGGGCCACCCGGATGAGGGAAGAGGCCGCGGCCATGTTGCCCTTGAAGGCTTCGGGGTTGGCCTTGTACTCGCGGTTGACGGTGGCAAAGCCGTGCTTGGCCGAGATTTCCTTGACCGAGTTCCACCACGTCGCCTCGTCAGGGCCGTAAGCCATGTTGAGAGCGATGTCGTCGAGGTATTCCTTGATGAAGGCTTTGTCGAACTTCTCGTCGAAGGGGAGGCCAGCCGCCTTGATCTTCGCATATTCGTCGTCGAAGAAGAAGCGGGTCGCCGGGACGATGTCGGAGAACTTCGCGTAGTCCTTCCGGGGGTTCGGGCGGTCGCGCTCGATGTTGAGGATCTTCTTGAAGTAAGAAGGATCTTCATCGATCCGGGCAAGAAGCTCGGGGTTGTACTTCTTCGCGTAATCCTCGACTTCGGCGAAGAAATGGTCGATGTCCATGCCGGCGATGGCTTCCTTCGAGAAATAGGATAGCTTGTCGAGGTCGAAGAGGGCACCGTCGAGGCTCATCTTCCCGAAAGAGAAGGTGAAGCCGTCGAGGGTGTACTTCTTGTTGGCGATGCACCACTCCTCGAAGTTGCTATTGGCGATTGACATGAGGTAGATCTTCACCCCTTCGACCGGGTAGCCTTCCTTTAGGAAGAAGCTGACCGCGGCTTCCGGGTCTTTCCGCTTCGAGAGCTTCCGCTTGTTCCCGTGGTCGAGTTTCATGATGACCGGGAGGTGGGCGTACTTCGGAGCCTTCCAGCCGAAGGCCGAGAAGAGTTCGAGGTGGGTCGGGGTCGAAGGAATCCATTCCTCCCCGCGGCTCACGAGGGTCGTATGCATGAAGTGGTCGTCCATGACGTGGGCGAAATGGTAGGTCGGGAGGCCGTCGGACTTGTAGATGACGACGTCGATGTCGTTTTCCTGGATTTCGAGGTCGCCGCGGATCTCGTCGTGGAACACCATCTTCCGGTCGTGGTCGGAGAGGGACTTGAAGCGGATGACCCACGGCTCGCCGGCCTTGATGCGGGCGGCGCGCTCGTCGTTGGTGAGGTTCCGGTCGCGGGCATAGATGCCATAGTAGCCGGGAACGACCTTGCTCTCTTCCTGGGCTTTCCGGATCTTCTCGAGGTCCTCGCTCGAGCAGAAGTCGGGATAGGCCCGGCCGATCTTGAGGAGGTGCTTGATTCCTACTTTGTAGATATCGGCCCGCTTGCTCTGCTGATAGGGGCCGTAGGCACCGACGTCGCCCTCGGGGAAATAGCCTTCCTCGTGGACGAGGTTGAACTCGCGGAGCTGGTCGATGAGGTCCTTGGCCGCGCCGGGGATCGTCCGCTTGGTGTCCGTATCCTCGAGACGGAAGAAAAAGACGCCATGGCTTTGCTTGGCCACGTAATAGGCAATCATCTCCGTAAAGAGGGAACCGGTATGGAGGAAACCGGTGGGAGAGGGGGCAAAACGGGTAACCTCGGCTCCTTCCGGCAGGTTCCTCGGAGGGAAACGCTTCTCGAGGTCCTCGAGGGTTTCCGTTACCTCCGGGAAGAGCAAATCGGCCAATTCTTCATTCGAAATCATGTGCATTTCCTCGCGCGGTGCGATTATAGGATAAAGGACTTGAATAAAATAGCCAGCTCCACAAAAAGTCATTTCTAGCAATCGTTGGAAATAAGTTCTGCAAAACCCTGGTC
>CALVSB010000015.1 GCA_944358895.1 uncultured Bacilli bacterium | reverse complement strand
CTCGACGAAGGATGGGTCCATCACCTCGGTCCAGGCCGTCTACGTGCCGGCCGACGACCTGACCGACCCGGCCCCGGCCACGACCTTCGCCCACCTCGATGCCCGGACGATCCTCGACCGGGAAATCGCCTCCCTCGGCCTTTACCCGGCCGTCGACCCCCTGGCCTCGACCTCCTCGGCCCTCGAGCCTTCGGTCGTCGGGGAACGCCACTACAAGGTGGCGCGGGCCGTCGTCGAGCTCCTCGAACGCTACAAGGAGCTCCAGGACATCATCGCCATCCTCGGCATCGACGAGCTCTCGGATGCCGACAAGGCCATCGTCTATCGGGCCCGGCGCGTCCGGAACTTCCTCTCCCAGCCCTTCAAAGTCGCCGAGGCCTATACCGGCATGAAGGGCATCTACATGCCGCTCAGCGAAACGATTAGGAGCTTCGAGGAAATCCTCTCCGGCAAATACGATTCCTATCCCGAAAGCGCCTTCACCTATTGCGGCCCGATCGAGGACGTCGTCGAACATGCCCGGAGGATGAATAGCAAATGAGGCTCCGCCTCGTCGTCATCTCGAGCCGTGGCGACCTCCTCGAGGAGGAAGTCGATGCCCTTTATGTCGACACCTCCGAGGGCCCGGTCGGCATTTTGCCCGGCCACGACCTTTACATGGCCGCCCTCAAGAAGGAGGGGACTTTCAGCCTGGAACGGCGCGGTAGCCGGCGGAAATTCCTTTACCAAGGCGGCCTCCTCGACGTGCGGAGGGACAAGACTTTCCTTCTCGTGAACGCTTTTCGTCCCGCGGCGGAGTAAGGTGCTACAATGTCGCACGAGGAACGAGCCATGAATTTCGTCTTTGTCTCGCCCAACTTCCCGCGGCGCTACTACAAATGGGTCGAAGCCCTGCGCGAAAGGGGCATCACGGTCCTAGGCATCGGCGACTCGCCGACCTACGACCTCCACCCGCGTCTCAAGGCTTCGCTCAACGAATACTATTTCCTGCCCGATCTCAGCGACTTCCCGAAGATGAAGGAAGCCGTCGCCTATTACGAGCGGAAGTACGGCAAGATCGACTACATCGAAAGCGACAACGAGTGGTGGCTCGAGATGGATGCCCGGCTCCGCGAGGCTTTCGGCGTGAATAGCGGCTTCCACCCCGAGGAAATGCGCCGCATCAAGGCCAAAAGCGCCATGAAGGAATGCTTCAAGAAAGGCGGGGCCCTGACGATGCGCTACGTCTTGGCCGACGGGCCCGAGGATTTGGACAAAGTCCTCGCCTTTGCCCAAGAGGTCGGCTACCCCCTCTTTGCCAAGCCCGACGTCGGGGTCGGGGCTAGCGACTCCTACAAGCTGAAGGACGAGGCCGCGGTGCGGACCTTCCTCAAAGACAAGCTTTCGGAAACCCACATCGTCGAAGAATACATCGACGGGGAAATCGTCTCCTTCGACGGCATCTGCGACTCCAAAGGAGACGTCGCCTTCATGAGCAGCGACCACTTCCCGACGCCGATTGCCGACATCGTGAACGAGGGCCTCGACTATTACTATTACAACAATCCCTTCGAGCTCCCGATGGGAGACATCGACCGCGAAGCCTTCAAGAAGGTGGGGCAGGGTGTCGTCAAGGCCTTCGGCATCAAGAAGCGCTTCTTCCACATCGAGTTCTTCGTCCTCAAGGAAGACAAGCCGGGCCTTGCGAAGAAGGGCGATTTCGTCGCCCTCGAGTGCAACATGCGACCGCCGGGCGGCTATACGCCCGACCTCATCGATTTCGGGGGCTCGCTTTCCTGCTACGAAATCTACGCGGACATCGTCGCCTACGACGAAAACCGCCAGAACATGGGACTCGAGAAGTTCTATGCCTTCGCCTCCCATCGGCTCGACCGCCTCGCCTACGCCCATACGCCCGAGGAGATCAAGGCCAAGTACTGGGACAAGCTCTGCATGGAAGGGCGCTATCCGGCCCATATGGCCGCCGTCATGGGCGACCAGTTCTACTACGCCAAGTTCAAGACGGTCGAGGAAGGCCTCACCTTCGATAAATTCGTCCGGGAAAAGGCTCAGGCGAAGTAAGCTGCAATTGCTTCGCTCGCCCCGTCGCTTGGAAAAGAATAGGTAACGCCGCCCACCCGGACGGCGTTTTCTAATGCCTCCAGCTCGAAATCCTCGCAAAAAGCCGACGGATTTTCTTCTTTCAGGGCCGCATAATCGTAGGTCGACACGGCTTTCCCCGTCCTTTCGGCCTCCTTTTTGATGCTCGCGAGATAAGAAGCATAGGCGGATTGGTCGCTGCTATCGATCAGGACCGAGAGAACACGGTCGTCGATTGGCGAGGGCTCTACAAAGCGGGTGACATCGGTCGAGCCGAAGTTGTTTTTGAGCAGGCGGTAATAGTAATCCTCACTGGTGTCGGTCCCGGTGCCCGATAGGATACTCGTTATACCGTCCGGGGCCACGTAATATAGCCACGGGGTGAAACGGCCGACGTCTTCCTCTCCGTAGGTTTCCTGCAGGTAGGAACGGACGATCGAGTAGTCGCTATTCGGGTCCTTGAGGTCGAGCGAGCTCTCGATGTAGACGAGGCTCACGAAGAGGCCGGTCCGGGCGATGGCGCGGCAGAGGGCTTCCTCGATTTCCTCACAATGGCGGCAGACGGCGCTCCCGAAGAAGACGAGCTCGCTTTCCCCGGCCTGGAGTTCCGAGACGAGGCTCTCCCCGTCGCGGCGGACCATCGCCTCGAAATAGGTCGAGGCGCTTTCGTCCATATCGCCCCGGAGGTCGGAGCGGTAAGGGGCTGTGCTTCCCGAGCAGGAAGAAAGAGCGAGTAACATTGTGAAGAAAAGGAACCGAAATATTCTCATCGCATAAATATATACTCGCAAAAGGGCGACTTGGGCCCTCGATAGGTTATAATCGCCGTTGAGGTAGAACGATGAACCTTTGGCATACCGTGAGAAAAGAGCGCATCACGCCGACCGAATTCCTTTGCTGCGTCGAGATAAGCGCCGATTCCTCGCTCAAGTACGAGCTCGACAAGGAGACGGGGGCCCTCCGGCTCGACCGCATCCTTTCGACTGCCACCCATTACCCGCACAATTACGGCTTCATCCCGCGGACCCTCGGAGACGACGGGGATCCCCTCGACGTCCTTCTCATTGCCTCGCGGCCGATCCAGCCCTTGGCCTTGGCCCGGGCCATCCCCCTCGGGGTCGTCATGATGGAAGACACGGGACGAGGCGACGAAAAGATCCTCGCCGTCTGTCCCGACGACCCGATTTACGGGGGTTACCGGACTTTGGAAGAACTTCCGCCCCATCTCGGGCCGGAAATCGCCCATTTCTTTGCCGTCTACAAAGGCCTCGAGGCCGGCAAGAGCACCGAGGTCGGGCCCATTTTGGGACGCGACAAGGCCCTATCGGTCATCAAAGAGGCCATGGAAAGGTATGAGCAAGCTTTTCCCGAGCCTTAAGGGCCGTCACTGGACGGTCTATTTCTTCATGGCCATCTATGCGGTGGCCGGCGTTTTCACCGTCGTCGAAAGCGCCCTGCCGGGCGATCTCAGCTCGCGTCATTCGTCTTTCGTCGGGAACATCCTCGCCTGGTTTGCCAATCTTTTCCCGGCCGCCGAGCCGACCCCCGTTCATCCGACCGGCATCCGCCTCCTCTCGAGCTCGAGCTATCTCGACGCCCTCGAGGACGACCCTTCGTCCAACGAAATTTGCCTCGGGACGACGACGATGCTGACCTTCGATCTCGAGTATCCGGAAAAGAAGGAAAACACCTATGAATATGCCTCCTTCCGGGCGGAAGAAGTGAAAGGCGGGGAAAACTATTCCCTGGTCGTCGACCCTTCTTCCCTCGTCGTCAGGATCGTCTCCAACGGGGAGGCGGCCGAGGACTGCGAAATCGCCGTCTACGGGGACGAAGGGGTCATGACGACTTTTTCCTTCGACATCGTGCCGCGCCCTTCGCCCCGGGAGTTCAGCCTCGAGAACGCGCCGACCTCGGTCCAGGCCGGGACGGCCGCTTCGTTCGACCTCGTCCTATCCGACCCGATCGGCGAGCGGAGCGACTATGAGCTCCGTCGCTATTTCGACGTTTCCTCCCTTGAAGTGGAGGCCGACGAGGGCATCCACGTCGACCCGCGTGGGGCCATCTACGTCGAGCGGGGCGTCACGCCCGGCCCCCACGCCTTCTCGATCGGTGGGAAGTCTTATGAGATCGACGTCACGAGCCCCATCGGAGAGAGCTATCAAATCGAGGGCATCGCCCTAAGCGAAATCGAGGGCGAGCTGGCCCTGAACGACTACGACTACGAGCAGTCGGGCGTCTATTTCTCCGCCTCCTACCTCGGAACTTCGCTTCCGGAAGAAAGCCTCTTCCTCGTCTCCCTCGACGAGATGAAGGCCCGGGCCGTGGACGCTTCCGGCACTTCCTTCAACATCAAAGGCTACCGGGCGGAAGCCACCGAGGAGGATAAGCTCGTCGTGAGAGTGGAAAGCGCCCTCTTGAAAGACGGGACCGACGAGCCTCTTTTCAGCAAGGAAATCGAGTTCACCTCGAAGGAAATCATCCCGGTCTCCATCGAGAGCCTCAAGGTCGGCAGCTCGACCCTCTCCGACGGGGGAAGCTTCGCGGCCAGTGCCGGGTCGTCCCTCTCCGTCAGCATGTCCCTTCTCGGCTCCGGCGGGAGCCAAAACGTCTACGACCGCTCGATCAGCGTCGTCTCTTCCGACCCGGGCGTCGCCTCGGTCAGCGGCTCGCCCTCCCTCTCTCCGCGCATCTCCTTCGAGAAGGGGGGAAGCGTGACCTTCACCGTTTCCTCGGTCGCCAACCCGAACTTGGAGATGACTTTCTCCGCGACGGTCGAAGGGCCGGTCAACGTCGACCCCGGCGACAAGGATTTCACCATTTCCGTCCGGAAAAACATCGGCCACCTCTCTCTTTTCGCTTTCCTCGGCGGCATCGGGGCCCTCTTCTTCGCCCTCTATTTCGCCGATCCTCATAGGACTTATTTGGCCGTGGCTTTCTCCGGTGGGATCGCCGCCGTCTTGGCCTTCATGACCGAAGCCATCCAGATCCTCACCCCGATGCGGGGCCCGAGCCTCGTCGACGTCGGGATCAACCTCGCGGGCGCCTTCATTGGCTTATTGATCTTTCTCCTCGTTTACGGAATCGTTCTCTTAATCAAGCGCAAGCCTTGGAAGAAAGGCTAGGCCATCGTCTTGAAGAGGGGCCGCCGGGCATAGGCGGCCTTTTTGTCTTGGTAGATTTCCTGGAAGATCGGGTTGCCGCTCATCTTGAAGCGGTAGAGGGCCCAATAGCCCCAAAGGATGTCTTCGAAGGCCAAAAACAAAGCGAGGCGGTCGGGGTCACTATCGATCCCGAAAAGGTCGTAGAGGGCCTCGCTAATGAGCTCTTCGTCCTCGATCTTGTTCTCACTTAAAAGGGAAGCGAGGTCGAAGTAAGGGTCGTTGTATCCGGCGAACTCGAAGTCGATGAGAAGGGCCTTCCCGGCGAGATATAGGACGTTGCTCCCGACGAGGTCGTTGTGGGAAGGAACGAGCTTCGAGGTGCTTATCGCCTGCTCGAAGGAGGAGACGATCTCGCTTTCCCCGGCGAAAAGGAGCCGGGCCCCGGCTTCGTCCTGGTAATAGGAAAGCCGCCTCAAGGGGTCGAACGGGGGGAGCGACACTTCGCATTCGTGGAAGGCCTTGATGGCCTTTACGGCTTTCCCGATGTCTTCCTTAGAAGCCCCGGAGGTCGGAAAGTGCTCGTTCCCGGGGATGTAGAGGCTCACCATGTCGCCCGTCTTCTCGTCGAAAAGGAGAGCCGGGACGGCGATGCCTTTCTTGGCTCCTTCCATGATGGCCCGCTTCTCGTGGAGAGGCTGGTAGAAGTAGGGGTCGGAGGGCTTTTTCTCTCGGTAGACGAGGGCCTTGCCTAGTAGATATGTGTCGTTGCTCGTTCCTTCCCCCAAGGGGCGAAGGTCCTCGCAGTCGACGCCTTGGGCGGAGAGGAACTCCCTAAACTGCTCGTTCATGGCTTCTCGGCCTTGTGGGCCGCCTTCAGGGCCGCGCGGGCCTCATCGCTCACCGAGCGGACGTGGATGGTCTCGAATTTCTTGACGATGGCCTGCCCCGAGACGCTTCCCTTCCTCACGTCGCCCCGGAGGGCGTGCATGACGTCGCCGTCTTCCCTACCAGAAAGGAGGCAGGCAATCTCGGCGGCGAGCTCGATTTCCTTTTTCGTCGGCTCCTCGCTTTTGAGGACGAGGTGGGAGCCGCTATCGCCCATGATGTGGAACCAGTGGAGCTTCTTGCCCCGGGCGAAAAGGAAGCTCAGACAGTCGTTTTCCCGAGCCGATTTCCCGTATAAGAGGCGCGTCGTCCCGAGATGGCATTCGTAGGGGAGGGAAGAACGGGAAAGCCCCTTCCAGCCGGCCTTCGGCCTTCCCTTTTCCGGGATCGAAAGCTCCTTGGCCATCTGCTCGAGGCCTTCTTCGTCGCTGGCTTCGTACTGGGCGATCGCGCTTTCGACGTCCGAAAGTTCCTCCTGGCACTCCTTGAGATGCTTGTTCCCAAGATCCACGGTTTCCTTGGCCTTCTTGGCTTGGCGGTAGTAGGCCTCGGCGTTCTGGGCGAGGCTCTTCCGGGGGTCGAGGGCAATCTCGACGCCTTCGAGGACGACCTTCGGGGCGCTTTGGTCAATCTCGTCGAAGTAGGTATAGATGAGCTCCCCCTTCTTTCCGGCATCGAGGCGGGAAGAGGCTCCCGCGAGGTCGCGGGAAAGGGCCGCGGCCTTCTTCTCGAGGGCTTTCTTCCTGGAGCGGAGGTATTTCTCGAGTTCCCCGAACCGCTCCTTCTTGCGGCTGGAAAGAATCTCGGCTTCGAGGTCCTCGTAGTGCTTGAGGGTTTTGTCCAAGTCGAGCGGAATATCTTCCATTTGGAAGGCGTTTTGCGGGGGAAGCGCATAGGTAAGGCCTTTGAAAAGAGGCCGTTTGTCCTCAATCGAAGATGTCCGGTAGGCGGTGATGACCTTCTTCTCCTCGTCGAGGAGGACGAGGTTGGCGTGGCGGGGGAACATCTCGAAGACGAGGTGGCGTTCCTTGGGGAAAAGGGCTTCCTCCGAGGCGAGAAGCCGGAGGTCGAGGATCCGGTCGCCTCCTAGTAGCGAGAGGCCCCGGACCTGGGCCCGGTAGAGATGCTTTTTGATAACGTCGAGGAAACTCGTCTCGAGGCTTTTCCCTTCTAAGAGGGTTCTCGCGAGGTAGAAGCGGGGCTCGCCTCCCTCGATGACGAAAGTAAGGCGCGGGAAGTCAGCTCCCGACACCCGGAAGGAGACGACCCCAGGGGCAAAGGAAGTCACCCGGGAGAGGTAACGCCCCTTGAGCAGGGGTTCGAGGTAGGCAAGGTATTGATTGAGCTCGGAGATTTTCACGCCCATAGGATAGCGCATGAAAGGCTTCCCGTCCCCCTCGGCGGCCCAATCGGCGGGAGAGACGCGGTTTTCGGGCCGGGCGCTCGGCCAAGGCGGCCCCTTTAGGCTCGGCCCGCTTCGTCAAAGGGGCATGATGGGCCCGAAAAGCCCGGCGTCGGCCGGAAAATTTCACGGCTGGACGAGCCGATTGCCGAAGGCGAGATCAGCGACAGACGTTGAGGCAGCTCCTTGCCCAGCGACAGCCAACCCGAGAGGCCTTTTTCCCTTTTCGATCCGGAAAGAAAGGGGTTTTGCAGCGTTTTTTGAAGGCAACTATGCGGAAACGGCCTTTCCCCGCTGACGGCCAACTCGCGATTCGTGTCTTCCTCCCGAGATGATTGTCAGGAGGAAAAACGACGAAAAGTCCGCAAAATGTGCGGTTTTTGTTTGCCTTTGAAAGGCTGATTTGCGATACTCTAAAGTTATATATGGCAAAGCGCGGACTTCTTATCGTTATTTCGGGACCCTCCGGGGTCGGCAAGGGGACGGTGCGCGAGCTCCTCATGGATGACAAGAAACTCGACCTTGTTTATTCCGTTTCCTATACGACTAGGGAAATGCGCCCCGGGGAAAAAGACGGCGTCGATTATCATTTCGTCGACGACGCCACCTTCAAGAAAATGGTGGCCGAAGGCGGTTTCCTCGAGCACACGAACTTCGTTTCCCACAATTACGGTACCCCGAAGAAAGAAGTTTTCGAGGCCCTCGAAGCCGGCCATAACGTCATCCTCGAAATCGAGGTCAACGGGGCTCACCAGATCATGAAGAAGTGCGGCAAGGAGAATCTCCTTACCATCTTCATCCTCCCGCCCGACCGCGATACCCTTTTGGCCCGCCTCGTCGGGCGCGACACCGAGGACCCGGAGGTCATCAAGGCCCGCCTCGAAAAGGCGACCCGCGAGCTCGCGATGGCCAAGGACTATGATTTCCAGATCGTTAACGACGACCTTTCGAAAGCCGTCGACACCATTCGCTCCATCATTTCCTCCCGCCTAGGGTAAAATCGAGGCGATGAAGCTCCTCGAAGTCCTTGTCGAATACTCGGCCCGGTCATTAGACCGGCCTTTTTCCTACTTCTACCGGGGAGAAAAGCCCATCGGGCCCCGTTTCCGCGTCCGCTGCGCCTTCAACAAGAAGAGCCTCATCGGCTTCGTCGTTTCTTCGAGGGATTACCAAGGGACCCCGGAGGAACTTTCGACCGAGCTCGGATATAGGGTCAACGAAATCCATGACGGGGACATCGTCGACGAGGAACCGCTTCTCACTTCTTCCCTCATGGATCTCGCCAAGGAGGTCGCTTCCTATTACATGGCCCCCCTGATCAGCGTCCTCCAAGCCATGCTCCCGCCGTCTCTAGCTCCGCGTTCCTCCTCGCTCAAAGCCCCGAAGATCGCCTACGAGACCTATGTCGAAGCGATAAGCAAGAACGAAGAGGGATTGACCCTCAAGCAAATCGAGACCCTCCGCTTC
The DNA here is from genome assembly GCA_944358895.1 of uncultured Bacilli bacterium. Lineage (GTDB taxonomy): Bacteria > Bacillota_I > Bacilli_A > RFN20 > CAG-826 > UBA4951. The sequence continues at coordinate 25,758 of CALVSB010000015.1, read as the reverse complement.
CTCCTTTCGTCCTCGCCTCTCCGGAAAAAGGAAGCCGGGAGCCCGTCGATTCTCGAAGCCTTGGCCAAGAAGGGCCGGGTCCGCTTCTTCAAAAAGGAGCGGCGGCGCCTCGAGATACCCGAGCGCGAGCGGGAAGTGCCCCACGAAATGACCTATGAGCAGCATGAGGCCTACGAGAAGATCATTGCCTCCGACAAGCCCGTCATCCTCCTCGAAGGGGTGACCGGCTCGGGCAAGACCGAAGTCTACCTTCGGCTCAGCGAGCACTGCCTCGAAAGCGGGAAGAAAGTCCTCATGCTCGTCCCGGAAATCAACCTCACCCCGGCGATGGTCGACTATTTCGCCCGCCGCTTCGGTAGCAAGATCGCCATCCTCCATAGCGAGCTCACCCCGGGGGAACGCTACGACGAATACCGCCGGATCGCCCGCGGGGAGGCCGACATCGTCGTCGGCGCCCGGAGCGCCGTCTTCGCGCCGCTCGAGAACATCGGCCTCATCATCCTCGACGAGGAGCACGTCGATAGCTACAAGCAGGACAACGCGCCCCATTACCATGCCCGCGAAGTCGCCATCATGCGGGGAAAAGCCGGGGCCAAGGTCGTCCTTGGCTCGGCCACCCCGTCGCTCGAGACGAGAGCCCGGGCTCTCAAAGGGGTCTACGGCTACGCTTCGATGCCCCATCGGGTCAACGAGCGGCCCCTTCCGCTCACGACCATCGTCGATTTAAGGGAACGCGGCACAATGGGGAATGAATCGAACAAGCTTTCGAAGTACCTCATCGCCAAGATCAGGGAAAAGCTCTCCAAGAAGGAGCAGTGCCTCCTCCTCATCAACCGCCGGGGATATTGGAGCGGCATCAATTGCCCCCGGTGCGGCCATCTTTTCAAGTGCCCGGAATGCGGGAGCAACCTCGTTTACCATTTCCGGGAACGCCTTCTCAAATGCCATCACTGCGGCCATGTCGAGCTCTATCCGGACGCCTGCCCGGAATGCGGTTCACACGAGCTTAGGCGCGTCAATTACGGGACCGAGCGGCTCGAAGAAGAAGTGACGACCCTTTTCCCGACGGCCCGGGTCGCCCGCTTAGACAGCGACACCGCCCGCTCGGCGAGCAAGCTCGAGAAGCTCGTCCACGCCTTCCGGGAAAAGGAATTCGACATCCTCGTCGGGACCCAGATCGTCGCCAAGGGGCACGACTTCCCCTTTTTGACCCTGGCCGCGGTGACCGATGCCGACATCGGTCTCGCCCTCCCGGGCTACCGCTCGGCCGAGCGGAGCTTCGAGCTCATCGCCCAAGCGGTGGGCCGGGCCGGGCGGAGCTCCCTCCCGGGCGAGGCCATCATCCAGACCTACAATCCCAACCATTACGCCATCGTCATGGGGGCCAAGCAGGACTATCCCGGCTTTTTCCTCCGGGAGATGCGGGAAAGGAAAATCGCCCAGTTCCCGCCCTATGTCCTCCTCATCGCCGTCGAATTCGGCGCCGCGAACGAGGAAAAAGCCCAAGAGGAAGCCCTCTCCTTTGCTAATGAGCTAAGGACCTTGGAACTCGAGAAGACGAAAGTCATCGGGCCCTTGACTCCCTATTTCGTTCGGAAAGACGGCTATTTCCGGCGGGTCGTCGTCCTCAAGTTCAAGAAGCGGGAGGCGGTGGAAGGGCCCCTCAAAGAGCTCATCGCCCGCCACGGGGCCGTCCCCGGAATCCGGATCGACGTCGACGTCGATCCCCTCGACTACTAGCCAACTGTAAAGCAAAAGGCCGAAAGAGGGGCGTTTCGCCCTTCATAGAAGGACGGGGAGTACCCCACTGGACAATGTTACTTTTGGGCCGCAAAGCCATCTAAAAACCTTTAGCCTGCCCCCTTCGCGTGCTATAATCCTGCGACGGAAGAGTATGATCACCATCGACATCCTAGGGCTCGACCAGTACGTGGCGGGCCATTACAGCCGCGAACACGAGAAGAATCTCGCCTCCCTCTTCGAAATCAGCGAGGACGAAATCTCCTTTTATTCGCCCAACAGCACGCTCTTCCACGACGGGGTCGAGCAGATCTCGTGGAATTGCCTGATCGTCGTGCACGCCGACGAGAAATACCAGGCGGTGGAAGACAAGGTAGCGCAATACCTACTGAAGACGATGACCGATTTCTCGGTCAACGTCGAACTCCGCTTCGAGTATTTCCACGGGCACGAATACCGGCAGCACAATCCCGCGTATCCGCGCTTCCTCAAAGCCGAGAACATCAAGGAAGCCGAACTGGCCGCCGACGAGGCTGCCGCGGAAGCCTTCGATGCCCCTTCGCCCTCGGAAGAACATCCGGACGAGGCTGAGGGCATCTATCTCGGCGACGCCTTCGAGGGCAAGATGGACGCCCTCGAGGAAAAAGCCGCCACCGATCTGGAGGCTTATATCAAGGGCAAGGGGGGCGAGTGACCGCCCTTTTGCGTTTTCGGAGGTACTAACCATGGAAGAGACCGAACTTCAAATCTCCCTCGCGGAGCAAATCCTTAAGGAAATCGTCGTTGACGACGTTCCGTTCAACGAAGCGCTGAGAAAGAAATTCCAGCCGCGGGAAAACGAGCCGCTCAGGAAATACCGCTCGTTCGTGGCCGGACTCGTCGGCTGCGAGCTGCGCCACCATCTTCTTTTCACCGCGCTCCTCAAGAAGATCGAGGGACTCGACGAAGACGAGAAGAGGCTCGTCGCCCTCGGCTTGGCCGATGTCTATTACTACAAGCGCGTCGGCTACGAGGAGATGGCCGCCCTCGTCAAGGCCCGCCTCGGGGACGAGAAGTTCGCCCTCGTCGAGCCGCTCTTCCAGAAGGCCCTTTCCGAGGTCCACGACTTCATGCCGGAAGATGCCGGCCAAAGCTGGACCGACCAATACCTTTCCCTCCGCTACAACTGCCCGGAATGGGCGATGCGGATCTGGTCGCACTACGGCAAGGGCGTGATGGGCAAAATCCTCCGCAAAAACGCCCGCCCCGGCACCATTTCGGTTCGCCTCGGCGCCCCGATCGATCCCTCGAGCTTCTATGAAGCCAACCCCGATTTCAAGCCTTCGACCGTCGAAGGAATCGCCTATTACACCGGCAAGTCGCCGCTCCGCCGCCTCCCGGACTATGTGAACGGGACCATCTGGCTCGAGCGCCCGGCGACCAAGTTCGTCCTCGACCAGCTCCCGCTCGAGACCCCGGCCGAAGCCCTCGTCTACAGCGGCCTCGAAGATTCCTCGCTTCTCCTCGAAGCGGTGGAACGCTATAGCAACGTGGCCCTCAACCTCGGCTGCAAGTCCAAGAACCACCATGTCGCGGTGAGCCGCCTCATCAAGAGCAAGGACCTCAAGACCGTCAACTTCTTCGAAGGCGAGGCTAGCGACGCCCTTCTCACGGCGGCCGTCTCCCGGCCGGTCGACCTCGCGATCTGCGCTCCGCTCTCCTCGAGCTTCGATCAGATCCGCGAAAGCCCGGACTTCCTCCTCCACTTCAAGAACGAGGAGATGGAAAAGGTCCTCGCCGAGGAAAAGGCGACCCTCGAAGCCGTCAGCAAGTTCGTCGTCACCGGCGGCAAGCTCGTTTACATGGTCTACACGATTTCGATGCTCGAAGGGCATAGGACCGTCAACAACTTCATCATGGCCCACCCCGAGTTCCATCTCGAGAGCGAGCGGCAGATCTTCCCGTTCGAGGATCTCGATACCGCCCTCTACTACGCAGTCCTGACGAAGCAAGAACTGGCCGTCGATCCGGAAACCCCGGAAACCAAGGTCGAAGAGACCCCGGTCAGCGCCGTTCCGCCGACCCCGGCCTACGTCGATCCGGCGATGCCGGCATCTCTCCAAGGCAAATAAGGGAGCAATCCCATGGACGGAGGGAAGCGCTTATTCTTCGACTACCCCCTCTCCAAGCTTGAAAAAGCCGTCGTCGAGGAAGGGGAAAAGCCTTACCGCGCAAGGCAGCTTTTCGAGTGGGTCTACAAGAAAAGGGTCTATGACCCCGAAATGATGACCGATGTCTCGAAAAGCTATCGCGAACGCCTCGCGGCGGCTTTTTCCTTTGCCCTTCCGGAAGTCGCGACCAAGCAGGAAGCTTCCGACGGGACCGTCAAGTTCCTTTTGAGGATGGCCGACGGCTCGCTCGTCGAGGCCGTCCTCATGCGCTACGACTACGGGAACGTCGCCTGCGTGAGCAGCGAAGTCGGCTGCTCGATGGGCTGTGCCTTCTGCGCTTCCGGCCTCCTTAAGAGAACCCGGGTCTTGACCGCCGGGGAAATGGTGAGCGAATGCCTTCTCATCGACGATTTCCTCAAGGAAGCGGGGGAACGCCTTTCCCACGTCGTGGTCATGGGGACCGGCGAGCCGTTCGACAACTACGACAACGTGATGGATTTCATCCGAATCATCAACGACGACCACGCCATGGGCATCGGGGCCAGGCACATCACCGTCTCGACCTGCGGGATCCTCGACAAGATCCGCCGCTACGGGAAGGAAGGGCTCCAGATCAATTTGGCCATCTCCCTCCATGCGAGCAACGAGAAGACGCGGCGCGAACTCATGCCGATTGCCCGCGGCTATACGATGGAAGAGCTGATGGACGCCTGCCGCGACTACATCGAAAGTAGCGGCCGCCGCCTCACCTTCGAATACATCCTGATCGACGGTCTGAACGACAAAGACGAAAACGCCTACGAGCTGGCCTCCCTGCTCAAGGGGATGCTTTGCTACGTCAACCTCATCCCCCTCAACCCGGTAAAGGAAAAGCCCTTCAGGCGCTCGAAGAATGCCCGGCGCTTCATGACGATCCTCAATAACCGCGGGATCAACTGCACGGTCCGCAAGGAATTCGGGACCGACATCGACGCCGCCTGCGGGCAGCTCCGGGCCAAGTACCAGAAAGCCAAGTGACATGAACCGCTATTCGATCCACGGGACATATGCCTACCGGACCGACCGGGGCAAAGTCAGGAAAGACGACGAAGACCGTTCCCTCGTCCTCATGAACGCGGCCGGGGAGGTCCTTTTGGTCGTCGCCGACGGGATGGGCGGGGCCAACAAAGGCGACGTTGCCTCCAAGATGGCCATCGACGTCATCGCCGCCCTTTTCCGGAACAAGAAGCCCCATGTTTTGGCCCATGGCGACAAGAAATGGCTGAAGAAGGCCTATCGGAAGGCCAACAAGGCCATCTATGCCTACCAGGACGCCCATCCCGAGGCTAAGGGGATGGGGACGACTCTCGTCGCCGCCCTCCTTTCGGGGAAGCGGCTCCTCGTCGCCAATGTCGGCGACTCCAGGGCCTATGCCATCAAGGACCGGGAGGGGCGCCAGCTCACGGTCGACCAGACCTATGTGAACTTCCTTCTCAGGGCCGGCAAGATCCGCCCCGAGGAAGCCTTGACTCATCCCGACCGCCACGTCCTTATGAACGCCCTCGGGATCTATCCTTCTCTCGCCCTCGACATCTATAGCTACCGTTACGAGGGCGAAAGCCTGCTCCTATGCTCCGACGGACTCTACAACCAGTTGCCCCTTTCCTCGATCGTCGCCATTGCCTCGACCGACGAGCGGGCCGACCAGAAGGCCCTTGCCTACGTCTACGAGGCCAACGGCACCGGCGGGAGCGACAACATCGCGGTAGCCTATTGGGAGGCCCTCGGCAATGATTGAGCTCGGCGACAAGATCGACGGCCGCTACCGGGTGGTGAGCCGGATCGCCCATGGCGGGATGGCCGACGTCTACGAAGGATACGACATCGTCTACAAGCGGCCGGTGGCCATCAAGATCATGCGGAAAGACATGATGGGGAGCGAGAAGAACATCGAGCGCTTCCACCGGGAATGCGTGGCCGCGGCCTCGCTCAACGACCCGAACATCGTGAAGGTCTATGGCGAAGGAACGGTCGACGGCCGCCCCTACATGGTCAACGAATACGTGGACGGACGGACCCTCCGCGACAAGCTGAACGTCGTGGCCGGCCATTTCCTCAGCCCCCTCGAGGCGAGCGAGATCATGGTCCAGCTCTGCTCGGGCGTGAGCTATATCCACCAGCACGGCCTCCTTCACCGGGATATCAAGCCCGACAATCTTTTCTATTTGCCCGACGGGTCGATCAAGATCGCCGATTTCGGCATCTCGACCCCGATCGGCGATTCTTCCTCGAACGGCGACGCCATCGCCGGGACGGTCTACTACACGGCCCCCGAGATCCTGATGGGGGAGAAAGCCCGGGTCGAGTCGGACATCTATTCGATGGGCATCGTCTACTACGAGCTCCTCACCGGGAGCGTTCCTTTCGACGCCCCGACCCCGGAAGAGGTGGCGGTCGAGCAGATCAAGAAGCATTTCCCCGAGCCTTCCAAAACGATGCCGGACGTGAGCAAAGCCATCGACCGGATCGTCGTCCGGGCGTGCCGGAAGCGCCCCGAGGAGCGGTTCCGGAGTGCCGAGCAGATGAAGGAAGCCATTCTCGAAACCCTCAAGGACGGGAACAATTTCAAGACGAAGAGAGGGCTTTTGTCGCGGATTTTCGGGTTCAAATGATGAAGGATCTCTTCTCGCTCAAGCTTCCCGCCGTCTCGCCGTCGCTTCTCGCGGCCGAGCAGGACCACCTCGCCGCGGAGATTCAAAAGGCGGCTTCCGCCGGGGCCGAAATCATCCATTTCGACGTGATGGACGGCTCTTTCGTGCCGGCCACGAGCTTTTTTGACGGTGAAGTTGACGCCGTTTTGCCCTCTTGCCCTCTTTTCTCTGACGTCCATTTGATGGTCGATGACCCCATTGGGGTCGGGGCCAACTTCGCCGCCCTCGGGGCGGACGCCATCACCGTGCACCTCGAGGCCCTTGAAGCCCGGGGCATCGACCCTAAAGATCTGAGGAAATTAATCCCTTCTCCTTTCATTGGCGTTTCCCTTCGCCCAGGGACCCCGGTCGAACGTCTTTCCCCCTATCTGCCTTATGTCGATTTGATCCTTCTCATGTCGGTCGAGCCGGGGAAAGGCGGGCAGAAGTTCATGGAGGAGAGCCTCCCGCGGGCCCGGGCCATCAAGAAGATGATCGTCGATGGCGGCCACAAGATCCTCCTTTCGATCGATGGCGGGATCAACGATATGACGGCCAAGAAAGCCATCGCCTCCGGCGTTGATATTTTGGTGGCCGGTTCCTATCTCTACGGACATAGCGACTTCGCGTCGCGCCTCAGGGGGCTCATCCATGGCTGAAGCCGCGCTTTCGCTTGCCCTTCTTTCGCTCGTCGTCGAGCTTTTTCTCGGAGTTTATCTCCCGAAAGTCTACTTCCGGGCGATGGCCGAGCGCTTTTCCTACCTGTCCCATTTCCCCTATGAGCTCTATGGGGGAACCTACCGGGGAGCTAGCCCCGCCCTCAAGGAAAGCCTCCAGTGGGTCGTTTCCTTCCTGCCGAGCGCTGCCTCGGTCCTTTCCTTCCTCGTCATCATGACGCTCCTTGGCGAGACGACCTCTCTCCTCGTCCTTGCCATCCTCGGCCTCGTCTTCGTTCTCGTCGCCGGGATTTTCGAAGGCCTCCTTTTCTCCCATGGCGACCTCGTCGAAGAGAAAAGGCACCTCGCCTTCTCCCTCCTCCATTCGGGGGCGACGGCCCTTTACTCGGTGATCGGCGGCCTTCTCCTCGTCCGTTTCTACACCGAGGCCCAGACCCGCCTGACCGGCGTTCTGGTCGTGGCGGTCATCCTCTTCCTCTTCGCCGTCGTCTCGATCCTCCCCGAGCTCAATCCCAAGGCTGCGAAAGGGCTCAAGGTCGAGAAGATCGAGGATCCGAGCGGCATCGATCTCTATGTCCGGCCCCACCATAATGCCTTGGCTTACGGGGAATGGGCGGTGGTGGCCGTCCGGCTCCTGTCGAGTCTTGCCCTTTCGATCGGTGCCCTCATCCTCGCCTATACGGTCCCGACCCTATAAAAGAGGAAAAAAGGCAAAAGAAAAGGCGGCCGCTGGCCGCCGTTTTCATTGCCTAGGAACCTTATTCGCCTTTGGTCGACTTGGTGAGCGAACGATAGGCGCGGGCGCTCATGCGAACCTGGACCATCTTGCCGTTGATGTTGATGCGGTACTTCTGGAGATTGGCATTCCAGACGCGGCGGGTCGCACGGACGCTGTGGCTGCGGTTGTTGCCGCTGAGGGGACCTTTTCCGGTAATCGGGCAGACTCTTGACATGCTTTCACCTCTCTAACACGCTAATTGCGCGGGGCTAATGTTAGCACGCGGGGGAAAGGCAAGCAAAGGTAAATTTCGCGCCCGTCCCCGAAGGGGGAGGGGGCGGGCTTATATGAATCGCTCCTTAGGTCTTCGGGCGCTTCTTTTGGCTCCGGGGAGGACGATTTGGCCTTTTTGCTTTCATGAAAGGCGGGACCGCGGGGAAAATCTCCGCAAAAAGGCTTCCCTTTGTCCGAAGTCGGCGAAAGAGGAACCGTTTTCCCTTTTTAGGAAAGCGCGAAGGAAAGCCCGAGGCTTTCTCTTTCCTTTCGCACGGGGCCGAGGGGAGACCCTCTTTTTCCTCAACATTCCTTGTTTTTTATATCTAAAAGGCCGAGTGAAAGCGGTATCATGAAGTCGAACACATGGAGGCAAACAAGGAAAAGACATGGGTACCAGACTAGCGGCCATGATCTTGGCAGGCGGCAAGGGCACGAGGCTTCAGTCGCTCACCAAGAAAGTGGCGAAGCCCGCCGTGAGCTACGGCGGGAAGTATCGGATCATCGACTTTCCGCTATCGAATTGCGCCAATAGCGGCATCACCTCGGTCGGGGTTCTCACCCAGTACGAGAGCAGCGAGCTGAACACCTACATCGGCAACGGCGAGAAGTGGGGGCTCAACGGCGTCCGCTCCCTTACTTCGGTCCTCACCCCGAAGGAGACGGAAGAAGGGAGCAACTGGTATTTAGGGACGGCCGACGCCATCTACCAGAACATCGATTGGCTTGACCGGGTCGACCCCGAGTACGTCCTCATCCTCTCGGGCGACCACATCTACAGCTGCTCCTACGAGCCGATGCTCAAGAAGCACATCCAGACCGGGAGCGACTGCACGATCAGCGTCTACCGGGTCCCGATCGAGGAAGCGTCCCGCTTCGGGATCCTCGTCGCCAACGAGAAAGACGAGATCGTCCAGTTCGTCGAGAAGCCGAAGAAGCCGATCTCCAACCTCGCCTCGATGGGCATCTACATCTTCACCTACAAAGTCCTCCGGGCGGCGCTACTAGCCGACCACAAGAAAGAAGATTCCTCCCACGACTTCGGTAAAGACATCATCCCGACGATGCTTTCCGAGAAGCGGAAGCTCTCGGTCTATCTCTACGAAGGCTATTGGAAGGACGTCGGCACCGTGGCGAGCCTCCACCAAGCCAACATGGACCTTCTCATGAGCGCCGGGACGACCAATCTCTATACCGTCCAGGGCGACAACCGGATCTACAGCGAAGACGCCCACTCGACCCCGCAGTACATCGGCGCCAACGCGTCGGTGAGCGATTCCCTCATCAACCAAGGGGCCCAGATCCTCGGGAAGGTCCGCCACTCGGTCATTTCGGGCGACACCCTCGTCGAGGAAGGCGCCTCGGTCGTCAACTCGGTCGTCATGAACGGGGCCGTCATCAGGAAGGGAGCCAGCGTCTACGATGCCATCGTCGGGCCCGACACCCTTGTCGACTACAACGAAAAGGTGAACGGCGAGCGCGATGGGATCGTCCTCGTCGTCAACGGAAAGGCGGCCAGACTATGAGCCAGATCATCGGACTTCTCAATTGCCACAATTCCCCGGAGCTCGGGGGCCTTACCTCCTCCCGCCCCCTGGCCTCGACCTCCTTCCTCGGGCGCTTTGCTTTCTGCGATTTCGCCCTGAGCAACTTCTGCAACGCCGGGATCGACGCCATCGGGGTCCTCATCAAGGACCATCAGCGCTCGATGCTCAAGCACATGGGCAACCTTTCGAGCTGGACCAACAACACGAAGATCGGCCGCGAGGTCATCTTCTACAACGAGCGGGGGATCCTCAACCCGGCCTACAACACCGACGTGGCCAACGTCAAGGAAAACGACTGGGTCCTCTACGATTCGCAAGCCTCGACCATCGTGGTGGCCTCGCCCCACATCGTGGCCAACATCGACCTCCGTCCCATCATCGAGGAGCACATGGCCCGCGGGGAGGACCTCACGATCGTCTATAAGCCGATCAAGGATGCCGACAAAGAATTCATCGGCTCCTATGCCTTCAAGGTCGACAAGGACGGCTATGTCGTCGAGACGGCGAAGAACGCCGGGCGGAAGAAGGAAGCCAACGTCTCCCTCGAGGTCTGGATCATGAAGCGGGACGTCCTCTTCGAGATTCTCAAGGCCCACGAACGGGTCGACATGTCCTTCGGCTTCCGGGAGACGATGGAATATCTCCTCAAGGCCGAGAGGATCAAGGTCCGTGCCGTCCCGTGGACCGGCTACGCCAGGCGCTTCGATTCCTTCAAGCATTACATCGACTATTCCTTCGAGATGCTCAATCCCGATATCGCCGCCTCCCTCTTCGTGAAGGAACGCCCGATCTATACCTTGACCCACGATACCCCGCCGGCCCTCTACGGGTCGAAGGCGAACGTGAGCGACTCCTTCGTCTCCAACGGCTGCATCGTCGAGGGGACGGTCCGCCACTCGATCATCTGCCGGGACGTCAAGGTCGGCAAGGACGCGGTGGTGGAGGATTCGATCGTCTTCTCGAACGTCTCAATCGGCGACAAGGCGACGGTCAAGAACTGCGTCATCGACAAGTACTCGATCATCACCGCCCGCCACGCCATCGAGGGCGACGGCAAGACCCCGATCTACCTCAAGCAAGGAGCCATCCTATGAAAATCGCCATGGTCGCGAGCGAGGCCCTTCCCCTTTGCAAGACGGGAGGCCTCGCCGACGTCGCCTTTTCCCTTAGCAAAGCCCTCGTGAAGGCCGGTGACGAAGTCGTCATCGTCCTGCCCTTTTACCAAGCGATCGCCGATCGCCACCTGAAGCTTACGAAGCTCGGTGGCTTTTTCGTCCAGATGTCCTGGCGGCAGCAGGGGGCGGCCGTCTTCTCCTACGAGCACGAAGGCGTGAAGTTCCTCCTTATCCAGAACGATTACTACTTTTCGCGGGAGTCCCTCTACGGCTACAACGACGACGGCGAGCGCTTCGCCTTCTTCGCCCTCGGGGCCCTCGAAGCCCTGAAAGTCGCTTCCTTCTGCCCCGACGTCATCCACGTCCACGACTGGCAAAGCGCCATGATCCCCTGCCTCCTGAAGAACCGGGAGGATCCTTATTACGACCACACGAAGACGGTGCTCACCATCCATAACCCGGCCTTCAAGGGGATGATCGACAAGTACTTCCTCAACGACTTCTACGGACTGAGCGACGTTCTCTTCGATTCGGGGGCCGTCCGCTTCGAAGGCATGGTCTCGACCCTCAAATCCGGTATCGTCTTCGCCGACAAGGTGACGACCGTCTCCCCGACCCACCGGGAAGAACTGTTGACCCCGGCCCTCTCCCAAGGGCTCGACGGGGTCCTCCGCCTCCGGGAAAAGGACTTCGTCGGGATCCTCAACGGGATCGATACCGAGGAGTGGAATCCAAGGACCGACGTCTACATCGCCCAGAATTACGGGAAGGGGAAGGATCTCGAGGACGGAAAGCACCTCAACCAAGCCGACCTCCTCGCCTCCTTCGGGGTAAACTGGATGGGCGGCCCGGTCTACGGGCTCGTCTCCCGCCTTTCCTTCCAGAAGGGAATCGGCCTCGCCATCCACTCGATGCGGCGGGCCTTGGCCCACGGGGCCAACTTCCTCGTCGTCGGAAGCGGCGAATACGAACTTGAGCAGGAACTCGAGGAACTCCGGCGCCAGTACTCGGGCACGATGGGCATCTACATCGGCTACAACAACACCCTGGCCCACAAGATCTACGCCGGGAGCGACTTCTTCCTCATGCCGAGCCTCTTCGAGCCGTGCGGGATTTCCCAGATGATCGCCCAGCGCTACGGGACCCTCCCGATCGTCCGCTACACCGGCGGGCTCTCCGATACCGTCCACGGATACCGGGATCTTGGCTCGAGTAAGCCTGACGGGCTCGCCTTCCGCGACTATAATGAGCAAGGCCTCGACTACGCCGTCGGCCTCGCGGAGGAAACCTATTCCAACCAGGGGCTCTATTACGAGATGGCGCGTTGGGCCATGGGCCTTGACCGCTCGTGGAAGAAATCGGCCGCCCGTTACCGCGACCTCTACCGTTCGATCGCCTAGGCCCCCACACGGAGGTCTTTTATGAGTTACGACCACAAGCGCATCGAGAAGCGGTGGCGCGAGCAAATCGAGGAAAAGAAGCCCTACGCTTGCGATACCTCGGACTTTTCGAAACCCAAATTCTATGCCCTCGACATGTTCCCCTTCCCCTCGGGGCAGGGGCTCCACGTCGGGCACCCGGAAGGCTACACGGCGACCGACATCGTGAGCAGGATGAAAAGGATGCAGGGCTACAACGTCCTCCATCCGATGGGCTGGGATGCCTTCGGCTTACCGGCCGAGCAGTTCGCCATCAAGAACAATCAGCACCCGGAAGCCTTCACCAGGAAGAACATCGACCACTTCCGCGAGCAGCTCAAGATGCTCGGCTTTTCCTACGACTGGTCGCGGGAAATCGCGACGATCGACCCGGAATACTACAAGTGGACCCAATGGATTTTCGTGGAGCTTTTCAAGCACGACCTCGCCTACGTTTCCGACGTCCCGGTCAACTATTGCCCGGAACTCGGGACCGTCCTCGCCAACGAAGAGGTGATCGACGGGAAAAGCGAGCGCGGCGGCTACCCGGTCATCCGGATGCCGATGCGGCAGTGGATCCTCAAGATAACCGCCTATGCCGATAAGCTCGAGGAAGGGCTCGAAGGCCTCGACTGGCCGAAGTCGACCCTCGAGATGCAAAAGAACTGGATCGGCCGCTCCTCCGGGGTCGAAATCGATTTCGGGGTCGCTTTCACCGACCTCCATTTCAAGGTCTTCACCACTCGGGTCGATACCCTTTTCGGCTGCACCTATTGCTGTCTCGCCCCGGAGCACCCGCTCCTTAGCTCGATCGTTCATCCCGATAACAAGGAAGCGGTCGAAAGCTATGTCAAAGAAGCGTCTTCCAAGAGCGATTTGGCCCGCATATCCGCCTCGGAAAAGGAGAAAACGGGGGTTTTCACCGGCGCCTATGCCGTGAATCCCATCAACGGGCGGAAGATCCCGATCTACGTCGCCGACTACGTCCTCGGCAGCTACGGCTCCGGGGCCGTGATGGCCGTCCCGGCCCACGACGAGCGCGACTACCAGTTCGCCAAGGCCCACGGGCTCGAGATGATCCAGGTGATCGAGGGCGACATCTCCGAGCATGCCTACGAAGGCGACGGGAAGCACATCAATAGCGCCTTCGCCGACGGACTCGACATCGCCGGGGCCAAGAAGGCCATCCTCCATAAGCTCGAGGAGATGAAGCGGGGCGAGGAAAAGATCAACTACAAGCTCCGCGACTGGATCTTCTCCCGCCAGCGCTACTGGGGCGAGCCGATCCCAATGCTTTCCGACGGGAAAGGGGAGGAAATCCCCCTTTCGGAAGACGAGCTGCCGCTCACCCTCCCGCCCCTCGACGACTTCACTCCGACCCGCGACGGGAAGCCGCCGCTCTCGAGAGCCCCGGAAAGCTGGCTCCACGTGAAGAAAGGCGGGAAGGACTATGTCCGGGAGACCAACACGATGCCCCAGTGGGCCGGTTCCTCCTGGTACTATCTCCGCTACATCGATCCCCATAACGATAAGTGCCTTTGCGACAAGAAGCTCTCCGACCACTGGATGCCGGTCGACCTCTACGTCGGCGGGGCCGAACATGCCGTCCTCCACCTTCTCTACGCCCGCTTCTGGTACAAGTTCCTCCACGACATCGGCGTCGTGAGCGGAACCGAGCCCTTCAAGAAGCTCGTCCACCAAGGGATGATCCTCGGGGAAAATGGGGAGAAGATGTCGAAGAGCCGCGGGAACGTCGTCAATCCCGACGACATCGTCCGCGACTACGGGGCCGATAGCCTCCGCCTCTTCGAGATGTTCGCCGGCCCCTTAAACGAAGTGAAGCCGTGGTCGACGACCGGGCTCACCGGGGCCCGGCGCTTCCTCGAACGGGTCTACCGCCTCGTCGACGAGGAACCTTACCTCTCGCGGATCAGCGAACAAAACGACGGCTCGCTCGACCGTTCCTACAACGCGATGGTGAAGAAGTGCACCTCCGACTTCGAGAGCCTCTCCTTCAACACGGCCATCGCCGCCATGATGGTCTTCGTCAACGACTGCTACAAGGCGACGAGCCTCTATAAGCCCTATCTCGAAGGCTTCGTGAAGATCCTCTCCTGCATCGCCCCCTTCATCGGGGAGGAAATGTGGGAAAAGCTCGGCCATCAGGGCTTCATCGACTACGAGAGCTGGCCGGCCTACGACGAGAGCAAGCTCGCCGAGGCGACGGTCAAGGTGGCCCTCTCGGTCAACGGCAAGGTCCGCGACGTCCTTCTCCTCAGCAAGGACGCGGACGAGGAGACGGCCCAAAAGGCAGCTTTCGCCTCGGCGAAGGCCAGGCCCTTCCTCGAAGGGAAAACGGTCAAGAAGTTCATCTACGTCCCCGGGCGGATCGTGAACGTCGTCGTCATCTGATTAAGCTCTTCCTATGGCGGCCTGCTCTCGCGGGCCGCTTTTTCTTTCCGTTACGAAAAGAACAAAAACGTAAAATTTTCCTTTGAAATTTTTTTATTTGCCCTATGGTGAAAATGCCTAGAAGAAAAAAACCAAGGCAAAAACGGCTTCTTTTGACGAATTCGCCTAGTCCCAAAGGCAGAAAGGAGATTCAAGATGAAAGGAAAAAGGATGGGCCGCGTGTTACTTTTGACCCTTGCTCTCGCCTCCCTCGGCCTCGCTTCCTGCGAGGAGGGCGGGGCTTCCTCGTCTTCGCCTTCCCCTGCTGAATCGGCGGATGAGATCCTTTGGGCCTTCGAGGAAGAGACCTATGTCCCTGACCTCGACCCGAACGAAAACCGGATCGGCCTCCTCGGCGGGACCGAGCGAATCGCGACGACGAACCTCGTCTTCTATCAAGGCTACGACGACATAAACGACGACGAGCCCTACTTTTACCGCGACCTTGGAAGCCCGGAGCATCCTTATGGGGCGGTGGAAGCCCGCCTTTCGAAGAAAACCGACTACCTCGCCTATTACCTTCCGTCGGCCCGGGTCGCGGCTTTGGAAGAAGGGCTCCATAGCTTCTACGAAAGTGAAAGGCATTCCATCTTCGGCCCCGAGGAGGTCGGCCTTTACGACGGCCGCTACATCTACATGAACAGCCTCGAAGGGCAGGATTCCCTCCTCAAGATGATGGCCTTCGACGAGCTTTCCGCTGTACCCCTCGGGAACGAGGAATACGAGCTGGTCGGCCTCTTCGAGCGGCGGGAAGCGGCAGTCGAATACGATCTCGCCCTTTCCGAGGAACGAAGCGAAAGCCATTACCTCCTTGCCCGCCTCATCCTCGACGAGGAGGGGAATCCCCTGTCTTCCCTTTCCTCCTTCGATCGGGGCGACGATATCGAGCTAGCCGCGGCCGTCAGCGCCTACGCGGCCGAACGGAGGGTCTTCGAAAAATACGAAGGCCTCGTCCTTTCCCGGCAGAGAGGGCTTGGGGAAGAGGGAAGTTACGTTCAAGCCCCGTTTCTCAGCGCCTCGTCCCCCTTCAAAGGGGAAGGGCGCTTCCTCCCTCTTCACGAAATCGAGGGAATGACCCTCTTAAGGGAAACGCGTTACGCGGATGGAACAGACCTCCTTGCGGAGGCCCTGCCCGCCGACGCCTCCCCGGACGAGGTCGATCCCTTCGGCGACGCCCTCCGGCCCCTCTTCAAGGAAGCCTGGCTCTTCGACGAGGAAGGGACCGATTTTGCCTATTTCGACTGGGGGAAGCTCCGCCTCTCCCTCGGGGAGGCCAGGCGGGAGCATCTTTCGACGATTCAGTCCGCGGGGTCCTTGTAGAGCTTCGAGCGCGGGTCGACGGCCAAAAACCGCCCATCGTCGAGAAGGAAGCAGTAAATCTTCTCTCCTTCGGCTTTCTTTTGGCGGTAGAGGCTGAAATTCCCCAGCAAAAGGCCAACCAATTGGCCTTTTTCTGTTTCGTAGATGGCGGATATTTTCTCCCTTGGCCGCCCGAAGGGGTCGTGCCAGGAAACCTCGGCCACGACGAAGTGGCCTTTGAGGGCGACTTCCTTCCCGTAGCGGAAATAAGCCTCGTAGACGAGCAGGTACCCCATATAAAGGGTGACGACCACCATGAGGAAGATGCACCAGAAGAGCCAATCTTGTCCGAAGATGAGGTAGAAGGCCGCGAAGGCCGCGATCCCGACGACGGAAAGGCCGAGGGCCAAGGCATAGAGGAGGATGGCGCGCCTGACCCCGAAAACATCGATTTGCTTCATGGCCTTAGTTTAGCTTAACTCTTCCTTGTCTGCCTTTCTTTTCCTATACTTCCGCTTGCCCGGTACCCGGTTGGGACTGGAGCGGAGGTCACATCTATGCTACTTGCCGTCGACATCGGCAACTCTTTCGTCAAAATCGCCCTTCTCAATGAAGAGAAGGTCGTCGCCCGTCTTTCCCTCGAGACTGAACGCGGGAAAAGCGCGGACGAGTATCTCGCCCGGATCGCCTATAGCCCTCTCGGACGCCTCATCAAGGAAGAAGGCGTTGAGGGTGCAATCCTTTCCTCGGTCGTGAGTTCCCTCACGCCCAATTTCCTTTCGGTCCTCGAACGCCTGAGCGGAAGGAAACCCTTGCTCCTCGGGGCAAACGCGCGGACGGGGATCGCCCTCAAGGTCGACCACCCCTTGGAGGTCGGAAGCGACCTCGTGGCCGCGGCTTCCGGGGCCGTTTCCCTCGCAAAACTCCCGTCTTTCATCGCCGATCTCGGAACGGCCAGCAAATTCATCTACGTCGATAAGGACGGCGCCTTCCGCGGCGTCGCCATCGCCCCTGGGATCCGGGGCGGGGCCCTTTTGCTTCGTGAGAAGACTTCTTCCCTCCCCGAGGCCTCCTTGTCCCTCCCGCCTTCCCCTTTAGGAAAGAACACCTTCGACAGCCTCAACGCCGGGCTCCTTTACGGGACGGCCTACGAATGCCTTGGCTTCCTCGGGGGCTTCGAAAAAATCGCCGGCGAGCCGCTCACGCCTTATCTCACCGGGGGGAACGCCCGCTTCGTGAAGAGTCTCCTCCCTTCCTTCGTCTACGAGCCCGATCTCTTGATGAAGGGGCTTAGCCGCATCTATGCCCGGAACCAGGAGGACTGAACCATGGACTGGAATTCGCTTTTGACTTGGATCCTCATCGCCCTTTTCCTCATCGGGATCCTCGCTTTCTACCAAGCTAGCTTCAAAGCCGAGCGGAAGACGAAGAACATCGCCTTCGACGCCATCATCATCGCCATCATCCTCGTGATGGGCCTCATCCCCCAAGTCGGCTATCTTTTCATCTTGCCGTGGCTCGCCTTGACCCTTCTCCACATCCCGGTTCTCGTCGGCGCGAGCATCGGCGGGGCGAAGCGCGGGGCCCTCTACGGCCTCGTCTTCGGCCTCACCTCGATGGCCCAGGCCGCGATGAACGGGACCGGCCTCAACGCTTTCTTCGTCTATCCCTGGATCGCCCTCCCACCCCGGATCGTCTTCGGCTTCCTCGCCGGGCTTTTCTTTTCTCTTACGAAAAGAAGTCCTAAACTATCCGGTGGTTTGGGGAAGGGCGTGCTTTCCTTCTTCCTCACCATCCTCCACACCGGCCTCGTCTTCCTCACCCTCTACCTCTTTTACCCGGGTGAGATCGGAGGCTACTTCGCGAGCAGCGACCCGGTGGCGGAGGGCGTGGCCATCACCTTCCTCGTCTCGGTTCTCCTCGGGGCGCTCGGGGAGGCAACCTTGGCCGCGGTGATGGTGCCGCTCATCGACCGGCCCCTCCGGAAAATGGAAAGCGCGCGCCAGAAGTAAGCAAGAAAGAAGGAAAGAGAAATGAGCAAATTCACCCGCCTCGCGAAGCCTTATTACAAGACGGCCACGATGGCCCTCCAGAAACTCGTGAGCATCGATTCCCATTACGACGAAAGCTCGATCAGCAAGGAACGCCCTTACGGAGCTGGGGTCGATAAGGCCTTCGACTATCTTTTGAAGCTCGCCAAGGAATACGGCTTCGAAGGGCGGAAGGTTCTCGGCCGGGCGGTCGAGATCTCCTATGGGCATAGCGGACCCCTCGTCGGGATCTATGCCCACGCCGACGTCGTCCCGGCGAGCGGCAAGTGGACGATCCCGCCCTTCAAGCCGGCCATCGACGCGGAAGGGAAGATGATCGGCAGGGGAACGAGCGACGACAAAGGGCCGCTCATGGCTGCCCTTTTCGGCCTCAAGCTCCTCAAGGACCACGGGATGGTCAGCGGCTACCGGGTCAAGCTCGTCGTCGGGGGCGATGAAGAGCGCGGCTCCTCTTGCCTCGAGCACTATTTCCACGAAGCCCACGGTGAAGAGCCCTCCCTCGCTTTCACACCCGATGCCGACTACCCGCTCATCTACGCCGAGAAGGGGATCGACCAGCTCTCGCTCAGCCGCGAAATCGATCTTTCGCCGGTCATCGCCCTCTCGGGCGGCACGGCCGTCAACGCCGTCTGCGACTCCTGCCTCGTGACCCTTGCTCCCGACGAGAAGTTCGTTTCCTATCTCCAAGAAAAGAAAGTCGATTGCGACATCGCCAAAAGCGACGTCCTCCTCATGGTGACCTTCAAGGGCCGCGCGGCCCACGGGGCCGAGCCGGAGAAGGGGAGCAACGCCGCCATCGCCGCCCTCAAGGCCCTTTCCGAGTTCTACCATAACGAGGAACTCGGCAAGATCTACGAAGCCCTCCGCCATCCGCTCGGCTCCTCCTTCGGCGGCGGCCACGTCGCTAGGGAACTCGGGCCCTCGACCTTCAACTACGGCCTCTTCTCCTACGACGGGAAGACCCTCAAGTTCACGGTCGACTTCCGCTATGGCGAAGACTGCGACTACGAAAAGACCGAAGAGAAGCTCAAGGCGGCGACCGGGGCCGAGATCACCCTCCTTTCCCGCTCGCCCGTCCTCCTCTCCCCGAAGGACGGCCTCCTCGTCAAGACTCTTATGAAGGTCTACCGGGCCGAGACCTGGAAGCTCTTCGCTAAGCCGCTTGCCATCGGGGGCAACACCTACGCCAAGCACGTCAAGAACTGCGTCGCCTTCGGGGCGGCCTTCCCGGGCCACGACGGCAGGATGCACGCGCCGGACGAATACATCTACATGGACGACTTCCATAAGGACATCGCCATCTACGCCCACGCGATCGACGCCCTCGGAAAGGCGGCCCGCTCCAAGTGAGAGGCCGCTACAAGGGCTGGACGCCTTCCTACATCGACGCCCACCCTTCCTTCTCCCCGCGTTCCATCGACCCCTCCGACCCCTTCTATGAGGGACGGCTCGTCCTCGAGATCGGAAGCGGGAAGGGCGGCTTCCTCGTGAAGACGGCCGCCCTCCATCCCGAGATCCACTTCCTCGGGCTCGAGCGCGACGTCTCGAGCTGCGGCTCGGCCGTCAAGAAGGCGGTGGAGGCCGAACTGCCCAATATTCGGATCTCCAATCTCGATTTCGACGAGGCTTACGAGGCTCTAGAGAACTTATCTTTCGAGGAAATCCACGTCCATTTTCCCGATCCGTGGCCCAAAAGGCGGCACGCGAAGAGGCGGCTCGTCTACCCCGAGCGCCTGAAGAAGATCCTCTCGCTCCTCGCCCCGGGCGGGCGCCTCGAGTTCCGGACCGACAACGACGACCTCTATGCCTACTTCCTCGAAAGCTATCCGCTGGCCGGGGGAAGGCTCGTCGAAGAGCCCTATCCCTCCGAGGAGGCGATGAGCGAGTACGAGGAGCGTTTCCGCTCGGAAGGGATGGCCATCCACCGGGCATATCTAGAAAGGATGTAACATGGCACGACTTTTCTATCCTTACCAGTCCTTAGGCGACGTCCTCCTGGTCCTCGTCGACCCCGAGAAGAAGGCCGCTAGCAGCAAATCCGCAAACGATGTCACGATGATTCTCGACGCCGAGGGAGAGGCCATCGGCTACAACCTCTTTTCCTTCAAGCGGAAATGCAAGGTCAAGGCCAACGGGATCCTCTATTTCCCGCCGGACGAGGTCATCTCCATCGTGAAAAAGGAAATCGAAGGCGCGGGCTTCCCCCTTCCTCCCTTCGAACCGGATTCCGGCTATTTCGTCGGGAAGGTCCTCTCGAAGGAGGAACACCCCCTTTACGAAGGAACCTATATCTACGCCCTCGAAGGCCGGGGCGGGAAGCGCCTCGAGACGGTCTCGAGCCTTTCGGGCCTTCAAGTCGGCTCGACCTGCGTCTATCTCGAAAGCGGTCGGATCGCCCGGGACGGGAGCAAGTTCGTCTCCCACCTCGAGAAGAACATCCCCCTCGAGTGCCTCATTGCCTCGAAGTGGGAACTCGGGGATAGCGACGGGGCGAAGGAAGCCTATGACGCTAATGGCCTCGAAGTCGGAACCGACTTCTTCAAAGAAAGGAACTAGGACCATGGAAGAGCGCGAAATCAAACTCAAGGAAGCGGGAAAAATCGCCCGCCTTACCGATAGGACCTTCCATCTCGACGAGCGGATCGGCGAAGGCTATTTCTCGGCCAATTACTTCCTCAAGAGCCGGGAAATCGTCGAGAAGCACCTCCCGGGGCACGTCGTCCTCGAGCAGTGGTTCCAGCGGAAAGACGATGTCATGGCCTGCGGGCTCGACGAGGCCATCGCCATCCTCCACAAATTCGCCCGCCATCCCGAAAATCTCGAGATCTACGCCCTCGACGATGGCGATCTCGTGCAAGCGGGGGAACCGGTCCTCAAAGTCAAAGGCAAGTACGAGGACTTCGGCTTCCTCGAAAGCATCATCGACGGCATCTTGACCCGCCGCTCGGCCGTCGCGACCAACACCTACCAGGTCGTGAAAGCCCTCCGGGGAACCGATTGCTTCTCGATGGCCGACCGCCAGGACGACTACCTCACCCAGACGGGCGATGGCTATGCGACCTACGTCGCCGGCATCAAGAAGTTCTCGACCGACGCCCAAGGGGCTTGGGTCGGGGTCAAGGGGATGGGGACGATGCCCCACGCCCTCATCGAGATCTGCGGCGGCGACATCGTGAAGGCGGCCGAATACTACGAGGCCTCCTTCCCGGAAAACGGGGTCACGGCCCTCATCGACTACCATAACAACGTCGTCCACGACTCGGTGATGCTCGCCAAAGCGCTCGGGAAGCGCCTCCGCGGGGTCCGGGTCGATACCTCCAAATCCCTCGTCGACCATTACTTCGACGGCAAGGATACCTCGGGCTTCGATCCCCATGGCGTCTGCAAGGAACTCATCTACGCCCTCCGGAAGGCCCTCGACGATAACGGCTTCCCCTTCGTGAAGATCACCGTCTCCTCGGGCTTCACCTGGAAGAAGATCGACGAATGGACGAAGGAAGGGGTTCCGGTCGATACCTACGGCGTCGGGACCTCCCTCGTCGAGAACTCGACCGTCGGCTATACCGGCGACCTCGTCGAGCTCGACGGCCGCCCCGAGGCCAAGGAAGGCCGGGGCGAGGTTCCTTCAACCCGCCTGAAGAAGGTTCCCTATCCCATTTATTGAGGCTTTGATGAAGAGCCACTCCTGCCCGGCGGGGGTGGCTTTTTCTTCATCGATGAATAGGCGCGGCAGGGTAACGAGCGGAAAAAGCCCGCGGCCGTCGCCCATATTGGCAACAATGTATCGATTGTATCGGTTTTCAGTTGTTACATGAGATGCCAATAGGAAAAAGAAGCGACTCCATCGAGCAAAAGGCTAATTTGGCTATATCGGTAAAAAGAATTGATGAAAACTTTTCATTGTATCTTCCGGTTAATCGTAGCATTATTCACTTAGGGTAGAAGATTATGAAGAACATCAAGGAAAGAGTAACCATTTACCAAGTCGCCAAGGCGAGCGGCGTTTCGCTCGCGACCGTCTCGCGGGTCATCAACAACAAAGGCAACGTCAAGCCCGATACCAAGGCGCGGGTCGAGGAAACGATCCGCCGGCTCGGCTACAAGCCCAGCGGCCTCGCCCAGGCCCTCGCGACCAACAAGACGACCAACATCGGCGTCATCATTCCTTCGGCCAACTACGTCTACATCGCCAACATGCTGAACGGCATCAGCGAGGTCGCCAAGGAAAAAGGCTTCGTACTCACCCTCTTCACGACCTCCCATAGCCACGAGGAAGCCCTTACCATGATCGAGCGGGTCATCACGACCCACGTCGACGGGGCCATC
Organism: uncultured Bacilli bacterium; assembly: GCA_944358895.1. Classification (GTDB taxonomy): domain Bacteria; phylum Bacillota_I; class Bacilli_A; order RFN20; family CAG-826; genus UBA4951. Next base: position 3,324 of record CALVSB010000015.1, on the reverse strand, counting down.
ATCTTCGACGACGAGCTCGACGCCGAGGACATCATGAAGATCAATAGCTACTCGGTCCCGACGATCGTCGTCAACAACCAGATCGTGGGCGAGCAGGTCGGCTGCGTCCTCTTCTCCTACAAGGACCAGCTCGTCAAGCTCATCAAGAATTACTACGAGCAGGGCGGGGAGAAGGAGATGACCTTCCTCCACGTCCATGACGGCGGCCGCCTCCTCCAGCACTGCGAGAAGGCCTTCGTCGATACCCACGAGTCCCTCGGGCGGCCGTATCACATCCTCAATTGCGACGACAGCTACACCAGGACCTACCACGACTTCAAGGACGTCATCAAGAAGGAAGGCAAAGGCTACTTCATCTGCTACCGCGACTCGATCGCCGCGGCTATCGAGAACGCGGCCACCGATAGCGGCCTCAAGGTCCCGGAAGACATCGAGGTCCTCTCCCTCGTCGGGACGAAGTACGCCAACATCGTCCGCCCGACCCTCACCTCCCTCCAGATCGACATGGCCGAGGTGGGACGGCGGAGCATGTACATGCTGATTGACCTTCTCAACCACGACCTCATCGAGAAGAGCTACCGCTTCGACGCGGTCCTCGTCTCCCGCGATTCGACCAAGCGCGACTGATCGTAGACCATGATGAAAGGACCGGTTGGGTCCTTTTTTCATGCTTCCGGCCGACCTTTCAAGGGGCTGCTCGCTGGCTTTGGCCGCGGGCTACATGGAGGGAAGCACTCCCATGCGCATTTTGCTAGCAGTCGCCTATTGACAGTGCCAAATTAGCGACTAATATTCTTTGCGTAGCCAATAGGAGGCACAAAGGAATGATCAAACCATTGAATGATTACGTCGTCCTCGAGAAGGTGAAGGCCGAGAAGAAAGTCGGCTCCATCATTCTCACCACCGAGAAGAAGACCGGCAACCTCGCCAATGTCATTGCCATCGGCCCGGGCAAGAAAGAAGACGGAAAGCTTTCCCCGGTCGAAGGACTCAAGGTCGGGGACAAGGTCATTTACCGGGAATACGCCGGAACCGACTACGAAGACGGGGACCACAACTATCTCCTCATCAAGAGTGAGGACATCCTCGGCGTCGTGACCGACTGAGCATTCATCCATTTATATCGAGTCAAGAAAGGAAGCTAATTGAACATGGCTAAGAACATCGATTTCGGGAAGACCGCCCGCGACAAGATGGTCGCTGGGGTCGACCAGCTCGCCGACACGGTCAAGGTTACCCTTGGGCCGAAGGGACGCAACGTCGCCTTGGACAAAGGCTACGGCTCGCCCTCGATTTGCGAGGACGGCGTTTCCATCGCCCGGGAAATCGAGCTGAAGGACCCGGTCGAGAACATGGGCGCCAAGCTCGTCTACGAAGTCGCCAATCAGACCAACGAGAAGGCCGGCGACGGGACGACGACCGCGACGGTCCTTGCCCAAAGCATGATCCATCGCGGCATTAACGCCGTCGAGAAAGGCGCCAACCCCGTCTTCGTAAGGACCGGCATGGAAAAGGCCGGCAAAGCGGTGGCGGCCGAGCTCCTCAAGATCAGCAAGGACGTCTCGACGAATGCCGACATCGAATCGGTCGCGACCATCTCGGCCGGGAGCGAGGAAATCGGCCATCTCATCGCCGATGCGATGGACAAGGTCGGCAAGAACGGCGTCATCACCGTCGACGAGAGCAAGACGAGCGAAGATGAGCTCGTCCTCTCGCAAGGCCTCGAATACGACAAGGGCTACATCAGCCCCTACATGGTGACCGACCGCGAGAAGATGACGGCCGATTTCGAAGACGCTCTCGTCCTCGTCACCGACATGAAGATCAACACCGTCCAGGACATCCTGCCGGTGCTCCAAGGGGTCGCCGACTCCCATAAGCCGCTCCTCATCGTGGCTGATGACCTCGATGCCGATGTCACCTCGACCATCGTCCTCAATACCCTCCGCGGCGCCTTCAAGATCGCCGCGACCAAGGCCCCGGAATACGGCGACGCTCAGAAGGCGGCCCTCCAGGACATCGCCATCCTCACCGGCGCCCGCTTCTACAGCAAGGACCTCGGGATGGAACTGAAGAACCTCGCGATGGAAGACCTTGGCCACGCCAAGAAGATCACCGTCAAGAAGGATTCGACGACCATCGTCGGCGGAGCCGGCAGCAAGAAGGACATCAACGACCGGATCAGCGAGCTGGAAGCCCAGCGGAACGTCGCGACGAGCGAATACGACAAGAAGAACCTTGCCAAGCGGATCGCGAAGCTCTCCAACGGGGTCGCCGTCATCAAGGTCGGCGCCATCACCGAAAGCGAGCTCAAGGACAAGAAGCTCCGGATCGAGGATGCCCTCAACGCGACCAAGGCGGCCGTCTCCGAAGGCATCGTTGCCGGCGGCGGCGCAGCCCTCGCGAGTGTCTACAACACCCTCAAGCCGACCCTGAAGGACGCCAACCCGGATGTCCAGAAGGGCATCGATGCCGTCATGGAATCGCTCTTTGCCCCGCTTCGCCAGATCGCCGACAATGCCGGCTACGACAGCGAAGAGATCGCCGACCTCCAGAAGGAGGCCAAGCCGGGCATCGGCTTCAACGCCAAGACCGGCGAGTGGGTCGACATGGTGAAGACCGGCGTCGTGGACCCGACGAAGGTCACCCGGACGGCCGTTCTCAACGCCTCGAGCATTTCCGCCCTCTTCGTGACGACCGAAGCGGCCGTCACCGAGATCAAGGAACCGAAACCCGAGGTTCCGGCTCCCCAAGGCGGGATGTACTGATTCCCTCCAAGCCTCAAAAGGCCCGTCCTCGCGGCGGGCCTTTTCCTTTTGATGGCTGTCTATTGGGGTTGTCTCTTGGTCATTCCTTTCTCATCAGGGCGGAGAGGCCCGGGAAGATGTCCGCGGCCCGGTAATAGGAATAAAGGTCGTTTTCCGGGCTGGAGCCCTCGATCAAGGCCTTCTGGAAAAGCGGCCGGAGCGGGCCGTAGGGGTCTTCGGCGTAGGAAGACGGGCTTTCCTCGAAAAGAAGGTCCGTTTTTTCTTCGCCGCTCCCTTGGCTACAAGACATCAAAAGGAAGGCGAGGATCGCTTCGGATGTTAAGAGAGTGCGCTTCATGGTTAAAACCTCCTCGTTTGGCTCGATAGGCAGCGCGGCATAGGCTCGTCATTAACAATCTAAAAGGGGGGCTAGGATGTCAATCAGAGTTTTTTCGATGTTCCTTCAATCAGACTTCAGCCTTTGACTTGGGCCTCATAAGCAAATGCTCATGTACGGTAAAGAAGCAAGCAACCGAAAACAATAGATAGACCGCCAGCACTACACTATTCCGAACCA
>CALVSB010000014.1 GCA_944358895.1 uncultured Bacilli bacterium | reverse complement strand
TTATACCCTTCTCGAGCGGCTTGGCGCCTCCCTTTGGGGTACAGGATTACCTTAGTTCAAAAGTAATACGAAGATTCTGGTTACTCCCGAATTAATCCTTTTTGGGTAATTTCTATCTTATTTTGAAGGTCTTTCGAACACGTCTTCCCTAATTGATAGGGCTCCGTTATTTACCTCGATGACGGCCGTGCCGCTCTCAGACAAATGCGGATAGTACATGAGGGAGGCCCATTTTTCGCCATCGTTGAAGCAGAGCTCGAGGATATAGCGGTCAATATAGGCATCGATGGTCCGCAGTCCCTCTTTTAGTTCAATGACGCGTTCCTCGCCTTCGTAGATAAGAAAACTTTCCCGCCGGTCGTCTTCGATCCGGAGGATGGCTTCCCTGCGAAGGGGATCGTACGAAAGGCGAACCGCCCCATGCGAGTTGACGAAGAAAGAGAGGGAAAGCCCTTCGCTTTCTCCCTCGATTCGCAAACGGCTCGCGAGGGAGACATCCTTCCTTTCGCCTTCGTGCATTGCTTCCGCCTTCCCGCTTTTTAGGTACTTTTCGAGTGAAGGAAGGGGCTTTTGCCATAGTTTTCCTTCCTTGACCATCAACAGGCGGGGCAGGGCCATCGTCCCTAGATAACCATCCTTTTCCTTCGTCGGGATGAAAGACGTCTCCTTGTTCCAGAGGCAAAGCCAGGCCGTTAGAAGAGCCTCATTCTCCTTCCCGGGGCGATTTATTCCCTGGGCTGCGTAGTAGTCGAAGCCTTCGTCTAGGTCGAGGTAGCCGGTTTCTTCCACGAAGCGCCCGTCGTCATTTATGTGTCCGATCAGATAGACATTGTTTGTCTTGTTTCGGTGGTGGTTTCCTTCTTCGTGAAGGCCTATCGGGGAAACGATGAGAACCGCTTTCCCATTGAGAAAAAGAAGGCAGGGGCATTCGAACATCGTCACGTCTTCGTCGTCGAAGAAGACACCCCGGTAAATGGCTTCGACGCCACGGAGTTCATAAAGGAGAATCAAGCCCTTACCAAGCGTCGAAGAAGCCCCGATGATGAAGTAGTCACGGCCACCGAAGGCAAAGCAGTAGGGATCGCGGAAGGAATCCTTCTTGACGAAAGGCGGCGGCAGGGCAATCGGGTTCTCGGGAAGCTGCCGGTAACAAGAGCCGTCTTTCCTGGCCAAGGCGACGCTTTGCCCAAGGCGCGTCGAGGCGGCCGCGTAAAGGAGATAGTCGCCGCCCTTCGTGCGGTAACGGCTTCCGGAGAAGCAACCGCCCCCTTCTTCTCCGATTCCCTCATAGGCGAAGCACGGGGTCAATTTCACCCCTTCGTCTTCGTAGGAAACGAGATCCTTTGAGGAAGCGAGCCGCCAGGAAAGATGGGTCGATCCCTCTCCCTCGAGTTCATGGTACTGGTAGAAGAGTTCATAACGTCCGTCGACATAGGAGAAGCCGTTGGGGTCGTTCATCCATCCACGGGGCGGGCTTAGGTGATAGAGAGGGCGATAGGAAGAAAGCGGTTTTGACATGGCCCCTTTATTAAAGGCGAGCCATAGGCAAATTGGAACCAAGGCCCGTCTCTTTGTTTGGGCGATAGAGGCCTCTTACGCTATCATTGGTCCATGATCAAGGATATACGCCTTTCGAATTTCAAGGCCTTCCTCGCTCCTCAGAAGTTTTCCCTCAGGGCTAAGAAAAGCGACCGCCTGCAGGGAAACTATCTCCGGGAAGGAAGGAGTCTCCTCTACAAGTCCGCGGCCATCTTTTCTGGCAATAACGTCGGCAAAACCTCCTTCCTTGAAGCGGTTTTCCTCCTTAAGAAAGCCCTTCTTGGGGAAGATATCGCCTCCTATGCCGAGCCGAATGTCCATGCGAAGGATGCGGTGGTGAAGATGGATGCTTCCTTCTCCCTGGATGGCCAGTGCCATGTTTATTCCTTCGCCTACGACGCTTCGAAGAAAGCGTTCTTATATGAACGCTTCGATGGGGCGGAAGGCGAGAGTTCCTTGCTAAGCGATGAAGCGAGGCAACCCTTCCTCGAGCAAGGCCGCCGCCTCGAGGTCCTCTTCATGGATGACCTGCCTGAACACCCGAAGGATGATGCTTTGAGCCGGCTCCTACTCTCTTCCTTGGGCCTTGATATCGAAAAGGGGCACGAAGACCTCTCCTCTCTTGGAACGAGGCGGGCCGCGGCCCTCGTTCCCCATGTCGTCGATGCCCTCGTCGAGGAAAAAGCCCTCTTCATCGACGAGTTCGACTCCGGACTCTCCTTCGTCCTCACCCGGGCCATCGTTTCCCTTTTCAACAACATCGACAATCCCGGGGCCCAGTTGGTCTTCGCTTCCCACGACATCACCTTGCTCGATACCAAGCGGCTCTTCCTTCTTCCCCAAATCAAGCTGATCGCCAAGAAAGGGCGCGGGGCCGCAATCTTTTCCCTCGAGAAGCTCGTGAAGGAAGGCGAGGATCCCCGCGACCTCTTCCTCCGCGGGAAGCTCGGTAGCATCAATCGGGCGGGCCTTGCCAAATTCCTCGTCGAGCTTGCTAAGAGGCGGAACCATGGCTGATTACCGTCTCGCCCTCATTGTCGAGGGAAACGAGGAAGTCAATTTCCTCAAGATCGTGAATGACTTCGGAGACATCCAGTCCGGTTTCGAGCTTGAAGTGGTGAACGCCGAAGGAGTAGGGAACATCCCCTCCCTTTTCGATGCCTATTACCGCGACCTCTCCTACGACGAGGTCATCTGCCTGCTCGACGTCGACAACTGGAAGACCGATTGCTACAAGACGGCGACGAAAAAGCTTTCCTCCATCCTCGGCTACTTCCCAAAGAAGGAGGCTCTTTTCAATAACCCCAATAGCCTCCAACTCCTCTTGGCCCCTTTTACCGACGAGGTCATGGATGCCAGCGACAAAGCCGGCTATAGTCCCCTCATTCATCGCTGTTTCCCCAAGATGAGAGGAGTCTACCGGGCTTCCAAGGCCCAGCTAAGAGCGATCTACCAAGCCTATGACCGCAGGGCCTATCTTCTCATGCTCGAGAAGACGGCCGGATATTCAAGTGACCCGCAAGACCTGCCGTCTTCGACTTTCGCCCCTTTCCTAAGGGCTATCGAGGAAAAATGATCCCTCTCCCAAGGAGAGAAGAAGATTGCGCGATGCGCATGAAAGTTGCTCACAACCGCCAATGTAAGCGCTTTATAATCTCCACGGTTAGCAAGGAGGAAATTTTCAAATGGCCAACCGTTTCTGTCTAAACCCCGTTTCCTACCATGGCTATGGAGCCATCGACTCCATCCCGGTGGAAGCGAAAGCCCATCATTTCAAGAAGGCGCTCGTCTGCACCGATCCGGACCTCGTCAAGTTCAAGGTCATCGATCACGTGACGAAGCTGCTCGAAGATAACAAGCTCGCCTACGAAGTCTACGACGGCATCAAGCCGAACCCAACGATCGAGAACGTCAAGGAAGGCGTCAAGGCCTTCCAGAATGCCTCGGCCGACTACATCGTCGCCATCGGCGGCGGTTCCTCGATGGATACGGCCAAGGCCATCGGCATCATCGTCGCCAACCCTGAGTTCGCCGACGTCCGGAGCCTCGAGGGCGTGGCCCCGACCAAGAATCCCTGCGTCCCGATCTTCGCCGTCCCGACGACGGCCGGCACCGCGGCGGAAGTCACGATCAACTACGTCATCACCGACGAAGAGAAGCACCGGAAGTTCGTCTGCGTCGACCCGCACGACATGCCGATCGTCGCCTTCGTCGACCCGCTCATGATGTCCACGATGCCGAAGGGCCTCACGGCCGCCACCGGCATGGACGCCATGACCCACGCCATCGAAGGCCTCATCACCAAGGGCGCCTGGGAGCTGAGCGACTGCCTCCACCTCGAGGCCATCAAGCTTGTCTCCCAGAACCTCCGTTCCGCCTACAAGGGCGAGAAGGAAGGCCGGGAAGGCATGGCTCTCGCCGAATACGTCGCCGGCATGGGCTTCTCCAACGTCGGCCTCGGCATCGTCCACTCGATGGCCCACCCGCTCAGCGCCCTCTATGACACCCCGCACGGGGTCGCCTGCTCGATCCTTCTCCCGACCGGCATGAAGTACAACGCCGAGTACACCGGCGAGAAGTACCGCGAACTCGCCAAGGCGATGGGCGTCGAAGGCGTCGAGAAGATGAGTCAGGAAGAATACCGGAAGGCCGCCATCGACGCGGTCCAGCAGCTCTCGATCGACGTCGGCATCCCGACCTCCCTCAAGGGCATCGTCAAGGAAGAAGACCTTTCCTTCCTTGCCGATTCGGCCATGGCCGATGCCTGCATGCCGGGCAACCCCCGGACCCCGACCAAGGAAGAGGTCATCGCCCTTTACCGCTCCCTCATGTAAGGGAAGCCTCATTGGCCAAGCTGAGCCCCGGGCAACCGGGGCTTTTCCTTTCCTATCTAGGTATAATAAAAGACATGAAAGCCCTGAAAATCATTTCTATCGTCCTCTCGGTCGTCGGGTTCATCCTCTTCGCCGCCGGCATCCCTCTTGGGATGTTCGTCGGTGGTCCTTTCGGAGACGTCTCGGTGTCGATGGCCATATCGATGACCGGCTTCTGCCTCTTTGCCGCGGGTCTCGTTATGAGCGGCATTTACCAATCGCGCAACCGGAAGGCCGGAAGGAACTATACGGGCGAAAGCAAAGGCGGGATCGGCTATCCGGATTTGCCGCCGATTCCAACCTCGCTATCGGCTCGGAAATGCCCGCGGTGCGGGGAAGAAGTAGAGCCTTCCGACGTCTATTGCCCGAAGTGCGGCTATCGGCTCGACGGGATGGCGGACGAAGACGAAAAGCTCTGATTCAAATAGCGTTTTCGAAGCATTATGAAAAAAGCTCCCGGCCGGGAGCTTTTCTTGTTGCCTTTCCTAGTTGATCCAGTCGCGGTGGCGGAGCCCGATCCAAAGCCCGGCGCCCGTAAGGCCAAGGCCGGCGGCGAGCAGCACGGCCTGCAGGAAGGGCATGAAAGACCATCCCCCGCCGTTGACGGCCGTGATGATGGCCGTGACGATGTAGGAAACGATGACCAGGAGGGCGTAGACGAGCGAGGTCACCGAGGCGATCATGCCGAGCCACTTCTTGTGGATGAAGACGAAGACAAAGAGGGAGACGAGAATGACGACCCAGACGATCGAGGCAATGCTATTGATGGCCGAGGTGACGTCGGCATTCCCGAAATTCAGCGAGTATTGCCCGCAAATGGCCAGGATGAGGACGATCGGGGCAAGCGTCTTCCAAGCTCCGTTATAGCCGGGCAGGCCGAAGACGAAGAGGACGTAGAAGCCGACGAGGACGATGGTGACGATTAGGGAACCGACGAACTGGAAGACGCCGGCCGTGCTGATCGGGTTCTGCAGAATGTACTTCACGAGCAGGCAGAGGCCGGCGATCAGAAACATGATCTGGGCCAGGCTCACCCGACGGGTTTTGCTTGTTTTGGTAGTGGTTGTTTTGTTGGTTGCCATGATGATTCCTCCGAAGTTGATTATAGATGAGCTGAGCCAAGGAGGTTCGCCTTTTTTGACTTGTTTCAGCGCTTTTTTCCGCGCTGGAGGCTCCGCGCGCGGTTTTGCTTACTTTTCGTCTTCGCGCGCCGCCCTTTGTCACCGCGGGCAAAGACCTATACTAAAGGCGCTTAGGAGAAGCACTATGGACGTTCAGCGACTATTCGATATCTTGCGGGAACGCGGGGTGGCCCATCGGGGCCTCCACGGTCCTTTGGCTTACCAGAATTCCCCCTTGGCCTTCCGCTTGGCCAAGGAGTGGGGCTATCCCTTCGAAACCGATGTCCATCTTGCAAAAGACGGAAAGCTTTATCTCAACCACGACCATGACCTCATCTACCAAGCGGGCGAAAAGGGCGTGATCGAAGACATGGGCGAAGAGGAGATTTCCCGTTACCGCTTCCCGGACGGGTCGCCCCTTCTCACCCTCCAGGAACTTCTCACCATGGTCGATGGGGCGGTGCCGATCGTCATCGAGCTCAAAGCCTATAAAGGCAATGGCCCGGAACTGGCCCATAAGGTGAAAGAGGTCCTCACCTCTTACCAAGGGCCGACGGCAATCATTTCCTTCAACCAAGAGGCGCTTCTCGCCTATGGCCGCGGCCATGAGCCGATTTCGGCCCTCATCGGCGGCGACGAGCTTCCGAAGATGACCGAAGAGGACTTCGCCAAGTTCGATTTCCTCGATGTCGCCTATCCTCTCCTCGAGGATCCCAAGATCAAAAACTACCGTTCTAAAGGCGGCAAGGTCCTTTCCTGGACCATCCGGAACGAAGGGCAGCTCGAATACTCGTTGGCGCATAGCGATGCCGTGACCTTCGAGAATTTCCGGCCCTTCATAGCGGGGGAAAGAAAAGAGATTGGCTACTATCCATCCTCTATCGAGAACACGATGAACGGCTCGCTCGCCATGGCCATCGACCTCCCGGAGGATGCCCGCCTCCTCGAAATCGCCGGGGCGAGCGAATACCAGTGCTTCCTGAACGGGGATTTCCTCCTCTACGGTCCCGAACGGGGAGCCAAGGGGCGTTTCTACGTCGATGAGGCCCTCCTAAAAGGAAGCGGCCCCCGGCGCCTCTCTATCTTCCTGACCGGCAGCAACGCGAAAGGCTACGAACGGGTGAACGAAAAGCCTTTCCTTTTCTACCGAATCTACGACGAACGGGGCAATATCCTTCGCAAAACCTCGACGGATGACCGCGTTTACGTGTCGCCTTTCCGCCTTCAGAAGGTGGCACGCTTCTCTTACCAGCGGGCTTTCTCCGAGTCCTACCGGATGGATTATGGCGCCTACAAGGCCTTCCGGACCCCGGGGATGAGCATCGATCTTCCGAGTGAGCCCCTTGCTCAGGTCGGGGAAATGAGCCTCTATGAGCGGCGGACCCACTATCCCCGTTACGAGAGGTACGAAGGCACCCTTCTTGAGGGTGGGCGTTTCGAAATCGATTCCTCCCTTCCGGTCTATGACGACCGCTCGATGCATGCCCCCTTCCTCGGGATGTACGAAAAGAAAGACTGGGAGGTGGCCCCAAGCGACTACGTTTCCCAGTGCGTTTACCGCCTGGCCTCGCCCAAGAATTCCCTCTCCAAAGGCGATTTCCTGACCTATGGCCTAACGAAGAGCAAGACCGGCTTCCCGGTCCTCCGCCTCCGGGTCTACGACCATAGCGTCGTCGACATTGTCTATGACGAGGCCGATACCTCGGAAGAACCCGGCCCCATCGGCATCGACTTCAAGCGGAACGGGACGCACAACATCCTTCATTACGATCTCGCGCCGGGCACTTACGAGCTGACTGGCTTCATCCCGGTGAGCGGCAAGTATTTCCGCCTTCTCGTGGAAGAAGGCTGGGTCGAGCCGCTCCCTGATGCTTTCGAAATGATTTCCCTCGAGAACCCCGACGCCACTCGCCTCGTGGCCCGGATAGAGGATAGCGAGCTGAGCCTCGTCTTCGAGGCGGCCCGCGAATCGTTCCGCCAATGCGCGGTCGACGTCCTCATGGACTGCCCCTCGAGAGAGCGGGCCGGCTGGCTTTGCGATACCTACTTCACGGCCCGGGCCGAGGCCCTGCTTACCGGGGAGAACGCCGTCGAGAAGGCCTTCCTCGACGACTATGCCCATTACGTCAACCGCGGCGACCAGCCGCCCAAGATGATCCCGATGTGCCACCCGAGCGACTACGGCGACCAAGGCTACATCCCGAACTGGCCGATGTTCTATGTCCTCGAGCTCCTCGAGGCCAAGAAGCGGAACGAACGGACTCTCGACTTAGAGGGAGCCTACAAGAAGATCGCCCCCTTCCTCGAATGGTGCGAAAGCTTCCGCGACGAAGAAGGCTTCCTCGAGAATGTCGACGGGGTCGTCTTCGTCGAATGGAGCCATGCGAACGATTTGGAGAGCACCCGCGGGGTCAATTTCCCGACCAACATGCTCTACGAGAGGATGCTCGAGGCCCTTTCCGAGCTTTACCCGGAACGCCTCGGCTATCTGAAGGAGCGGGCGGCCGGCCTCAACAAGGCCATCATGTCCTTGGGCTACGACGGCAAGTGGTGGAACGACAACGCCATGCGGAACAAGGAAGGCAAACTCGTCCTCACCGGCCGCGTGAGCGAGGTTACCCAGTACTATGCTTTCCATTTCGGCTTTGCCAGCAAGGAAAAGGATCCGGAACTCTATGAACGGGTCTTCTCCCTCCTCGGACCGAAGCGGAGCCCCAAAGTGAGCGAGGACGAGGTCTTCCCGGCCAACATGTTCATCGGCTACTATCTTCGTCTCTCGGCCCTTCTTAAAGAAGGGGAGTTCGAAAAAGTCATCGAGGAAGCCCGGATTTACTTCGGGAAGATGGCCCTCAGGACCGGAACCCTTTGGGAATACGATTCCTATTTCGCTTCCTTGACCCACGGCTTTGCGTCCTTTGCCGCGAATATCATCGTCGAGTGCCTGAGCGGCGTTTACCTCATCGACGAGGCGAAGAAGGTCGTCCATCGTCGGAAGGGGAAGCGGGTAGCGATCAAATGCCGCTTCGACATCCCGGTCGAGGGCGGCATGCGCTTTGTCACCTACGAGCGAAAAGAAAAGGGCGAAGCCATCTTCCTTCCGGATGGCTACGCCCTGGTCGATGATTGATCAGGCTCCGTAAACGGCGCTTTGGAGAATGCCCGGGAGTTCGATCCCGGGCTTTTCCTTATATTCGGTCTCGTCGGTAGCCGAAGCCCCGAGAGCCAGGTTGGCGATGGTGACCGGCTCGCTGTAGATGCCCTTGCCGCTACGCGAATCGGTGTAGCTGTAGGTGGCGGTCAAATAGGGATCGGTCTCGACGTTCCCTTCGATGATGGTGAGGTTGGCCGTGACGTCCTTGGAGTTGTGGGAATAGGTGGTGGCCTTGATAGTTGAACTGGCGGGAATTTCGGCCGCGTTGTCGACTGTCAAGTATGTTTCTGGATTGAGCTCGGCCACGCAGTTGCTGGCATCCTCGGCCTTGTTGGTCGTGGCAATGTTGATCGGGCTCTTGAAATGGGTCAGATCATTGAAGGTGTAGGAATTGATGGTGAAGCCCCGGGCGACGAAATCGTCGGCATTCGAGTAGAGGGTGCCGGCTGAAGAATAGTCGAGGGCCCATTGGTATTTGTGAAAGTAGTTGATGGCTCCCTGAGGATCTTCGGAAGAGACGTATTCCAGATTGTAGGAGGGGCCATAACCGATGGTGGCAATCGGCATCCACGGGGAGGCTTCCCGCGCCTGCTGGGCGAAAGGCGGATAGTATGTAATTCCTAGAACCTGCTTTTCCATACCGGTTTTGCGGACGATTTCCTCGACGATCTTGAGCGGTTCCTTAGCCAAAGCCTTGTCGGAGCACCAGTCGATCTTCATCTCGAGCATGGCGATGGTCGGGGTTCCCTTGAGGGCCGTGAGGGCTTCTTCGAGAGTCGGGACTTTGTTACCGACGGACACCCCGTTGTCGGTTAGATTGTAGTCTTTTAGGTCATCCCAATTGTTATCGATGAAACGAACCGAAGTGGAAGGAACTTCGTCGGAAAAATAAGCCGGCGAGTCGTCATGGCAGACCACCACGACGTTGTCTTTGGTGATTTGCAGGTCGATTTCGACGTGAGTGGCTCCAAACATGTAGGCATCCGTGATGGCCGGAAGGGAGTTTTCGTTGTAGATGCCGTAGGTCGTAAGGCCGCGGTGGGCAGCGAGGAACGGCTTGCGGGTCGTTCCGTCGATAGGGAAGTTTTGAATTGAGGAGTAGAAGGTTTCCACGTCGTTCGTCATGACGCCATAGGCGCCGGATAGGATGGCGCGGCCGATCGTTCCATCACTGGCCTTTACCCACGGGCACTTAAAACGGGCATTGAACCATTCAACCGCTTCCCTGAGATTAGCATTGTTCTCGTCAAGGATGACGACCTGGGCGTTGACGGCGGTGGAAGCGGCCTCGATGAGGTAGTAGTCATCGTCGTTCTCGAGCTTAGCTGCCGTGGCGTCATAGGCGAGCGAACAGCGGGAAGCCAAGGGATCCTTGCTGGCTTGGAGAAGAACCTCGAGATTGGAGGAAACGATGTAGGAGTCGGCGACGTAGAGAGTGCCACGAATGTAGGAAAGATATTGGTAGAGAAGTTCTAGCGTATCGATCCGAACGGCCGGAATTACCTTGTCCGCCAATTTCTCGTTGAAGTAGGCAGCGAAGTCAGAAACGACCGCCCCTTCGCTATCGATGATATTGATCTTGTCGTCGATATTGAGAATGACGACATCGGGAAGGCGGGAAAGGCTATCGATGCCGTTGATCTCTTCCTTGGTCGAAGGGAGGTAAACGCTCGTCGGCTCCATGTCGAGCTTCGACGTGATAGGCGAGATGTTGGGGAAGGCATCGGAAACATTTCCACTGGCTTCGCTTGGAAGCTCATCGAAAGGCAAAGACTCGCCCGCTTCCGAGGAAGCAAGCGATTCCGAAGTGGAAACGACCGGCGTTTCCGAACTCGAATTCGTTCCCGATCCGCAGGAAGCCAACCCGAAAGCGGCAATGAGCGAAGCAAGGACGATAAAACGATCAGATTTTGGCATGGAATATTCCTCCGCGTATTAAATAGAAGCGCTTACATGAAGAAATCAACGGGTGCGCACGTACACGTTTGTTTTGTAAGCGTTCAAAAGTGCGATATTTGGCTCGTTTTTGCAAAGTTTTGATTATTTTTCAATGTTTTGCTAACTCTTCGGCATTCACCAATTTGATGTTCATCCGCGCAAAGGCCTCGAGATATTCGGCCGGGGGTTGACGGTCGGTTACGATGATATCGACGTCTTCAAGTGGGCAATCGGAAGCGAGGAGTGTTTTACCGAATTTCGTATGGTCGACGAGAAGGATTTTCTTCCTCGATCTTTTGGCCATGGCCGACTTGACGCGTTGCTGTTCGATTGTGCCTTCGCTCGGCCCCATTTCAAGGGAGAAACCGCGGCAGGAGAAGAGGAAGGCGTCGACATTGAAGCGGGAAACGAAGTCCACTGTATCCGGCCCGATCGAGCTGCCGACGTTGCCGGCGATAATGCCCGGCGCCATATAAGAAGAAAAGCTAACGCAGTTAGATAAACTCGCGGCGTTATCGAATCCATTTGTAATGACTGTAATGTCGGTGAAGTTCTTTAGGAAAGGAATCATTTGACCTACGGTGGTGGAGCTGTCGATGAAATAACTCTCCCCTTCCCGCAGGAAAGAAAGGGCGGCTTGGGCAATGCGCTTCTTCTCGACGATGTTCGTCTGCTGACGGATCAAAGTCGAAACTTCACCGGTACTAGGAGCCAAGGCTGATGCGCCCCCGCGTACCCTTTTAATTAGGCCGGCTGAAGCTAGGTCAGCCAGGTCGCGCCTGATGGTCGCCTCCGATGCAAAGACCATTTTCGCCAGTTCTTCTACTGATATATAGGTCTTCTCCTTGGTGATGTCCAAAATCTCCTTTTTGCGTTCGTCGATAAGCATAGACCAGCCCCTTTCTGATTGAAGTTTCGCAAAAAGCTGTTCATTTGTCAAATTTTTAATCAAACCTGCTCAAAACCTTGCACATTGGTCAGCAGCGTCTAAGAATGGAAGCGCTTTTATAGGAGGCATCTATGCTCGCAAAAAGAAGTGAGCGCGCCAAAGGCGGCCGTGGATTGATTCTTATGGCGGCTTCCCTCTTAGCGCTCGCTGGCTGCGGTGGCGGCCAAAACTCGAGTGCTGAAACGACTGGCAGTTCGTCTGAAATCGCCGAGTCTTCCATCAACACGACTAGTTCTTCGTCGGAGGAAACGATCGATATGAGTAAGTTCCCCAATTACGTCGAGGAT
Source organism: uncultured Bacilli bacterium (assembly GCA_944358895.1). Taxonomy (GTDB): domain Bacteria; phylum Bacillota_I; class Bacilli_A; order RFN20; family CAG-826; genus UBA4951. The sequence goes on along the minus strand of CALVSB010000014.1, from coordinate 23,539 downwards.
CTTGACACCATTGAGTACAACTATGACGACAAGGCGATGACCGATCCCTATTGGTGGGGCAACGTCATCTACAACGAAACTGTCCTTCTACGGACTCAGGCCGACGGCACGGGCCTCGGGCATCTCCGCTACAAGGCAATGAAAGTTGTCTCCGTTCGCGACTACACGCTCAAGACCGAATACGTCGAAGGTGTTGACTACGTGATCGATGGAACGGAAATCAAGACGCTTCCGGGAAGCAAGATCAAGTCGCTCTCCGATGGCCAGCTCCGCGGGAGCGAGGCCCTTCCCGAGGGCTTCAACCTCGTAGGATCGATCAGCAACACCCTCACCGATTGCGTGAACATGGGCGGCAGCATCTACACCGAGTCTCCCTTCTATTATGGGACCCAGGTCTATGTCACCTATGCCTACGACGTTCATGACCTTGCCATGGATTCTCTCCCGTCCTACCAGCTTGACGAGCTTCCTGGCCTCAAAGCTAAGCTCGAAAGCGGCAGCGGAACCCTCTCCATCGTCGGCCTTGGCGACAGCGTCCTCGAAGGCTGCTCTTCCAGCAAGAACTTCGACCACGAGCCTTATCAACCTCCTTACTACGACCTCTTCGCCGAGCAGATCGAATCGCGTTACGGCTTGGATGTGACCGGCTACAACTGCGCGGTCGGCGGAACGACCTCGGGCAACGGTGCCGAGGACACGAAGATCAATCAGGCTCTTCGCTACGAGCCTGACCTCGTGCTCGTCCACTTCGGGATCAACGATCTTGGCGGCAATACCTCCTCATCGGTCTATTCCGACAACATTATGAACATCATCCTCAAGATCCGTGCCAGCCGCCCTGATTGCGAATTCCTCCTCATTTCCCCGATTGGCCCCAACCCCTGGAACTACGACTACACAAAGATGGAACGTTATGTCCGGGAACTCCGGAACATCGCGGAATCGGAAGAAGGCATCGCCCTCCTCGACATGTTTGCCTTCTCCCAGTACTACATGAGCGAAGGAGTTGACTACTACAACATCACCGGCAACGGCATCAACCACCCGAACGACTACGGACACCGTCTTTACACCGGCGCCCTTCTTTCCACCATCACCAAGCTTGACTAAGGAGGTTAAAAAACCATGAAAGCAAGCAAGAAATTCTTCCTCGCCCTCTCGATGCTCGTCGGCGTGAGCGCCGCATCCTGCACGCAGCTCGTCATCGAACCGCCCGATCCCAATTCTTCGACTCCGACCACGAATACGTCAGGGGATTCTGAACAAGAGCAAGAAATCGACCTCTACCTCGACCCGAATGTCAAAGTTGAGCTCTCGCTCGTCATTCCCAGCGGGAATGAGAACGAGAAGACGATGATCGAAAGCGCCATCCAAAGTTTTAACCTCAAATTCCCGAACGTCACTTTCAAGACCAATTACGTCCAGGTAAACAACTACGAATCCCAGATTCGGAATATGAATGTTGCCGGTCAGCTGCCGGACATTCTCTGGACCAACTCGCAAGAACTCTACTTCCTCCGTTCGCTTAACGTCATTCAACCGCTTAACCCCTATTTTAAGGCCAGCGAGAAGCGGGGCGACTTCAATTTCGAGAAAGACTTCAAGACCGAATTCTTCGACATGGCCGGCGACAACGGAACCTACTACGCCGTTCCGCGGAGCGCCGACACCGTCGTTTGCTTCTACAACAAGAAACTGCTCAGCGATGCCGGCATCTCGATGGACACCATCAAGAACGGCTGGACCTGGGATGATTTCATCGCGCTTTGCCGGGAATGGCGGGAATACGCCGACAAGCAGGGCCACGAGAAAGACTGGTACTGCTGCGACTTCAACTTCGGCTGGACCTCGGTCGACTACCCGGTCATCCGGAGCTTCGGCGGCGACTACTTCAACGAAGATGGCTCGATCGCCATCAACTCTGAGAACGTCAAGAACGCCCTCACGATGATGCGCGGCCTCGTCGACGATCGCCTCTGCGTCGCCAACGGCATGTCGAGCGGCTCCTCTTTCCAGAACGGAACCGCCCCCTTCATCTTCCAGTCGGCGGCCATTTCCCACTATGACAACCTCGCCGTTCTCAAGGGAAACATCGACATTGTTACCTTCCCGATCATCAACGGCGAACAGGGCCGCATCGGCGCCGGCATCGCGGGCTATGCCCTTACCAATGCCGCCGGCGACCAGGAAAGCGAGCACGACAAGAATATCGTGGCCTATGAATTCCTGAACCACCTCATCAGCTACGAAGGCCAGCAGTCGCTGGCCGAAGGCGGCCTCAACCTCCCGTCGGTCCGCAACGACCTTGCCGACCCGACCAACCCCGATGCCAAATGGGCCGAAGGCTACACCGACCGCAACCTCGAAGCCTACATCCTCTACGACGAGAGGAAGGTTGCCGATGAGTTCTATCGCTACATCCGTCCGAATCAAATGGCCAACGTGACCCTCACCATCAACGACATGATCGGCGATACCCTCTCCAATTCCCCGGCCCGCTATTCGATCGACGAAGTCATCGAACGCACGGTTTCTTCTCTCGAGGACGACCTAGCCTAAGCGCTTTGCTTCTTCCTTATGGAAACCACAACCGCCACCGCCAAGAAGGAGAGCAGCCTTTCGAAAGCGAAGGAATGGGCCAAAGGGCTCTTCCTTCGCAAAAAAGGCGCTGAGGCGATCGAGAGGCGTCCGAAGCAGCCGAAGCGGAAGATGTCGAGGATGCAGAAACGCGAGGAAATCGCGGGCTGGATCTTCTGCTCGCCGCTCCTCATTGGCTTGCTTCTCTTCACCTTCGTCCCGATGTTCTGCTCCCTCTTCTGGAGTTTCTACCACTTCGACGGGTTCACCCTCGCGCCGGCCGGCCTCTACAATTTCGTCCACGCTTTCCAGGACGAAGAAGTGGGGCAGAGCGCTCTCAACACGCTTATCTATGCCTGCGTGAACATTCCGCTGAACCTCGTCCTCAGCTATTTCCTTGCCCTTTTGGTCAACAATGCCCACAAGTTCACCAGGGTCTTCCGGGTTCTCTTCTATCTCCCGGTCGTCATCCCGGCGGTCGTTAGCGGCCTTCTTTGGAAGGACATCTTCGACCCGACCTTCGGCATCTTCAACAAGATCCTCAACTCGATCGGACTCCCGTCCTTCCCCTTCTTCCAGGAAGCCAGCACCTCGATGTTCTCCCTCATCCTCATGGGATGCTGGGGCATCGGCGGCGGCATGATCCTTTGGCTGAGCGCCTTCAAGAATATCCCGAAGGACCTTTATGAGTCGGCCAAGGTCGACGGGGCGAACGCCTTCCAACGTTTTGCCAACATCACGATCCCGATGTCGACCCCGATCATCTTCTTCAACCTCGTCACGAGCGTCATCGGCTCCCTCCAGTATAACGGGACCCTCATCTTCGCCCCGCGGAGCGGCCGCGGCTATGACAACTCCCTCTACCTCTACGGCGTCAAGATCTACTGGGAAGCCATGAAGAGCGGCAACATCGGCTACGCGAGTGCCCTTAGCTGGCTCCTCTGCATCGTCATCTCGATCTTGACCTTCATTCTCTTCAAGACCTCCAAGTGGGTCTTCTACGGAGGCGAATAAGCATGGACTTCAAAGCAATCCGCGAACGCCTCACCGGGGAAGCCTACGCGAGCAACCGGAAGGCCCGGGCCTGGGACTTCACGAAGACGACTGCCCTCTTCGTCGGCATGTGCCTTGTGGCGGTGGTCCTCATGTTCCCATACCTCTTCATGGTCTTCAAGTCGCTCATGTCGGAGACCGAGATTCTCGACCCGAATCCTCATTTCTTCCCCGACTGGACCAATCTCCAGTGGAACAACTTCGTTCTCCTCTTCACCGATGCGAGCTCCGGCTATAGCTATGGGCTGGCCCTTCTCCACACGTTGATCATCATTGCCTTCAACGTCATTGCCATCCCGCTCTCGGCGACCTTCATCGCCTTCAGCTTCGCCAAGCTCAAATGGAAGGGCAGGAACATCTGCTTCGCCATCATGATGCTCACGATGACCCTCCCGGGCGTCGTTACCCAAATCCCGCTCTACGTCATTTACGCGAAGATCGGCTGGCTGAACACCCTTTATCCCTTCACCATCCCGAACCTCTTCGGCGGCGGCGCCCTCTACATCTTCCTTATCCGCCAGTACATGTTCGGCATCCCGAACGAGCTGTCCGACGCGGCGAAGATCGACGGCTGCGGACCCTTCCGGATCTATTGGTCGATCATCCTCCCGAACTGCAAATCGATTCTCATCTACATCATCATCTCCGTCTTCAACTCCTATTGGGGCGACTACTACGGACCTCTTCTCTACATGACCTCCACCGACGCGCCTTACACCTTTGCCTATGCCCTTTTCCGGAGCACGGTCGAAGGCCTGGCCTCGAGCCAGTGGGCAGCGGTCAGGATGGCAGGCGGCGTCTTCATGACCCTCTTCCCGACGATCCTCTTCATCGTCTTCCAGGAAAAGCTCACCGACGGCGCTCTTACCAGCGGTATCAAAGGATAAATCATGCGCAAAAAGCCCTTGTCTTTGCTAAATAAGCTTCCGATTCTCCTCGTCCTAGCCCTCGTCGGCTGCGGCGGGGAGAATGTCTCCTCGTCCTCCTCGAGCGGCGAACGGTACGTCGAGGATACGAGGGATCTCACGGACATCGAGTTCACGACCCTTTCTTTGGCCGGGACCGATGATTTCGGACGGACCTTCTCTTCGGCTTCCGCCCGGAAGGAAGACAAGGAAGTCGGCATCTTTTACTTCATTTGGCACGGCTCGGAGGAAAACGGCATCTATGACGTCAGCGAGCTCCTCAAGAACAACCCGGCGGCCTTGAACGACGTGTCCTCGGGCACCGGCCAGCCGGCCGCTTCACCGCTAGGGAGCTTCCATTATTTCGCCGAGCCTCTCTTCGGCTACTACGACAGCCGCGACCCCTGGGTCATTGCCCGGCATTGCGAGCTCTTCACGATGGCCGGCATCGACTACCTCGTCTTCGACACGACCAATTCGTTCACCTACGACAGTGCCGTCTTGGCCATCATCGATACCTTCTCCAAGTTTGCCGCCCAGGGCTTCAAGGTCCCGAAACTGGCTTTCTACACCAACTCCCACAGCGAGCAGACGGTCAACAACATCTACAAGGCTTTCTACGAGAGCGGCAAGTACGCCGATTCGTGGTACCTCATGGACGGCAAGCCGATGCTGGTCACCAACAAAGAGGAGTTCCTCGACAAGGAGGCCCTCGCTTTCTACGAAGACTACTTCACCCTCAAAGGCGCCCAATGGCCGGACGAGAGGATGCGCGACTACAACTTCCCGTGGATGTGCTGGGATTTTCCCCAATTCAACCACGGTGGGATCATGTCAGTTTCCATCGCCCAGATGCCGACCTACAACGCGGCCGACATGGAAATGGGCAACTACGGCCGGGGCCACACCTGGCAGCTGGCGGGATACGGCCAGAACAGCGACCGTTACCGCGAAGGGCTGAATTACGAGGAGCAGTGGAAAACGGCCATCGAAGGAACCAATGGCGAAGTCAATAACGCCTTCATCACCGGTTGGAACGAGTGGATGGCCATCAAGAACCGCTCGAGCCAGGGCAAGATCCAGATGGTCGACGGCTTCAACCTCGAGTACAGCCGCGATGCCGAGATGACGAAGACCGAAGGCGGATATGGCGACAACTTCTACGTCCAGACGGTCCGCAACATCCGGAACTTCGCCTACGAAGAAGGCAAAAACTACGCCCTTGCCTCCAATGAGATTGCCATCGGCACCGACGACACCGCTTGGGACGGGGTCCGGGCCTACCGCGACTTCGAAGGCGATGCCATGATCCGCAACTACCAGAACGCGGCCGGCGATACCAACATGCCGGGCTACGAAGTCTATTACGACGACACCGCCCGGAACGACATCGTCTCGACCAAGATCACCCACGACGCCAAAAATCTCTACGTTCGCGTGGAAACGGCGGCGGAAATCACGGCCCACGAGGCTCGCGACGATAGCTGGATGAACCTCTTCATCGGGGTTCCCGAAAACGAGAATGTCGACGATTTCGCCGACAACTGGAACTTCCGTATCAACGCCAACCCGAAAAACGGCCAAGGCCTCACCTCGATTGACCAATACGTTTCCTCGACCGACGAGTGGTTCAACGTCGGGAACCAGATTCCCTATGCCGTGAACGGCAATGTCATCGAATTCGCCATCCCTCTTTCCAAGCTCGGAATCGCCGAAGGAGCCCAACCCCATGTCCTTCTCAAGGCCACCGACCATCTGAGCGATCCTCTAGACAGCGACGACTTCTACATCAGCGGCGATTCGGCGCCGATCGGGAGGCTCTCCTATGAATACGGGAATTAGGCACGGCCTCGCTTTCCTCTCGGTTCTTTGCCTCGCCTCCTGCACCCAGACCATCGTCACCGATTCCTCCTCCGAGGGAACTTCGACCCTGCCGACTATCTCTTCGAGCGAAACATCAATGCCCATGAAAGAAGAACTCCATTACGAAAGCGGCTATCCCCGCGACGAGCGCGGCCTCGACCCGTTCACCTATTCTGAACTCCGCCTCGAGGGCGTCGATGCTTTGGGGCGGAAAATCCTCCCGGCCGATGCCTTCAAGGATGGCGAGCACCATGTCGGGCTCTTCTACTTTGTCTGGCTCGGCCAGCACAACTTCGATTCCGATGGCATTTACGACGTCTCCAAGCTTGAGGAAACCGAGCAGGGAAGGGCAGCTCTCTATGGCAATACTTCGGCCATCGACCCCCTATCCCCGATGGGCAAGTACCACTTCTTTGCCGAGCCGCTTTACGGCTATTACAACTCGGCCGATCCCTGGGTCATCAGGAAGCATATTGAACTCTTCGCCTTGGCTGGGATCGATTACCTTTGCCTCGATGCGACCAATACCGTCATTTACCAAGATGTCGTTCCGACCCTCCTGAACTGCATCAAAGACATGCAAGAGCAGGGCATCGCCGTGCCGAAAGTGATGTTCTACACGAATTCCTCTTCCGGCTCGACAGTCAGCATGATTTATGCGACCTATTACCGTGATCACCCCGAATGGGAAAGCGTCTGGTGGGCCCCGACGGGCAAGCCGCGCATTGTTGGGATTACCCATGCCAATGGTGGGGCGAGCGACCAGACCTATTTCCCGGAATACAACCCCTCGTACGTTTCCGACGAGATGTGCGCGTACTTCGACGTCCTCGAAAGCCAATGGCCGAACGGCGCCTACAACGAAAACGGCCAGCCGTGGATGAGCTGGAGCCGCAACCCGGCTTCCGGCATGACCTATGGCTATCCCCAGAAGATCCATAACGGCCACATCGCCGTCCCGGTCGCCCAGCACAACCACGAGATGATTTGCTTCTCCCTCAAGGGAAAGGAATCCCATCGCGGCTACAACCCGGAAACCGACGAGGTCGAGGGCGATTACCGGGAAGGACTGGCCTTCCAGAAGATGTTCGACACGGCCCTCGACCCCGAAAACAACGTCACCGATGTCTTCGTCACCGGCTGGAACGAATGGATCGCCATCAAGAACTGGGACCACGCCGAGGTTGGCTATGCCAACCCGACCCCAGGGATGTACATGGTCGATACCTTCAACAAGGAATACTCCCGCGACCTCGAGATGATGAAGGGCGGATATGGCGACAACTATTACCTCCAGCTTGTCCAAAATGTCCGCGCCTACAAGACAAACGAATACGTCGATTACGCCCACGCTCTCAAGACAATCGACATCAAGGATTTCGACCTAGGGCAGTGGGAGGGAATCGACCAGGTCTATGCCGACCCGGCCAACGACGCCGAGACCCGTGACTTTGCCGGGAGCTGGCACACCCTCAACTACTTCGACGACAGCGGACGGAATGACATCGTCTCGGCCCGCGTAACCAACGACTCTTCCTACCTCTATTTCCGCATCGAATGTGCCGAGGACATCGTTCCAAGCGAAATGGGCGACGAACTCACCATCCTCCTCGGGGACGGGGCGGAAGGCAGCGGCTTCCTCTCCTCCTTCTCCTACCGCATCGGGAACACCAAACTCGGCGGCATGGCTTCCGTCGACCGCTACGTCAACGGTTCCTGGGAGCGCGTCTCCATCTCTTCCCGCTACGTCGAGCAGGGAAATGTCCTGCAAATCGCCATCCCTTTGTCTGATATCGGCTTTGCTACTAAGCGGCCGACCTTCGTCTTCAAGGTCTTTGACAACGTCACGGACCCCGACGACCCCATGAGTTACTACGCCAGCGGGGATTCCATGCCGATCGGACGGCTTGGCTACCGCTACTAGAGGAAAGGAGGAACCAGCCTAAACAATAACAATCTCGTCGACCATTCTCTAAGCAAACAGTCAAAGAAAGGAACTGAAATGAAAGCTAAGAAACAACTCCTGCTGCTAGGAGTGGCGGCCATGCTCGGTATCGGAGTCGCAAGCGTTACCTTGAAGCCGGCCATGACCGTCGAAGCAGCCGACGTTGACGTCCCCAGCGTCCAAGTCGTAAACCAAAAAGTTTGGGGCGGTAAGTATGGCGTCGTTGGCCTGAAGTTTACCCCGGATGGCCTTAGCGGCAACTGGACCGGCAACTGGTATGAAGGCACCAGCGCGACTCCCGGAGGCGGCACCGCCCTCATGTACGATCTCTATGGCACGGCCACGGAAATGAAATCGTGGTTCCCAGCCGACGGGCTTCTCTTCACCTCTTATAACGATATCAATCGCTATGGCAACATCTTCTCGATTCCCGAAGGCTTCACGGTCACGGCCTCGAAGACCGGCGATACTTACCACTTCGCCGAACAGATGTGGATCTGCAAACTCGCGAACGGCGAGGTTGGTGATTGGGAACCCTTCGTGGCGCCCACGACCTTTGAATTCACTTCCGACACGACAGAGGTAACCATCGGATCCGAGCTCGATCTTTCCGCTTTGATCAACATCGTCACTGAAGACGACGACCCGATAGTCGCTTACAAAGTTGATGGAACCGGAGCTTCGGTCAGCGCCGATGGGATGCTTACCGGCAGCGCGATTGGCACGGTGACCGTCACGGCCTATTCCGGTCTCAAGACCGATACGATCACCGTGAATGTGACCGCCGGGGACGTTGCCCAAACGGGAATCGAACTCAATCTGGAGAGCGTCGAAGCCTACCAGTACCTGACGGCCGATATCTCGGAACTCAAGTATGCCCCGGTCTTCGAAGACGGAAGCAAAGGCGCCCCTGTCGCTGTCCCGGCTGATGCCATCGAGACTTATAACACCGACAAAGTCGGAACAAAGAAAATCACGGTCACGATCGACGGCTTTACCGACACCTTCGACCTCGTCGTCAAGGAAATGGAAACCGCGATGGACTTTGTCCGCCCGATAACCGGCGGCCTCGCTACCGCCGGTGCCTATGGCCGGAACTTCATGGTTCAGATCGTCGACAACCCGACGACGACCAACGGCGCTTTCTCGCCCGAGGCGACTGCCAATGCCGAACGCTTCATTGAGGTTAATGACGGAACGGTCGAGATCAAGGACATTACGATGCTCTCGAGCAACCTTTCCTTCGGCTTGGTCGACAAGGCCGGTTGGGTTGCTGGAGACGTCGTCACCCTCAAGGCCGGCCTTTATAGCTGGACCAATGCCAACCTTGGAAACCAGGCCGATTTCGAACCGATTGCCGTTTTGAAGGAAGACGTTCACCTCTTCTACAATGGAACCCAGTTCGTCGAGTCTGTCGGCGGCATCACGGATTTCGATGTCATTTGGGACTACACGGCCATCCAAGTCGGGGAAACCCTTGCCCCTTCCTACAGCTTCGAGCCCGATACGACTGGCGAGCGCCCGACTTTCGTTTCCAGCGAACCGGAGGTCCTCGCAGTTACCGAGACCGGTGCCGTCACCGGCCTCAAGGAAGGCACGGCTACCGTTACTGCCACCATCGGTGACCTCTCTAAGAACTACGAATTCACCGTCATCCCGGCCAAGACCGTCACTGGCGTGGAAACGGCCAATAACGCCTACACCCACCGTGTCTATGTCGGACAGGACCTCACCGAATGGGAACCGACGATCAGCAACTTCATTCTCGTATATGAAGACGGGACCAAGTCTAATCCGCTTCCTTCGACGGGCTTCACCTACACGGTCGACAACACCTTTGCCCATGATACGGCCGGCATGACCGAGACCACGGTCAATGTCACCTACAAGGAAGCCGCCTACACCTGCAAGCTTCCGATCGACGTCCGGGCCCTCATTGACGAGCAGATCAGCGGCGTCAACATCGTTTCGGGCTTTACCTACTGGATGCACATCAAGTTCGAGACGACCTGCTTCAACCCCGGGAATATCACCAACGGCGCGAATTCCGCCCAGATGGACTTCCTCTCCTATAAGCGGGCCGATGGCACTGATGTTCCCATCCGCACGGTCTGGCAACTTCAGTCCGCGGTCTACCTCGAGCCGAGCTTCCTCCCGACCGGCGATAGCACCGAAGTCGTCGACGGCGAGAACTACAACAGCACCAAGTACTACCTCGCCGGCGATACCCTAACCATCAAGAAGGGTATGCCGATCTACTGCTACAACGGCACGCTCACCGGCCAAACGATGGTCGAAGGCGAAGTCGTCCTCGAAGGCTACTACAACGGCGACGATCTCACCTATCGCTTCAACGGCGAGACCTGGAGCTTCTACAAGGAATCCACTGGCATTACGGCCGAGGAAACCGAAATCACCATCGACGTCGGTCAGCGCGTTCTCTCCAACGTCAACCGTGTCCCGGCCGATGCTACGACCGGCGAACTCACCTATGTGAGCAGCGATGAAAACATCGCGACCGTCTCGGCCAGCGGCATCATCACCGGCGTTGCTCCGGGCGAATGCACCATTACGGCCACCCTCAAGATCGATGAGGAGACCTCTTACACGGTTGAAATCAAAGTAACCGTCAACGACTCCATCACCGGTGTCGCGGTTACCAACGTCGATGCTGACAATCCGCTTACCGTGACCAAAGGCAACGACCTCGACCTCTCCAAGCTCGAAGGCAACATGGTCTATGCCAGCGGCAAGGCCGGCGACCCGGTCGACTTCTCGACCGCCCGTGTCGTCTCTGGCTTCGACAAGAACACGGTCGGCGACCAAATCGTCACCATCTCCATCACCGTCGACGGGAAGGAATACCGCCTCAACATCAACGTTAAGGTCGTTGAGGATGGCGAGAACCCCGGCGGCGAAACGAGCACCCCGAGCGATAGCAATCCGACTGGCAGCACCCCGACCGGCGAAACTGGTGAGGGCGGCGGCCTTACTCCGGCGGCCATCGGCGGCATCGTCGGCGGCTGCATCGGCGGCGTCGTTGTCATTGGCGGCATCGTCTGGCTCGTCATCTGGCTCCGCAAAAAGCACTAATCGCGTTTAACCGAAAGGTCCAATAACCCATGATTAAGATCGTCAGCTTCAGCGTCGAGGGGAACTCCCTCGCGGCCAATAGAAAGCCGAGCTTCGCCTATCGCCTCGACGGCGACGAAGCCCTTGCTTTCCTCACGGTCTCCATCGTGGGAGCGGGCCTCAAGGAACCATTGGTACTCGAATCCCGGAATTACGGTGGGAGGGTCCCCTTCCGGGGGCCTTCCCTCCGCTCCCGGGAGGAATACCGGGCTGTCCTTCATGTCGAAGGATCCTCGGGTTCGACCGACGAGAAATCCCTTTCCTTCGTCACGTCTCCGAAGGAAAGCGACTTCCGCGGCGGCTATATCGGCTGCTCCCTTCTGGGGAACGGCCCCCTCAGCATCCGGCGGCGGCTTCCTGCTTTCGATAAGGGAAACCTCGCCCGGGCTATCGCTTACGTGGCGGGGGTCGGGATGCACGAGGTCTACGTCAACGGGGACAAGGTGGGGGATGCCCTCCTCGCCCCAAGCCAAAGCGACTACCGGAAGCGCGTCTATTACGAAGCCTATGACCTAGCTCCTTGCCTCAATGGCAAGGGCGACGTCTTCGGGGTCGTCCTCGCGGACGGCTGGCTTGGCTCCAAGGTCATGAACGTCCTCATCGATCTCCGTTACAAGGACGGCAAGAAAGAAGAAATCTATTCGACCTGCAACGGCGATTGGTGGTTCGCTTCCTCTCCCATCAGGGAAAGCTCCATCTATGGCGGCGAGACGATCGATTACCGGCTTGGGCAGCCGGGCGACTTCGCGAGACAGGAAGTCGAGCCGGGCTTCCATAAAGGATGGTTCTCATCCATCTACGCCTATGGGCCTTCGGGGCATCTTCTGCCGGATCCCCTTCCGCCGATCAAGGCGTTTGGAAGGCATCCCCTCGTCCTCCTTAAGGACGAAGGAAAGAGGAAGGTCTACGACGTCGGCGCCAATATCGCCGGCCATGTCGTCCTGAGGGCCAAGGGTGAGCGGGGGAGCAAGATCGTTCTCCGCCACGCCGAGGCCATCACCGAAGGCCAAGACATCGACCAGACCAACCTTCGGAATGCTGCCCAGGAAGATGTCTACTTCCTGTCCGGGAGCGGCGAAGAAACGCTCTATCCGCACTTCACGTTCCACGGCTTCCGCTATGTCGAGGTGACGATCGAAGGCGAAGCCGAGATCCTTCCTTCCTATGCCGTCGAGGTCCATACCGATCTTAAGAAGGCAGGGGAAGTCGAGATCGGCGAGGAAAAGTTGTCCCGCCTTCACGAACTGGCCGTCCGGACCGAAACCAATAACGAGCAGGGCGTCCTGAGCGACTGCCCGCAGCGGGACGAGCGTTTCGGCTGGCTGAACGACCTGACGAGTCGCATCCAGTATCTCCCATATGACTTCGATGCTTCTCCGTATTGTTACAAGGTAGCGGTCGATATCGCCGACACGGCCAACGCGAAAGGCGAAATCGCCGACACGGCTCCCTATTTCACCGGGGGTCAGCCGGCCGATACGACGACCGCTTCCTTCCTCCTTCTCGCCGACAAGCTGATCCACCTCTATGGGGAGAAGGAAAAAGCCGAGGCAGTCTATCCCTCGCTCAAGGCCTGGGTCGAGGCGCTGCTCGCCAGGAGCCACGATGGCTGCATGGATTATTACTACTACGCCGATTGGGTTCGGCCCGAAGGCCTGCCTTCCAAGCAAGCCCAGCCGGAAGTCGTCTCGAGCTTCTTCCTCTACTGGCATGTGGACCTTATCGCGAAAATCGCCGCAAAACTCGGCCATAAGAAAGACAATTCCCATTATTCCTCGCTTCTAAGGAAGTTGAAGCCGCTTCAAAGGAAGGCCTATCTCAAGGATGGTCTCTTCGGGAACGGCTCGGTCACCGAGACGGCCATGGCCCTCGAACTCGGCCTCTACGAGGAAGAAGAAAGAGAGGCTGCCTATTCCCACATGAAGGATCTCATCGCTTTGGATGGGACTCATCTCAACTGCGGGAACCAAGGCTACCGCTTTGCCTTCTATGAGCTCTGTCGGCACGGGGATATCGATTTGGCCTTTGCCATCTTGCGGAACCCGGAGTACCCCGGCTGGGGCTACATGCTGGCTAACGGCGCGACGAGCGTCTGGGAACGTTGGGAGAAAGCGGTGCTGGCCACCATGAACTCCTTCGACCACCCGATGTTCGCTTGTTACGATGCGCTCTTCTACCGCTTCCTGGCCGGGATCGAAATCACCGACATCGAGGAAGGAAAGGGGCTCTTCGACCCGGCCCCTCTCCAAGAGAACATCCCCTTCCGCGTCTCCTACAAGACCCGGAAGGGAACCATCGAGGTTTCCTCGAAGGGGGTCGAAGACGGAAGTAGATCCTACGAGATCGACGTTCCTTACGGGCTTGTCCTCGACGTGCCTTCCCTCGGGAAGCAGCTCGGGGCCGGCCACCATGAACTGGCGTTCCATGTTTCTAAATAGAACCCCGCAAGGGAAAAGGAGGAAAAAGACATGAACGAAAAGACGAAACGCGCTTACGAGGAGGCCAAGAAGGTCTACGCCGAATACGGCGTCGACGTCGAGGCGGCCCTCGAGAAATTCAAGACGATCCAGGTCAGCCTTCAGTGCTGGGCCGGCGACGACGTGAAGGGCTTCGAGAACCTCGGCCCGGTCGCCAGCGAAAACGTAGTCACCGGCGGCTATCCCTATGCCGCAAGGAATGGGGACGAACTCCGGGAAGACATCGAGGAAGCCTTCTCCCTCTCGCCGCTTACCCACCGGGTCAATCTCCACTCGATGTACGCCGAGCACGGCCATCCGCGGAATGACCTCAACGTTGAGGACTTCCGGGAATGGATCGATTGGGCGAAGAAGAACGGCTACAAGCTCGACTTTAACACCTCGTTCTTCACCCACCCGATGATGGACAAGGGCAATAGCGTCTGTTCCTTCAACAAGGAAGTCCGCGACTACTGGATCAAGGCCGGCATCGACAGCCGGAAGATCTCGGTCGCCATCGGTAGGGAACTCAACGACAAGTGCTACAACAACTTCTGGTTCCCCGACGGCACGAAGGACATCCCGGCCAACCGCAAGTACTACCGGGAACTCCTCAAGGACGCCCTCGACCAGATGTTCGCCCATAAGTACACCGAAGAGGAGAGCAAATACGCCTGCGACGTCCTCGAAGGCAAGTGGTTCGGCATCTCGACCGAGGCCTTCGTCGTCGGCAGCCACGACTTCTACATCGCCTATGCCGCGAAGAACAACCTCGGCGTCACCCTCGACACCGGCCACTTCCGTCCGACCGAGGACGTGGCCGACAAGATCAGCGCCATCTATCCCTTCGTCAACGGGATGATGCTCCACGTGAGCCGCGGCATCCACTGGGACAGCGACCACGTCGTCATCGAGGACGACGGCCTCCAGGGCATGATGAACGAGCTGAAGCGGGGCGACTACTACGGCAAGGTCGCCATCGGCCTCGACTTCTTCGATGCCTCGATCTCCCGCGTCTATGGCTGGGTCATCGGCCTTCGGGCCACGGCCAAGGCCATCTTGAAGAGCCTCCTCGAGCCGACGGCGATGCTCCAGAAAGCCGAGCTCGAAGAAGACAAGAGCCAGCGCCTCCTCCTCATGGAAGAGGAGAACAACCTCCCGTTCAACGCCGTCTGGAACTACCTTCTCGAGAGCAAAGGCATCAAGAGCGGCCTCGAGATGGAAAAGGAACTCAAGCGCTACGAGCGCGAGGTCCAAAGCGTTCGCAAGTGAGGAGCAGCCATGGAAAAAATCCTTGAGTGCCCGTCCATCGGGCAATATCTCTCCATCATCGACAACATGTACCGCCTCGGCTGGGACGAGCGGAACGGCGGCAACGTCTCGATGCTCCTCTCGCCCGAAGAGGTCGAAACCTACGTCCCGAAGGAGACGATCCGGGAGATTCCGCTCCCGATCGTCGCCGACGAAATCGTCCGCGGGAAGACCTTCGCCATCACGCGGACCGGCGGCTATTTCCGGAACACCAAGGGCGATCCTAGGAAGAACATCGGGGTCATCACCATCTCCGACGACGGGAAAATCGCCCATCTCCACTGGGGCTTCGAGGACAATGGCTCCTTCACGAGCGAAGTCTATGCCCACCTCATGTGCCATGCGACCCGCCTCAAGGTCAACCCGAAGAACCGGGTCGTCATGCACACCCATCCTACGAACCTATTGACCCTTACCCACCTCGTGAAGCTCGACGAGAAGGAACTCACCTTGGCCCTCTGGCGGACGATGACCGAGTCGATCGTCGTCTTCCCCGAAGGCGTCGGCGTCCTTCCCTGGATGCTCTGCGGGACCAACGAAATCGGCGTCGCGACGGCCGAGAAGATGAAGGAATACCGGGTCGTCGTCTGGTCGCTCCACGGGGTCTATGGCTCCGGGGAAACGATCGACGAAGCCTTCGGCCTCATCGAGACCGTCGAAAAGGCGGCTCAGATCATGATGGGAGAACTTGGCCATAAGATCGTCAACGACATCGACGACGAAGGGCTCAAGGCCATCGCCGACCACTTCGGCCTCGTCCCCCATCCCGGCTACCTCAAATGAAGCGCTACGAAGCGGCCGTCGACATCGGCGCCACTTCGGGGCGGCTCCTCCTCTCCTCCCTTTCGGAGGAGGGGAAGCGGAGCCTCGAGGAGGTCCATCGCTTCAAGACGCCGCTCGTCGACGACGGGGACGGGCATTGCCATTGGGATGCCGCCGCCCTTTTTGCCGAAATCCTCGCCGGCCTCAAGAAATGCCGCGAACTAGGAAAAGAACCCTACCTTCTCGGCATCGATTCCTTCGGGGTCGACTACGCTTTGCTCGACGAAAACGACCACCTTATCGGGGACGTCGTTTCCTACCGCGACGCCCGGACCTCCGGGGTCAAGGAACGCTTTATGGCCCCCGAGCGCCTCTTCGAGCTCACCGGCATCCAGCCGATGGAGTTCAATAGCGTCTATCAGCTCTACCTCGATAGGGAAAGCGGGAAGCTAAAGAAGGCCAAAGGCCTCCTCTTCTTCCCTTGCTACCTGGCCTATCTCCTCACCGGGAAAAAGGTCAACGAACTCTCGATTGCCTCGACTTCCGGCCTCCTTATCCCGGGCGGCGGTTCCTTCTCGGAGGAAATCCTCAGGGAACTGGGGCTTGCCCCTTCCTTCTTCTACGAAGTGGCGGGAGCCGGTACCCCGATCGGGCATCTCAAGGAGGAAGTAAAGGAGGCGATCGGCTTCGACCTCGAGGTCCGGGCCGCCCTCTCCCACGATACGGCCGCGGCCTTCCTCGGCTCCCTTGCCAAGGAGGGCGAGATCCTCATCTCTTCGGGCACCTGGTCCCTCATCGGAATCCTTAGCCCCGAGCCTTGCCTCTCCAAGGAAGCTTTCGAAAAAGGCTTCTCCAACGAACTTTCCCATCCGGGCGAGGTTCGCTTCCTCAAGAACATCTCCGGGATGTGGATGGCCAACCGCCTCAAAGCCGAGATCCTTCCCGACGAGCCGATCACCAAAGCGGTGGAACTCGCGCGAATGAGCTCCTACGCGGGCCATTTCGACCCGACGGCCAACGAACTGATGAATCCCTCGACGATGAAAGAGGCCCTCGACCTCCTTCTAAGGAGGGGCGGCTATGCCCTGCCGAAGACGCCGGGCGACTACTTCAAGGCCGTCTACGTCTCGTTAGCCAAGGAGTATGCCCGGAGTGTCAAAGAACTCGCGCGGCTTACCTCCATGACTCCGCGGGGCGTCCGCATCTTCGGGGGCGGCAGCAAAAACCTCTACCTGAACGAACTGACGGCCGTCGAGACCGGGCTCCCGGTCTTCACCGGCCCGAGCGAAGCGACGGGGCTTGGAAACATCCTCTCGATTCTCTAAACAAGGAAAAAACGGACCTAGTTACTCCTTTCCAGGTCCGTTTTTCTTATGCAAAAGGTCGCTCTTTTATCTGTTTTAGGCGTACATGGCCACCGCGCAGGTGATGATCCCGATAAGGAAGAAGGCCAAGCTCAGCCCATAACCGGGTAGGTCGTATTTGCTCGGAACGAAAGAACGGCCGTAGAGACTCACGACGCCATAGTAGAAGACGAGATAGACGATGATGAGGATGACCGGGATGATTTGGAGCCCCGTGAAGACGAGGGCCGAGGAGCCGAGCATGAGGGCGAGCTCGGCCATGAAATAGTGGAGGAGGTAGCGTTCGACCGAGGGTCCTTTGCTTGTGACCCCCATCTTCTCGCCCGAGGGCTCCTTGAGGAAGAGGGCGGTTGCCCCGGAGGCAAGGCCGAGGAGGGGATAGGCGACCATCTTGGCGACGGTGAAGCAGGCATTCAGGTCGACGGCTAGATCGATTTTCCCTCCTAGAAGAAGCGGAGCGATGATCGAAGAATAGCTAAGGCTCGGGAAGGACACGCCCATGGGGGTCAGGGCGGACATGATCATGCTCATGTAGCCCGTTGGGGCATTGGGGTCATTGTAGCCGCCGCCCATCGGGCTCAGGAAGACGTAGAGGTCATAGGGCAATAAGTCGAGGCTGAAGATGGCATTGACGAGGACGAGGAGGAAGAGAGCCTCGAAGACGGTCTTGGCCCGGGCGAAGGGGAAAAGGAAGAGAAGGTATGTCGCGACGAGCATGGCGAGGCCGTAGCCGAAGGTCCCGAAGAGGAGCCCGGCCCCGACGCCCCCGAAGCGGAGCGCGACGATGGCGGCTAATAGGAAGTGGGAGAGGATATAGGGAACGAGGATGTAGACGAGACTGATGACCATTCTCGTCAGCCGGACCTCCATCGGGTGGGTCGGAAGGGAGAGGAAGTAGTCGCTCGAGCGGCGACTGTAACGATAGGAGAACGTAAGCCCGGCCATGAGGATGGCGAAAGCCGAGCCGAAGGAAAGAGGAACGAGGGAGGAGGCGGAAAAGACCGAGGTCAGGACGTTGGCGTCCGGCTTGGTGAGGAAGGGAACGAGGACCGTGACGCCGAGGGTGAGGGAAAGATAGACGATCCCGAAGCCGAGCCAGCGGCGGAGCTGCCAGAGAAAATAGCGGGGGTTCATTTCTTCTCTCCTTCCTCCATCGCGTAGGCGATGATTTCGGTGCTCGATAGAGGCGCCAGGTTGATGTAGGGCGGGGCGAAGCGCTTGCGGATGAGTTCGATGGCGTCCTCGCTATGGGTCATGAACTCGACCATCGCCCCTTGGGCGCGGTAGCCGATGACGTCGATCCCGAGAGCCTCGAGATCACTTTCGGATGCGGGCAGGGCAAAGACGACCTGGATTTTCCTTAGTCCCTTGGCGATTTCCTCGCTCGAGCCGTTTTCGCTGAGCTTCCCGCCGTCGATGAGGAGGAAGGTGTCGCTCAGCCGCTCGAGGGAGACGATGTTGTGGCTGGCGATGATGACGATCTTGTCTTGCCCGGCATAGCGGTCGATGATCATGCCCTTGACCTTTTCGAGGGCCAGGGGATCGAGGCCGTCGAAGGCTTCGTCGAGAAGAAGGAGCCGGGCGTCGACCGAGAGGGCAGCCGCGAGGTAGGCTTGCCGCCTCATGCCCTTCGAGAAGCTCGAGATGAATTTGTCGGTCGGTAGGCCGAGGGATCCCGCTAGAGACAGGAGGGCTTCCTTGTCGAGTTTGTAGTAAAGGGAGAGAAATTCATAAAGCCCGAGGAGGGTCAGGCGGCTTGGGTAGTAGGGGTCGTCGGGAAGGAAGAAGGTTCCCTTCGGCGGCTTTTGAAGGGAAATGGGAACGTCGTCGCAGGTGAGGGTTCCCCCATCGAGGGAATAAACCCCGGACAGAGCCCGGAGCAGGGTGCTTTTGCCGGCTCCGTTCCGCCCGACGAGGCCGACGATTCCTTCTTTGATTTCGAAGGAAAGGTCGTTCAGGGCCATCGTCTTGCCCAGCTTCTTCTTGATGCGGTCGGCTTTAATGATCATGGCCGTCTCCTTTCATGAGCTTCCGATAGGCCTGGTCTACCTCGTCGGTGCCATAACCGGCCTCGGCGATCGGGAGGAGCAGGCGGTCGAGCTGGAGTCTCCGCTCCTCTCCGGGATTGGTCTCCTTTACCCGGTAGCCCTTGCGGTCGAGGCAGTCGAGGAAACCTTCGCTTTCGAGGCGGCGGTAGGCTTTGACGACCGTATTGGGATTGATCCCGAACATCTCAGCCGTTTCCCGGGCGCTCGGAAGATAGGAAAAGGCCGGGTAAGCCCCGCTTTCGATGAGGCGTTTGGTGAGAGCGTAGAGGCGCTCGCTCACCGGCCCGCTTCCGGGAAGGGTCATCGGTTGCTTCATGACTTTACGTTAGACCGCTGTATTATCTGTGTCAAATATTTGTTGTTTAAGCCTGGAAAATCGCCGCAAAAGCCTCTTTAAAAATGAAAAACGGGACTTCAATGCGCGGAAGCGACGTGGCGAGAATAACAAAAAAATGCGATGAGACATCGCATCTAATTATCAAGGTGGCGGAGAATCGGGGATTTGAACCCCGGCTGGGCTTGCACCCACTATCAGTTTTCGAAACTGACCCCTTCAGCCTCTTGGGTAATTCTCCGTGCGACGTATCATAACCCTACTTTGACTTCCCTGCAAGCAATTGCTCCCTCTAGGAGGGAGAGGGAAAAAGAGGCTATAATCCCACGGCGGATGGACAAACTTTTCCTTATCTCGTTCGATGATCCGGGGATGTGGCATGGCCTCTTTACCCTCGCGGCAATCCTAGTGGCCCTTTTGGCCGTCGTCATCGGCCTCGGAATCCATTTCGGATATTCGGTTTACCGCGAGAAGCGGTACCTTTTGACCATCCAGCGCGAAACCTCGACCGTCCGCTTCTACCGGGTCAACCGAATGGACGATCAGGTAACCTATTTCAATTTGAGCGACATGGCCGACGTCAAGACCTCGACCTGCGCGCAGTTCTATGCCTCGTTCCCGGCTTCCGAGCGGGAACGCCTCTCGACTTGGGTGGACGATTTGCTTGACGGCAAGGTAACCCCCGATTACCTCGAGCTCGACGTTTACATCGGCAAGCGGCGGAATCGCCAGCTGGTCCCGAGCTTCCTCAAGACGACCGGCCTCGACCTGCCAAAAGGTACCCTTCACCTCGAGAGTTACCTCCTCTCGGGCCTCGCCCCCAATTCCTCCTCTTCCGGCCAGCATCTCTCCACCGAGTCGGAATTCGCGGAAGCCCTCAAGAGCAACGGCTACGCCAACGGGTTCACCTTCTGTTTCTCCTTCTTTCCGAAGAAGGGCGGCAAAAACAAAGGCCACCCCAAAGTTGGAAAGGATCTCTCCAGCCGCTTCCGGACCCTCATCTCTCCTTATGTCAAAGGCAGCCAGCGCCTCATCCAATGCTCGGAGAGTGAATTCCTCGTCGCCAACTTCGACATGTCGGAGAAAAGCGAGGCCATCGACTTCGCCCTCCGCTCCGGCAAAGGCATCGACGCCCTCCTTATCACCACGCGCAAGAAACGCGAACCCCTCTACGAATGCCGGATCGGGATCGTCGTCAACCGCGACCTGCCGGGCGACGCCGATGCCATCGTGGCCGAGAGCCGGTCCGCGGCTCTCTCCGCCCGCGAGGCGGGCATCGGCTTCGAGTTCTTCGACAAGGACAAGGAGCCTTTGGCCAAGGTCGACGAGATCGGCGTCTTCAAAAACGAAGTCGACCGGATCATCGAAGACCGGCGGATCGCCTTCTCCTACCGGCCGGTCTATGCGGTGGCCCGGCGCTTCGTCTATGCCTATTTGGCCGAGGCGCGGCCGGTCAATACTTCCTTTGCGACGATCGACGAGCTGAAGAACTATGCCCGGCGGGCCATGGACGACAAGAATCTTTTCGCCCATATCGCCAAGACATTGGTCAACCGCTTCGTCGCCCAGCGTGAACTCAAGTCCCAGAAGCTTGTCTATCCGGTGCGCTACGACGAGCTCAGCCTCGTCCAGAGCTTCTTCCCGCGGTACCGCTCGGCCAAGGACGCCAATATCGTCTTCCTCTTCAAGGAAGAAGATTGTGCCCAGTCGATCGGGCCCGGCGGGCTCGACGACTTCCTATTGGCTCTTTCTTCCCTCAAGGACAAGGGCTTCCAGATTGCCTTCCTCCTCGCTGGGAACAGCCTCTCGCTCAACCCGAGCTGCTACCAATTGGCCGATGCCTTCTACGTCGACTTCCAGAAGGCGGCCGGACCCCATATGGACAGCCTCGTCCGCACCCAGCTCCACGCCCTCGTGGAAAAGCTGCTTCGCTATAAGAAACCGATCGTGGCCATGAACCTCATCAACTGGATGGCCTTGGAACTTGTCGTCGGAAGCGGGATCGATTACATCTCCTCCGACTGCTTCGCTCCCTTCGACGCCAACCTCCGCCCGATCGGCCCCAAGAACATCCAGCGCATCCAAGCGCTCAGGGAAAGGAAATGAACATGGATAAGAAAAACGATGCGATCACTTCCCGCGACGTCGATTTCGCCAAATGGTATACCGACGTCTGCCGGAAAGCCGAGCTGATGGACTATAGCCCCGTCAAGGGCTTCATCAACTACCTGCCCTACGGCTATGGCATCTGGGAGGCCATCAAGGCCTTTGCCGACCCTCTTTTCAAGGAGAAGGGCGCCGAGAACGTCTATCTCCCGATGGTCATCCCGATGTCGATGTTCAACAAGGAAAAGGACCATGTCGAGGGCTTTGCCCCGGAAATCCTCGTCGCGACCGTCGGCGGCGGCAATGAGCTCGCCGATCCCCTCGTCATCCGCCCGACGAGCGAGATCCTCTTCAGCGACCTCTACAAGCGGCTGGTGAAGAGCTACCGCGACCTCCCGAAGCGCTTCAACCAGTGGTGCTCGGTCGTCCGCTGGGAAAAGACGACCCGGCCCTTCCTCCGGGGGAGCGAATTCCTCTGGCAGGAAGGACACTGCCTTTTCGAGACGGAAAAGGAAGCCAACGACAATGCCCTCGAGATGCTCGAGGTCTATGACCGGATCGGCCGCGAGTGCCTGGCCATTCCCTTCCTCAAGGGCAAGAAGAGCAAGCACGAGACTTTCGCCGGGGCCGTCGCTACCTATGCGATCGAGGCCCTCATGCACGACGGAAAGGCCCTCCAGGCCGGCACCTCGCACTACCTTGGCCAAGGCTTTGCCAAGGCGGCTGGCATCTCCTTCCTCGGAAGGAACAACACCCTCGAGACCCCGTATCAGTCCTCGTGGGGTATCTCGACCCGCCTCGTCGGGGCCGTCATCATGGTCCACGGCGACGACAACGGCCTCGTCCTCCCGCCGATGGTGGCCCCGAGCCAAGTCGTCATCGTCGGCATCCGGGTCAACGACGAGAAGGTCCAGACGGCCTGCAAGGATGTCTATGAACGCCTGAAGAAGCTTGGCATCCGGGTCAAGCTCGACATCGATCCGTCCAAGACCCCGGGCTGGAAGTTCGCCGAGTACGAGATGAAGGGTATCCCCCTCCGCCTCGAAATCGGTCCCCGCGATCTCGAGAAGGGCGAGGCTTCCCTCTCGATCCGCTTCTCGGGCGAAAAGCGGACGGTCAAGCTCGATGACCTTGAAAAGCTCGTCCCCGAACTCCTGAAGGAAATCCAGGAAGGGATGTATCAGGCCGCGAAGAAGCGGCTCGAGGCCTCGATCGTCGACGTCGAGACCCTCGACGAGCTGAAGGCAGCCCTCGATAAGGGCGGCTATGCCCGGATGGCCTATTGCGGCGAAGAGGAGTGCGAGCTGAAGATCAAGGAACTCACCAGCGGCGGCACCGCCCGGTGCATCTACAAGGAAGGGGTCGAAGGCAAGACCTGCCCCATCTGCGGGAAGCCGGCGGCGATCGTCGCCTACTTCGCCAAGGCTTATTGACGGAGTCCCTTTGAGACGAGAAGGAGACGCCTTTTCGCGCCTAATGCATTGATCATCTTCGGGAAGGCCTTCTTGCCAGGAAGGCCCTCCTTTTTTTTCGCCTCTTCCAATGGCTGTCCCATGATGGCTTTTAATCAAGGCACGTTCGAAAAAAAAGAAAAGCCACGGCTGATTGATGTGTACCCCAAATCCTGGACACTATTATCTCTAGGCTTCTCTCAGTTCGTCAACGCGGATGCCGCCCGGTATT
>CALVSB010000013.1 GCA_944358895.1 uncultured Bacilli bacterium | reverse complement strand
CCAATCACATTGTAATCGGAGGCAATCTTTTGGTCGTGGTTTTTTCTAGACTGTCCGAATTACGGGGTCCAGTTTAAAGGAGGCTGATCTTTTTCCGCCGGTCGATCCGATTCTTCACGTAGATGGTTGCCGGGATGGCCCAGATGAGCGGGACGATGAAGAAGGAAATGCTGACGCAGGATATGACGTAGAAGGCAAAGGCCGCGACTTCGATGCTGCTCTTCTCGGGGACGGCTT
The DNA here is from genome assembly GCA_944358895.1 of uncultured Bacilli bacterium. GTDB lineage: Bacteria > Bacillota_I > Bacilli_A > RFN20 > CAG-826 > UBA4951. The sequence continues at coordinate 46,945 of CALVSB010000013.1, read as the reverse complement.
CTCACCGAGGGCGAAAGGGCCGGCCGAAAGGCGCCTCCCACACTGAGGGCAATGCCGGGCGCCGCTCGGGGCTTCGCTTCCGCATAGGGGGCAAACGATCATGGCTTTCTGCTGTTGATGATATCATCATGGACCTTGCGGAGGAACGGCTGGAACGAAATATTACAAAGAGGGAAGATAAAGAAAAAGGCCGCAAAAACGGCCTTCTTTTTGACGTTTTGAATCAGTTGCAGGCGCTTTCGTCGCGGACGAGGAGCAGGATGCCGCCGATGAGGCTCACGAAGAGGAGGGTGCAGACTTTGAAGCCGACCCCGATCTTCTGGTGGTCGTCCATCGCCTTCTTGGCATGGATCGTCATCGGGATGCACCAGACGAGGGGGATGATGGCAAAAGCCATCGCGATGGTTCCGATGATCATGAAGACGAAGGCGACGAGCTCGATGGTGGTGAGGCCGACTTGCGGGGCCGGGGTCGCCTTGAGGGGCGCTTGGCCGCCGACGGGGGCGCCGCAGCTCGGGCAGACGGTTTCCCCGTCCATGATTTCATGGCCGCACTTTTGGCAGAATGGCATATGTTGTTCCTCCTATATGCTAAATGCTGTTTTCAATATATCCTTTGCCCAACGAACTGTCTCGTTTTTTTCAGTCTTTTCATGGCCTTTTCGCTCCAGTCGGTTTCTTTTTGCGCGAAACTGGCCCACAATCCCCTTGCATGAAACCTAGCGACATACCGTTCATCGATAGCCCCTCGAATCCCCGCCTCAAGGAGCTCGTCTCCCTCAAGGATGGAAAAAGCGACTGCTTTCTCGTCGAGGGCAAGCACCTCGTCGAGGAAGCCCTCTCCCATGGGCAAGTCCTCGAGCTCTATGAAACGGAGGACTTCGGCTTCTCCTTCCCGAAGACGACCCGCCTTTCCGAGCGGGCCTATAGGAAAGTTACTTCCCTCGTTCACCCGGAAGGGGTCTTGGCCGTATGTCGGAAGAAAGAAGAAGAACCTTTTTCCTCGTCCCGCGTTCTCGTCCTCGACGGGGTAGGCGATCCGGGGAATCTTGGGACGATTCTTCGGACGGCTTTGGCTTTCTCCTATTTCGACGTCGTGGTCCTTCCTCCTTCGACTTCCCCTTATTCGAGCAAGGCTCTCATGGCCTCCCAAGGAGCCATCTTCCAGCTCCGCCTCCATTTCCTGAAGGCCGAGGAAGCAGTGGTAAGGCTCAAGGAAAGCGGCTATTTCCTCTTGGCCAGCGACCTTCAATCTTCCCTTCCGCCCGAGGATTACCTCGGGAAGGGGAAACTGGCCCTGGTCCTCGGAAGTGAGTCCCACGGCATTTCTTCCTACATCCGCGACCATAGCGACGGCCGGGTCCGGATCGAGATGGGCCACATCGACTCCCTCAATGTCGCGGTGGCCGGCGGGATTTTGATGTACGGGTTGAGGAAGTAGGCGGCATTGAATTCCAGAGGGGACGCTCCACTCTTTTTTCATAGCCGATACCGTATGGGCAAATGTTACAATGTAAAAAAGGACAACCCCATGAACTGCCATTGCCCCCATTGCGGAAAGGAGCTCGTCGAGGATAGCGAGGCCCTTCAATGCACCTTTTGCCACGAAAACTTCCTTCCTTCCGAGGTGGAAGAAAGGGAGGCCCAACTCGCCAAGATTCTTGGTGAAAGGAATCTCGCTTCCTTTCATGCTTCGAAGATGGATATTTTGCATCGGTATTCAGACCATGACTTCCTGACGGACGGGGAGGCGATCGTCCGCGTGGCCTCGGATTACCTCAAAAGCTCGTCTTCCAAAGAATACGCGCAGGGTTTCAAGATCATCGAACGCGCCTCCGAGGCCGGCTATTCCGAGGCCAGCTTCCGCCTGGCCGAGGAGCTACGCAAGGACTGGAGAAGCGAGGAAGAAGCCCAAAGGGGTCATGACCTTTTAGTCCAATTGACCGAAAAGGACTATCCACCGGCCTATGGAGCCCTGGCCAAGATCTATTTGAGGGGCGAGAGGGCTCAAAAGGACTATCGGCAGGGAATGAAAATAGCGGCCTCCGGGGCAAGGCTGGGCGATGCCTTTTGCCATTACGCGCTGGGCTATTACTATGAAACCAACGGCGACAAAGAGCAGGCCCTTGCCCACTACAAGGAGGCGGCCGAGAGAAGAAACGGGGAGGCGGCTTACCGCCTTTTCGTTGCCTACAAGAACGGTGCCACGCTCGTCGAAAAAGACGATAAGGCCGCGGCTTCCTACATGAAGCGCGGAGCTGATCTAGGATACCCCAGGGCCCAGTTTGCCCTTGGCCGCGCCCTCTTAAAAGGCGAATGGGGATTCGAGAAGAATCCGCAACAGGGGATTATCCTCGTCATGAATGCCGCGGTCGCCGGCAATGCCGATGCCGCTCTATTTGCTGCCTATGCCTATTGCACTGGGGAATACCTTCCGATTGACGAGAGATCCGCACTTACCTTCTTTAATCTGGCCTCGAGCCTAGGGGACGCGGAAGGCTCTTATGGCGCCGGGGCGTTTCATGCCGCGGGCATCGGAACGCCTCCTTGCCCCGAGATCGGGGCCATGGACCTGCAAAAAGCCGTAGATGCGGGGCATGGTCCGGCTTGCCAGCTTCTGGCCGATTTCTATGGGCGGGGCCTCGGTGTGAAGAAGGATGCCAACAAGACAATCGAATTGACAAAGCTCGGGGCGGAGAGGGGATTCGGGATGTCCTGTCTTCTTATGAGCAAGTTATGCCGAAGCGGGGTGGGAGTTCCGAAAGACAAGGCGAAGGCCAAGGAATGGGAAAAGAAGGCGAAGGAGCTCAAAAAGAAGGGTGATCTCGGCCTTCCGGTGCCCTTCATCCTTTATCGGGCGCGGATAGCGGGGGAGCCGCTGGACAAAGCTTTGAGAAAGTACAAAAAATAGTCTAATCGCCCCTGATGGCACGTTTATGATGCCTCAAGGGAAATATCTGTTTGTTATTCGGGAATGCCTTTTGACCGTTTGATTTTGTAAATTTCGCGCCTTAGACGGTCCATCAGGGCGTTTTGATCGCTTATTTCATCGGCTTCGATTCCGATGTAGGTAATGCCGTAACGGTCATAAAGCGATTTCTTTTCCTGCTTGTTTTCTTCGTAGCGGCGGTCGTTTTTCATGCCCCAGTACTCGATATAGAAGTGGCATCCAGGATTTTTGTAGAAGGAAATCTTCCAGTCGCTTTTCACTGTCCGGCCCGCTTCCTCGCTGTCGATTTCGGTTACGTATTGATGAGGGACGTGCATGATGCCGAGCTCCGGGGTCAAATGCCAAATGGCATTGTCGATTTTGACTTCGCCATCGCTATCTAGCATGTGCATGTCTTCACTAATATTGTCCTTCAAAAGCGAATCGTTCTTTCTTTCGGCACTTTCTTTGTCGAGCTTTTTCTTCTCTTCCTTTGCCGCTATTTTCTTTTTGATGTCCGGAATGTCGTCTTCAAAGAAGGACAAACAAGCCCCGTAGTGGAATTTGCTCGAGAGGTTATAAGCGATTGCGTAAAGACGGATCGACGCGCTTTGAAAAGCGTCGTCCCCGTACATGCGGTACATGTTTGCCTTGAGGTTTTGATAATGTTCAATCAGCTGGCTTTGGGATTCGCTCGAGAGGGCTGCCTCCTCGAGGGCGTGCCGATAGCAGTCCTTACAAAGGGGACCCATGCTGGATTTTGGCTTGCCGCAAACGATGCATTTTCCGAAGTCTTTGGAAGACGGGTGGTATGGCGCTTTTACTTGGCTTGTTGAGGAGCCGACGGGTTTCCCGCTATCCGTGTAGGCATACTGGCCATCAGACCCCTTTTTAATTTTTCCCTCCTTGAGGAGGGTACCGTGGTAGATACAAAGTCCGTCGCTCGCCGAACGCCCGTACATTGAACGGGTAGGTTTCCCGCAAATCGGGCACGTTTTTTCAAAGTTTCCCATATCGCGGTTTAGTTTAGACTACTGGGAAGCCGAAGCGAAGAACCATTCTTTTTCGCTTCAGATATGTGCCAAAAAATTTGTAGAAATCTAATTCCTACATTTTTATTGAAGCTGAGTGAATTGCAATTAAAGTAGAGGCGTGGAAGAATCTGGCTTATTTGCAAAAATTGATTCGCTTTTTGGGGACAAAGGTTTTCAATTCGGAACTAAAGTATCTCTTTCCGATGAGGAGACGGTCTGTCTCAAGGATTTTTTGATCAAAGAGCTTTTGTCTGCCGACAATGGAAAAAGGAATCTCCCCAAATTTTGTCTTAGGCCTTTTTTCATATACCTCGTGGTAGCTACAAGAAACTGGTCGATTGATAATGGCTCGTGGCTTTCCTCGATTGTTGGTTCCTTTGACGACAAGTTCAAAGATATTTATTTGGACCAGCGCATTTGCGACTGTCTTGTCCGCCTGGATAAAGCCTCTGATATTTTCCTCTTCAAAAAATTGCGGAAAAAGTACTATGCCACCATTTGTTCATACGCGTTGATGCCGGAAGAATCATGGGAATCCTTCTTCAAATTTTTATGGAAGGTATATGCCAGCGATTTCTCTTGCGACATCTATGAGACAAAAGCAAGGATTGACGAAATAGTCGAGGCTATCGAAAAGGCTTTTTCCCGTGATATGAACCCGGATGCGGACTTGAAAATAGGGGCCACCTCATATCGAATTTTGGTTGGAATACGTCAACTTGCCGTCGAAAGAAAAGAAATTTTGAAAACTGTTGTTTTACAGGCATTTTTGAATTTTTCGACAGCCGCCAGCGGCTCGATTCAAGTTCAGAACCACATCGATGATTTGCAGAAGACGTGGTGGGAAAAATACGAATGCACTTTAGGGTCAGACATCGAAAAAGCCCGGAAAAAGGCATTGCGGGTGAGCGATGGTTTCGCTAATCTCCGGCCTCGCTATATTTTTGATAATTGCCATGCGTATCTGGTCGTTCCTCGGTGCCGCTTCCTAAACGATTTTCAAGCCGAATCTAAAAGTTTGACTCTCGTTGTTTTGACGAATGGCCAACCTAAATTGATGCGACCGCTAGCCATCTCTGGATCGGGACTATATCTAACAAGCGACGAGGAAAGAATACCCATCGATGACCTTATCGGTGATTCCCTAGACTTCGCCGTTCAGATTGTCAACGATGACATTAAATACGACTCAAAAGACGCACTAAAAAGGCCTTTTATTCTTTTCTTTGGCGATGGGCGAGAAGCCACCCGTTTGTCTTTGCCACCAGGTAACTATGTTCTTTTCGGACCGCAAGATTCTTTGCCACCTTTAAAAAATCTTGAGGCGATAAAAACAGACCGTTTTTCGTATTCGATTCATGCCAGGGAAGGCGATGTCTTGTCGGGAACGAAACCATTTTTCTTTGAGGAAAAGCCTAGCAGGCGATACTGGTTTTCGAGTGAAAAGACAGACGACTCGTTCTTTGAGCGACAGGGTATTTCCTACGAGATTGCGAAGGGGAACGTTGAATTTTGCTTTTCCGACAAAACTTTGGCCGATCGACTCGGCCTAAGGATGCGGGGAAGGGTTTTAAAATCGAATGATTTTGACCGTCTAGATTGTGACGGTTTTGTCTCTTTCAGGCTTAAAGAAGATTCGCTATTGGCAACCCCTACGACCATTGAGGCCTTTGATTATGCGAGCGGAAAGACGATAGCTGCCTATGATGTTCTCTTACTCCCGGGCTTTTCCTACTCTTTCGACCGTCGCATTTACTATGGTGAGAATTCACGCGGCAACGTCAGACTTTGTTTGCCGGGAGGAGACATTGCCTATTCCTTCGATGCTCAGCAAGGCTGCATGGTTCCGTATAAAGACGGGCTTATTTGCCTTACGTGTCCCATTTTTCAATGGCGTCTCGGAATTGACGGCGTTTGGAAGAGCAAACCAGAGAATATTTACTGTGGTACGTTGGATAAGGCCGGAAGAGTAGAATTGTTCTCTTCCCTGCCGGCCAAATATGTTCAATTACCAATTGACAACGCTCTTTATTCCTTTGAAACAAAGACAAACGTTTTGTCTGCCGGACAGATTCTCGAAATAACTAGCCATCTTAAAGATTGTCTTTGTCGGGTTGTCCTTGAAGACGACAGTGTCATTGATTTGTTTAGAATCTACAACAAGCCGGCATTTGTTGGCGCGGTCGGACCGCTCCTAATCGACAAGGATAAAAAGAGACTAATATTCGATCCCAATCCCCCCTTTCTCGGGCCTTCGGACGAACAATTTGAGGTTCTTGTGACTTCTCCATCCCATTTGGATGAGGATCGTTTAATTTCGCTTGGCGGATTCGAGCGGAAAGAGATTGATGTGTCTTTTTTGCACAATGGGAGATATTGTTTCACATTGCGTGGTATCCACGGGCATTTCGGAAAGCGCGAAATTGACGACTTGGCAAAGCGCTTCGCCGTGTTTGGCGACTCTACAAAAGTCCTTTACGAAGGAAGTTCTATACGCATTGATAAAGCCGTCGTTTCAGACTCCAAGACACATGAATCACGTTTACTTCACCTTGCTCAGCCGTTGATTATTCGCGACCTCCAGTTCATTCGCGACTCAGATGACGGTCATCTGTTCGAAGGAGTGCCGTTCCGCGATGGCAAAAACGAGATAACGCCCATGCGGCACCTAAAGCAATCTGATGGTTCCAAGGTTTTCGTTTCTCACGCTAGAGTGCTCATAATGGGAAACGGAAAATGCCTGGCCGGTTTTGGCATTGACGAAGATGATCCGACCATCGATTGGCAAAATGACTTTGCAATCGATACCCAAAGCAAATACCTTGTTTGCCAATCGAACCTAACGAACATGGTCTATTCTAGCGTTGATTATTTCTATTTCGGCAAGTTATAAGAGGTAGCACCCTATGTTCAACCCGCTCAAAGCTTCCAAGGCAATCAAAGAGGAATTCGCGAACTACATCGATACGGCCTACAGACTTAGGGATCCGCTTTTGCGCTCGCAGTTTGAAAGCAGTCTCGAAAACTTCGTTTCTAATGGCCCCTTTTTGGAAATGAATAGCGTTTTTGAAAAAGGCCATTCAATTGCAAGCCTTATCGATGAGGGGGTTCTTTCTCCTCTATTTGCTGAACTGGAGTCAGGACACCGACCGGGCGTGCCGCCGGTTTTGCCTTTAAATAGACCTCTTTACCGCCACCAGGAAAAGGCCATCCGTCAGATTGTCGGAGGGAATAATGCAGTTATCACGACCGGGACGGGGAGCGGCAAAACCAATTGCTTCCTCATTCCGGTTATTAACGAGTTGCTGCGGGAGAAAGAGAAGGAAACTCTCGGACCTGGCATTCGAGCGATGATTATTTATCCAATGAATGCTCTGGCCAATGATCAGGTTAAAAACCTCCGCAAAATCCTGATGGACTATCCAGACATAACTTTTGGGGTATACAACGGTGGAACTGAAAACAAGGAAGAAGATGCGATCAGTCTTTATCGTTCTATGTTCGCCGGCGAAACGATCGAGAAGCTAAGGGATGTCCTTCCTAATGAACTTGTTTCGCGCGACCGGATGAAGGAAACGCCGCCTAACATTCTCTTTACCAATTACGCTATGCTTGAGCATTTGCTTTTTCGCCCGGCTGACGACGTTATCTTTTCTGGTTCATCGTTTCGCTATGTCGTGTTGGACGAATCCCATGTATATAGTGGGGCAACTGGAATCGAGACTTCGATGCTTCTAAGGCGTTTGAAAGCCCGGATACATGATGGCGGCGATGTTCAGTTCATCCTTACCAGCGCAACGCTAGGAACTGGTCCTGGTTCCGATGATGACATCGTTCGCTTTGCCAAGAATTTGACTGGTTCATTCTTTAATGAATCATCCATTATTCGCTCTTCGCGCGTAGCCTTTGAGCCAAGCAAAGATGCTGTTTCCTTTGACCCCTCACTTTTTCTTAAGCTCGCTGACGAAAAGAATAGCGTTTCGGAAGTTCTCGACAGCTATGGTATCGAGCACATCGCGGGGACTGACGAGGAAATACTTTTTGACTTTCTTCCCAAAAGTCTGGAATTCAATCGCCTTCGCTCCTTTTTTACAGGGATAGGTGGGAAGTCCGTAAATCTCAAAGGACTTTGGGAATCCATCGGATTGAGTTCCGAGGAAGAACTAATTTCTTTGGTTTCGCTTGCATCAAAAGCCCGCCGCGCCAATGAATGCTTGGTCGATGCCCGATACCACTTTTTTGTTAGGGGTTTGGAAGGGGCTTACGTTTCATTGGTCGATGGCCCGAAACTCTATCTCACAAGAAAGAAAGAGGATGACAAAGGCGATGCCGTTTTTGAGATTGCCATCTGCAATGACTGCGGCGACTATGCTCTAGTAGGGAAGACACAAGGCTCACGCTTTGTTCAAGCAAGCCGTCTCGATAGAGATACAACATATCTTCATCCCATCGCCACCGGTGGCAATGAAGAGAAAAAAGATGAAGAAAAAACAAAACGCTATCTTCTCTGCCCTCATTGCGGAGCCATTGTGGAAGAAAGACGCTCTACCAGGCCGTGCGACCATGACCCATCTGCCTATGTACTCGTTGAAGCGCGAAAAACAGGTGACCGTTGCCTCGCCTGCGACAGAAACAATTCTCACTATTCACGGTTCTACCTTGGAAACGATGCAGCCACCTCTGTTTTAGCTGTTGCTCTCTACGAAGAGCTCCCGGAAACAATCTATCGTCCCGCTGCCAAAACTTCTAGCGGGCTCAGCCACTTCTCAAGTTTGGCGCGATCTTTGCCGCCTGATGAAGAGAAAAAAGCACGGCAATTCCTTATCTTTTCTGATAGCCGTCAAGAAGCTGCCAAATTTGCATGTTATCTAGCGGACAACTACAAAGAGTTCCTCCGTCGCCGGGGCATCTGCCACATTCTTCAAGCCAGGCATGATGACATAAAGAACGGTGTTACCATCGATGACTTGGTTGGGCCTCTTAAGTCGTATTTTTGCTCCAAACGGACTTTTGCGGCCAGCTATTCAGATCAGAGCAAATTAACCGATGTAAGTGAATCGCAAGCCTGGGTGGCTCTTCTCAATGAACTATCTCGTGCCACAAGCCCAACGTCTTTGGCTTCTCTTGGCTTTATGCAATTTTCATTTGAGGGAGCAAGCAATGCCGAGCTTATCAATGCTATCGTGAAGTGGCCGGGCGTTAACATTTCAGAAGAGGATGCACGTTCGTTTGTTAACTTACTGGCGTTCGAATTTGTTAAGGCTGGCGCGGTCGTCCCTGCTGATTCTGCCTTGCTCAGCGATGATGACCGTGAGTACATTTTCTATACCCCGATTCAGCGCGGGGTTTTCAAAAATGGTTCCGACATTTCGGAGAATTTATTTGCGACTCCTTTCCTCCCATCCAAGCGAAAGAATGGGTCCTACATCCTAAATAATAGAGTCAAACTTGTTCAAAACTTTTTAAAGTTGGAAGTCGATGCGGCAATCGACTTCCTTAGCGAGTTTTGGGATTACGTCCTGATTGGATGCTGTGGTTTAAAAAGAATTGCAGGGCACTCGCCCGAGTCTTTTGCCATTCCCACTTCCCTTTTTAAAATACTTGTCCCAGGAATGGAGGGAGCCCACTGGTATTTTTGCGAGAAATGCGGACGGATTTCGGCTTTTTGCCATGAAGGCCATCGCTCAGACGTTTCTTGCGGCGGTGTTGTTCACGAGGTTGATCCCCTCGATCTTCAAACGAAAAACCATTATGCCGCTTTATATAACTCTAAATTGATGTCTCCTCTTTTTGTGAAGGAACATACTGCCCAGCTGAGCCGAGAGGAAAGTCTGCGGTACCAAGAAGAGTTCATAAAGAAAGAAATCAATGCCCTTTCTTGCTCTACGACATTTGAGATGGGCGTCGACGTCGGCGATCTCGAGACGGTCTTTCTCCGCAACATCCCGCCATTGCCATCGAATTATGCCCAGAGGGCCGGCCGGGCCGGCCGAAGTCTTGATGCGGCGGCTTACTGCTTAACCTATGCAAGGACGAATTCCCACGACCTCAATTATTTCAAAAACCCTACTTTAATGATCGATGGAATAATCAACCCGCCAGTTTTCAAACTGGATAACGAGAAAATTGTTCGTCGCCACATATATGACGTGGCTCTTTCGATGTACTTCTCCGACCATCCTGAGCAATATGCCGGCAACAGGATTGAGATGTTTATAAACAAAAAGGGATATGAGGATTTCGAAAAATGGCTTTTGACTCGTCCCGTTCGCTTGCTCGAAATGCTGAAAGCCTCAATCCCTGACGTTAACGATCTTCATAAGCGCCTTGGAATAACTGATTTTTCGTGGCTTGACTCATTCATAGGCCCCACAGGGACTTTTACGACTCTAATTAGCGAATACGACAACAATGTCACGGAATTTAACGGGGCCATCGAAAGCATGAAGAAGGCAGAGAAATGGGACGAAGTTAATCGAATCGCTAGGCGGCTCAAACTTTATCAGTCGTCGCCTCTCATCGAATTCCTGGTCAGAGGAAATATTCTTCCTCATTACGGATTCCCGGTCGATACGGTTGAACTCGAGGTAAAAAACAATGTCGATCGCTGCGATTTACGGCTTGCACGTGATTTGTCTTTGGCCATTGCCGAATATGCACCGTCGAGCGAGGTAATCGCGAACGGAAAGATGTACACCAGCCGATATATAAGGAGAACCGCTGTCGGAGCTGCCGCTCACTCGTTTCATACTTCCTATATTGCCAAATGTTCCCATGACGATTGTGGGGCTATCAATTTCCGCTTGACTGATGTCCCGGCTGACGGAGTTTCATGCGCTAGTTGCGGAAGGATCATCGAACGCGCCGATTTCTCTCCGAGCATCGAACCGCGAGCTGGTTTCTTGACAGAGGGCGATGGAAAAAGAGTTCCGATGGGGCATCAGCAAAAGAACTATCGATCTGAAGACATTTATATTGGGAACGCTGAGCGGCGGCATATCGAAACCATTGAATTTCAACTTGGTGGAATACCGATCGTTGCTGAGTCCTCGTCTAATGACTCCCTTCTTATCCGTTCGGTCGAATCGTTCTACGTGTGCCCGGTTTGTGGCTACTCTCTCTGCGAGGACGAGAAAATCGAAGGTGATTTGAAAGCCACAAAGGAAATGGCGAATAAAGCAAACGTCATCCACACCAAGAGAGCTCATCGCTCATTCTTTGGTTCGCATGACTGCTCATCGCATGACCTCCAACGGTTTGGGCTACATCACGTCTTTAATACCGACGTTGTTAAATTAAGTTTTGGCATTGATACTTCAGATTACAAAACGATGCTCTCGGCTATGTATGCTCTTCTATTTGCTGCAACCGATTTGCTAAGTATTGAAAGGAGCGAGCTAAAGGCCGTTTTGGCGCCTTCGGCAAATGATGGTCGGCTCTCCTATTCCATCGTCTTCTATGATGCCGTGCCGGGCGGAGCCGGGTATGCTCGGAAAATCATTGAGAATGAGGGCGATGTGATTGAAGCAATTTTCAATGTGGCGTATCGGAATATGGTGAACTGCGATTGCAATCCATCCTGCTATAAGTGCCTTCGAAGCTACGAAAATCAAAGGGCTCACGACAGCTTGGACCGTTTTGCAGCTATTGATTTCCTTTCTCATTTCGTGGAAAAAAACGATGTCAAAGAGGAAAAATTAGCATCTAAAATATTGATGTTCTGATGGCGCATTCTGGAAGTATGGGGAAAATGTACGGCGGTGGACACCGCCTCAAAGAAGGAGAACTAAAGGACAATTCTTCGGCTGATTTCTTTGCCTGCCTGGCTCATTCCCTTTTTGAAGGCAAACATAGCGCAACCTATAAGTTCGGCTTCTTGAAATCGCTCCTCGACAATCTTTTTTCGTCCGAAAAGGGTGACGATGGCCTTTTCTATCTCGACTTAAGAACTATCGCTTCGACTTTCGTGACAATCTATTGGAATGCGGTGGTTCTCTATGACATTCCGCAGATGCCGATGACGAGCGAAGGCAAAACAAGCGGCATTGCCCGCGTTTTTAAGGATATGCTTTCTGCGAATCCTTTGCTGAAAGCTCCTTTTGAGTCTCTTCGGACTGACGTGAAAATCGAGGCGATGAAGAAGGCATATCCGGTCTTCAAGGAAAACGTCATCGGGGCTTTCTACTACGATACCGAAGGCCTCATCTATGGTTTCTCCAAGAAAGAAAACTGCCTTTGGCTAAACCAAAATTCGATGGACTTCCTTTCTCACCACAAGAGCCTGATCGATCAGGTCAATTACTACGAATGGCTGAAGATGTGCGAGAAGATCTTGAAAGAACACGGGCTTGAACCGATACCTTATCTTTCGACCAAACTCGAAGAAATAACGAAGCGGGTCAACCTCCAGCCATTCAAGGAAGCCCTGGAACGCGATTGCGGTGGAAACAACATCTGCTTTTACTGCGGCAAGCCTCTCCGAAAAGGCGAAGGCGAACTCGACCACGTCATACCTTGGTCATTCATCAAAAGTGACCCCGAATGGAACTTTGTCTTCGCCTGCCGTAGCTGCAATAATGGGAAACGCGATGCCATACCGTCAACTGAGTATCTAGACCTCGTCCAAAAGAGAAACGAGCGGTTCAACCTGGGCAATCACGATATGCGTGCCCTTGCCCGGATTGCTGCTTACAATGGAGTAAAGACCGGCTGGAAGCCGAAGAAAGGGTAGTACCATGGCCATCAAGCTCTACGACAAGTTAGTCCGCGACCGCATTCCCGAGATCATCGAAGCGGATGGCAAGACCTGCGAGACGAGGATTGCCAATCGGGCCGAAAAGATAGGCTATCTCTTAGACAAGATCGGCGAGGAAACCGAGGAACTGCGCTCTTCCCTTTCGGCCGAGGAAATGGCCGACCTACTTGAAGTGGTGTACTCCCTTGAAGAAGAAATCGGCCTCGATAAGCAGGAAGTTGAGGCCATTCGGCTCGAAAAGAAGGAAAAGCGTGGGGGTTTTGCGAAGGGAATTGTCCTATTGAAGGTGGAAGGATGACTCTATATAGGCTTTGTGAAAGCAATTCTTCATATTAGTCTTCTTAGCTTTTGACAATTAAACTTAAGTGAAGATTATCACTTATATTGATTAGTCGTATATAATGCAATCGGAGGGAAAAAGTCCATGCGTTTCTTTCTTTATCGTTTTGAAACATCAGGGATGCGAAACATCGCCAAGCCGCTCGTCCTCAACTTTCATGATGCCAAGATACCGAAGAATTTAGAAGTTAAGACAACTAACGTAAAATCAATTTACGGAACCAATGGATCAGGAAAGACCTCGATTCTGCTATCCCTTCTTTTACTAAAAAGCGTAGCGACAAATTCCAGGTATCTTTCCTTCTCCGATGATTATCTATCAAGTCATCTTTCCTTTTTGGGAATCCCTTTTCACGCGAAAGTTTATTTTGCATGCTATGACGAAGAGAAAGATAACGAAATCACGGATTTCCTTTCGTATGAAATTGTTTTGAAATCCGATGCTGGCCACTGGAGCCTAGCCGAAGAAAAAATCTGCAAAATCATCGGGAATTCTATTAATCGAAGTGAGAAACCTGTCTTCGAGGCCAAAGAAGGAGAAATTTGTTTTCTTCCTAAGGACTTGTCTGAGACGGTTTTGAACGATTTAAAGGATAAGCTCCACAACCTTCTTCTTTCGTCCTCTTTCGTTTCGAATTCAGAAAGGGCTGAAAGCGGATCGGAACTTAGGCGAATCGTCGATTTGATAAAGTCGTTTTTCGGGTCTCTTAGCATTTTTGTCGAAGATCAAAATGTTCCGTTCAACCCTCAAAATATCTTGCGATCAACCGAGGCGATGAGAAAAGCCGTGGATGCCATGGAACAAGCTCAAAAGGGATTATCTTTCAATTATCTCGAACTACCCGGTTATGACATCGTTTCAATGAAAGATGATCTTCCGAAGCTCCGTGAGTCTATTACTCATTTAAGGGATTTTGTTCATCTATTTAAGCCTTCCCTCAGAGAGATAGAAATCAGTGAGAAACCTGTTGGGCCTTTTGTTGTGTGCAATCTCGTTTTCGTCTATGAGGACTATTCCGTTGCCCTCTCGCTTGAAAGCAAAGGCATCCGGCGGATAGTGAACCTCTTCCAAATGCTAGAAAAAGTAGCGAAAGGCGGCATTGGTTTTTTCGATGAACTAGACGCTTCAATCCACGAAGTATATTTGGAGAAACTTATATCCTTTTTTGCTTCTTATTCCGAAGGGCAACTCGTCTTTACTAGTCAAAACATTGCCCCCATGCGGGCTCTTGAAAACAGCAAACACGCCATCGATTTCATAAGCGATCAAGGCGAACATGAGGAGTGGACGCGCCATTCACGCTACAAGGCAAGCCGCCTCTATCCGGAAGGAATGATTGCCGGCAATCCCTTTAATGTGCATGACTATACGTTCTATCGCATTTTTCTCGGAGAAGGAGAGATGAAGTGACGGGCCGTCAGTTAAGGGTACAGTTGATCATCGTGGTCGAAGGAGCAAAAAACACCAAGACTGATGAGCTATACATCAATGCAACCATTGAACACTTCGACTGCTTTCCTCACGACTGGAAAATCAGCTTTGTCCATATGAATGGCAAGAGCAAATATGATGACAAAGCGGTTCAAAGCAAAATCCAGAAATTGGCAGATTCTTATAGTCATCACGATAAGTCACGTGAGTCTATGAGTTTCGTCGCCTATGCAATCGATACCGATAGTGGTTTTGAGTCAGAAAATCTCAATAGAAAGATTATTCAATACTGCGAGGAAAGAGGGTATTTCCTTATCTATTTTGCGGAGGATGTGGAGAACGTTTTCCTTGGTCACTCCGTTTCGAGCGGAGACAAAGGGAAAAAGGCTCTAGTGTTTTATGGGCATCCTCACTTTAGCGAAAATAATCTCAAAAATGCTTTGTTCTCATATATCAATGGAAAATCGAACATCCTCTCAATCTTTAAAAGTATTGTTGAGAGATTTGCAAAAATAAGTGAGTAAATTCACATTTTGCATATATCACATTTTGAGCATCATCCGTATTCTTCGAAGCATACCATAAGTTAAAAAGTTCAGGATTGATCGATCTTTTTTCATTAATCCCGATGCTACAATATGTTCTGATCGGATGTCTATGCATGATCGACTATGAGAAGCTATTGAATCAGGCAATACTCGACGCTTGGGATGACCTGAAGACCCATAACATCGTCGTGACGATGGACTTCGACCGGAAACCTGCCATTCTCATTCGGAGCAGTGAAACAACGATCGAAGAGATGGCCTATCATGGCGACTACCTGACCATCCATTTCAACTCCGTCCATTGCGAAGACGACGGTACTAAAATCATCTACCATGCCGTCTCACCCAAAGACTATCCCCGGTCTTTCAGGGGCGATTTCGAAGTCATTTTCAATTATCTCTTCGAAGCTGTTAAGCGGCCCATTTCCAAAAGCGAGTTGGAAAAGCTCATCGCTTCTTTGAGCGTCTTCCTAAAAGCCAAGCCGGCTTGCAGCCTTGTTTCCTATCGGCTAAAGCTAACCGGGTTTTTGCTTGTCTACATCTATCTCAAGAAAGCCGGCTGGACCTCAACCATCAGACCGGAAGATCTTACTTCCTTAGACCATCTAGGCCCGCATGTCCTTGTCAAAACGGCTCCCGGACCGAAGCGGCTTCATCGCTTCAGCCACGAGGAATTGACTGTCAATTCTACAAAGAGAATCGTGGCCTCGGTCGTCCTTTCGCCTTCTCCTTCTTCCGAAGATTCTCTTTATGGCCTCTTCAAAGAAGCGATCGATCTCCTCGATGATGATGACCCCGATATCTATTTGGCTCTCAACCAACTCATGAAAGAAGCGAGGGTCGATAAGGAAAATCGCGGCCCTCGTTTCAATAAGGAGGAGGCCCTGGAGGCTTTATCTTTCTACCGTCTCGAAGACATGCCTCGCCTCGATATCTCAAATTGCCCTTCAGCGATCGACGACGTCTCCTACCGCGTAAACTGCCAAGGGTTAAAGGCACTGGACATGGCCGACGTACTAAAGGAAATTGGGAACCATATAACTCTTAAAAACATGAGATGGGCTTAGCTTTTTGCCAAAAACAAGGCTCGTAATACTTATTCAAACGAAATTTAACCAGGCTCCGGAACGGCTACTAATCCTCTTGCAAATCTTCCAATAAGCCCTGGACGTTTGCTAATTCGATTTTCCTGCCATCAAGTATTTCGTCGACCCAAACCCGTACAACCTTTGATTTCAAAATGTATTCAAGGGCGTAGATAAGATTCGAATAGCGGTAAATATCGGTCCTTGTTTCCCTTATCCCCTTGCTAGACGATTTGCCGCCCTTTTCCCAACTTTCCTTTCGAACGGCTGGAAGATGGTTGAAGCGAGGGAGCAAATTCGGGCAGTGCGACGCTAGAAGGCTAGTAAGGTTGGGAAAGACATATTTATCGGCCGTGCTCGTCGCAAAATAGCAAGTTCTCTTGCCGTCGAGCGGATTGAGGAAAACGTGGTTATAGAAATCGATATCCACGATGGCGCCATGTTCATTTCCAAGGCCGCCGATCATTTTCACGTCGTTTGAAAGATCGTGTCTCATTTTGAGAAAGGGCCTAAGTAGATCCGTTGCCGCTCTTACGTATTCGGTCAAATGGTCGAAGTAGTAATGGAGGTCTTGGTTTTGCACGCGGCGGACAGCTCCACCGTTGAGCATCAGAAGCGAATGGCCCTCTCGCCGCCCGAAGAAGGCACAATAGCCGCCTCTTTTCACGAGATAGATATGTTGGAGGCCCTTTCTTGCCCTAGCCACGATCGACCGGGAGGAATTGAAGTCGGAATACATCTCGGGACTTATTTCCCTGATGCCATCGCCGACATTGGCAAATGGGTCAATCGCCATTCCGACGAAGAAAGATTTGAACACGAGGGGCAACTCTTCCTCCCCAATCATGTTGTCGCCGTAGTAACGGATCCGCCCGTAGTTTCTCAGCACGTTCTGGTGGACATGGCCATACACGAAATAAAAGCCGGCCGCCGGATCGTTCCGCTTCCAAAAGCGCGGCGGGGTGTGGGTGAGGACAATCTGCGTCCTTCCGTCGGGCAAGACTTCCTCTAACTTCTCTACCAGCTGATTGGCCAAGTCGGCCAAATGCACATTGAGGCTGTTATTTGCTTCGAGTCTCCCGTCTAAGTCAACGGGTTTGGGATTATGCGCATCTAGGTGCGAATGGCCCATCGCCCCGAAAACGGCAAAGGGGCATGACCCGAAAAGAATGGTCGCCCCGCGTTTGGTCAAGCCCTTGATTTGGTCGGCATGAAGAACGATTCCGCGGCCTTCGTCGTAGCCTGGAATATAGAGCTCGTTTTCCAAAAGCTGCATCCCGTATGGTGCGAGGGCCTCGCGATACGAATCCACCAATTTTTGATATTCATCCTTATCTTCGATTCCATGTGAATCGTCCCGAAGTTCGTGGTTGCCGAGCACGAAGAAAGTCCGTTCGGCCGGCAAGCCGTGCTTTTTGAGCCCCTTGGCGAACAGGCCGAAGAGGTAGGGGTCGCTGGCCGTATCCCCTCCGATGAGGATGACGGTCCTATTTGATTTCAATTGGTCGAAATAGCTTTTGGCCAATTCAGCGGCTTTCTTATCGACTGCCTTTTCAATCTGCTTTGCTTTTAGGGAGTCAACATCCTGGGCCATGAACGGGGCGGCGATTTTCATGTCGAGATGGATGTCCGAGATGTAGAAAATCTGGAAATCGGGCTTATCGAGGAGCCGGCTTTCGTCTTCGGCTTGGGTAGAAGGAAGAAAGCGATTTGGGACTTCAGGTATGCTTTCCGGTTTGGCCGCTAGGCATTCCCTGATGATGGATCTGGCTTTTTCGTCCCTTTCTTCCTGCTCTTTTCTCCGAGCTCTCTTTTTGAGAAGCAGGCGGGTCATGAAACCGACGGTCGCTCCTTCGAAATCGTATTTCTCAATTTCGGCCGGAGTAGGGGAATACCACCTGATGTCGGCGTGTTTAAGTTCGCCAAGCAAAGCTACAAACTCGCTAAAGGACTTGGTTTTGCGGATGATTTTTGTCTTTTTGCCGTCAATCTCCGTCGTTTCTTCAACCAAAAACTTACGTTCGAAGAAGCTATATTTACCGGAGATCAACTTGTTCCCGAACTTGGCCATGGACTTATTTTAGATAGATATCAATTGCTAAGCCATTCGGCGTGCCGATGAAGTGCATGTCATTGTTGGTTCCTGCTCCTGCAACAAACATTAATTACCTTAGACTTGCCTTCGCCATTCGAAATCTTTTGGGTCGTTTGAAAAAGGACAGGCTTAGTGAGAATCATTTGCTTTCCGACACTTCCTGCCCACTATGTCCTTAAGAAGACCGCCTTTCTCGGCTAGGATAGACCCGTGAAGGATTTCTTTATCCGTCTTGGACATTGGTTGGCCCATCCGCCTAAGTGGTTCGTGCCTTTGGTAGTCGTGGTCGACGTTTTATCAATCCTCGCGGCCGTCTTGAACGCGGTCTACTTGGATAACGAAACGCTAGCCGTCGCCTCCTATTCCCTCATCGGGATTACGACTTGCTACCTAGCCTTCCTTTTTATCCGCTTGCTCATCGGTCTTTATTATTCCTATCTCATTCCTAGGCTCGAGACTTCCCGCTTGGCCTCCTTCTTCCCGGAAGGCACGGCCTACCGGACGATCTTCTTCACCGGCCTTTCCTCTCTAATCAATCTTGCCTTCGCCGGGATGAACCTCTTCCTCGGGATCGCCTATTCCTCCATCTGGTACGGCAGTCTCGCGGCCTACTATTTCCTGCTTCTCACCCTTCGCCTATCGACCGTCGTCTCCTCCTACCTCGCCGGCAAGAAGCTGGGGGATCATCCGGAAGCCTTCCTCCGGGCCAAGGAGAAAATCCGCCTCGTCGAGGCTTCCTTGCTACTACCCTTCGACCTCCTGATGGGCGGAGCCGTCACCATGATGGTCATGGTAGGGCCGCCCTCGGTCAAGGGAACCGTCTACGCCATCGCGGCCGCGGCCTATGCCTTCTACAAGTTCATCGCCGCGATCGTCCGCCTCGTCAACAAGAGCAATCGAGGCGATCCCGCCGTCGCGACGATCCGCCTCGTCGCCTTCGCCGATGCCCTCATGAGCATGGTCTCCCTCACCGTCCTCATGATCGCGACCTTCAGCGAAGGGACTGATTTGCTGCCCATGAAGGCCACGGTCGGTTTTGCCGCGGTTGCCCTAACGGCTGGGCTTTCAATCAGTTCTATCGTCAGGTCGGCCAAGGGCCTTATCCGTGCCCGAAAAGACGGAATTTGAATCAAAAATCCATGCAAAAAGCCCTTATCTTTGGCGATAAGGGCCATCCTCTAACCAGAAAGCGGGCCCCGAAGCCCACATTTCTTAACGCCGCCTGGCCGCGACGTCGTCCTGATAGGCCATGTAGACCAGGTAGCCGCCGTCGAGGGAAGAGGCGTCGTAGCCTTCGTTCATGAGGAGGCGGGCCGCGAGGTAGCTTCGGAGGCCGCTCAGGCAGTGGAGGTAAACCTTCTTCCCGTTCGGGATTTCCTTAAGACGTTCCCGGAGCTCGTCGATGGGGATGTTCTTAAACCCTTTGATATGGCCGGCTCGGTATTCTTCTTCCGTCCGGACGTCGAGGAGGGTGATCGACCCGTCGCGGGGAAGGGCGTCGACCTCGTCGTAATGGAAGGTCTTGAGAAGCCCGTCCTCGAGGTTCTCGGCGACGAAGCCGAGCATGTTGATCGGGTCCTTGGCCGACCCGAAGGGCGGGGCATAGGCGAGGTCGAGCTCCTTTAGCTCACTTGCATTCATTCCGGCCTTCATGGCCGTCGCGATGACGTCGATCCGCTTGTCGACCCCCGAGGGGCCGAGGGCCTGGGCCCCGAGGATCCGCTGACTTCCTTCCTCGTAGACGAGCTTCAGGATCATGGTGCTGGCCCCGGGGTAATAGGTCGCGTGGTCGGCTGGGGCCAAGAGGACGCTCCGGGCCTTGATGCCCCGACGGAGGGCGTCTTTCTCCCCGATCCCGACCATCCCGACGGCCAAGGAGAAGACCTTGAGAATCGAGGTGCCGAGAGCCCCGCGGTAGACGGAGTCCCGCCCGGCAATGTTGTCGGCCACGATCCTTCCTTCCTTGTTGGCCGGCCCGGCCAAGGCGATCATCTGCCTATCCCCGGTCACGTGATTTAGGATGGCCACGGCATCGCCGGCCGCGTAGATATAGGGATCGCTCGTCCTTAGGTGCTCGTCTACAACGATTGAACCCCGTGGGGTGAGTTCTAAGCCAGCGGCGGCAGCCAGCCCCGAATCGGGCCGGACCCCGATGGCGAAGAGGACGAAGTCGTAGCCCCGATCGTCTCCTTCTTTCGTCTTGACGGTCAGCCGCCCGCTTTCCTCGGCAAAGCCCTGGACTTCGGCCCCGAGGTGGAGGCGGACCCCATTGCCCCTCAGCTCGTGGTGGACGTAGGCGACGACTTCCGGGTCGTAGGCCGGGAGGACCTGGGGCAGAAGCTGGTAGAGGTGGACTTCCTTCCTGAGATGGACGAGGTTCTCGGCCGCTTCGAGGCCGATGAAGCCACCCCCGACGACCGCGACCTTCTTCCCTCCGAGGGCCTTTTCCTTGATGGCTCGGGCGTCCTCGACGCTCCTAAGGGTCATGACGCCTGGGAGGTCGATCCCTTCCATCTTCGGCTTGAGGGGCGTCGAGCCGGTCGCGAGGACGAGGACGTCGTAAGAAGCGCGGAAGACCTGTCCACTCTTAAGGTCCTTCACCTCGGTTTCCTTCCTCGCGCGGTCGATCGAAACGACCTCGTGCTCGGTCTTTACCTCGATGTTGAAACGTTCCTTGAAGAGCTCCGGGGTGACGAGGAGGAGGCTCCCCTCGGCCCGGATGACGTTCCCGACGTAGTAGGGGAGGCCGCAATTGGCGAAGGAGACGTGCTTCCCCTTCTCGAAAATGGTGATTTCGGCCCGCTCGTCGAGCCGCCTGAGCCGGGCGGCCGCGCTCGCCCCGGCGGCCACGCCGCCGACGATGATGACTTTCATGGAGGTTCCTCCCTTTCTTCTCTAGGCTAACGGAAGGAGCCTAAGAGAGGCAAAGAAGACGCTCAAGGGGAGAAAGGCATCGTTTTTCCCTTCCACTGAGGAAGCGCCTCTTTTACAATCGGCCTATGGAAGCAACCGAGAGACAGATAGCGGCCCCTCGTCGCCGCATTTTCATTTCCTACGGGCGGGATTACCTTTCCTTCTTCCCGGAACGGGTCGCAAGCGACCTCAAGAAGGAAGGCCACGAGGTCTATTTCGACCAGGACATGGGGAAGGGCGAGCCCTTCGACGACTGGATCCAGGCGCGGCTCGCCCAAAGCGACGTCGTCCTCTATTTCATGTCGCGCCACTCGACGCGGCGCCCCGACTCGGTCTGCCTCGACGAAATCGCCTACGCCCGGAGCGTCAACCTCCCGGTCGTCCCCGTCCTCATCGAGGATGCGACCCCGCCCTTTTTGGTCTCGAGGATCAACTGGCTCGATGCCCGGGACGCGATTGACGCGGTGAACGGCCTCGTCATCGAGGCCCGCTACCAAGGGAAGCTCAAGGCGATCCTCGCCTCCCTTCAAAACGGCATCCAGGACGACGACGTGAGCGGCACGGCCATCGACCTCAAGAAGAAACTCTCCCCGCAGGACCCCTCCTCCGAGCTCGCGAAGACCCTGGCCCCCGGCGGCTTCTACGCCCCGCGGCCCGACTTCGAGAAGGCCTACGCCGCCTGGATGGACGACCCCATGAGCCACCTCATGTGGCTCGTCGCCGCCCCGGGGAGCGGCAAAAGCTACCTTTCGAGCCATTTGGCTAACGAAGACCCCCGGGTCGTCGGCATCCATTTCTGCCTCCGGCGCGACGAGAAGAGCCTCGACCCCCTCCTCATCCTGAAGGACCTTGCCTATAGCCTTTCCGTCCGCTTCCCTTCCTACGGTCTCGCCCTCGAGGAGAATATCGACTTCTCATCGCTTGACAAAAACGACATTTCTAAGAATTTCTATGACTTCTTCGTCCGCTCGACCAAGTGGCTATCGCCCGAGAGCAATCTCGTCTTCGTGATCGACGGTCTCGACGAGTGCCGGGACGCCGACATCGGGGACATCGGCCTCGCCCTCTTCGAGAATCTCTCCTCCCTCCCGCGCTGGATGAAGATCCTCGTCACCTCGCGGAACGGGGCGGCGGTCGATTACGGGATGTCATTCACCAAGCGCTACGACCTCCTCTCGAAGGAAAGCGACATGGAAGGCTACGTCCACCTCCTCTCGAAGCAGCTGAAGGTCGCGGTCACGCCCGATCAACTCAAGGAAATCGTCGCCTTGGCCCAGGGGAACTTCCTCCTCGTCAAGACTTTCTTCGAGCTCTCGGCTGGCCGGCGTCTCGACGTCGATACCTTCCGGGGCGGCATGAACGCCGTCTTCGCCCAGTCCTTTAGAACCTCCTTCGGGAAGGATGGGTTCGAAGGGGAAGCCAAGCGCTTCCTCTCCCTTCTCCTCGCCCTCAAGGAGCCGCTTCCGATCCCGCGCCTGGCCAAGATCCTCGGCCTCAACAAAGACGACCTCTATGCCCTCGTCAAGAAGTTCAAGACCCTCATCGTCCTCGACGACGACCGGCCTTTCCTTTACCACAAGTCCCTCGGCGACTGGCTGAGCGAGCCGAGCAACCGTTTCTACGTTTCCAAAGAAGCGGGGAACCGCCTCATCGCCGATTACCTTTCCAAGGACCTATCGGCCTTCCTCTTCGATCCCTACTTCCGCCGTTACGGGATCGAGCACCTCTTCGACGAAGGGGACTACGAAGGGATCTACCGCCTTTTGAAAGCCCCCTTTCCCGGCCACGAGGGGCTTGTCGATTCCCTCTCCCTCTTCCTTTCCCGGACGGCCGAGGATCCTTCCCGCTTCGGCGACATCTTCTCTTTCCTCCTTAGCGGCTTCAGCGCCCTGGGCGACGCTTTCCCCCTCCGGGAAATCGTCCGCTCCTTCGTCGAGTACGGGGTCTACGACGCGATGAAGGACGGGATCGGCTACCTGATGGCCACCAATCCCGGCCACGAGTGGGTCCTCCCTTACGCCTCCCTCGTCCAAAGCCGGATGGAAGTCCGGATCGAGGATGCCTATAACACGCCGGAAGATCCCTTCCTTCAGGCCCCGGGCGAGGTCAAGGCCGACTATTACTACTACCGGGCCGAGGCGAGCCGGGAGCTCGGAAAGTACGAGGAAGCCCTCTCTCTTTATGAGAAGAGCCGCTCCCTCTCGAAGGGCCAGGACCAGTTCGCCTACTACATGTCCTCCATCAAGATCAGCGACCTCCATTTCGTCTTCGGCCGCTACGAGGAAGCCCTGAAGATTGCCTCCTCCCTCCGCCTCGATAGGGGGAACGAGGAGGGTAACTTCGCGCGGGAGCGGGTCCTCGGGCACATCTACCACGCGATGAAGAAGGACAAGGAAGCCCGGGCCCATTACGAGGAGGCCCTGAAGATCGCCCGCGACATGAGCAAGATGTACGCCATCGTCGAAAGCCTCAATTCCCTCGCGACCGTCGTTCCCCTAGCCGAAGCCGAAACGCTCCTTCGCCGGGCCGTCGAGCAGGCCGAAGGGCACGGCTACAAGCTCGAGCTCGGGAAAGCCTATCTCGAGCTGGGAAACCTGGCCTACAAGGCCAAGAAACTGGCAGAGGCCGAAGGCTATGCCAGACTCTCCCTCAAGGCCCAGAGCGAAGTCGGCTACCTCGGCGGCATCTGCAACGCCCGCTACCTCCTCGCCCTTTGCGAGCTCCATGGTGGGAAGCCCTCCGCGGCCAGGGAAGCCATGCGGAAGAACGTCCTCGATTTGAACCGCTCGGGCTCCTCGGGAAAACGGGTCCTCGCCTCTCTCCGCCTCTATCTCGAAGCCAAGACGATGGAGGGCGACTATTCGCCCATCGAGCCGGAACTCCTATCGGCCATCCAGGAAAAGCGGGGGAGCGACGATAGCCTCCTCAAGGCCATCGACGAGCTCTCTGAAGGGCTCTCCGCCCTCGCTGCTTATGCCTCTTCGCCCAAGGAAGAATTCCGGATCGGCTACCATAACGAGAACCACGAAATTAGCGTCAATGAAAAGCGATACGTCATCCGGATCCCGGTTGCCGACTTCGATACGGTCGACATCCGCCTCTACGACGAGAACGAGGTCCTTTTGGCCCTCGAGGAGATCGCTTTCCCCATTCCCCATCCCCGGTATCTCGGAACCTTTTACCTCGAGGGGCGCCCGGCCTCCGTCCATAGCTATCTCCCGGGCGAGGCCCTCCGTTCCCTCCTCCCGAACGACGAGGCCCTACCATCCAAGTACCTCCCGGGCTTCCTTTCGATCCTGAAGGAACTCCATGCCCGGAAGGAAATCCCCCTCCCGAAGCGGGGTGACTACGAGGACTGCCATTCTTTCTATCGTTACGACCGTTCCTTCATCGTGGCCCTCGTCGGGAAGTGGTTCGGCCGTTACCAGGCTTTCTACGAGAAACTAGGTTATCCCTCCGACCTCGGCCTCCTTTTCCCCGACGAGGAAGGGAAGATCGGGGAACGCCCTTTCGCGATGTGCCACTGCGACCTCCACCGGGGGAACGTCCTCGTGGACGATAAGGGAGCCCTCTCCCTCATCGACTGGGAGCTCTTCCAGCTTACCGATCCTCTCTACGACCTCGCCATCCACCTCCACAAGATGTTCTACGAGGAAGCTCAGGAAAAAGAGCTTCTCGACGCCTACTTCCGGGCCTTCCCCGAGCTCGATCCCGTTTCCTCCAAAGCCGCGATCAAGGCCTACCGCGACATGGAGGAGGTCAAAAGCGCGACGATCGACGTCCTCCGCCTCCTCATCGAGCTGCCCCTCCAAAATAGGGAGGAGGGGGTCAAAAACGCCGGGCGCTACCTCATGAAGCTGAAGGCTCTATCTGCCAGCCATCCTTCCTACCGCCTGCCGTTTGCTAGCGCCGAGGAGCTTTACGACTTCCTCCTCAAAGAAGGGCAGGGGATCGATCCCCGCTCCCCGGGCGGGAAGCTATAATCCTTATAAGCAACAAGGAGCAAACCATATGGCTATCGATCTCGGAAAGAAAGGCTATCTCTATCCCCAAGCCGTCCTCGTCCTCGGGACCTACGACGAAAAGGGCGTCCCCGACGCCATGACAGCGGCCTGGGGAATGATGGGCGACTACGACAAGGTGTGCGTCTGCCTCGCTCTCGAGCATAAGACCGTCGCCAACTTCAAGAAGACCGGCGCCCTCACCATCGCCCCGGCGACCGCTAGGACGGTGAAGGAAGCCGATTACCTCGGCCTCGTCTCGGGAAACGACGTCCCTGACAAGGTCGCGAAAGCCGGCCTCCACGCCATCAAAAGCGACAAGGTGAACGCCCCGATCTTCGAGGAATTCCCCTTGACCCTCGAATGCAAGGTCCTCTCCCTCGACGAGGAGACGGGCTTCCTCATCGCCTCGATCGAGAACGTGAGAGCCGACGAATCGATCCTCACGAATGGACATATCGATACCGACAAGCTGGAGGCCATCGCCTACGATCCCGATTCCCACGACTATCTCCTCGTGAAGGGGAGGGTCGGGAAGGCCTTCCACGACGGACTCGCCCTCAAGAAGTAAGGAAGCTGAAAGCGGGCCCCGCGGCCCGCTTTTCCTTTCTTTATATGAGGGGAGCGGAGTTCGCTCTAGGAAAGCGCGGCCGGGCGGCTAAAATATCCTTGTCCCACGACGGGAAGAGTAACGAAGGCCCTCCTAAGCTGGGACGGGTGAATAGAGCAACCACCCGTAGGAAGCCTTCGCGAAGTTCGTCCCCGAGGACGGGGTGAATCCATAATCCCCCCTTGGCCCGAGGTTACCGGGCGGAAGCGAGGTGCGGCCCTATCGCGGCCGAACCGGGATGGAAGCGCGCCCACGGGCGTTCCCGGAACCCCGTTTTTATTTTGGAGAAAAGGATGGAAATCGAAGAAATCAAAG
Organism: uncultured Bacilli bacterium; assembly: GCA_944358895.1. Lineage (GTDB taxonomy): Bacteria > Bacillota_I > Bacilli_A > RFN20 > CAG-826 > UBA4951. The sequence goes on along the minus strand of CALVSB010000013.1, from coordinate 20,890 downwards.
CCGCGGCCTTGGAGGAACTCCTGAAGGCCTCCGACAGCCGTGAGGTCCTCGAGGTCAAGAACAAGTACTTGGCCAAGAAAGGCCCCTTCGCGGCCCTCTACAAGGAACTCGGGAAGCTCCCGCCGGAAGAGAAAGGCCCTTTCGGGAAGGCCATCAACGATGCCCGGAACGAAGTGAGCCTCGCCCTCGAGGCGAAGCTCAAGGAAGCCCTCGCTAGCGAGGAAAAAGAACGCCTCCTCAAGGAAAAGATCGACGTAACCCTCCCGGGGACGAGCCTCGCGGAAGGGCATACCAACCCCTTCTACCTCATCGTCGACGAGATCATCGACATCTTCGTCTCGATGGGCTACGACGTGGTGGAGGGCGAGGACGTGGAGACGGTGCCCTATAACTTCTCCCTCCTCAACATCCCGGAAGACCATCCTTCCCGCGACCCGAGCGATACCTTCTACCTCAAAGGCGACGGCGTCCTAAGGACCCAGACCTCGGCCGCCCAGGGCCACGAGATGCAGCGCCACGAGGGAAAGGGTGCCATCAAGCTCATTTCCCCGGGGAAGTGCTACCGCCGGGATGAGGACGACCTCACCCATAGCCATCAGTTCGGTCAGGTCGAGGGCCTCGTCGTCGATAAGGGCGTCTCCCTAGCCGAGCTCAAGGGAACCCTCGAGATCTTCGTGAAGAAAATGTTCGGCGAGAAGCGGGAAATCCGCTTCCGTTCCTCCTATTTCCCCTTCACCGAGCCAAGCGTCGAGGTCGACGTCAGCTGCGCTTCCTGTGGCGGGAAAGGCTGCCCCATGTGCAAGGGAAGCGGCTGGATCGAGATCCTCGGGGCCGGGGAAGTCCACCCCAATGTCCTCCGGATGAACGGCTACGATCCCTCTATCTATAGTGGCTTCGCCTTCGGGGTCGGGATCGACCGGGTCGCCATTTTGCGTTATGGGATCGACGACATCCGGCGGATCTATAGCAACGACAAGCGATTCCTAAGCGCCTTCAAGGAGGAGAAATAAGCATGAAAATCGTCCGCGAATGGCTCGAAGAGCTGCTCGACGTTTCCTCATACAGCGACGAAGAGATCGCCTCGGCCCTCACGAAGGCCGGGACCGAGGTCGGCTCCTATGCCCCTCTCTCCACGGCGACCGGCATCGTCGTCGGGAAGATCCTCACCTGCGACAAGGTCGAGGATAGCGACCATCTTCATCTACTTAGCGTCGACGTCGGGGAAGAGAAACCGCGCCAGATCGTCTGCGGCGCCCCGAACGCCCGCGCTGGCCTCGTCACGGCCGTCGCTCTCCCCGGGGCCAAGCTCCCCGGCGGGAAGACCATCAAGTCGGGAGCGGTGCACGGCATCCTTTCCGACGGCATGTGCTGCTCGACCCTCGAGCTCGGGCTCGAGGAGAAGTACGCCGACGATTGCGACCTCACCGGCATCCACGAGTTCGATCCCTCATCGGTCAAGATCGGGGAAGACGCGGTGAAGGCCCTCGGGCTAGATAGCACCGTCTTCGACCTCGAGGTCCTTTCCAACCGCGGCGATCTCCTCTCCTACGAAGGGGTGGCCCGCGAGCTTTCTAGCGACCTCGGCCTTCCCTACGAGGAAAAGGAAGCGGCGGCTCCGGAAGGCAAGGAACCTTTGGTCCAGCCTGCGAGCACGACCGAAAAGTGCAGCTCCTTCCTCCTCATCACGGCCGAAGGGCTGAAGAACAAGGAATCGCCCGCCTGGCTGAGGAGCCGGCTCGTCGCCTCGGGCATCCGCCCGATCGACGCCATCGTCGACATCGGCAACTACGCGATGCTCCTCACCGGGCAGCCCCTCAACATGTACGACCTCGGCGCCCTCAAGGGAAATGACCTCACGGCCGTCGACGACTACGAGGGGAAATTCGTCACGATGGACGGGAAAGAGCGCGATCTTATCAAAGGCGACGTCGTCATCTCCTCGGGCGGCGTCCCGGCGTGCCTGGCCGGGATCATGACCTCCCTTGAGGCTTCGGTCGGGCCGAAGACGACCCGGGTGGCCGTCGAGGCCGCCTCCTTCGCGGGAGCCGACATTAGGCGGACCTCCCTCCGCCTCGGCCTCGCAAGCGAGTCCTCCCTCCGCTTCAGCAAGGGCATCGACCCGGCCGTTTCGCGGCGGACCCTCGCCATCGTCGCCGCCCTCCTCAAGAGCATCTGCGGGGCCGCGGACGTCTCCAAAGTCGCCTGCTATGGCGCGAAGGACGAAAAGAAGGTCGAGATTCCTTTCTCGGTCGAGCGGATCAACGCCCGCCTCGGCACCTCCTTCTCCTCCGAAAGGATCATCGAGGCCTTGAAGCGCGACCATCTCATCGTCAAGGAGGAAAACGGCAGCCTCGTGGCCGTCGTGCCTTCCTATCGGAAAGACCTCCTCGAGGAGGCCGACCTCTCGGAAGAGGCGATCCGCCTCATCGGGATTGAGGAAATCAAAAGCGTCCTCCCGCATACGGTCCTGCCTTATGCCCCCGGAAGGTCTCTTCAAAAGAAAAAGCAGGACGCTGTCCGGCGTTACCTCACCCATCTTGGCCTCGACGAGACGATCACCTATTCCCTCGTTTCCCCGAAGCTTTCCGCCTATGAGGTCCTCCTTCCGAAGAAAGAGGACGTGAAGCCGGTCAATCCCTTGACCGTCGACCATTCGATCATGCGGCAGGACGTCCTGCCCTCCCTCCTCCAGGTCGCTTCCTATAACGCTGCCCACGGGGAAAACGATCTTTCCTTCTTCGAGACCTCCAAGGTCTACGGCGAAGGCTATAGCGACCTCCGGCTTTCGATCGTCCTGACCGGGAAGCGCCCGGGGCAGGGGATGATCGCCTCCCGCGACTGGTCCTTCTACGACCTCAAGGGATATCTCGAAGGGATTCTCTTCCTCCTTGGGATCAATGAGCAGCGGGTCCGCCTCGCGGCCTTGAGCGACCATCCGCTCTTCCATCCGGGCAGAAGCGCCTATCTCGCCCTCGGGAAGGAAAGGATCGCCGTCTTCGGCGAGCTCCATCCCTCCCTGGTCCGAGCCTTCGCCCTCCCGAAGCCGGCCCTCGGCCTTGAACTCGATCTCGGCGCTCTCCTTGCCCTCAAGGGGAACGCGGCCAAGGCCGTCGTCCCGCCTTCCTTCCCCTCCGTCCGGCGCGATCTATCGATCGTCTACGAGACGGAAGTGGTTAGTAGCGAGGCCGTCATGGCCATCAAGCGCTCGTCCTCCTTCATCGAGCGGGTCGAGCCCTTCGACGTCTATCAAGGGGAAGACGGAAAGCGGGTCGCCTACGCCCTCTTCCTAAGAAAGAAGGACGGCACCTTGGTCGAAGGCGAGATCGAAGAAGCAGTGAAGAAGGCCCTTGCCGCCCTCGAGCGCCTCGGCGGGAAGCTCCGGCAATGAAGAAAGAGATCCTCTACAAGGAACTCGGGGCCGGGCAGGGGATTGCCGTTAGCCGCGAGGGGCCTTACGAGGGAAAGCTATCCTACCCCCTCGTCGAGGTGCCCTCCCTCAAGGCGAGGCTTTCCTCCCGCCCGGGGCGGCCCTATCCCCGGTGCTACCTCGACGTCGAGGCCACCCTCAAGGTGCGGGACGCCATCGACGACGAACGCTTCCTTTACGACATCGCTTTCCATAGAGCCTTCGACGCCATGGAGGAAGAAGACGACGAAGGGGAGGGCCTCGTCTTCCCGAAAGAGGGGATGACCCTCGAGGAAATCGCCCTTTCCTTCATCTACAGCGAGCTTCCGATGAAGCTTACTCGGAAGTAAGGCCTAGCCCAGGCTAGCCGCCGGTCCCCGGCGGCTTTTTTCGTCTCCCTCGGGGGGGGGCAGCGGTGGGAGAAAGGCAGCCGCCGCCCACCCCCCGTGGGACCTGACCATGCGAAAAATCAATAGTTTTTGCGAAATTCCTTTGCCTATCGCGCTGATACGCCATATTATCTAAGTACGAGGTGGGAAAAAGTGGGAAATTTCTTTGGGCACTACGAACGCAACATCGACGAGAAGTGCCGCCTCCCGCTTCCTCCGAAGCTCGTCGGGAAGGATCTCCCGGCCGCCTTTTACGCCCTCAAGGGGCTCGATGGCTGCCTGAGCGTCTACCCGAAGGAAGACTTCGACCGGGAGCTTGACCGCCTCCGCCACGCCGACTATGCCGATCCCCGGAAGCGGGCTTACGTCCGCTTGGCCCTCGATAGCGCTCTCGAGCTTGCGATCGACGGCCGGGGACGCCTCGTCATCCCCCGCGACGTCGCCAGGGCCCACGGGCTATCGGGCGTCATCGTCATCCTCGGAACCCTCGACCATTTCGAGCTTTGGAGCCAGGAAGCCTACGAGAAGTACGTCTCCTCTTACGCTTCAGACTACGAAGACCTTGCGACCTCCATCGGGGTCAAGGAGAACTAGGCCATGGAACATGTCCCAGTCCTCCTCCACGAGGCCATCGACCTTTTGTCCGTGAAAGAAAGCGGAACCTACGTCGACCTTACCCTCGGCCGCGGCGGCCATAGCGAAGCCATCCTGAAGCGCTTAGGCGAAAACGGGCGGCTCTTCGCCTTCGACGTCGACCCGGCGGCCATCGCCGAAAGCACGCCCCGGCTCGAACTGACCGGCAAGCCCTTCCAGCTCATCGAAGCGAACTTCGCGACCTTCGAGGCCGAGCTGAAGCGGCGGGGGGTCAAGGAAGTCGACGGGATCCTCATGGACCTCGGCGTCTCCTCGCCCGACTTCGACGATCCCTCCCGCGGCTTCTCCTACATGAAGGAAGGCCCCCTCGACATGAGGATGGACCCGACCCTCAAGGAAAGTGCCTTCGACGTCGTCAACTCCTATGGCGAACGCCGCCTCGGCGACGTCATCCGCCTCTATGGGGAAGACTACGAAGCGAGGAAGATCGCCCACGCGATCGTCCTGGCCCGCGAAAACGGCCCCATTAGGACGACGACCGAGCTGGCCGAAATCGTCGTGGCCGCCAAAAGTCCGAAGGAACGGGCCAAGAAAGGCCACCCGGCCAAGCAGACCTTCCAGGCGATCAGAATCGAGGTCAACCACGAGCTCGACGTTCTCGAGAAGGCCCTCGAGAGTATCCCCCGGATGCTCGCCCCCGGCGGGAGGGCCGCCGTCATCTCCTTCCACTCCCTCGAAGATACCCTCGTCAAGCGCGCTTTCCGTTCCCTGACCCGGAACGAGAAAGTCGGCCGCAACGACCCGAATAGCTACCTCATCCCGACCTCCTCGCCCGCCTTCCTCGACCTTACCCCCCGTCCCATCGTCCCGAGCCTCGCCGAGCAAAGCGAGAACCGTCGTTCCCTCTCGGCGAAGCTTAGGGCCATCGAAAAGAAGAAAGGAGTGCAGGATGAAGGACAAGCTTGAGAAAACCGGCCACCGGAAACGCTATTACCAGTTCCGTTACTTCGTCGTGGCCTTCCTTTTCGTCCTCACGGCCATCGCCGCGAGCGCCATCCCGGTCGGGATCTCGATCCAGCTGGCCGAGGCGGAGGCGCGGGCCGAAAGTCGGGACGATTCTTCGCTTAACAGTGAAACGTCATCGCCCTTCGTGAGCGACGAGCCGGGTGAAGAGCCTCTACTTCACTTCGTGCCCGAACGCTGAAGCGGCGGTTGATGCCACCCCGACATGGGGTTCTCCTCCTTGGGATGCCTAACGGTGCAGGCATCCCTTTTTTTCATGCCCCTATGGGCCTAGGAGCGAAAAGGAAGAGCGGAAAAATGCCTTCCTCACTCATCAAAAGGCCAACCTCCTTCCGACGATCCTAGTGACACCAAAACAAAAACACGAATGATAGAAGAGCGGAGGCCAAGAAGGACATTATTTCGATGGCAAGCCTTTAAAACTACTAATCCATTATACTAGAAAACTACTAACAAAATTCTATATTATTGCTAACTTCACGCGCGTGCCCTAAGATAGCCTCGAATCAGAAACCATGGAAAGCACACGCGCGATTTCTCTTGTCGAAATCGGGGAAAGCGAAGTCCGCTTCCTCGCCGGAATTTCCCTCCAAGGGGTGCCGGAGGTCCTTTTCCTCAAGCGGGTTCCCCTCTCCAAAGGGGCCGTGAAGGAAGGGCTCGTCAAAGACCGCCCGGCCGTCGTCGAGGCCATCAAGAAGGCAACCTCGATCGAGGACGAGGCCGTCGCCCGGAAGGTCGATTCCTCGATTACCTCGCTCCTTCTCCCGCCGGTCGGCTTCAAGATCTATTCTTGCGAGAAAAACACGACCGTCGTGGCGGCCAACAACATGATCGACCGGGTCGACGTAAGCAACGTCCTCTCCCTCGTGAACAAGGAAAAGGTGCCCAACGGCAACGACGTCGTCGAAATCGTGCCCGAGGTTTTCTACCTCGAGGACGGGCGGATGTTCGCCGCCCCGCCGATTGGCTCGAAGAGCGCCCATCTCGGCGTCCGGGCCCAGGTCCATACCCTTCCGGGCGAGGTCGTCCACGCCTACCGGAGCCTCCTCGAGGAGGCCGGCATAAGGACCTCCCGCCTCTCCGTCTCGACGGCGGCGGTCAGCAACCTCGTGAAGAGCTACCGCGATTTGCCCCAGGCCTACTTCCTCATCGATCTTGGGGCCGGGACGACCAAGGTTGCCCTCATCGGGAACGGCGAGCCGGTCTCGAGCGTCCTCTTCCCCTACGGCGGGAAGGACATCGACGATGCGGTGGCTTCGACCCTCGGCCTCGACACCCGGAGCGCCCGCTACCTCAAGGAACGCTACGGCTACCGCTCGAGCAAGCGGCGGGAAGCCGACGTGACCCTCGATAACGGGGCGAGCGTCAAGCTCGAGGACGTTTACGAGGCCCTCAAGGTCCCCTTCCTCTCCTACGACAAATACATCTCCAATTCGATTCTTACCATCGAGCGCGACTATGGCGGCTCCTCGGGCCGCCTCGGGAGCCTTCCCCTGATCTTCGTCGGCGGGCTGAGCGCCCTTAACGGCATCGGGGAGCTTTTGCCCAAGACCCTGTCGGGGCGGAAGTCCGTCTTCCTCGTTCCCCGCTCGATCGGGGCCCGCGACCCTTCGCTGGCGGCGATGCTCGGCTTCATCGCTTCGGAGGCGGCCTACCGGAACGCCGCCGAAGAGGAAGGAGTCGGGGTCGGATCCCTTTCGCGCCTGTCGCGCTCCTAGGAGGCCATAGTTTATGGACGAAGAAGAAAAGACGATCGAAAGCTACGACGATACCTCGACCCTCGAGCAGTTGGCCCTCAACGACTCGAAGAAGCTCGACAGCTTCGACCCGGTCGCCAAGATCGTGGTCGTCGGGGTCGGCGGGGCCGGCAATAACGCCGTCAACCGCATGATCGAGGAAGGCATCCAGGACGTGCGCTTTGCCGTCCTCAATACCGATACCCAGGCCCTCGCGACCTCGAGAGCCCCGATCCGGATGATTCTCGGCGACCAGAAGACCCACGGCCTCGGGGCCGGCGGGAACCCGGCCCGCGGCAAGGAAGCGGCCGAGGAATCGATCGAGAAGATCAAGGCCCTCGTCAAGGGAGCCGACATGGTCTTCATCGCGGCCGGCATGGGCAAAGGCACCGGGACCGGCGCCTCCCCGATCGTCGCCAAGTGCGCCAAGGAAGCCGGGGCCCTTACCGTCGCCATCGTGACCCGCCCCTTCGCCTTCGAAGGGCCGGTCCGGGTCGAAAACGCCGTCAAGGGCCTCAACGCCCTGAAGGACGTCGTCGACTCCGTCATCATCGTGAGCAACGACAAATTGCTTCGGGTGGCAAGCGACGTCCCGGTCGACCAGGCCTTCGCCAAGTCGGACGGCATCTTGGCCCAGTCGGTCAAGACGATCACCGAGCTCATCCTTTATCCCTCGATGATCAACCTCGACTTCGCCGACGTGAAGACGACCCTCGAGCATAGCGGCGTCGCCCTCATCGGCTTCGGGATGGGAAGCGGCCCCAACAAGGCCGAAGAAGCGGCGGAAAACGCCGTCAATAGCGACCTCCTCGAGGCCTCGATCAGCGGGGCCCGGCGCGCTATCTGCGCCGTCACCTGCGGCTCCGGGGTCCGCCTCATGGAAGCCCAGCAGTGCGTCAAGATCATCTCCGACCTCGCCGGGAACGCCCTCGACATCAAGTTCAGCGTCAACACCAACCCCTCGCTTGGGGATTCCCTCCTCGTGAGTGTCATCGCCTCCGACTTCAAGGAGAGCTTCGACTTCACGAAGACCCCGACCTACGACGACATCGATGCCTTCCAGGAAAAGGCCAAGGAAGAGGAAGCGACGGTGAAGGAAAGCGACATCGCCGACGCCATCCTCCCGAACTTCCTCAAAGACAAGATCTCGTGAGGCTCGAGCCCCGGCTGCCGGGGCTTTTTTCGTCCGCTATGAAGGCCGAGGCTCCTTCTCCCTCTTCTAAGAAGAGGCAATCTTGGCTACAATTCAAGGCGCCGAGGAAGCGGACACGACCGAGTAGCAAATAAGAGCGAGCCCCCTGGATGAGAACGGGGCACGCGAAAGGCCATCACCGCGGAGGCTGCCGCCCGAAGGAGAGTAAGGCGGCCGTTCCCAGTCGTTACCTGGAGAGTAGCGCGACTCTCGAGAGAGCGTCGAATAGAGGTGGCACCGCGCAAACAATGCGCCCTCTAGGGGCCCTTTTTTATGCCCAAAGGAGCAAGGAATGGATCTTAAAAGCACGCTGAGCTTCGGCTCGACCACGTTCGAGATGCGGGGCAACCTCGCCAAGAAGGAACCGGCGATGCTCAAGAGGTGGGAAGAGATTTCCCTCTACGAGCTTTTGATGAAGGAGCGGGCCGGGGCGAAGGAATACGCCCTCCACGACGGGCCGCCCTACGCCAACGGCGACATGCACTGCGGCCACATGCTCAACCGCCTCCTCAAGGACTTCGTCGTCCGGAGCAAGTCGATGGAAGGCTACCTCACGCCTTTCGTCCCGGGCTGGGACACCCACGGCCTCCCGATCGAAAGCAAGCTCGAGAAGAGCGGGGTGAGTAGGAAGAAGATGTCGACGAGCGCCTTCCGCGAGAAGTGCCGGGAGTACGCCCTTAGCCAAGTCGAGCGGCAGAAGGCCCAGATCAAGCGCCTCGGGATCCTCGCCGACTTCGAGCATCCCTATGTCACGCTTGACCGCCATTACGAGGCCGACGAGATCCGCCTTTTCGGCGAGCTCGCCCTCAAGGGCCTCGTCTACAAGGGCGTGAAGCCGGTCTATTGGTCCCCGAAGAGCGAAAGCGCCCTCGCCGAGGCCGAGGTCGAGTACAAGGACGTCGAGGCCCGGACTATCTACGTGGCCTTCAAGGTCGCCGACGGGAAGGGCAAGGTGCCGGAAAGCGCCTCCTTCGCTATCTGGACGACGACCCCGTGGACGATCCCGGCCGACCTGGCCGTCACCTTGAACCCGCGCTTCGTCTACGGACTATATGACACCGACCGCGGGGAACTCGTCTTCCTGAGCGACCTCAAGGACAGCCTCGTTGCGACCCTCGGCCTCAAGATGTGCGAACTCATCAAGACGTTCAAGGGCAAGGAGCTCGAAGGGATCCTCCTACAGCACCCGCTGTACGAGCGGACCTCGCCGGTCATCGTGAACGACTACGTCACTTCCGACACCGGCACCGGGTGCGTCCATACGGCCCCCGACCACGGCGTCGATGACTTCAATGCCTGCGCGAAATACGGCATCAAGCCCTTCTGCCCGGTCGACGAGAAAGGCTATCTCCACCTCGAGAAGGGCGACCCCCTCGACGGGCTTTTCTACGCGGAAGCCAACGACAAGGTGGTGGACATCCTGACCGAAAAGGGCCTCGTCCTGAAGGAAGTCAAGATCAAGCACAGCTACCCGCATGACTGGCGGACCCATACCCCCCTCATCTTCCGGGCCACCCCGCAGTGGTTCTGCTCGATCGCCCCGATCAAGGAGGAACTCCTGAAGGCGGTGGACGAAGTCGAGTGGAAGCCCGCCTGGGGCAAGCAGAAGATGGTCAACATGATCGAGGGCCGGACCGACTGGTGCATCTCGCGCCAGCGGGCCTGGGGCGTCCCCCTTCCCATCATCTACGAGGAAGACGGCACCCCGATCGTGAGCCGCGAGGTCTTCGAGCACATCGCCTCGATCGTCGAGGAGAAGGGAACCAACGCCTGGTTCGAGCTCGATGCCAAGGAACTCCTCCCCGAAGGCTACCATAGCGAGAAGTCCCCGCACGGGAACTACCGGAAGGAAGTCGACACGATGGACGTCTGGTTCGATTCGGGCTCCTCGTGGAAGAGCGTCCTCCTCCGCCGGGGGATGAACTACCCGGCCGACCTCTACCTCGAGGGCAACGACCAGTACCGGGGCTGGTTCAACTCCTCCCTCATCCTTTCGGTCGCGGTCAACGGGAAGGCCCCCTACAAATGCAACCTCACCCACGGCTGGGTGATGGACGAGAACTGGAAGAAGATGTCGAAGAGCTCCGGCAACGGCATCGACCCGAGCAAGGTCGCCGACGTCCTCGGGGCCGACGTCCTCCGCCTCTATGCCGCCTCGGTCAACTACCAAAGCGATGTCCGGCTCGGCGAAGGCCTCGTGGCCGCCGCCTCGGACGGCTATCGGAAGATCCGGAATTTCTTCCGCTTCCTCCTCATGAACGCGGTGGAAGGCGAGCTCGGCGACGAGCTTTCCCTCGGCGACCGCCTCGTCCTCAACGAACTCTATGAGCTTTCCCGCGAGGTGAGGGACGACTATGCCACCTTTGCTTTCCCTTCGGCCACGATGAAGATCCTTTCCTTCGTGACCGAGGTCTCCGCCTCCTACTTCGAAAGCTCGAAGGACGTCCTTTATTGCGATCCTTCTTCCTCGGGGCGGAAGAAGGCCATTCAGGCCGTCTTCTACGAGATCGCCGACGTCCTCCTCCGCCTCTTGGCCCCGATCCTCCCCTTCACGATGGAAGAGGTTTACTTCGCTTTGCCGCGGAAGGAACACAAGGCCGCCCTCGCCCTCGAGACCTTCAAGGAGGTCCCGGAGCCGAAGAAAGGGCTCGCCGAGGTCGACGCGGACCTTTCCGCCCTCCGCGAGAAGGCCAATAAGAGCCTCGAAGCCCTCCGCTCCAGCGGCAAGATCGCTTCCTTCCTCGAGGCCGAGCTCGACCTCGCCTGCGACGGGAAGCTCTACGAGGCCCTCTCGAAAGAGGACTACGATTCATTGTCCCGACTCTTCCTCGTCGGGGAAGTGAGCCTCAAGAAGGGGAAGGACGATGCCCTTGCCCTCGTCCACGGCGGGCACATCTGCGCCCGCTGCCGGAAGAAGAACCACGACCTCCACGAATACCACGGGGAGGAAGTCTGCTCCCGCTGCCTCGCCGCCTTGGAGGAAAAGGAGTGAAAAAGGAAGAGACCCCGATCGTCGGAACCCCCGACGGGAAGAAGGAAGAGGGGAATTCCCTTTCCGAAACGAAGAAGGAAGAGATGACCCTCAAGGAGCGCCTTTCCCTCTTCCTCCAGGAGGGCAAGGAGTGGAAGCTCACCCCGAAAAGCTTCTTCTTTTCCTTCGCCTGGCTGGGGCTTCTCCTCCTCGCCCTCGACTTCGCGAGCAAATGGGCGGTGCAGCTATCCCTTAGTCCCGGCCCGGGCGGCGAGCGCTTCGTCATCCCCGAATTCTTCTCGATCTACCTGACCTACAACCAGGGAAGCGCCTTCGGCCTCGGCGACTCGGCCGCCTGGGCCCGGATTATCTTCATCATCATCAGCTGGGTGGCTTCGATCCTCATCCCCATCTTCCATTGGCATTACCTTCGGAAGCGCGACTACTGGATCAACGCCGTCTTCGCCCTCTGCTTCGCCGGCGCGGCCGGGAACCTCATAGATCGGACCTTCTATTGGCCGTCGACGACCGGCTTTTCCGGGGTCATCGACTTCTTCTGCTTTTATATCTACGGCCCCGACAAGGCGCCTTTCGCCATCTTCAACGTGGCCGATGCCTGCCTGAGCGTCGGGATCGTCCTGCTCCTCCTCATCTTCCTCGTCCGCTTCGTGAAGGAAGAACTCGAAAAGCATGGAAAAGCGAACGGTAAGTGAGCCGATGCGGCTCGACGCCTTCCTCCGGAGTGAGAACCTCGCGCCAAGTAGGAGCAAGGCCCTCGACCTCATTAATGAGGGCAAGGTCCTCGTCAACGGGAAGAAGGAAGAAGGCGACTACCGCCTAAAAAGCGGCGACGTCGTCGAAAGCGAGGTCTACGTCGAGCCTTCGACCATCCTCTTGAAGGAAGACCTGCCGCTAGAGATCGTCTACGAGGATGACGATGTGCTGGTAATCAATAAACCGGCCGGGATGAGCGTCCATCCGGGGGCCGGGCGGCACTCGGGGACGATCGCGAACGCCCTAGCCTACCGTTACGAAGGCTTACCCAATAGCGACACCGACCGCCCGGGCATCGTCCACCGGCTCGACAAGGATACCTCGGGCCTCCTCGTCGTGGCCAAAAGCCAATTGGCCTACGACTCTCTCGTCGCCCAGCTCTCGACCCATAGCGCCCACCGGGAGTACCTCGCCCTCGTGAAAGGCGAGTTCCCCGACGTCCGGGCCAGCATCGAGTCCCCGATCGGCCGCGACCCGGTCGACCGCGAGAAAATGGCGGTCGTCCGCGGGGGGAAGCCGGCCTACACCGAAATCATCCGGGCCGAGCAGTACAAAGGCTACACCCTCCTCCGGGCGCGGCTACGGACCGGGCGGACCCACCAGATCAGGGTCCATCTCGCTTCGATCGGCTACCCGGTCGAGGGCGATCCCGTCTACGGAAGCGGGAACCGTACCCTTTACGACAAGGGGCAGCTCCTCCACGCTTACCACCTTGTCTTCGCCCACCCCAGGACGGGGAAGGAAATGAGCTTCTACGCTCCGCTTCCGGAAGCCTACAAGGAGGTCCTTACTTACCTACGATCCGTCCGAAGGTAGAAAAGCGCTCCTTCGAGGTTTCCTTCAGGGCCGCGAGGCCCTTTTTCTTATAGAAGGAGGCGGCGAAGCGCTCGACCTCCTTCGAGGCCCCGAGGGGGAAATGGACCCCGTACTCTTGGCCCATGGCCTCCATCTTCTTCAAGAAGGCGTAGCGGGCGATCATCGAGGCGGCGGCGACCGCCGGGTGCTTGTTCTCGCCCTTCACGTCGAAGCGGACGCCTTTTACGACATTGCTCCGGCCTTCGAGATAATGGTAGTAAAGCTCCTTCGGGGCGAACTGGTCCTGGTAGATGGCGGCCGGCTTGATTGCTAGCTTGGCCAAAAGGAGCTGATAGGCCTTGTCGTGCATCATCGCCTTGTAGGCATTGAGATTGATCTCGGGGTGGGCGTTGAGGATGGCCGGCTTGAGGCTCACGAGGGCATAGGGGAGAAAGGCGATGAGCTTCGGGGCTACCGCAAGAATGGCGGCATCGTCGTATTCCTTCGAGTCGCCGATGCCGAGCTCTTTTAAGCGCGGCAGGTCCTTTTCCTCGACGTAGCTCGCGACGACGACGACCGGGCCGAAGAAATCCCCGGTCCCGACCTCGTCGGAGCCGATCTGGGGATAGAGGTTCGGGGAAAGAAAGCGGTGCTTTTCCTCGGGTTTCGCGCCCCATTTCCGGGCTTCCCGCGCGGCCGAAGGGCCCTGGATGACCATTTTCTTCGTCCCGTCGCCGTGGACCTTGCGGTAGATGGAGAGGACAAAGCCGTCTCCCCGGTAGGAAGCGAAGGTCGCCCCTTCGACGAGGCCCTTCCCGTAGTGGGCGCGGACTTCCTTTTCTTCCGCCGGGCGGAGAGGGATGACGAAGATCTCTTGCTCGTTCATGGCCCTTATCTTAGGACAAAGGGCGGCCTTTCGCGCGCGAAAGTGAGAAGAAAGGGGGAGAGGTGCTATACTTCCGGCGATGAAAAACGTGCGCGCATTACTCTCATATGACGAAGTCGAGCCCCTCTTCCTCCGCGAGATGCGGAGCGAGCGGGCCAAGGCCAAGTTCAAGGCCCTCTCCTTCCTGAGCGAGGAGGAAGAGAAGAAGGAACGCTCCGACATGCTCGATGCCGAGGCTCTCCTCAACCGGATCGACCTCCCCCTCGAGGTCTCCTTCGACCTCACGGGCTACGTCGAGCGGGCCTACAAGGGCGGGGAGCTTACTCCGGAGGAGCTTTACCGTTGCAAAAACGAAAGCGACAACCGGGAGAAGATATACAAGGCCTTCAGCAGCGACGACCTGCCCCATAACGGACTCCTCCTTCTCGCCCGGGGGCTCCCCGAGCTTTTGCCGCTTGGAAAAGCGATCGATAAGGCCATCGGGGCCGACCTCAAGGTCAAGGACAAGGCCTCGGGGAAGCTTTATGCCATCCGGATGTCCCTCCGCGGGATCGATGGCGAGATGAAGGCGGCCCTCGAAAAGGAACGGCTCGCCAAGGCCGAGTACCTTTCCTCGCCCCTTCCCTCGATGCGGAACGGGAAGATGGTCCTGGCCGTCAAGAACGCCTACAAGAGCAAGGTGAGCGGGGCGATCCTCGCCTCGAGCGCCTCCGGGGAGACGATCTTCGTCGAGCCGATGGCCCTCCTCGCCCTCGAGGACAAGCGGGAGCGCCTCCTCCACGAGGAAAAGGAAGAAGTCGAGCGGATCCTCAAGGAACTTTCCGGCCTCGTCGCCTCCTTCTCGACGCCGCTACTTGACGTCAACGAAAGGATTGCCCGCCTCGACTTCGCCTTCGGGAAAGTCCGCTACATGAACCGGGTCAAGGGCTCGATCCCCGAGGTGAAAAAAGGGAAGGAGCTCCGCCTCAAGAAAGCCCGGCATCCGCTTCTCTTCGAGAAGGCCATCCCCAACGATTTCTCACTGAGCGCGGCCCAGCCGATCCTCGTCATCTCCGGCCCCAACGCCGGGGGCAAGACGGTCGCCCTCAAGACGGTCGGCCTCCTTTCCTATATGGCCCGACTAGGCCTCCCGATCCCGGCCGAGGAAGGAAGCATCGTCCCGATGTACCGGGAAATCGCGGCCGACATCGGGGACCAGCAGTCCCTCGAGGAATCCCTCTCGACCTTCTCGGGGCACCTTTCGGGGCTTCGGGACGCGATTAAAGACGTCGGGCCCGATTCCCTTCTTCTCCTCGACGAGCTCGGGACCGGGACGGCCCCGAAGGAAGGGGAAGCCATCGCCTATGGCGTCATTTCCTATCTCGAGAAGTGCGGGGCCGAGGCGGTGGTCTCCTCCCACTTCGAAGGCATCAAGGCCCTCGCCGTCTCCGGCGGGGAAGTAAGAAACGCCTCGATGGCCTACGACGAAGCCACCTCCTCCCCGACCTATCGCCTCCGGATGGACGTCCCGGGGGAAAGCTACGGCCTTTCTCTGGCCAAGCGTTACCTTCCCCCGGAAGTCGTCGAGGAAGCGGCCTCCTACCTCCATGGCGAGGTCGAGGATAGCCTCGAAGGGGCCCTCCGGAAACTGGCCGAGGCCACTTCCAGAGTCGAGGAAAAGGAAAAGGAACTAGCCATCCAAAACGAGGAATTCCGGAAAAAGGAAGCCGCTTTTGCTGCCGAAAAGGCCCGCCTCCAGCGTTCGAGCGAGGACGTCATGAACCGCGAGAAGGCCCTGAAGAAAGACCTCCTCGCTTCCTACGAGAAGAAAATCGAGGCCATCATCAAGGCTTTGAACCCCAATAGCAAGCTCCACGAGGCCATCAAAGCCAAGAAGGACATCGAGGCTCTCTTCGACGATTCGAAAGCCGAAGAGCCCTCGGAAGCGCCCGCCAAGAGCGAGCCCCTCCAAGTGGGGGACTATTGCCTCGTCGCGAGCCTCGGCCTCGAGGGAAGGGTCGAACGGGTCGGGAAAAGGCTCGAGATCCGCACCTCCTCGGGCGCCCTTTTCCGGGTCGACCCCTCCCTTTGTAGCAAAGGCCGGGCCCCGAAGGAAAAGAAGGAGCCGATGAACGGGCGCCTCCTCGACGACGTTTCCTCCCTCAAGAGCCTGCCCCTCGAGATCAACCTCATCGGGATGCGGGCCGCCGAGGCCGAAAGCACCCTCGATAGCTATGTCGACAAGGCCATCCTCAAGGGCTTCGGGCGGGTAAGGATCATCCACGGTTTTGGGAGCGGCGTCCTCCGCCACGTCGTCGAGGAATATGCGCGAGCCCATCCTGAGCGCGTCAAGCGCTTCGAGGGGGCAGGCGAGACGGAAGGGATGGGCGGAGCCACCATCTATTACCTCAAATGAAGAAGGTCCTGACCGAGGAACTTAGGCGCCTCATCTCCCTCCTCCCGGACAGCCCCGGCTGCTACCTCATGAAGGACGAGGCGGGGAAGATCATCTACGTCGGGAAGGCCAAGTCGCTCAAGAAGCGGGTCTCCCAGTATTTTCTCCGCGACCAGGTCGGGAAGGTCGCGGCCATGGTGAGCCACGTCGCCCGCTTCGACACGATTCGCGTCTCGAGCGACAAGGAAGCCTTCATCCTCGAGATGAACCTCATCAAGCAGTACGTCCCGCGCTACAACGTGATGCTCGTCGACGACAGCCACTATCCCTACATCGCCCTGAGCAAGAAGGATGCCCGCCTCTCGATCGAGCGGCGGGCCGACAAAAAGGGCAAGTTCTATTTCGGGCCTTTTCCGTCCTCCCACGAGGCCTATCTCACGATCGACCTCCTCAATTCCCTTTACCCGACCAGGAAGTGCGACTCCCTTCCGACCCGGGCGTGCCTTTATTACCACATGGGCCTTTGCCTCGCCCCGTGCATCAACAAGGTCGACGCGAAGGCCTACGAGGAGCTTTACGCCAAGATCAAGAGCTTCCTCGACGGGAACGTCCAGGAAGTCGTTTCCGATTTGACTTCCAAGATGGAAAAGGCGGCCGCCCGCCTCGACTACGAGGAGGCGGGGCGCTACAAGAAGACGATCGACGCGGTGAGAAACACCGTGAGCAAGCAGACGGTCGAGGTCGATAGCGACCGGACCGACCGGGACGTCTACGCCTACAAAACCCGCGAGGGCTACCTTTCGATCGCCCGCCTTACCTACCGGAAGGGGCGGCTCCTCGGGAAGAAGAGCTACGTCGTCCCCCTCATGGGCGAGCCGAACGAGGAAGCGACCTACCACATCCTTTCCTTCTACGAAAGCGAGCCTCTTCCGACCGAGGTCTCGACGGCCATCGAGGGCTTCGACGAAGCCTTCCGGGAAATCTATCCCGAGGGGAAGAGCATCCACCCGAAGGAAGGGCGGCTCCTCGACCAGATCGCCATCGCCTCCCTCAACGCCCAAAGCGCCCTCGACCACCATTTTGCGACCAAGGGGGCGAGCGAGGAAAGCGATGCCCTCTTATCTTCCCTCGGGGAACTCCTCCATATCGAGGCCCCCTCCTGGATCGAGCTTTTCGACAACTCCCACCTCCAGGGCGAGGAAGCGGTCGCGAGCGAAGTGGCCTTCGTCAACGCCGCCCCGGCCAAGCGGCTCTACCGGAAGTTCAAGCTCTCCGACGAGGCGGCCGGTGATGACGTCGCCTCGATGAAGGAAGCGGTGCGGCGGCGCTATTCCCGCCTCAAGGAAGAAGGCGGCCCCTTCCCCGACCTCCTCCTCCTAGACGGCGGCATCACCCAGGTCCGGGCGGCGTCCGAGGCCCTTAAGGAAGCGGGGGTCGAGCTCGCCCATTACGGCCTCTACAAAAACGACCGCCACGAGACGGAAGGGATCGTCGACGAGGAGGGAAACACCTATCCCCTCGACCGGAAGTCGCCCCTTTTCTTCCTCCTCATGCGGATGCAGGACGAGGTCCATCGCTTCGCCATCGGCTTCCACCGGGAGCGGCGGGGGAAGAGGATGCTTTCCTCCATCTACGAGGGGATCAAGGGCATCGGTAAGAAACGGGAAGCGGTCCTCCGGGAACGCTACCCGACCGCCGACAGCCTCCGCGCCGTGAGCGTCGAGGAACTCTCCCAGCTGGTGCCGAAGGAAGTGGCTCTCCTCATCAAGGAGAAGTACCCTTCCAAGTAGGCCTTGCCCTTTTTCGGCTCCTAGGCTTAAAATCCATCGCTGGATGCGCCCGTAGCTCAGCTGGATAGAGCAACAGCCTTCTAAGCTGTGGGCCAGGGGTTCGAGTCCCTTCGGGCGCGCCAGATTACTACGAATGTCTGATACAAACTTAGAACTTCTAAGGATGTGCAGACTTTTTTATTTTATCCGATAGATACGCACTTTTTAAAATAACGCCGTGGAGCAACTTATCATTAGGTGAAGAAAATTTATCATTTTTAAGAGCCAAGTTTAAACGGCGTAAAGCTTTTGAAGAAGCCTAATGCATACCCCTCGCAAATTCATTATATTTTAGTCATATTCACTAATGAGTTGAGCAAAAGCAAAATTGAATATTTTATGTAAAATCCCTGTTTTTTACAAAATTAGATCTCTTTTATAAATTCATCTTTTCAAAGGATAATTTTACATTTCTTGTTACTTTTAAAAAATCCTATATATTAGATGGACTTTAAAGGAGATTCTTATTTATGAAAAATAAAATGCACGCATTAATTAAAAGCATATTAATAATAGGTATACCTTCAGCTTTATTAATTTCTTGTACCACTAACGATGTTTCTTCAAGTGCAAACACAAGTGATGAAATGCACACTATTTCTTTTTATGATGACACTATTTTGATTGATCAATTAAATACTGCTGGTCATGAGATAATTACTTTACCTGATGCACCTTTAAAAGATAATTACGAGTTTAAAGGTTGGTATTTTGATAAAAATGTTTGGAGCGTTAAGCTAACCGAAGATTATTATCAAAATACAAGTTTAACTAGTGATGTAAGTGTTTATGCTTATTATGTAGAAATCGTCGATCCCGTTCCTAATGAATATACAATATCCTTTTATGTTGATGATGAAATTTATACTACTATTGAGACATCTGGCAATGAAACAATTTCTTTACCAGAAGCACCTTTAAAAGATAATTACGAGTTTAAAGGTTGGTATTTTGATAAAAATATTTGGAATAATAAACTTAGTGAAGATTATTATCAAAATATAAGTTTAACTAGTGATGTAAGCGTTTATGCTTATTATGAAATTATCAATGATGTTCCAAAAGAATTTAAAGTTAGTTTTGTCACTAAAGGAGGAACTAAGGTAAACGATTTATTAACATCAAGAATTGAGACTGAACCATATACAGAAAAAGAAGGATATACCTTTCTTGGCTGGTATTTAGAAGAGAATTTTCTAACCAAAGTAAGTTTTCCTCATGAAGTTACCAAAGAGGAAATTTTGTATGCTAAATGGAAGAAAAATACGTATTTAGTTCATTTTGAGTTAAATGGAGGAGAGGGAGTAGAAGATCAAAAGGTCAGTGAAATACAGAGTGAACCGGTTCCTGTAAAAGAAGGATTCACTTTTTTAGGCTGGTATTTAGAGAATACGTTTGAACATAAAGTTTCCTTTCCTTATGAGGTGACGCATGAAGTCACTTTCTATGCAAAATGGGAAGAAAAGAAAGAAGACACTCTAACTTTTGTAGTGAATCAGCAAGGCGTCTTAGAAGAAGTAAACGGAATTAGTGAAAATGTTTCTGAAGTAGAAATCCCTGCAAAAGTCAATGGAATAGAGGTAAAAGAAATTGCAAAAGAAGTATTTTCTGATCAAACTCATCTTACCAAGTTAACCCTTCCAGACTCTGTTACCATTCTTGGTTACAAAATGTGTTATGGTGCACGAATTTAGAGGAAGTGAATTTAGGAAATTCCATTACCGTCATTCCTGATTCCGCTTTTGAAAAGTGTTCCTCTTTGCGAACAATTTCGCTTCCTGAAAGTTTAGTTCAAATCCGCTCGAACGCTTTTAGCGAAAGCGGTTTGACTGAATTAGTTGCTCCAAAAAATTTAAAAGAGATTTGGAGCTATGCCTTTAGTGAGTGCGCAGAGTTAGCCTCAGTTGATTTTGCCTCCATCAGTTCTCTAGGCGATATGGCTTTTGAAAATTGCGCGAAGTTAACTTCCATTTCTCTACCAGATTCTCTTGAAGAACTCGGAACTTATGCCTTTAGCGGTTGTACTAGTTTAATGGATATTCAAATGCCTTCCCTTCCTATTTCTATTACCAATAAAAGTTTCTATGGAACAGGTTTATATAACGACGAAAATAGTTGGGAAAATGGTGTTTTATATATCGATAACTATCTTGTTGCTACAAACGCCGATTTTTCCAAAGTAACGGATTACCAAGTCAAAGAGGGAACCATTGTTATTGCAAGTTATGCTTTTCAAAATAATAACAAACCTCAAGTTCAAACAATTCATTTGCCAGAGGGATTGCTCCATATAGGAACTTATGCCTTCTCTAACTTAACGGAATTAAATTCCATCAACATTCCTTCTAGTGTGAAAACAATTGAATACAATGCTTTTTCCAGTACAGGTATTGCAAATAATACAGCTAACTGGGAAAACAACGTTCTTTATGTGGGAAACTGGCTTGTGAGTGTTGAGAACGTCAAAATGACAGAGCTAAACGTGAAAGAAGGCACTATCGGAATTGCCGACGGGAAAGATACTTCTCTTTTCCCTTCTAGGGCAACTTCCATCACCTCATTGAACTTACCGTCTACTCTTAAATATATTGGGGTGAGAAGTTTTGCCCGTTTAAAGATTACTTCTTTGGTATTACCTAGTTCGTTAGAGAGCATCCAAGAAGAGGCTTTCAATACATGTTCTTTCCTTGAAAATGTGGATATGAGTCAATGCCACAATTTGATGACAATTGGTTATCAAGCTTTCGCAAACTCTTCCATTAAAGAAATCACAATTCCTGAAAGTGTAACGGAGATGGGAGAACTTGTTTTTAACCACAACTGCGTTGATTTAACTGTTTATTGGGGACCACGGATGAATCTTGTGTAAGAAAGAAAACCGGCCATCGCCACCCCTAGGGGTGGCCGGCCGGGCTTGAACC
>CALVSB010000012.1 GCA_944358895.1 uncultured Bacilli bacterium | reverse complement strand
ACACCGCATTTTCGGCATGCGAAGAAAAGAGAAAGCCCGAAAAGAGAAAAAACCAGTTGACTGGGCTTATCCTATTTCTTGTGCCGAAAATCCTTAAAAGAAAAGGCTAGCTTTCGCTAGCTTCGGAATCGCGCTTCTTGAATTGGCGGAAGTACCTTTGCAAATAATCGTTCCGTTCCAAAAGGGTGACAAGACCTCCAACCAAAGCCGAGGAAAGGCAGTTAAGCAAAAGAAGGATCGGCAAATAGGAGGCAATGGCCCACGTGCTCATATAAAGACACCCGGCGGCGATTTGGCCAACGGCATGAAAAGTCGACCCCAGAAGCGAATGGCCAAACGGGCTCAGCCACTTCCGCAGGAGATTCGTCGACAAGGCCATGGCAGCAAAGGAAAGAACGGCGCCGGTAGCCGACATCGCGAAGCCCATCGAGAGGAACGTCCCCCTTAAAAGAGCGACGAGGAGAACCCGTCCGACGTCGATGAGGAAAACCTCGTAGAAAGGGAAATGGAGGAGCAGCAAAAGGAAGCAGGCATTGGCAAGGCCAAGATGGACGCCCGGGGGGAGGAAAGGGAGGGGAATGAGGCTTTCGACGTAGCCCAAAAGGGTCGACAAAGCCAAAAAGAGGGCGTAGATAGTTATCTTCCGAACGCTCATCCTCATAAGATCACGTCCACGTCTCCATTGGAGACAAACAGAAGCGCCACGTGGCTATAGGCACAAACAATCGGACGCCCATCGTCCACCCAACCCATGCGGACGCAATATTGCTCAGGGCAAGGAGATGCCAAAATGGCCGCCGCATTCTTCTTGATCCCGATCGTCACCGGTCCATTCGTCCCTTCAACCTCGAAATGCTCTTCCTCTTGCTGCCGGGCCAGGTCCACCGTTTTGACGATCGTTCCATCGACATTGATGTTCAAGACATGGGCCTCGCCGCTCGAAAAGAAGACAGGCAACAGGCAAAGGCCGGTGACGGCCAAAGCCAGGACAGCCAAGTAAAGCATCAGGTCGAGCCAATGCTTTCTAAGGAAGTTCCACCCCGGAAATTTCAAAGCCATCGCTTAAATATACATCCTCGCCGTCCTTCATCGCGAAAAGACCCACATCGTATCCTTTTTCGTTCAGCGATTCGTCGAGGGCAGCCAGATTTTCTCCCGGGGTAAGGCAGACGGCCGTCGAGAAAGCGTCGAGCATCGCATTGCTTTCGATGTCGCCGATGACGACCCCGATGTCGTTGGGGCAAACAGCCGAACCCGTTTGGGGATTGATGATGTGGCTATATCGGTCGGGACCGAACATAACCTGCTGCTCGTAGGTAGCGGAGGTCGAAAGGCCGTTGAAACGGGCCGAGAGGATGTGGTCGTTGTCCCCGACATAGGTATTGATTCGGACTCTGAAAGTGCCGCCTTGGTCCATGCGTTCCGGGTTGTTCCCGAGTCCGATGGACGATCCGGAAAGCTGGATCAGGAAGTCGCAAACGCCGTGGGATTTAAGAATCTCGATCGTCTTGTCCAAGGCGAATCCCTTGGCAATTCCTCCGAGATCGATAAATGCGCCGCCTTGAATCTGAACGGTATAGTTTTCCCCTAGGACGAGCGAAGACCCGCTGGCTTCTTCGATGAAGGATTGCACTTCGTCCATATCGGGGAGATACGGCTCATGGCCTTCTCCATAGAAAGCTTCCTTGTAAAGGGCGGTTGCCTTGCCGATAAGCGGATTGAAAAGGCCGCCGGTCGCCTCTTCGGCCTCCAAGGCATCTTGAAGAGCCTCATATAGGAGCGGGTCAACCGCCAAAGGCTCGCCTCCGGCGTTGTTCAGGCTATATACGCTCGTCAGGCCGGGAACCGGAGCATTATACGGATCGAAAAGGGAATCGAGTTTCTGAAGGGTGTCGATTATCTCGTCGTGGACGGCCGTCTCCCCGTGATAGGTAGTAATGTAAAGAAGGGTATCGAAAGCGAAGGTCGTAGACTGTTCGGGGTCGATATTCCCGCCCATTTCGCCCGGCCATGGCTGACTTAGGACCGGAGAGGAAGAGCCATCGGCCGTTCCCCCGCAAGAAAAGAGGCCGAGCACGGCCCCTAGGGATAACGTAAATAGAAGGCTGGATTTCTTCATATCTCGGGTATTTGGTAGTTCCCGTCCTTGTCCGGATGCTCGCTGAGGTAAGCGATGATCGGGTCGTAGTTCTTGTCTTTCTTGCCCGGGCGGCAAGTCGAGAGCTTCTTGACCTCGCCCTTGACGATGGCTTCGGCCATCTCGTGGCAGCCGGCATGGCCACAGCTTCCGCAGTTGTAGCCAGGGAGCATCTTCTCCACCGCCGCGATCCGCTCGTCTTCCTTCACTTCGAGGAAGTGGCCGCAGATGAAGAGCAGGAGGCCGAGGATGAGGCCGAGCCCCACCCCGATGAGGGCGCACCAAAGGACACCCATCCAGTTGGCCGTCGAGAAATCGACCATGAAGTTAATCATTGCTTATCCTCCTTCTTCCGGTTGCACGGATGGGGGCAACCCGAGCAGATATTGGTGATTTGCTTGCCTTTTTCCTTTCTGGCAAGAAGCCACCAGGTCAGGAAGAAGACGGCGACAAGCAGGACCATGAGCCCGATCGAGAGACCGAGGGCCAGGCCCTGCGAGATGAGAAAGATCGGCATCAGATGATACCCTGGAGCCCGTAGAAGCTGAGGGCCAAGAGGGCAGCCGTGACGAGGGCAATCGGGACGCCCTTCATCGCCTTGGGCATGTTCGTCCCTTCGAACTTCTCCCGGATGCAGGCGAAGAGGAAGATGACGAGGAAGTAGCCTAGCGAAGTGCCGACGCCATTGGCGAGGCTCGAAAGGAAATCGAGCCCGGTATCGGTGTTGCTCTGGACGACGCCGAGAACGGCGCAGTTGGTCGTGATGAGCGGGAGGTAGATCCCAAGGCCCCGATAGAGGCTCGGGGAGAACCGCCGGATGAAGAGAGCCACCGCCTGGACGAGGGAGGCGATGACGAGGATGTAGATGACGGTGTCGAAGTAGGCGATGCCGGCCGGAACGAGCAGGAAGGTGTAGATCGGCCAGCAGACAACGGTCGCGAGGACGATGACGAAGGTCACAGCGAGGCCCATCGAGGTGGCACTCTTGACCCGGTTGCCGACCCCGATGAAGGAGCAGATGCCATAGAAACGCGAGAGGACGACGTTGTCCATGAGCATCGCGTTGAGGATGGCCAGGACAAAGGCAACGAAGACGCTCATGTTATTCCTTTACCTCCTCTTTCTTGATTTTGGCCTGCTTGGCCCGGAAATTGACGATGACCGCAATGAGGGCGATCACGATGCCGAGGACCAGGAAGGCGCCCGTCGGCTGCTGAAGGAGCGGCATTGAGTAATCCCAGGTATCGCCTTTGAGCAGCGGGATCGTGACCTGGGGAATGAAAGTGAACGTCTTCCCGAAGGAGAGGGTCCCGGCCCCGAGAATTTCCCGGAAGAGGGCGATGATGCAAATGGCAATCGTGTAGCCGAGCCCGTTTCCAAGTCCGTCAAGGAGCGAGGGAAGGACCGGGTTGTCCTGGGCGAAGGCCTCAGCCCGCCCGAGGACGATGCAGTTGACGGTAATGAGGGAGAGGAAGACCCCGAGGGAACTGTAGAGTTCCGGGAGGAAAGCCTCGGCCAAGAGCTTCACGACCGTAACGAAGGTCGCGATGATGACGATGTAGCTCGGAATCCGCACGTACTCGGGAATGAACTTCCTAAGCGCCGAGATGATTACGTTGCTGAGGGCGAGGACGACGGTGAAGAGGATGCCCATCCCGATGGCTTGCTCGAGGGTCGTGGTGACCGCTAGGGCCGGGCAGGTGCCAAGGACGAGGACGAAAAGGGGGTTCGCTTTGAGGAGAGGCGCAAGGAAGGCTTCCTTTTTGCTGGGTTTGGCGATGGCGTTGTCCATGATGGATACCCCTGCTTATTTAAGCCGCCTCGCCGGACGAACCGCCGAGCGAGAGAACGTCGGCCTCGGCAGCTTCGATCATCGCATTGATCGTCTCTGCCGTAATGGTCGCTTCGCCACCGATGCAATCATCGGGATTTCTGGTGCCGCTATTGATTTCAGGAATGTAGGTTCCAGGAATCCAACTTGGGTTGTAGAGGCCATCGTGGTCGTCAAGCGAAAGGGTAACGGCGTAAATCCGAGAGAACGTCCCGTCTGCTTTGATGCCCACGACGAACGATCCCTGCTGACTCATCGGATTGATGGAACCTTCGTAGGCATAACCGACCGTTTCTCCGTTCTCCCCGACTTCGTAACGCTTCGTCAATTCCCAATAATTGGCCTGAGGCGTACCGCCGGAAAGTTCAACGGCAGTGCCTTGATCCGACTCAGTCGCATCGGGGAAAACGTTGCGGACGAGTCGAAGTTCGGCGGAAACCGCGTCGCCGCCGGCATTGGCCTTCGCGTGGTCGATGGCCGCCTGGACGAGAATAGAAATAGTCTGCTTGGTCTTCGTTCCTCCGGCGCCCACTGGGATGTCATCGTAGGAGGTCGTGCCGTTGTTGACACCGGCAAGCCAATCCCGAGCCGCATCCATGTAGGCAGAATTGGTGGAAGAAGAAGTGATTTCCACCCGCTCGAGGGTGAAGTCGGCATTGATCCCGACCATGACGTCTACAGTATCGGTTTGCGATTTCTGGCTGCCCGAATAGGCCCAGCCGATGAGCTCGCCGCCAGCGCTTACCTCGTAACGCTCGACGAGGCCGTTGGAGTTGATTTCCTCGGGCTCGCTCACGTCCTCGGCATTCGGGAAGACGCCATTGACCGCTTCGAGCCGCCCCGCGAGGCTATGGGCGTAAACGAAGGGCGAAGTGATGGCACTGGTGACGCCGATGATGGCGCCCGCCCCGAGGACGATGGCCCCGAGGGTCAAGGTCGTGATAAGGCCTTTTTTGACATTTTCTTTCATTGCAGGATATCTCCATACGCTAATGCGAGCATGACGACGAGAAGACTAAGCAGGATGATGAGAGCCAGGGCGATGAAGTGCCAGAGCTTCCAGCCTTTCGAGAGCCACTTGTGGTAGTCGAGGGCCGGGGCGATGGCATTGGCGAGGAGGATCGAGAAGCCGACGCCTTCGGGGAGTGCCCCGAGGAGACGGATGATGACGACCATGGCCCCGCCGAAGCAGGCGTAGATCCAACGGCTCGGGGAGGTGATCGGCCCGGTGACCGGGTCGGTGATCATGAAGGTCGCCCCGAAGAGGAGGCCGCCCGAGAGGACTTCGTAGCCCATGAACTCGAGCCAAGTGAAGGCACCCTCGTAATGAAGGGTGATGTAGATGCCGGCGCAGCCCATGAGGAGGACGAAGGTCCCGAGATAGCCGACGACGACGCGCCAATCGGCCGCCCGGCGGATGAGAAGGTAGGCAAGCCCGACGATGATTGCCAGTTTGCTGACCTCGCCGAGGGTACCGGGAATCCACCCCATGAACATGTCGAAGAGGTTATATTGCCCGATGGCGCCGTAATTGCCGCCGCCGATCGTGCCAAGCGGCGTCCCGCCGGCCACGACGTCTTCGACCATCCAGCTGTTCTGATTGAGGTTCCACTGGGCGCCGAAGCAGAGTTTCGAGAAGAGCATCCCGACGAGGGCCGGGTTGAAGATGTTGTTTCCGGTCCCGCCGAAGACAAGTTTGCCGATGACGATGCCGACGATGGCTCCGATGAGAACGTGGTACCAGCTGGCCGAGGCCGGGAGGGTGAGGGCGAAGATCATCCCCGAGACGATCGGGGCCAGGATGTTATTGACGCTGCCCTTGCCCCAGGCGTACTTGACCCATTCGGGGAAGGGGAGGATCTTGCCGTCTTTGCCGCGCGGGACGTTCGTGAAGAAGACGAAGAGCCATTCGCAGGCCACCATCACCGGGATGGCGATGAGGAAGGTCTTCAGACTGTCGAGCGGGAAGGCGACGAAGGCCATCACCGTCGCTGGAAGGAGGGCGATGATGACGTCGGAGAGCATCGACCAGAGGGAGTCGCGCCGCTTGATATGGGGCGATGTTTCTAATGCGAATTCCATAACCTTAAAGGAGTTTTGCGACCCGTTTTGCCTTTCTGACGTAGTCCGTCACGCGGATGTGGGATGTGCAGGAGTAGGAGCAGAGGCCGCATTCGACGCAGCGCTCGGGATGGAGGGCCTTGATCTTTTCCTTGTCCATGGCCTTGTAGGCATTCATGATCTCGGCCGGCACGAGGCCCGTCGGGCAGGAATAGACGCAAGAGGCGCAATGGATGCAAGGATGCTCGCGCTCGGCCTTGCCTTGCTCATAGACGAGGACCGAGGAGAGACACGGGGTTGAGATAAGATCGTCGCTTGGCACGGTTCCACCCATCATCGGGCCGCCGACGATGAGGGTTTTAACCTCGCCGTCGTCCTTGTAGCCGCACTTCTCGATGAGCGGCCTTATCGGGGTGCCGACCTTGACCCGGTAGTTGGCCGTTTTCTCGAGCCCGTCGCCGATGATAGCAAGGTAACGCTCGGCCACCGGGCGGGAATACTTGGCCGCCTGGTAGAGGGAAACGACGGTCGCCACGTTGATGTCGAGGACTCCTTGCTTCCGGGGCAAGGCACCGGAGGGGACCTTGATCCCGGTCACGTCCTTGATGAGGCCGATTTCCCAGCCTTGGGGGTAATAGTCGCGGCACGGCCGGACTTCCATCCCCTCCTCGCCGAGGAAGAGTTCCTGGTATTTGGCGACAAGGCCGGCGTATTTCTTCTTGATGCAGAGGTAGATGTGTTCGGATCCGAGGCACCGCTTCAAGAGCCGGAGGCCCTTGATGAGTTCTTCGGCATCGTTCTCCATGAGGAGTTTGTCGACCGGAAGGGTCGGCTCGCACTCGATGCCGTTCACCACGAGGTGGGTGACGTGGTCGGTTCCCTTGAGCTTAACGCTGGTCGGGAAGGAGGAACCACCGAGGCCGACGAGGGAGTATTCCTCGCTGATGGCGATGATTTCCTCCGGGCTCAGGGCGAAGATCTCTTCGTCGCTCCGTTCGTGGTAGGAAGGATCGCGCTCGTCCTTGAAATCGTTTTGGAATTTCAGGAAATCGATGCTCTTCCCGTTGCGGTAGGTATGCTTCTCGAGGCCGAGGTAGGTCCCGGAGCACGGGGCGAACATGTTCTGCTTGAAGTAGCCGCCGTTACGGACGCCGATCTTCTGGTAGAGGTAGACGTGTTCCCCTTCCTTGATCGAGAGCTCGTAGGCACGGCAACGGGTGTTCTCGCCCGGAACGAACATGAATTCCGGAGCGGGTACCGTTTCGACCGGGTTTTCCTCGTAGTGAACCGGATCGATGGCAATTCTGGTTGTCTTGCTGATCATAGGCGTGTGAATTTTACCGATTTATCGGTAGGACTTAAACCCCCAAAAGAGACGCCAGCCGAATATCCTAGATGGCGTCGCTTCTCTATCGAGAAGGGAAACGAGTCGTCCTGGCCGATTTATCACGTTACCTCACTATTTCATTCTTCCGAGGTACTCGCCGAGGCGGGGGCTCGTAATGATGAGGGAAGCCGTCGACGGAGTGGTCGCCAAGGGAACGTCATAGACGCCGCAGATGCGGATGAGGGCCTTGACGTCGGGGTCATGGGGCTGAGCTTCGAGGGGATCGACGAAGAAAATGACTGCATCGATGCCGCCTTTGGCCACTTCGGCCCCGATTTCCTGGTCGCCGCCGAGCGGGCCTGAAAGATAGGCCTCGACCTTGAGGCCAGTTGCCTCTTCCACCACCGCGGCCGTATGCCCGGTCCCGACGAGGCGGAAATGGGTGAGGATGGCAAGGTGCTCGTTGGCCCAACGGGCCATTTCGTCCTTCTTGTGGTCGTGGGCGATGAGAGCCAAGGTGTATTGCTTCGGCATCTCAGCATTCCTCCTTATTGATTGACGCATCGTAAATGAGGTCGATGCTCGAGGAGAGGGTCTTTTCGAAAGCCTCTTCGTCCTGGCTTGCGCTTAGCCCTTCGAGGAGGGCCCTCGAGAAGGAGGCAATCATGCCCGGGCATTTCTTGAGGAGGCCGCAGGCTTCCTCTCTGGGGTAGCCGCCAGACAAGGCGACGATCCGCACGACCCGGGGGTCGTCGAGGAGGTCTTCGTAGAGGGTCGGGTCGACCGGGATCGAGATCTTGAGCATGATTCGGGCACTTTCGGGAAGCCGGAGGACGTGCTCAAAAATGAGGTGATGAAGCAGATGCTCGGAGGAAATGCGGTCAAAACTCGAGACGGTCGTTTCCGGCTCGATGATGGGGACGAGGCCGTGGGCCATGATTCTTCCGGCTAGTTCGAACTGTTGGTCGACGATCTTGACGATCCCCTCCTCGTTGAAGGAGTCGATGACGGAACGCATCTTCGTTCCGAAAATGCCTTTTTGGGCCGCCCGTTCGAGGAGTTCGTCGAGATCGGGGATGTCTTTCATGAGGCGGACTCCGTGTTCAGCTGGGAGTAAGCCTTTGTCGATCTTGAGGAAAGGAAGGATGCCTTTGCTCTTTAGATAAGATGGGGTGGGCTGTCCTTCGACTTCCCGGTCCATCGTCTGCTCGAAGAGGATGGCTCCGAGGATCCGCTCGGAGGTGAAAGAAGGCGAAGTCATGACCCGCGTCCGCATGGCGTGGACGAGATCGAACATCTTCTTGGCATCCCGGACGCCATTCTCGGTATAGGCGCTTTCGGGCACGCCGTAGCTGGCAAGGGCCTTCGGGGTCGAACCCCCCGACTGATCGAGGGCCGCGATAAAGCCCCTGCCCTCGTGGGCCCGCTTGATGAGTGAAGGATCGAATTTGTAGGTTGCTTCCATGATGGAGGAGCCTCCTTTGTTCCCTATAAGTAAAATAAGAACGGGTAAAAAGGTCAATCGACCGCGGAGGCAAGAGTGTGGCTTCCGAAGAAAAAGAAGTTATTGAGAAGGCCGTCATGGCATCTAGCCCGGAAAAAGACGCCGAAATCGATTGGACGGCCCTGTGGGCGAAAAAATATCCGGCCCTTTCTGCGTATCAAGGCAAAATCGACTCGGTGCATTACGAAGGCGAGCTTCTGAGAATGCTGTCGTCTTTGGAAAAGGAAGGCCTGTCCCGCCTCGATGCCTTTCTCGTTTTGAAAGACATCCTCTGGCGGCTATATTCGAAGTCCAAGCGAGAATCTTTGAATATAGCGGCCGAATCCAGGAAAACGCTGCCGCGATCGACCGTAGATTTAACGAATGGGCGGCCGCGGGGACTGGCCAAGCGAATTCCTGCGCCTATTGGTAATTCGAATAAGGCGGACAAGAAGCAACAATGGCGCCCCGGGCAGGGTTCGAACCCGCAGCCTTCAGATTCGAAGTCTGATGCTCTATCCAATTGCGCTACCGGGGCAACGGGTTTACTTTAGCACCCTTTCGCCATCACAGCTTATCGTATTTGTCGCTCCGCCCCTTGGCTTTATCGACCGGATACTTGGCTTCGTTTTTCGCCATCTTCCGGTTGATGACCTCATCGAGGTCGAGACCGAGCCGGTCGACGAGGTCGATGCAGTAGACGATGACGTCCGCGACCTCGTCCTTCACCGCTTCGAGGTCATAGTGCTCTTCGTCCCATTGGAAGCATTCGAGGAGCTCCCCCGCTTCGATCGAGATCGACTTGGCGAGATTGGCCGGGCTATGGAACTGACCCCAATCGCGGTCCGAGGAGAACTTAGAGATCCGTTCTAGCGTTTCCTTTTTCATTTTCGCTTTCTCCTTATTCATCGCTTCCGACGTAGACAAGCACGTTTTCCCGCTTGGGCTTAGCAAGGTAACGGGCCAAGGTCTTCGCGAGAGTGAAGTCGATAGCCCCGCTCGGGCAAACTTTCGCGCAGGCTAGGCAACGAATGCACTTATGGTTGTCGATTTTGCCATCGACGATGGCTCCGAAGGGGCAAGCCTTATTGCAAGCTCCGCAATGAGCGCAGTCCTTATTAACCTCAATATGCACCGCAAAACGGGCCCGAAGTTTGGGAAATAGGCCTCGCCCGAAGGTATCTTCGCTTTCGGGAACGATGATGTAACGGCCCTTCCCGAAAGCGTTCCCGAGATCGTCGAGACGCCCATAGGGAGCCTCATAGAGGTCGTCTTTCAGATACGAGTGACGTGTCGGGAAATAGGCGGCTCCGACCAGCGGGAGATGGAACTTCTTTTGAACCTCGAAGATGGCATTCCCGTGGTTCATCCGGCCGTAGGTCGCGACGATGATCATTTCCTCGGCCTTCACTTCCTTGAGGAAGGAGATGGCCTCATCGGGCAGCCGTTCGGCATGGACCGGGGCAATGAAAAGAAGGTGTTCGAAATCTCTTTCCTTGGTTTCATGGAGGTCGAGGCAAGGAAAGGAAAGCTTCCGGGCCGCGTAAGAGGCGACTTTCCGGGAGTTTCCGGTGTAGGAGAGATAGACGACCGCGTTCATTTTTCGATGTATCCCTTCATCAGGGCACATTCTTTCACTTCTTGAAGGGAGAAGCCAAGTTCCCCCTCGATTTCCCTCACCGCATCTTCGCGGCTGAGGTTCCGTCCCGAGGAGGCGATGGCCATTTCGAGAGCCGAAAAAGGAATCATCCGAGACCGCATCTCATAGAAGCGGATGAATTGGCTGTATTCCTTGCACCGCTCGATCTGACAAGACGTATGGAGCCCTTTCTCAGCGCTTTTCGGCAAGACATAACCAGCCTCCTTTTCAAGAAAGCCCATCACCTCGTGCCAGTCGTAATGGCCTTCGCTGATCGCGTCGAAGTCGACCTGGACGAAAGCCGGGATATGGCCGCTCCAAGAAGAGGAACGGATTGCTCTTTTAAGGGGCGCCAAAAGAGACGGGACTTCTTGAAGTGCCGTCACGACGTTCGAAACCAAGTCGTTCCGGTAACCAGCCAGGTTCTTGAAGGGATTGTCGCCGTAAGCCAGCTGCTTCATCGTCATGAGGCTTTGGAACTGGCCGGGCTTGAACGGTGGATGAAGGGTAAGGACCCGCCCGAGGTTAATGAGGAAATTGAGAGGCTTGTTCGAAGCAAAGCGGTAGGCCATCTTCGGGGCCATGTGGTTGAAATAAAGGCCAAGGATCTGGGCGGGCTCGTTCCCGGCCACGAAATAGGGAACCCGGAGGTTCACGAGTTCGGGATAGAAAAGGACGTAAGCCAAAGACGGGCAAGCACAAGTGTTCTCGGCCAGCTCGTAAAGCTTCCGGTAGATCTTGCGAAGGTCCTCGTCGTTCACCCGGCGGCTCAGGAATTCAACCTTGGGGAAAGAACGTTTGGCCCCCTCGATCGAGAGGAAGGCACTTTTCGACATGAAGGGGATTTCCCAAGTAAGGGCCAGGACCCGAAGACCTTTGACTTTGCTGAGGTAATAAAGCAGATAGGTCGAATCTTTCCCGCCGGTATAGAAGACGGCCACGTCGAAGCGGGAGTTCATGGCGTGGGGGAAGTCGTTCATGACCGGAACAAGGGAACGGAGTCCTTCCGTTTCCTTCCGACACTGGCAGACGGGGCAACGCCCTTCCGCATCGAACTCAAGGCCCGGAATCATGAAATCGTTGGCCGCGCACGAGGAGCAAAAGCGGGCATCGGATAAGCTCTTCGGAACCGGGCGGAAGTCCTTTTCCTCGACGGCCGCCACCCCGAGAAGGCGCTTTCCCAAGACGGCTTTTTCACGCTTGCCAAGCTCTTTTGGCAACGAGAGGAGGATGGCTTTTTGCCGCTCGCTGATCTTGATTTCGTTTTGGAAAAGATGTTCCTTGTTCCGAAGGCCGTAGTAAATGGCGCGACCCTTTTCGATCTTCCACCGAGACTGCATTACAAACATGCCTTCACTCTACTTCAAACGGCATGTAAAAGGTACCACTACGGCCGTTTTTTGACGAAAGAGGGGATTTTTGCTAAGATAATGGCAATCGCTTAGGCGTAGAAAGGAAGGGAGGTGCTTACTTTAATATGGGCTCCCTAACCTCCGGAAGCGTGGTCAAGACCTTCTTCCGCCATCTTTTCATGGGCTTTGGCTCGGCCCTGGTCCTTTCCCTGTATTCGGTCGTCGATGCCATCATGGTCGGCCGTTATGAAGGAGAGGACGGCATGGCCGCAATCGCGACCATCGTGCCCATTTGGACCATTGCCCTCTCCATCGGGCTCCTCTTCGGCATCGGGGGCGCCACGAGGATCGCTTCGGCCCTCGGGGCCAAGAAAGAAGAAAAGGCCCGCGGTTACTTCGCCGTTACCATCATTCTTCTCTTGGCCGTCTCGGTTCTCGCATGGCTGGTCCTTCTCTTCTTCGACCGGCAACTGCTTTCCTATTTCGGGGCCGAGGGACCGATACTGGAATTGGCTCTCCTTTACGTAAGGCCGATCAAGTGGGTTCTGCCCCTGGTCATCTTCGCCCAAGCCCTCACATCCTTCGTGCGCAACGATGGCTCACCCCTTTATGCCTCCCTCGCCGTTATCATCGGAGGCATCGGGAATATCGTCTTCGACTACCTCCTGGTCTTTACTTTCAACCTCGGCATCTATGGGGCCGGGATCGCAACGGCCGGTAGTGAATCTCTGACTTGCCTCCTTTTGCTGATCCGGCTTTTCTTCTTTCCAAAGCGCCTCCGCTTTGTGAAACCCAAGGACTTCTTCTACCGGGCTTCGGACATTCTCGCCTCCGGCTTTCCGAGTTTCATCATCGATGCCGCGACCGGGATCGTAGCCGTCTTCATGAACCGGCAAATCGTCTCTTGCTTTGAAGGCGAGGAAGCTTTGGCCATCTATGGGGTCATCGGCCAATTCGCCTTCGTTGCCCTTTCCTTTAGCTATGGCATCGCGCACGCTAGCCAGCCCCTCATCGGAGCCAATCTCGGAGCCCATCGCCCAAAGCGGGTGAAGAAACTGCTCGAATTAGGAACGGCCTCGGCGGCCGTGCTCGGCCTCCTTTTTACGCTGGCTGCCCTCCTTCTCCCCCAAGAACTGGCCTCCCTCTTCATGACGGATCCGCAACCGGACGTGCTCATGGCCGCTTCCGACTACATCCTTCCCTATGCCGGAACTTTCTTTTTCCTGACGTTGAACGTCTACTGGGCCTATTTCTTCATCGCTACCTATAACACCACCCTCTCGATCGTCATTTCCATCTTCCGAAGCATTGTCCTCCCCCTCCTTTTCATCTACGTCTTCCCGCTCATCATGCCGCCGCTATCCCTTTTCTACGCGATGCTTGCGGTCGAGGCCCTCGTCTCGATCGTGAGCGCAGGCGTCATCCTCTTTTTCCTAAAGAAAAAGCCTTCCCGCCTTTTGGGGACGGAAAGGCCGAGCGTTCCTATAGCTGCCGAAGCTTCGAGCGAAGGGCTTCCGCCGAGCCGATGAGGGCTTCTTTCTCCTCTTTGGAAAGGACCGGGAGCAGGACTTTCTCGACCCCGTCGCCGCTCACGACGGCCGGGAGGGAGAGATAGATCTTACCTTCCTCGCCATAGAGGTCTTCCATGTAAGACGAGACGGTGAGAACGCTTGCCTCGTCGTTCAGGACGGCCGAGACGATCCGGGATACCCCAAGCGCGACCGCATAATAGGTCGCGCCTTTTTTCTTGATGATCTCGTAAGCCGCATCACGGACCCCTTCATGGATCTTCTTGAGGACCTCGGGGTCCTTTCCCTCCCGTTCAAGGAAGAGGGAAAGGGGCAAGCCCCCAATGCTGGCTGAAGAGAAGAGGGGGACTTCGCTATCCCCATGCTCTCCCACCACGAAGGCATGGACGCTCCGGGGGTCGACCCCCGCTTCTTTGGCCAAAGCGACCTTGAGACGCGAAGTGTCGAGAACGGTGCCCGATCCGAACACTTGCTTATGGGGAAGCCCCAGCTCCTTAGCGACGATGTGAGTAAGGAGATCGACCGGGTTCGACACGACGAGGACCAGGGTTCCTTCGTCGAGATGAGGCTTGATCTTCTTGGCCACATCAAGGACAATCGAAGCGTTTTTCTTCAGCAAATCCAGCCTCGTTTCTCCGTTTTTCTGAGGCGCCCCGGCGGCAATGATGACGATGTGACTTCCTTTGATATCCTCGTAAAAGCCAGCCCGGATGGTCTTCGGGACGGAGACGAGGGACATCCCGTCGGCAATGTCGAGGGCATCGCCTTCGGCTTTGTCATGGTTGAGATCGACGATGACGATCTCGTTGACGGCATGGCCGCCGGCGAGGGAAAAGGCGATGGAGCTGCCGACGGCCCCATCCCCGATGATTGATACTTTCCTAAGGTTCATTTTCTTTACCTCCGCGCGCATCATACAGGAAGGTTAGCCTAGGTTCACTCAAGATGCTCGGAACAAAAAAAGACAGCCCGAAGGCTGCCTTGGGAGAAAGAGGTCGTTACTTCCCGAGCCACTTGGCGACGAGGGGGCGGGCGTCGTGGACCTTGTCCCCGTCGACGGCCAAACCCTTGCAGAGATCGGCGAAGGGCTCGAAGCTCTTGATTTCGCGGTCGGAGAAGGAAATGCCGGAACCACCGCTCGTGACGAAGGGGTGGATGGCCTTTCCATCGAGATCGACCTTGTCGAGGAAGGTCGCTACGATCCGTGGGAAGGAACCGAACCAGTTCGGATAGCCGAGGTAGATGTCGCTATATTGGGCAAAGTCCGGCATGTTCGTCTCGTCGAAGGCCGGGCGGGCCCCGCTATCGTATTCTTCCTTGGCCCGCCGGACGGTCGACTGATAATCGTGCGGATAGGGAACGAGGGGAACGAGGCGGAAAAGGGGAGCGTTTAGCTCGTCGGCGATGATATGGGCCAGGATGTCGACATGGCCCTCCTTGAGATCCTTGATTCCGTCTTTGGAGTAGTTTTCGCCGGTGTGGGAGAAATAAACAACGATGCTGGACATAACTTTCCTTTCTTACCGGAGGGATTCTACCCCAGAAGGAGACGAATTGGCACAAAAAAGGCCGGCCAACGGCCGGCTTACTTCGCAGCTTGGTCGGGATGGCGGGATTCGAACCCGCGATCTTCTGCTCCCAAAGCAGACGCGGTAACCAAGCTGCGCTACATCCCGATGGCGCGCCGGACAAGATTCGAACTCGTGACCCTCAGATTCGTAGTCTGATACTCTATCCAACTGAGCTACCGGCGCATGCATCCCTTTCGGGATAGCCCGATAATGATAGCTATCTCCCATCGGCCCTGCAAGGGCCAAAATCGAGAAGTTTGCCATAAATGAAGTTACCTATTTTAGGGCCTCTTTCATATATATCGTGTATCTATTTTGCACGGCTTATACCACAATGGTATTTTATTGAAGGGGGTAGAACGGCATGATACTGGAACTGACTTTCGGCAATTACCGGCTTTTCAAAAACGATAACGTCCTTTCCTTCCGGGCTGACAAAAGAACGAAGCGCCTCCTCTCCAATTCCGTTTCGGTCGAGGGGGCTAGTGTCCTGAAAGCCTTGGCCGTCTATGG
This sequence comes from uncultured Bacilli bacterium, assembly GCA_944358895.1. Taxonomy (GTDB): domain Bacteria; phylum Bacillota_I; class Bacilli_A; order RFN20; family CAG-826; genus UBA4951. The sequence continues at coordinate 32,173 of CALVSB010000012.1, read as the reverse complement.
CGCGAATAACGCCGGCAAGACTAATGTCGTTGCCTTCCTGGAAATGCTTAAATCGATTCTTGAGGGCAAAAGCGACATCGTGTGCAACAGCGACCTCTTTGGCGATGACGGGCCGACCTCTTTCTCTATTGTCTTTGATAACCAGGATGGAAAAGGCTGGCTTAGGTATGAGGGCAGCTATGACTCGAAGGACAAGCGTTTTCTTTATGAAAGACTTTCGTCCATTCGCTACTACCGTACCTCTACTCGCGCGAAAGTCATCTTCGAACGTGATTTTTCGGCAAAGCGCTTGGTGGTTCTAGCTGGCGATAAATCGTCATTTTTGGACATTCTGCCATCGAGCCGGCCCTTCCTTTCGACCATCGCGGTCGACAAAGGACCATTTTCCGCTCTCAAAGACTGGAAGGAATCGTTGAAGCGCTGCGCTGACTTCATTGTCCCCATCCGCCTCTACAACATCCCGTTAGAACATACGATCGGTTATCTCAAAAGCCGCGATCCTGCCAAATGCGGTTTTATCAAGTCCTTTATCAAGGCGGCCGATATTTCGGTTGACGATATCGGTTACGGGGAAGCCCCGCCCCCAAACATGACGATCCAGGCCATTCAGGAAGGAACATTATCGCCCTTCGAAGGCCAAATCGATGCCTTCAAGGTTATGACTTCCTATGGAACGCATGATGTTCCGTCTCTCCTCTACGACTCTTCCGGAACGAAAAAGATCGAAGCTTTGGCTTCGTATGTTTACGATGCCGTGACGGAAGGAAAACTATTGGTCATAGACGAACTCGATAACGGACTTCATTACAACCTGGTACGGGCCATCGTGAGCCTTTTCAATAGCCTTGCCAATACTCGCGGCCAGATTCTTTTTACCGGTCACGACTTACTTCTCATCGAAGTTAAGAATCTTCTAAGGAAAGAACAGGTTTATTTCTTATTTCGGGAGAAAAACGTCGCAAATCTCACCTGTCTTTCTTCATTTAAGGCCAATGCCCAACACGTGAGGGAAGGAAGTTCCTTCATCAAGCGATACGCCAGAGGTAATTTCGGAAAGGCTCCTTCACCTAGCTTTGTTAAGGAGCTTCTCCCCTTCCTAGAAAAGAAAGAAGCTTAAATCCGCAAGAATTTGGGAGTCCAAATTCGGAAGGTCAAAAGACTTTAACATTGCGCAAAGGCAAACAAAAAACCTCGATCATAATCGAGGATTTTTGCACTGGAGCATCCGGCCGGAATCGAACCGGCGGTTGGTGAGTTGCAGTCACGTGCCTTACCGCTTGGCTACGGATGCGACCCCGCTATTATATCAATCTCGCTTTCTTTCGCCACAAAAAGGTAACAAGAGGCCTCTTTTCCTTGGCTAACGGACTTTTTCGAGACGGAGTTTGGCGCTCAGGAACACCCCATCGTCATCGTATTGGACATGGGTAGCCGTCATAACAAGGGGCCGAAGATAATCCCGGAATTCGTCGCTCAGTCGGGAAGAGGAAAAAATCCATCCCCGGGGGAAGAATTTCTCGGCATTGGCCACTTCCGCGACCGGGGCCAGGAAGATTTCCCGCCGGTAAGGATCGCTTGAAAGGCGCCTAATCGCGACCATCTTCCCCGACTCCCCGGCCAAAAGGGCCTTCACCGCTTCTTTCCCTAAGAGGATGGCTTCTTCGATGTCGATCTTCGAAGCCAGGATGGGGTCAGCCCGCTGGGGAAGGGAAAGTTCCATCGAACGGACGCCGATGCCGAGCTTTTCCTTGATGGCCTCGGCCAAATGGATGGAGACGCCTTCGAGGGAGGAATGGCCAAAGGAATCGGTCCCGCCGGCATTCTTCCGCGGGAGGTCCAGCCCCTCGCTCAGGACGACGACGGCATAGCCTTTCCGGTCATAGACTTCCTTCACGTCTTTGAGGAAGCCTTCGAGGGAGAACGGCGACTCCGGGAGGTATATGAGATCCGGCCGTTCGTCTTCGGCCAATAGGTCAGCCGAGGCCGTCAGCCAGCCGGCATTCCGCCCCATGATTTCCACGAGGACAATTTTGCCCCGGCGGTAGGCTTTGCCATCCACCACCGCCATCTTGACGAAGTTAAGAACGTGTCGCGCGGCCGAGGCATAGCCGGGGCAATGGTCGGTCGCCATGAGGTCGTTGTCGATGGTCTTGGGAATCCCAATGACCTTGACGTCCATCTTCTGGTCTTTGAAAAAACTATCCAAGCGATAACAGGTGTCCATCGTGTCATTGCCGCCATTAACCAGGAGGTAGCCGATATTCCGCCGCTCAATGGTGTCGATGATTTTGGCAAAGAGGGGATCTTCGACCCCCGGCAGTTTCTTCCGGCTGCTTCCAAGAGCCGCGCCCGGCGTCTGCTTCAGGAGTTCGATTTGCTCGAGATCTTCTTTGCGAAGGTCGACCAAATTGTCGTCAATGAGACCTTCGACTCCATACAAGGAACCATAAACCCCGCCGATCTCTGGATGCTTGAAGGCTTCGGCAATGACGCCATAGAGAGACGAGTTGATGACGGTCGTCGGACCGCCCGATTGAAAATAGGCCAGGGCTTTTTTGTTCATCGCGGAAATACCTCTCATAAAGACACTATACACGCCAAAGCGGGTAACTAGCCATGAGAGCTTGTTCTCTTTGCATGTGCGCAACATCCATTTCAGGCAGTGAATAAACGCCCCAAAAGGCGGATCATATTCAGCGAAGTTATTTGTTTGTTATTTGTTTCTTTTATATTATTAATAAGGCTATGAGTAGTTTTTGCATTTCAACATATCTCTTGTTGTTCATTGGCAACCCGCATACGGAAATGACCCGTTCGGCCATCTTGAATGTCCTCTTGAAGCCTCTTCTCAGGGCATATAAGCTCACCAATCAATTCGGCAAGGAATTCGTTTTTGACGAGGCTTTCGCCTCAAGGATCATCACAGGCCAGCTCAATGTTCCTTCTAAGATTTCCCTAGCTGCTACCCGGTATCTCCAAGCCTCGCCCAAAGGGCAAAACGCCTACCGGCTCTTTATGAAGATTCATCCGTTCGTGAATCCAGAGTCAACCGCCTCTCTTCTCTTAAAAGCCATAAACGGAAGTGAGTTAATTTCCGTCAATGAAAAGAAGAAATTCGCCTCTTTGTTTCCCAATGATTTGCCGGCTTTCTTTGAACGTGCCTTCTTCCTTTCACTGCTCTTCGATAACCGCCGGCCCGATCAAAGAACCAAGCGGCCCCGCGGCCGTCCGGCCAAAGTCGACGTCCATCCGGACTATGAAAGCCTCTCCTCGGACGAAAGAAAGGCTCGCGCCCGCCTTTTTCTCCTCCGCCTCAATCATAAGAAAGAGTCGATTACCAGTGATGATTTCCAAGAGTTCCTCGCCATTCTCCGCTTCGAAGCCTACCCTTTTGGCCCCAAAAGCCGGGAAAGAGTCCTTAAAAGCATCCTTTCCTCGCTTCCGAAAAAGGCGGCCATCGAACCGCTCCTGGCCTTTGAACTTCGCTTCAAGAAGGAAATCGCGTCTTTCCCAGTCGATCGTCAGGAAAAGGCTTCGCTCTTTCTTCCTCTCATCGAACCGCTAGGGGCCGAGCTCAAATTCGAGGAACTGAAGAAAGCCCGGGAGGAAGCGATTGCCCATGGGCAAGAGAAACAATTCTTGGAGTTGGCCCGGAAGACGGCCGCCGCCTTCTATTGGCGGAAATCCTCGCCTACTTTCCGTTCCCTCCTCGCCTCCTCTTTCTATCTCGACGACCCGCGGTTAGACGAAGGCACAAGAAAAGCCCTTGGGGAAGCTTTCGCTCCGCTCAAGGGCTAAGAGGTTATTTCGCGGCCCTTCTCTTCTTCCGCTCGTGGAGGGAGAGTTGCTTTCGGACGATGAAATAGGAAGCAATCCCGATCGCAAGGACGATCTCAAGACAGAAGAGGACGATGATCCAAGGCTCGAGAACCCCCGAGGCCTTGACGTTTTCCCACATCCGGAGAACGTACTCGTTGTTGTTCCCATAGTCTTCCATGACGGCTAACCCCGGGATGATGTCGAGGTTGTCCGGGAGGCCGATCGTCGGGTATTGGGCCAGGAACTGCCGCCCGACGTAGACGGTCTCGTCCTCGCCTTTGAGATTCTTCCCGGTGACCGGCTGGATCTCGGTTGTATAGAAGATAGCGTCTTCCCCTTCGCTGAGTGACCCTTCGAAGAAGTAGGAGAGATCGACTCTCATCCACCCTTCTTCCTCGGCGTAGGCGTCCCAATCGGTGACGGTTTCCGCCAGGGTCGGGTCTTCCTCGATGGCCCAGGTCTTCTCGTCGTACCACTCCTTGGCCTTCTCGACGATGTCGTCGCCGGCGATGAAGGGAGTGTAGCCGATGTAGTCCATGTTGTAGGCCGCGATCTCCGGGTCACAGAGGAAGTCGATGAACTTGTTGGCGTACTCGACATTCTCGGCGTTCTTCGGGATGACCCAGCCGTCGAACCAGATATTGCCGCCGGTCGAGGGGACCGAGTAATAGAGCTCGATGTCCGTCTCTTCCTCGGCCGTGTCCATCGAGTAGATGGCGTCGCCGCTCCAGGCGAGGCAAATGCCCGAGCGCGTCCCGGTCTGGATGTCCGTCTTGCCGCTATCGGTCTCGAGGCCGTAGCTATTGCCCCGAAGGACCTCGAGGTCGCTTTGGGTCACGGCGATGATGCTATCGATCGTGTAATCGGTCTCGAAGGGGGTTTCCGAGTGATCGAGATACGTATTGAGCTCGGCCATCAGGGCGTTGAAGCTGTCGACGTGGTTGATGCAGTTGAAGATGATGTTGACCGCGTCAGTGTACTTCTCCTGAGTGATCGTTCCGGCCCGGTAAAGTTCGAGGAGGAACTCGAAGGCCCGGTCGAATGTCCGCATGAGGCCGATCGAGAAGGTATCCCGCATCGAGTCCTTGATCTGGAAAGTTCCCCAGAAGGCCGTCTGGTCCCAAAGGGCGTTCCAGTCGCTAAGTTGGACCATCACGTCCTCCGGCCGCATGCCGGCTTGGATGTAGCCCTTGTACTCGGGGTTGTAGGTAATCCCGAGGGTGCCCCACATGTAGCCGCGGGCGTACTCGCTTAAGGTATGGGTCGAGTTCGTCCCGTCCTCGCCCGGAACGCTGGCCGAGATGGTATCGAACCAGTTCTTGAGGTAAGGCGAGGCGTAAAGGTCATAGTTGTTGGACCAATTCCCGTAGGTATCGCCATAGAGGGCCTTACGTTCCTCTTCGCCCAGGGCGAAGGGTTGGAGAAGCCCCTGCGACATCATTTTCTGGATGGCATAGTCGCTCGGGCAGATGAGGTCGTAGGTGGCCGCGCCTGACTGGAGCTGGGAAAGCATCGTCTCGTTGGTGTCGAAGGTCTCGTAGATGACGTCGATGTCGACGCCGTCGACTTCCTTCACGTACTCTTCGAAGTACTCATCGAGGGGGATTTCGTCCCCGTCGACTTCGACGACCCCGATGTAGTCCTCCCAGTTCCAGACCCGGAGGATCATCGGCTCCCCGGCCGCCAGGGCTTTGACCGCCTCGCTGCCGCTCCCGGCCGAGGTCAGGAGGACGACGAGGGGAAGAGCGAGGATCCTAGTAAGTTTAGCCATGGATGTAAGTCCTCCCTTTCCGTTTCTTGACCCGTTCCTTCCGGCTGAGGAAGAAGATGGAGAAGACGACGATCACGACAACCAAGAGGATGATCGTGCAGAGGGCCCGCATCTCGGGCGGGAGGGGCCGCTTCTTGATGACGCTTTGGACGTAGGTCGAGATCGTCTGGATGCTCTCGGCCCCGGAGAGAAGCCCCGGGCCGGTGAGGAAGGCCGTGATGATGAAGTCGTCGAGCGAGAGGGTGAAAGCCAGCATGAAACCCGAGAGGATTCCCGGGAGAATGGCGGGATAAGTCACCTTCCGCATGGCCTGGGCCGGGGTGCAGCCGAGGTCGAGGGCCGCCTCGTAGAGAGCCGGGTCCATCTGGAGGATCTTCGGCTTGACCGAGAGGTAGACGAAGGGGGTCGTGAGGACGAGGTGGCCGCATAGAAGCGTCCAGAAGCTCTTCTCGAAGCCGTTGAAGACGTAGTTCCCGAGGAAGACGAACATGATGATGAGGGAGAGGGAAATGACGATCTCCGGGTTCACGACCGGGATGTTGTTCGCGAACTCGTAGGCCCGCTTCCCTTTCTTCCCGAGCTCGTGGACCCCGATGGCCGCGAAGGTCCCGAGGGCCGAGGCGACGAGCGAGGAGATGAGGGCGACGAGGAGGGTGTTCCCGACGGCCGTCATGATTTCCTTGTTGTTGAAGAGGCGGACGTAGAGATCGAAGGTGAAGACGTCCCAGGTGAAGAGGTTCGTCGTGTCGGTAAAAGAGAAGACGACAAGGACGAGGATCGGGAGGTACATGAGGAGGAGGAGAAGGGCGATGTAGCCCCGGGCGAAGATCTTCGTCAGGAGTTCTTTCTTTTTCACCAGAGGCCACCTCCTCTCACTTGGGCATCGGACCGGTCGACGTTCCTCGTGAGGAACATCGAGACACCGACGATGATGAGCATGATGAGGGCCATGAAGGAACCCTCGTTCCACATCGAGTTGGAGAAGTCGAGATAGATGTAATTCCCGAAGAGGGTGATCTTCCCTTCCGAGAGGGTGTCGGAGATGACGTAGGAGCTCATGACCGGCATGAAGACCATCTCCGAGGCCGAGATGATGCCCGGGAGCGACTGGGGAACGACGTTGTGGACGAAGACGCGGAAGGGCGAGGCCCCGAGGTCGGCGGCTGCCTCCATCTGGCTCCGGTCGAGCTTGAGCATCGTCGTGTAGAGAGGAAGGATCGTGAAGGGCAAATAGTTGTAGACCATGCCGATCAGGGTGGCCGGCCACGGGTATTGGGCGCCCGAGAGGCCGATGACGTCGAGGAGGTCGCGGGTCGCGCCGGTCCTGATGACGAAGTTGATCCACATCGGCATCACGAAGAGGACGACGAGGACGGCGTTCTTGTTGAGCTTCTTGTCGGCCAGGATGTAGGCGGCCGGATAGCCGAGGAGAAGGCAGATGAGGGTCGTCTGAACCCCCATGAAGAGGGAGACGAAGAGGACCTGCCACTTGTTCGGCGAGGTGAAGAAGCTCACCAGGGCGTCGAAGCTCGGGGTGCCGGAACTGTCGGAAAAGGCGTAGTAGACGATGAGGAGAAGGGGTAGGATGACGAACAAGACAAGGAAGACGGCATAGGGGAAGGCCAGGTACTTCCTTTTGAAGCGGGCATGCGACTTGAGGCGCGCCCAGAAGGATTCCTTCAGTTCGCTAGTCGCGGCATTCATATTCGTCGAGTCCTTTCCGGAGGCGGAGCTTGATCTTCTTCGGATCGACCTTCACCTTGACGATTTCCCCTTCGGCGTACTGATAGGGGGTGACGGCGATGTAGTCGTCTTCCTCGGCGGTCCGGGCAAGGATCTGGTAGTGGTCGCCGACCCAGACGGAGGTGAGGACGGTGGCCTCGGGGCCTTCTTCGCTCAAATCGTCGGTGAAGGAGACGGCGTCGAAGTCGAAGGCGGCAGACACCTCGGCATCGGCGAGGGCGTACTTCTTGTTGGCTTTTTGGTCGACGATGATCGAGGGATCGTCGCTATCGAGGACGCTTCCCTTGAGGAGGACGGTGAGGTCGCACTTCAGGGCGTCGTCGCCGATGAGGAGGTTGCCGTCCCGGTCGATCGAGCAGTCGCGGAACTCGTTCTCGGTGATTTCCTTGTGCATGACCTGGATGTTCTCCGGGAGGACCCGGGCGCTCACCTTGGTCCCGACGGCGCGGGCGACGTGGTCGCGGCATTCGAGTTCGGAACGCCCGACCTTGACGACGTAGCAATAGTCCTCGCCCTTGAAGACGCTCGAGACGATGAGGCCGTCGACATTGCCCTTGCCCGGTTCGTCGAGGACGACGTCCTCGGGCCGGATGACGACGTCGACCTTCTCCCCGAGCGGGAAGTCGTCGACGCAAGCCCACTTGGCGGCGAGGAAGCGGACTTCCTTGCTGCCGCTCACGATGGCGTTGTAGATATTGCTTTCCCCGATGAAGTCGGCAACGTAGGCGTTGACCGGCTCGTTGTAGATGCTTTCCGGGGTGCCGACCTGCATGATGGCCCCGTCTTTCATGACGACGATGGTGTTCGACATCGAAAGGGCCTCTTCCTGGTCGTGGGTAACGTAGATGAAGGTGATGCCGAGCTTCTCATGCATCTCCTTCAGCTCGAGCTGCATGTCGAGCCGCTTCTTGTGGTCGAGGGCGCTCAGCGGTTCGTCGAGGAGGAGGACTTCCGGCTCGTTGACGATGGCCCTCGCGATCGCGACGCGCTGCTGCTGGCCGCCGGAGAGGGAAGCGATGTTCCGGTCTTCGAGCTCTTCCATGTCGACGATTTCGAGGGCCCGGGCGACTCGGCGGTCGATTTCCTCAGCCGAAAGGCGGACCATCTTGGTCTTCGTCTTGCCGTTCCAGCCTTTGACTTCCTTTGGGACCCGCTTCATCTTGAGGCCGAAGGCGACGTTGTCGTAGACGTCGAGGTTCGGGAAGAGGGCGTAATGCTGGAAGACGGTGTTGACCGGCCGCTTGTAAGGCGGGAGTTTGGTGATGTCCCGCCCGTTGAGGAGGATCGTGCCTTCGCTAGGAATGTCGAAGCCGGCGATCATCCTAAGAGTGGTCGTTTTGCCGCAGCCCGACGGCCCGAGCAAGGTGACGAATTCGCCCCGCTTGATGTCGAGATTGAAATCCTCGACGGCGACGAAGCCGTCCTTGAAGCGCTTCGTGACGTGCTGGAGCGAGATGATGGTGTCTTCGCTTTTTCCCATGGCTTTCCTCCTAGGAAAGGAAAGGCCCTTCCGGCCCCCCTTTTTTGACGCGGAAATAATGGGGAAATTTCACCCAAGAAACAAGTAAAAAATCAATCGAGTTTTCCCCGGGGGTATACCCCCGGGAATTTTTGCGTTTTTCTTCCTTTGTTTTCCTTAGGCCCGGTCGAAGGAAAACTAGACAAGGACCCGCACCGCTTTTTCCCCTCTTTTTCCCGGGGGAGAAGTGCTATCATTTCGGGGTGAAAAAACTGCTCGGATTTTTGCTCGCTTCTTCCCTCCTTCTTTCCGGATGCTCGGAAGGGAACGGAAGAACCCAAATCGCCCCCCTCATGGGACATCTTTACGACGAGTCCCTGAGCCTCGAGGAAAACCTCAAGAACATTGACTACCAAGGCTTATCGACCCTCGTCGAGGAGAAGAAGGACTTCGCTCTCCTCATCTACGACGAGAATTCGACCTGCGCCTGCTGGTACCTTTCCTTCCGCTCGACGGTCGAAAGCTATCTCAAGGAGCGGAACCTCCTTCTATACGGCATCCAGATGGACGAGTTCTCCTCTTCCGTCCCGAGCTACTACGGGCTCACCGTCACAAGCGATGCCTCGATTGCCCTCTTCAAGGACGGGGCTCGCCTTTACCAGGAAACCTCGGCGACCGGCAAGGAGTGGTCGGAAAGCGTCGATGTCTTCACCGACTGGATGGACAGCCGGATCGACTACTCGGCCATCATGGATGTCTCCAAGAGCCAACTAGACAAACTGTTCCGTCAAAACGATCCCTTCCTCGTCATGTTCGGCCGGAGCACCTGCTCCGACTGCTCCTACGTCGAAAAGGCGGTCCTCGAGGAAAGCGTGCTGGCCCGGGAAAAGGGCTTCTACTACCTCGATTGCGACGTGACCGGCATCCGTTACGACGAAGAAGGAAACCTCGACGCGGAAGCCTGGCAGGCCTTCAAGGACCGTTATGGCCTAAGCGAGGCCGGCAATGCCCGCCTCGGGTACGGGGAAGGCTACGTCCCGACCTGGATCTACTACAATCCCTCCCTCGCCTCGAGCTATGAGCCGGGCGGGATGATCGGGGACATGTGCGTCTACTTCAACGATGTCGTGGAAGCGGTCGATGGGGTCCCGACAATCGTCGATAGTTTCTATAGCGAGGGCCGCATCAAGAACATGACGTGGCTCGCCGATCCGGACTTCGCCTCCCACGAGGAGCTCAACGAACTGGCTTCCTCGATCATCGGGACGAAGCTGAGCAGCGAAGACGTAAGTGAATACGACGGGGCCTACTATCTCAAGTCGAGCAAGGCCGCGACCTACCACGACCGATTGCTCAAAGGTTTCCTCGAATACTACCTCGGATGAAAAAAGGGGCCGCAAAACGGCCCTTCTTTTGTTGAAACGTGCTTATTTGCTGTCTCGTTCCTCAAGGAGGTCATTCAAGGCATTATGGAACGGGTAGGCGCGGGACATGAATAAGAAGAACCTCCAGTGATAGGACGAGGTGCCGATTTTGAGATACCCAAGGAACCCGCTTCCGACCGATGTTATGTCTCTGATTCGCAGGGTGTAATGGCTGAAGAAATAGAAGATTTCGACCCGATCTTCGTAGAGATAGGCGGCTTGGCCGTTGAAAAGAAGACCAAGGATGACGGCGGCAACGCCGGCACCGATGAGGATCAAGGCTACCGTTATGCTGTGGTCCCGGTATTCGGTCGAGAGATCGCCGGACATCGCCCACAGGATGATGCCGGCCAGGATGAGCCCGGCCGCCAATAGAAAGAGCAGGATCGGAACGGTTCGCCAGACCGTGCTTTCGGCCAGCGGCTGCTCAGCGTACTCTTCGTCTTTCTTTTCGTTTTCTTCCATGTCTAAATCCTTCCGCCCCGCAAGGCGTCACGTTTTGGTAATCTTATTCTACGACGGATGGACGATAAAAAGAAAAGGGGCCGAGGCCCCTATTTCAGTCTTGGGGAGATTGCATTTTCGTCTCTTCGTAGTCCTTGATGGCCTTGCGGTACTTCTCGATCAAATCCTCGGCGTCCTTATAGGGCGAAATCTTTTCGAGCTTCCAGATGGCATTCATCAGGAGTTCCTCTTCTTCGTCCGTTTCGACGGTCCCGCTTAGGAGGCAGTCGCGGTAGATGATTTCTTTCAGTTCATCGTTCGCCGGTGCTTTCTCCTCGCTTTGCGGCTCCGCCTTGGGGGCAGGAGGTTCGCCCTTTGCCTCATGATGGTCCGCCGCTTCTTGGCCTTTCAACCGGCGGATGGCCTCGATCACTGACTTCCGATTGGTCATGAAAGGAAAGTCCGAGAGCAGAATGCTCAACGATGAGGAGCCAACCCAGATACTCCACAGCAGTCCATCTCCATAGGTGGATATTTCTTCCATGGGAATCACGAAATTGATGAAGAAGTTTTTCCAGCGAACCTCGTTTTCGTAGACGGTCACTCTTTGGCACGAAAATTCGAAGCAGGCAAAGGCAAGAATGAAGCCAAGCCAAGTAAACCAAACGCCTGTCATGTAGACGCCATAGTTTTGCTGTCCGGCGCCAACGGCCAATAAAATCAAGCCGATGAAAAAGAGGACGGCCATAAGAATGCCAACGACTTTCAAAAAAGCCATTGGTGTCGCGGTAACGATCGCTTTATTCCGATTGTTCATTACAAGCCCTCACTATTAGTCTGCTAACTGTAAAACTTTTTCAGTAATCCAAGAAGAAATTCAGCTCTCTGATTTTTTAAGTTTTCTTATCCGTTCCTCAAGCGATTGAATCCAACCGCTGAAATGATGGCATTTATTAGAAATATCAGGAATAGTAAGGTTTTTTAAAAGTTCCTTGGCCCCGCTCTTCTTGCGATATCTTGGCTCAAACTTCTTGATGCGCTTGCTAGGAGCCGTCGTTTCGCCGCCATTGATTGCTTCCGGATTTCCGCCGAATTTTTGAAGTATTTTCTGAGCCTTGCCCACGTCGCCGGGCGAGTAAACCGAAAAGACGGACGGATTGCTAAAGTAAATTGCCTCATATTCATGCATTGAGATATACGGAATAAAATTTTGACACCCGACATCGTTGAAATAGTGTTCCTCAAGCTCTAATGCCATTTTATCGTGGAAGCTTTGCTTCAAAACCGGCTTTTCTTTTAGCCCATAGAAGTCAACCATGCTCGTAACAATAAAATTATGTTTCTGATAGGCCATCCGCCTCGTTTCTCTAACTAAGTGTTTGTATGTACTGGTGCCTCTCAGAAGCAATGGCACAGCAAAAAAGCGATAGTTCTCATATACGTAATTATTTAGAAGAATATTGACGAAAGCTTCTTCGCTTTCCCCTTCGCAAATAACGTACACAATGCTTGTCACTGAGGCCGGCCCCCGATAATGTTCATATTCCAAAGGTCGCCAAGCGAATAGTCGTCGAGCCACCCTTTCAGGGAGTTTGTGTCAAGGCGCTTGAAAAGAGTTCCTTCATCGTTTTGCTCAGTGACGATGACCTCTTCAGGCGAAACCGCTGTAAGAAGTTCCGGAGACTGTGTCGAAACGATGATTTGAAAGGCGTCTTTTCGGTTCTCAAGCATTTCTCCAAGGAAGGCAATTGCTTTTGGGTGGAGGCCAAGTTCCGGCTCGTCGATAATGACGGTCGTAGGAGCAAGTTCGTCCGGCTGGAGAAGAAGGGTCGCTAAACAAACAAAGCGAATCGTTCCATCGGACATCTGATGGGGATTGAAAATCGTCTCGATGTCTTTTTGCTTCCACCTAAGCAAGACGAAACCATTTTGATCGGGTTCAAGAACAAAGTCGTCAAACGGAGGGAAAACGTTCTGAATTTCGACAACAATATCGTGGTATTGCGCAGGAAATTGGTTTTTGAGTCTTAGTAAAAACGAGGCAATGTTGCCGGCATCGGAATGGAGACTAACATTGTCCGTCACTGCCGAATTGCCTTTCATAAGAGCAGTTCTTGAAGTGTCATGGAAATGAAAAACCTTCCATTTCTCGCTTGAGAGAACGGGGCGAACGTATTTGTCCATTTTTCCCTTCGTTCCCTGCATCAGCCTTGTTTCGAAATAGCCACTCGTCAATGGTTCAATGTCGTTAAAAGTAGATTTATCTGGCAGTTCAAGCGGGTTATGAAAGCCGAAAGCTTCTTTTTCAAAAACAAACGTATTTGTTTGAGTCGGTATCAATGAAAACTTGTATCCATTAAGACCGAAATCGAACTCCATTTCGAGGGAACGTGATATCGAATTATTTCCACGATAAAGAATCATTTGGGGGCCGCCCATCTCGGCAACCTTAAGTTGAAGACCGTTCTGAACCAAAGCCCCAAGAAAAGTAAAAGCAGAAATAAAGTTGGACTTACCGGCTCCATTAGGACCAATCAAAACATTTAGTTTGCCGAGAGAAATATCACAATGAGCAATGGACTTATAGCCATTAATGACCACTCTTTCTAAAAAAGGCGTTCTCATGGTCATATTTTACCAAAGAAAGAAAACCTTATAGACCCCAACGCATTATTTTGAAACATCCATGAAAAAAGAGGGCCGAAGCCCTCTCTTCTCTATCGGTAATCAGCCTTCGATGTCGTTGCCGTTTTCGTCAACGGGAACGAGCATCTCGCGCGGAGCTCCGCAGACGGGGCACGTCCCGTCGGGGTTCGGCGTGACGATGGCTCCACAGACGATGCAGCGGTATTTCTGCTCTGCCATAGCGATTCCTCCTTTCCTAATCGGCCAAGGTACCCATCGGGTCCCATGGTTTCAAAACGGTCGGTTCCTCGAGATAGGCCTTGAGTTCCTCACTCGAGAGATATTTCTTGTGGACGACGGCCTGGTAGACGAACTTGTCGAACCAGCTCGCGCTCATCGCGTAATAGCCCTGCTGGCCGTTGTCGGTCCCCCAGGAGTTCTCGATCTTCCACTTGGTCGGAACGTTCTCGACGAGATTGACCCCGACGATGAGCATCGCGTGGTTCATGGCACTCGCCGAGAAGTCGAGCATGTTTTCCTTGCTCTCCTCGACGCTCAGGCCGAAGGAGCCTTCGTAATCGATGGCTTTGTCGTCCCAGGCGAAGGAATTGCGGTCGCGGTAGAAGCTCACGTCGCTCCCGAACCAAACCGGGGAGCCGTCCTTGAGCTGCTTGAGGATGAGTTCCTTCATCCGTTCCATCGTGACGTTGAGGTGCGTCACGCGCTTCCCTTCAAGGACATTGCCGAGGCGATCGATGGTGTAACTCTTGAGATAGGGTTTGTCCTCGGTCGGGCTGTTGATGAGGGAAACGTAGTCGTCGAGGGTATCGCCGAGATAGGCCTTCTTGAACTCGAGGGCGGTCAGGCCGCTTACGACGTGGCGCTCGTCCTTCCCGTCCTTGTACTCGAAGTCGAAGGTCGTCGGGGGGACGCCGAAGGCGGAGAGGAAGAGGCCGTAGATCTTCTCGAGAGTCTTTTCCTTGAGCTCCCGGGCTTCTTCGGCCTTGCCTTCGTGGACGAGGTGCCAGGCCTTGGCGGCGAAGTTCCGGATATAGCAATTGACGACCCAGTCGGTCTCCCGGGTATTGGACGACTGATAGGTATCCGGGAAGGCCTCCATCGGCATGAGGCCGTACTTGTTCACGAGGTTGACGAGCATGTCCCACTGCCCGCCGTCGCTCACCGGGTTGGCGAGGAGCCACTTGAGCTCGCGGTCGTCTTTTTCCCGGTCGGCGTAGTAGAGGCAGCTTTCGAGGGCGTAGTTGCTCTTCTCGATCTTGTCGTAGAGGGCAATGTAGTTGGTCGAGAGCTGGAAGTTCTTGATCCCGAGCTTCTTGGCAATCGTCTCTCTCATGAAGCCGAGGCCGGCGTAGATCCAGCAGCGGCCCGAGGCCTTCTGGTTCATCGGCGTCATCGTCGATAGCTCGAGCGAGTAGGACATGTTGACGTCCGGGAGGTGGCTCGGGTCGTAGAAGACGCTCGTGATGGCGTGGCGCGAAAGCGCGTGCCTCACGATGGCGTTTTTGGGGTCGGAAGCATAGGAAGCAAGGATCTCTCCTTGCCGGACGCTATCGATGGCCCCGGGAATTTTCTTTTTGACTGAGGACATTGGTTCCTTTCTCTGCCTAAGGCAGGCAAACGTTTGTTCGTCGGCATTCTACCATCGCCGGAGGCGAGATGGTTATTCGACGCTCTTGAGGGAGTCGACCATCTTCACCTTCTCGGTCCTTAGGGCAAAGACAAAGTTGATGACAAAGGCCACGACGAAGGTGAGGAGGAAGGCCAGGAAATAAGTAAGCGGCGAGATGTAATAGAGGAACTCGGCGATCTCGACCTGGTTGGTCATGAGGACCCCGAGCATGAAGGGATAGCCGAGGAGCATCCCGAAGGCGACCCCGACCAGGGTGAGGAGCATCGTCTCGAAGAGGAGGGAGAGGGCGATTTCGGTTCTGGAGAAGCCAAGGACCTTGAGGGTCGCGATATCCCGCGTCCGTTCCCGGAAGTTCAAGAGGGCGAGGTTATAGAGAACGACGATGGCTAGGAGGATGGCGAAGACTTTGATGGCCCCGGTCATCTGGAAAGCGCTCGACATGATTTCCCCGACGTAGGCATTCATCCCTTCGCTCGTCTGGGTCGAACTGACCCCGGGGATGAGGTCGGTGCAGTCGGCGGCCAATTGATCCTCGCTTACGCCGCTCGCGGCCTTGAGGTAAATGCCGCTATAGGCCGGGGCGGAGGTAAGGAAGGGGGCATCGCCATAGAGGACGACTCCGTGGAAGGTGAAGGACTCAAAGACTTCCGCGACGGTGGCCGAGTAGCGGCTCACGCCGACGGTGAAGGTGATTTCGTCGCCGACACTAGCCCCGGTCTTGTTGTGGACCTTTTGGGAAATGGCCACCTGGTCGTGCGGGAAATCGAGGTCGACGAAGCTATATTCGGTCGGTTCGAGGAGGCAATAGTAGGAAGTCGCCGTCCGGTCGTCGCAGGTTACCGTCGAGGTCGAGCGGGTGTAGCCCTGGGCTTTGAGAGTTCCGTCCGGCATCGTCGCGATGTCGGAGGCCAAGGGCTTGAGGGCGGAATCGATCTCTTCGGCGCTCAAGGCGCCGGAGAGGGAAACGGAGACGTCGCTTGTCATGTAATGGGTGAAGTCGACGTTGACCGAATAGTCGATTGAGTCCTGGATCCCATAGCCGCAGACGAGAAGGGCCGTGCACCCGGCCACCCCCACCACGACCATCACCGACTTGAAGAGGGAGACCTTGATGTTCCGAAGGGCCATCTTGAGGGAAAGGAGGACGACGTTGGTCTTCCGCTTCGACTTGCGGGTCGCGCCCTTTCCGACGAGATGGGGCGGAGCCGGCCGCATCGATTCGGAGGGCATGAGTCCCACTTCCTTACGAGTAATGAGATAAGTAACGAGGGCCGCGATCCCGAGGAAGACGATGGCCGTGAGGAAGGCGTAGCCCCAAGGGAAGACGAACTCGAGGGGCACGAGGCTATAGAGCATCGTGTACTTGATCTGCATGATGGCCGGGAGGAGGAAGGGGCCGACGATGAGGCCGATGAGAGTCCCGACGAGGACGAGGACCAAAGTGAGCAAGATGTAGTAGCCAAAAATCTCGCTTTGGGTCACCCCGACGGCCTTGAAGGTCCCGATCTGGGTCCGGTCTTTCACGATGATGGCCGAGATGGTCGTGAGGATGACCAAGATGGCGACGGCGAAGAAGACGAAGGGGAAGAAAGCCGTGAGCTGGTAGGCCTGGGAGAGGTCACTGCTCATGGTTAGGCAGAATGGTTGGGTGCTCCGGGTAAAGACCGTCAGGTAGGAAGTGGCATCGAGGCTCGAGTCGCCGCCATGCTCACTCGCTTCGCGGAGGGAGGTGAAGTAGGTATCGATCTCCTCGGCCAGGCGGTCGGAAGCGCTATCGTCCTCGAGGGTAATGAGGAGCTGGTTGGGCCGGGTCAGGGTTTCCGTCCCGTCGGGGCCGGTATAACTGGGGTTCCACCCGATTTCCTCGAAAGTCGAGCCCATGAGGGCGTAAAAGACGCTCGGCTCGAGGGTGTAGTTCTTCCGGATGAGGTTATCGAGGGCCGTCGCGAAAAGATGGTCGGAAACGACAATCGAGGAAGCACTATAGTTGCTCTTCTCAATGTTCTCGGGGAAGGACATCGCCCCGGTTAGGGGAATCTCAAGGGAGATCGAGCCCGAGGCAAAAACGTTGGTCCCGCCGTCCTTGGTGATGAGGGAGAGGACTTGCTTCTGGGCTTCGGTGATCGGGAAAGCCGAGATGTCGAGGGTCAGGGTGAAATTCTTTCCCAAGGTGAAGTCCTGGGAGAAGTTGCTATTCTCGCTGGCGATCAGGTTATGGTCGACGAAGGCATAGTCGACGGTGTCCTCGGGGCCATAGCCTTCGGCATACTCGATGTCATAGGGAACGCTGATCGTCGGGTAGGACTGGTAGACGTTTAGATAGACACCCTGCCCGTTGGCCGTGGCCGTGTACTCGAAGCGCCCGTCGATATCATCCCCGTCCTCGAGGCGGCTATTGACGTAGGCAGCGTCGCTATCCTGGTAGCGCAGGGAATAGACCCAGACGTCGGCCATGTTCCCGGCGTCGTAGGTGGCGTTCAGCTGTCTATCGAAGCACTCGGCATTCGACAGAAGTCCAATAAAGAGGGTGACGGCGATGGCCCCGATGGCAACGATGGCCAAAAACTGGGCCCAGCTCTTCTTGGCCTCGCGGACCGCCATCTTGAAGAGGACGGAGAAGGTGCTTCTTTTGCGGGGTTCTTTTGCCCCGCTACCCTTGATATCCATTGCAAAAAGCCCTTCGAATTACCAATTCACTTCTTCCGGGGCGATGGGGTTCGGATTGATCTGGTTGGAGACGATGGCCCCGTCCTGGATCCGGATGACCCGCTCGGCGCAGTCGGCGATCTTGCTGTTGTGGGTGACGATGATGACCGACTTCTTGAGGGTCTTGGCCGTCTTGGAAAGGAGGGAGATGATGCTCCCGCCGGTTTTGCTGTCTAAGGCCCCGGTCGGCTCGTCGCAGAGCAGGAGTTCGGGGTTCTTGACGACGGCCCGGGCGATGGCCACCCGCTGCTGCTCGCCGCCGCTCAGCTGGGCCGGGAAATTGCCTTCCCGGTCTTTGAGGCCAACCGAGGTAAGGACGTCGTCGGGGACGAGGGGATCGTCGGCCACCGAAGAAGCGAGCTCAACGTTCTCGAGAGCCGTGAGGTTCGGCATGAGGTTGTAGAACTGGAAGACGAAACCGACGCTCTGCCGGCGGAACTTGCCGAGCTGGGAACTCTTGTACTTGGCGACGTCTTTCCCATCGACCATATAGGAACCGGAGGTGGCCGTGTCCATGCCTCCGAGGATGTTCAAAAGGGTGCTCTTCCCAGCACCGGATGGGCCAAGGATGACCACGAATTCGCCGGGGTCGATTTCAAAAGAGGCCCCCTTGAGGGCAATGACCTCGTTCTGCTGCCCGGCGTTGTAGATTTTGGTTAGGTCGTGGACGATGATTTTGCTCATGTGACGTTCCCCCTTCAACCAAATTAACGCCCCCTTGGGGGCGCTTTATTGGCTAAGACCATTATAAAAGTTAATGGGTGTTAATAAATCATCTTTGGGAAAATTTGTGGGGTTAATTGTCTTGGGGTTAGAAAGAGGTTCTTCCGAGGGCGAAAGCGAGGTAGTAAGGCATGCTCAAAACGCCATTCTCTTCCCCGATGTTCATGCTTCCCATTTTGATGAGGCGAGTCTTTCCGTAATGCTCGGGGTGGCTAAGGACGGTCTTGGCGGCCTTGGCCCGCCCATCCCGGGCCTTGACTTCGACCATGGTCGCGCAGCCGTGGTAGTCGATGACGAAATCGATCTCGAGGCCGCTGGGTTTCCGGAAGAAATAGGGTTTGAGCCCGGCCTTGTGGAGGGAGGAAGCCACTGCTGCTTCGTAGAGAAAGCCTTTGTCCATCCCAAGATCGCCGTCTATGGCAATTTGGCCAAAAGTATCGAGGGTGAAACGGGAAGAAAGAAGCCCGATGTCGGAATAGTAGAGGCGGAATGAGGAAGGAACGGCCGAGAATTCCAAGGGTAAAGAGAGACCGGTGAGGTTCTCGACCTTGATCGCTACCCCCGCATTCAAAAGATAGTTAACCGCATCGGCTTTGTCGTATTGAGTGCCAGTCTTGATGTGCGATACGACATAGCGGCGATTGTCCTTGCATTGGATGAAGGAAGTAATGAGGTCGTAGGCCTCGGCAATGCGAGAACAGTCGGAAGGCGAATAGCAAGCCCTGCCCCGGTCATTGCGTTGTTTCGAAGGATCCGATTTGATGGAAGCAGTCAGCGACCGCAGTTTCTCGTAGCAAGCCGTGATGGAACTTCCCTCGAGGAAGGCAGATACGACTTCCGGGAAGCCTCCAATTGCCATGTAGGTGTAGTAAAGGGAGAGCATTTTCTCGTGGGCCAAGAGGTCGATTGGCTTTCGCTTATCAAAATAATCGAGAAGGCGGTCGATGAAGGACTGATCATATCCTTTGGCCAAGAGGAACTCATCAAAACCCATCGTCTCCATGGGAAAGATTTCCTCCGAGCCGACCGGCATTGGAGTCCCGCTGCTATGGACGATATTGAGACCGATATAAGAGGCGGCAGCCCCGACATCAAAGCGGCCATCGTTTTTGAAAGATTTCAAGGCGAACCGGGCCCGGGGGCAATCTTGGATTTCATCGAGGAGAATAATGGTTTTCCCTGGGATGAACCGCCAAGACGGATTCACGGCCGTCAGGCGGAAAACAATGTCATCGACCATAAGATTGCCTTCGAAGGCTTTCTTGGCATCGCTATTCTCCTGGAAATTGAGATAGATGACGTTTTCGTAGTGACGGCGTGCAAATTCCAGTAAGGTACAGGTCTTTCCGCATCCTTTTGGTCCAATAATCAAAAACGGGGTCCGATTGGCTCTTTTGAGCCAGCTATCAAGTTTTCGATCAATGTTCCGGACAAGATACTTCATATAAAACTAAACCCACTTTAATAGGTGTTCTATATAAAATTCAACCGAGTTTTATAGTCATGGCTGGAAGCTAAGACATGCTTTTTTAGTGGCATGGTCACTTGAGTTCATAAGGTGCTTCGATGAAATAGCAGTTTTCCTTTTTTACCGACACCTCATAGCGAATGGCAATTTGGCAGGCGACCAATTTATTTTTCCAGCGCATCACCGCATCATCTGGCGTAACCCAAACATAACGTGAATCGCTGAAGGAACTAGGCATGTTGAAACGGTCATCCTTCATTGAGTACACCGACTTCAAATAGCGCAATACTTCATCGTCGCTCGGGCGCCTGACATTCGTGTATTTGGGATCGACCCATGCGGATACTTGGATGTCGCCCTTATTGAAGAGGACAACGCGGTTAACCTGATCCTTTTTTGTAGCGTAAATACGCAATTCGCTTATTTCCTTTAGATTTGGCATAGCCACGCTGATCGTCTTCCGAAGGTCTTGTCTCCAAGAAAGATAAGAACAAATTGAATAGTCTCGATTAGTCGTTTCTTTAAGCGAAGACCGAATTTCGTCTAGGCTTTTATCTTTGCCTTCAAAGCACGGATCAAGTTCTTGGCTAGCCTTCAAATATATGTGGAAGATTACCTGGTCAGCCGCCGGCTCAAAGAAATATTCCTCGGAGAATTGGTCTTTGAAAGTCTCCACTGGGAAAATTCTCAAAAAGCCAGCGTATTGAGCGTTGCTGTCTTTTTCGGGATCAGTCTTTTCTACATAGATTGGCTCAAAGGCATTTTTGATCTTTCCGACGAGTTTTTTCGTCACGTCTTCGACATCATTTGTGAAAGCGGCAATCGCGGTGTCTTCGGCTGGGTTAACGGCTTCGTAATCTTTTGGACTAAATTTCTTGAATAGTCCCTCAACGATGTCGGCAATTGATCCCGCCGATTCATAATTCGGAACAATGGCTCCGTTGACAAATTTGCTAAAAGGGCGCTTCGATGTCTCTTTCCCTCTACGGTCAAAAGAATTTTCCAAAGAATCCATGAACGCCTTGGTTCGGCAACCGGTTTTGTCGCTCTCGATGATTTTGAGGATTCCGCTGCGCACTTTTTCTTTGTCCGTTACCTTCAT
The DNA here is from genome assembly GCA_944358895.1 of uncultured Bacilli bacterium. GTDB lineage: Bacteria > Bacillota_I > Bacilli_A > RFN20 > CAG-826 > UBA4951. The sequence continues at coordinate 11,238 of CALVSB010000012.1, read as the reverse complement.
GGATGAAAATAATTCCATCCAGCAATCAAGGGCCGTATCGAGGTCCAAACTTGGATAGTCTGTGACGATAGATACATTTTTAGGGAAGTATTGAAAGGTGATGGAGATTCCGAGCAACTCAAAAGTCCCAAAGATGATATTCAAAAGGCCAAGGCACTTTTCTTGGCTAATGCCTCTAGAATTAAAAGCAAATGCATATCGTCCAATGAAGTTTGTCTTCTTGCCCGTTGGGTCCGGAATTTCTTCTTTTAAGAAGGAAATTATGCATTCTTGCGCACTCTGCGGCAGATTTTTATCGTCTTTTGCATAAAGCAGATACACGACGAGAAAGAAGTAAATAGGGCTATCTTCCCAAGCCGTCAGAGGATAATCAATTTCGTCCCTTAAGAACTTCCAAAGCCAATTGTCGAACTCTTCATTTTCATATAGACCATCGGTAAACAGATGCATTTCAACTGCCAAAGCGGCAAACTGAACCTGGTCGAAGTCCATATAGGTCTTGCCCGATTTATTGCAGCCGGCGTAATAAAGGATGGTAGACAACCTCTTTGAGTCTTTTTGAAGTTTCAAGGCCACACTCAGCCGGTGAAGTAATGAAACCAGCATAGCGAGTTTCCTGACTAAGTCTGAAACGTCGCCTGCATCAGCCAATATATTGGCGAAGTTGGAATGCTCATCCTTCTTTATAAGCATCTCAATGTTATCAATTCCGGCTTTCACGAAAGCAAGAGCCTCTACCCGGGCTTCCGAACTTAGCTCAGCTCCTTCGAGATGTCGCCTAGCCATGCAAATTTCGATTTCCAGAATGGAATTGAGCAAATTGATTTCCGGTTTTACCCTTGGATTTCGGTTAACCTTTCGGAATTTCTTCAAAAGGGCTTCATGAGTAGCGTTTATCCCGACGGTCTCTGTCATGCTCTCGACCGCCACTTTCACATCGCTCAAATTGGAAGATAGAGGCTCGGCTTCGTGCACGATTTCTTGTACGTGTGCACCAAGAATGCGAAAGATCGTTTCGTTAGTTTTCAAAAGAATCGATAGGTTAACAAACGAAGTGATTCCTACGAATGCAATGGCAGCGGAAGAAGCGGCGATGTTGTAGATAAAAGGATTGAAAAGCTTAGGGTAAGCCGGAGCGACCGAATAGACAGTTATCAGGCAGACATAGAAGCCGATGAAAAACGGCAATAGACGCCTGCCGACGGGCCACGATTTCGGAACGAGTCGCAAGAAGGTCGGCCGCTCCAAACCGGCAATTCGATCGCTTGGTGTCCCCAACATCAGGGAAAGGATCGTGAAAATAAGGGGAAGCAAAGAAATAATTATGGATAAAGGATCAGGGGACTTTCCGAATTTTGGAATGTTGCAGTCGGCCGGCAGGAAGCCAAGGCCAAACCCAGCAATCAAAACTACCAATGAAATTACTTCAAAAAGAAAATACAAACCCGCATATGGTTTAAAGCCATCAAATAATTGCTTTGTCTTTTTGAACGTTGAGATCACCTTAAACTACCTATCGCATGGCGTATAGCTTTACTAAAAGCAGTTCCGGTTTCGAATAGACCGAACTTTGCACAGCTAGTTTTCAGCTTTCTCGTAACGGAAACCATTCTTAATTGTCGCCTATACGGCCCTGCTTGCCTTTTTCAGGGCGGCAGCATATGCCTTCTGCAAGGGCCCATATTCGTATTGAACAGAAAGAACCCTTTGAGATTGTTTAAGAAGCTTCTCATGCCTGAGCCTTCCTTCAAGCAGACAGGGCAAAAAGCCCTTCTGGTCAGCAAAGCCCTTAATATCTCTGGAAAGATAGTGGCCGTTCATCATGAAATCCTGATACTCCTCTTCTGAAACGATTTGCTCACGAGCAAAGGAATCGGATTGCACTTCGTTGACATCGCACAATACGGACGGATCGCGACGGCTTTCGTTGAGAAGATGGCCAGCTTCGTGAAGAAGAGTGAACCAGAAGACATCGGCCTGCTTGCCGCGATTGGAAACGACAATCATGGCTTTTTCCGGCGATAGCCACTTGGCCGCTCCGTAAAGCTCGAGATTCTTCATGTAAGGGAGATACACGAAAGCCACCCCGCATTCGCGGAAGCGCTCCACTAGTTCCCCAATAAACTCTTCTGGTTCTTTTAAAGTTAGTTTTCTTATACCAGAAAGAACTTTCAAGAACGCATCTTTGTCAAAGGGTTTCGTTTCGATCTTCCGAGCGGCCGTAAGAGCGATCGAGAAATACAAATTGAAAACGAAGTGATCAATCTTCGCATTGCCCTTCTGCTCCTTGTGGTAGGCCGGTATGAGTTCTCTTTCATCGGTCCTAAGGAGATTAATGGAATTTACCGAAGCAAGCTTTCTGACTTTCTCCACGAAATCCCCATGTCCTTCGGCAGTGGCCATGCCGAAAAAAGACGCGAAGTACTTCTTAAAACAGGAAATCAGTTTGTAATCGTTGTCAACTTCCGCCTTGGCTTTTTCCTCGGCCAGATAGGTGTCGTATGAAGTTTGAAGGTTGATCCAAACACTTGGGGAGTTTCCGAAAAAGGATCCCAATTTGGATGCAAGTTCAAATGAAATTCCGGTCTTGCCGGCCATGAAGGAAGAAAGGCTCCGTTCGGAGATACCCGTCCGAATGGAAAATTCCTTGGCCGTCATGTCCATGGCTTCCAAGGCCTCTTTTAGATAGACCCCGGGGTGATATCTCTTAATCATAGTGTTCGCTTGGTCTCCTTATCGCTACGGCTTTTACGCTCTTTAGAAAGCTGATTTCATTGTCTTCGGGACGAATCGGCGCATTGTTTTCGTTAAGCGGGACGAGAATGATTCTCCATTTACTTTTCTTTTTATCCAAAGTCAGGGAATAGCAGCCAGCCAAATTCCCCTTCAACAATTCAATCATGTACTGAGGCATACAACGGACATCGTAGAGAGAGGTCAAATCCATTAAGAGGCCGATTAGCCTTAATATTCTCCCAGCTATTTCGCTTCCATACTTACGAGTAAGTTTGGTTTCATCGGTTAATTCTTTTTCGAGATGTTTCGGATCATAGAGCAGTCTCATTAATGTCTCCTATAAATCATGTTTCTCCTTGTTTTCCTCCTATAGTTAAATATTACATCTTATGTAATTTTTGGAAAGTTACTTTTTGTGTAATTTTATTTTCTATATAGAGAAAAAGAAAAGCCCTCCAACGTGGGAGGGCAAATCATGATCTATGTCGTCAGGCTTGCTTGCGCTTCCTGTAGAAGAAGTATCCGAGGCCGGAACCGATAGCAAGGACACCGAGGGAAGCAAATACAATGGCCGTCGAATCTATAGCAGAATTACGGTCATTTCCATAGTAGGCACTAGCGGGGGCCCGAGGATCACGATTCATGAAGTCGGCATATAGTTCAGAAGTATATTTCCCAACAATGTAATCGTATCTGGCAACGCACTGGGAAATATTGGATGCGTCTTCGCTTTGATTAGCTACGGCATTTCTGAAAGCAATTTTGTCAAGTTCACCTAGCTTTTCGAAAGCAGACTGGAGACTGGACCACGATTCCGTATTGGGCGGAACGATACCATTTTCATCGCACATATCCTCTAGGAGGAAAAACTCAGAATAGGTATCAATCATGCTCTCAACGTAGACTGTCATTGAGACAAAGAAGGTTGAGGTAGAACTATGAGCAGCAATTTTGAAGTACGAATATCCTTCTGGCATATCGTAACGATACGTGTAGCCTTTGTTGGCGCCAGCAATAGCCACATCGCCATTTTCTTCAAGCGAGGTTCCGACAGTCACGATAGGTTCATTGAATGTTGATGATTCGTTGGGAACAGCTTCAAGTTCAATGGCGACGATATTGGGAAGAGCAACAATGTTTTCAATATAACCAATACCCTTGTAGAGTTGGATTTCATCATATTGCTCATTACCGATTTTATAACTCGAATAATTAGCAATGTGAGCAATCTCTAGACCATTGTCCAAAGTTAGTTCATTCCTAACATTTCCAATTTGCGAATCGTATGGATCGAACGAATCAGGAAAGATTTCAAGCGGTAAGACATCATAAGTTGGTATCTCAGAAACAGTGACAAACGCTTCCCCGTAAACTCCATTCGAAGCCGTGGCTCTAACCACGGCGACACCTTCTTTCAAGCCGGTAATGGTCCCGTTTTCAGAATCAACTAAAGCAATTGTAGGATCATCGATAGACCACTCTAGATCCTTGGATGCAGTAGTTGGGGAAATAACCGCTTCTAGTTTTTTCTGAAATCCAACTAGGAGTGAGATATCCTCTACGGTTACGGTCTCAACATCAGGAGCTGCACTACCATAAAAATCAATAGTTTTCAATTCGGCACGCGCATTGCTGCCGCTGTCATTTGTCCAATCAAAACTTACCGTATATAGGCCCCCGGCTTCCCAAGGAGCATTTTCCAAAGAAATTTCAAAATAGGTCGCAGAACCGGCCATTTCGTATTCAGTAATATACGTGGTTTCTCCAAACTTTGCTGAGATTGATATGGTGTTGATTGAAAAACCACCTTTGGTTGAAAGAGTTCCGAAAGAGAACGCTACACGTGAAATAGCAGAATCAATTGGAGAATTCCAAGTTATGGTTGAAGTATCTTCGGATTTCGATTTCCCTCCGCCTACCCAAACACACCCCTTGGAAGAATTATTGTTCACGCCATAAAGCGTATAGCCGTCTGTAGTAAAAGAAGTGGTATAACTGCTGTTTTTCTTGGCGAGTTCCTTTGTAAAATCCCATGTGATAACTGGTTGTTCCTCGGCAGCCAAGACTAAAGCAGCACCACTTTCCAAATTTGTCCCGTTTAGAAAGGCTACGCCACCAAGCAAAGCAATTGCTGCGGCCAAGACGATTTTCTTCATTCTAAAGTTACACCCCCGAAGAAATTGCAAACCGATTGTGCGGTTCAGTCGCATTAAGATGAAGGAACGTCAGAGTGATTTGTTTGTTATAACGAACGAACTACATCACATAAAATAAGATAACACACACCTCAAGCAATTAAAACTTTTAACTGGCCCCAGGCTTACGATATATTTCTTTGTGACAAATGAAAAAGGGGCTGTTTCAAAATCTGATCCATCGGGTTTTGGGGCAAGCCGCTTGTTTTTTGGCTTTTTCCCGGAAATGTCTGCGGTTTTTCAAGACCGTGGGAAAAAATTAAGGAAGACCAGCACCCCCTGACATGCGCATCCCCTCATTTACACGCGTGCAGGAAGGGGCAAGCATAGTCCAGAACGGACATAAAACTGATTGCAGAAATGAAACATACTTAGTATGTTTCAAAACCTAGCGAATCGGGTATGAAAAAAAAGGCCGTTCCAAACCAGAGGTTTTGAAGCGGCCCCACAAACACGTTTATTGTTTAGCCTTGCTTCTTGCGGGACTTTAGCGCAAACGCGCAGACCGAAGCGGCAGACAAGGCGAATAGAAGTCCGGCCGTAACATAGGTTGCCGACGACTCAGATCCGCCGAATATCTCCGGAAGTCCTGCCGGATTGCCAGCATCGTTCTTAGCTTTTTGGTTCTGTAAACTGCTCAATTTATCAAGTACAGTATACCGATCAAAGACAACCTCATCCGTAGCGTCTTCATTGATATCATCGAGATAAATGTTATCAGCGATCTTTCGTGCACTTTCGCTGAGGTTCAAATACCGCTCATAAATATCGTCGTAATTGGATCCGTCACAGCCATCCATTTGCTCTAGATCGTGAGCGAACGAGTAAGCCGCGGTCGTTTCCTGGTCAAGAGGAACACTAGTCACAGAAATTGAATAAAGTTGAATGCCTCTTTGAACATTCGTGAAATTAAACTCAAGGTGTCCAGGCAACGCTTGCTCCAAAGAACACTCGACCACGATATCAGAACTGTTGCTTACAACCTTCAAAGCATCATCATAAATCTTCTGCCCAGCGACATTGATTTCCAAATTGGCCTGTGTCCTGGTTGAAGAGGCCCTGACAGTTATCGAAACACTCTTGATCCCAAAATACTCGCGCTCAGATTCATAGACACCGGAACGAATCCTAAAGTCACCATAGTAGTCATTAGTGCCAAAAGCAATTTTTTTGGTATCAGGAATAACACGATAATCAGCGTTGGATTTAGCATAGTAAGCAGACCATCTGTTAGTATCACTACCTGTAGAGAAGAGCCTGTAGGAAGATCTTTTCAAACTGCTTACCGTTGGGTTTGCTTCAACGAAATCAATATCGCCGCCTTTTGCAATTTTGTATTCTTTCGTAATTGGCTCAAAAGCAACAGCAACCACATAGGATTGTTCAAAGCCCTTGTACGAAATCCTTACTTCATTGTCGCCAGCTTCTTCAGCAGTAAATTCGTGACCGTTTGAAATTGACAATTCGTAGTCAGAGACCTCAAACTCATTACCGGAATCGTAAACGCTGAAGACTTTCAAGCCGCTGGAAGAGAACGAATCTCCAACAAAGAAACTTTTTTGAACGGCAGACGTGTCAATCCTGATTCCTTCTAAAACAGCCGCTTCAACAGTAATCCTGACTTCACATTCAAACGTTTTTCCGTTTTCAGAATATGAACCAACGACAGTTATCTCTCCAGGTTCATCAAGCCTTTCAACGGACCATTTAACTAATCCGGTAACATCGGCATCATCGTCGCCTTCATAAGTAGCAAAAACCTTGATCCCAGTAGCATCAAAGTTATGAAATTGCTTTTGAGAAGATTTGAAAGTGTCATCGTACTCAACACGGAGGCCGGTAAGGTTTTTGGAGGAAGGCTTATAGTACAGGCCAACAACCTTATAAGTACTGTCGCTCTCAGAATTCATCGTAGTCAGTCTGCCTTGCCTAACATCCTTCGATCCAGTGTTATAAGCAATGCAGTAGCTGGCACTGTCTTTTGAAATGACAAAATCGTCTCTTTTGTCTAGATAAACCATCGATAAATTAACCGCTGTGGAAGAAACGTTAATAGATGTGGAAGTGCCGATGCCGAAGTAATTGTCTTTTTTGTCGCCGTCAGTAATCTTTAGTGTGAACGTGGACCCATCAGTGTTTTTGCTGAGTTCAATCGGCATCCACTCATCCTCATTTAAGCTAACATCAACCGCTTTGCTCCCAAACGTAGATGTCGCGCACTCAAGACCGCTGTTAGTGTTAACGCCGAGATAGACTAATCCTCCGCTAAAATTACTTATATCCGTAATTCTGACGTAATCGTCTTGAACGGCATACGCCTCTTCTACGTTCAGATCAACAGTCGCGCTAAAAGCAACAACTGCCGACATTGCGGTGGCGGCTCCAAGAAACCCTAGAACAAAGTTTCGTGCTTTAAGACTCATAATCCCCCCCTAAGCGTTTCCGCTACTTTTTGATATGAAAAACAGGAACGTAAAAAATGCCTTCAGCTTGGTACACACATCCTACAATGGTGTTCAGGCCGGAGGCTCTATTACAAGCAACAAAGCTGTTCTCCATTCCGGGACATTACGATAAATAGGCTTAGGCAAACATTCAAGGGCGCTGGATAGGTAGTCCTGGCTTACTTAACAAACGTTGTTTCACCACCCATCGAATAAAAATGACATAAGCCAAAAATATTAAGAAAGGGCTTTCTCTTCAAGGTTATCCGAGCGGCTATGGTTTGCTAACCGTCTCTCCCCTGAGAATGGCTGTCTTATCTGGGTAATGCATTTTTGTGTACTCGGAAATGCGTTTCATAGAAAACGAACAGCCGTCTTCTCCATAGTCGTAATCTGGTTTCAGACCGGAAATAAGCATTTTGCACACTACGAAGGCCGCCAATTCTGATTGGCTTTGCGATTCCGCGATCCAGTTATCCAAATAAGGTGCAAACAGTTTCAATTTCTTAGAGATTAGGGACGTTATTCCGTAATGCTTTTGATCACAGTCGCCATTTACAGATTCGGATGTGATAAACAATTTCTTTAGGAATTGCGGATCATTGCTGGCATCGATAAAAGCCGAAACTTCATCTGTTTCTTCAACTAGCGACTTAAAGGAATCGTCGATCACATCAAATATCGAGTATGGGGTTCTTATAAGGTTCGTTACGATGAAATCTTTATGCTTTTTCAAAGCACAATTCACATCCGGTTTGTTTTTGAGCCCGTTTTCTTTAAAGAACAGGTTCAGATACCAGTAAATTGAATAAGCCGTGGGGAAATTGGTCGTTTTTTCAAGTTCGTTGATGAAAGCAGGCAAGACCTTCTCCAGTTTTGGTTTCAAACAGAGAAAGGTGATAAACCAATCACAAACCGGCGACTGTTTTGCTCCTCTGTTCGAAAGATCAGTTAAAAGTTCTGCTACCCCTACATAGCCATCTTCACTTCGAGTCAAAATGTTAATTTTTGCCTTTATGAGGCTTTCCAAATTAGTTGATTCGTACTTTAGACAGGCTTTAAGAAAGTCGTCATTGTTTAATGAGAGGATGCTCATTGCATCGTAATAGGAAATTTTCCCGATTGTTGGCACGGTCTTTAAATATGTTTCAAACACTTCAGGGTTGTATATATGACGATTAGAAATCAGTTTATCGCGATCTGGCAAGCTTTCAAAAGCGTGCGGGAACAAATATGCATAGACCCGACCAAAAACAATGTCATCGTGTTTTCCAATAAACGTCTGAGCGTACTGGGATTCGAAATTTTTCTTATCGTCATCGGAACTTTGAAGTCCAAGCAGGTAAGGCTTGTATTTTATGTAGAGTTCATGTGCCTTCCTATCAAGGCATTTAACGGCAATCAAAGTCGCTAGATCCAGCGGATCAATGTCCCCTCTAAACTCATCGAGAGCAAAAGCCATTTCTCTTAGATATCGTTTAATGGAGCGAAGGCTTTTGAAAAACGAAACCAAATAGGGGATCGGATAAGCAATCTTTATGGCTTTTTCGCCATGCTCGGCAAAAAGCCGTTTCAGACATTTCTCGCAAACTTCCTGAGCCTTGTCGCTAGAAAGTCCTGGCACGTCGATGGTTGTCTGAACAATCTTAGACAAATAGGACTCACCGGAGCCTTCGCCACTCGTCTGCTCGCCATCGAGGGCCCTTGCTACGATTCTCCGGTCGAATGCCAGCAAGTACGAAACATTACGGAAATTGCAAACAGATTTCATGAGTTGCATGAGGAGGCGCATTTCCGAAACGTTAAGTCGGTCGAGATCGTCGATGATAAATAAGAAGCGAATCTTCTCCTGCTCAGCCAGATAGCGTTCCAGTTCCTTCTTTCGACTCTCGAGGTTGTTCATCCCCTCAAGAAGAGATTTCCGGTAATTGGAAAGAAGGTTGCCAGCCTTAAGAAAAATCGGGGCAAGCGAACTCACGGCAGGAATCAACTGCATGATCTTGCCAGCCGCATTGGCAACTTTTCCCGCCCCAAAGACAACTTGAGCCAGCTTGTTTTTGTCGTGCCACAGCGATAGAACGCTTTCGAACGCGTCGAAGAAAGACCGGATGATTCCGTTTTGGTCAACGCAGTTCCAGGGCTCAAAGTGGACGATCACAGTTTTACGGCCATTCTCGTTGGCATTGTCCGCCTGCGCTTTCACAATCTCTTGCTCAACGAGATTGAGAAGCGATGATTTTCCGCTCCCCCAGGCCCCGTTAATCGCATAGACCATCGAAGCCTCGCTCGTCGGATTCCCAACCGCATTCGCAATGAGTCTCGCGTATTCGCCCCAGCCAAGGAGATCTTCATCTTCATTCCTAATCGGCTCGTCCCCTGCCATCATCTCCTTGCTGATATCTTTTTCTTCCATGCGTGTCCTCTCTTATCCACCCATCATACCACCGCCTTCCTCCCTGCAAATCAGAACGTGCCCCGATGGAAGAAAAAGCCCCGCTGGTCTAGAATCACCTCGGAGAAAGGACAGGGCCTAGCCCTGAGACATACATGGACGAAAAAGCCAAGAAGCGGCTGGAAAAATTCCTCCGCTACGTGAAGATCGACACCCAGAGCAACGAGGAGAGCAATACGTCTCCCTCGGCCGAGAAGGAATACGATCTATTGAACCTCCTCAAGGAGGAACTATTGGCCCTCGGGCTCAAGGACGCCGCCATCGACGAGTACGGCCGCCTCTACGCCCACCTCGACGGGGAAGAAGGCTGGGAACGGATCGGCCTCAACTCCCACGTCGACACCGCCTCGGAAGCCTCGGGCAAGAACGTGAACCCGCTCATCCACGAGAACTACGACGGGAAAGACATCGTCCTTCCTAATGGCCTCGTCACCTCGGTCGCCGACTTCCCGCGCCTCAAGAACTACGTGGGCGATACCATCGTCACGACCGATGGCACTACCCTCCTCGGCGGCGACGACAAGGCCGGCCTTGCCATCATCATGAACGCCCTCGAGGAACTGATCGAGGAAGGCGTCCCCCACCACCCGGTGAGCATCCTCTTCACCCCCGACGAGGAAATCGGCCGCGGGCCCGAGCACTTCAATAACGAACGCTTCGGGGCCGAATACGCCTACACGATCGACGGGGCCGATCCCGACCTCATCGAGTACGAGAACTTCAACGCTGCCCACGCCGAAGTCCGGATCGAAGGGCTCGCCATCCATCCCGGCGAAGCCAAGGGCAAGCTCATCAATGCCCTCACCCTCCTCGAGAAACTCGACCTCTCGCTTGGCGTTGCCCGCCGGCCCGAGATGACGGAAGGCTACGAAGGCTTCTTCCATCTCATCGCCGTCAAAGGGGACTCCGCCTCCTGCGAGGCCCGCTACCTCATCCGCGAACACGACCAGGCCAAGTTCGAGGCGATGAAGCAGGAACTCCTCGACCACGCCAGGGAACTGAATGCCATCTACCCCAAGGCCAAGATCGACGTCCATATCAAAGAGGACTATCGGAACATGAAGGAAATCCTCGGCAAGGATCCGCGAGCCATCGAGCATGCGAAGAAAGCCTTCGCGGCCGCTAACATCCCCATGCGGGTCGATCCGATCCGCGGGGGAACCGACGGAGCGACCTTTTCCTTCCTCGGCTGCCCGACCCCGAACCTCGGGACCGGGAGCTACAACCACCACGGGGAACGGGAATACCTCTCCCTCCGGGACTTCGAGGCAATGATCGAGCTCGTCAAGAAGGTCCTGACGGTCCGCTAAATAGAAAGCCGGGATGCATCGATTTAATGTGGACCCCATGTCAAGGACACATTAAGAAAACCGGGATCTATTGGGAAACGGGAACCACGAGCGAGGGGTTC
>CALVSB010000011.1 GCA_944358895.1 uncultured Bacilli bacterium | reverse complement strand
AGACCGGGGTTTTGCAGAACTTATTTCCAACGATTGCTAGAAATGACTTTTTGTGGAGCTCGCTTTTTTATTCAAGCGGGAAGCGTGAGGAAACGTCCCGACTCGTATATAATTTCCCCGGTTATGAAAGAAATCATCGTCAATCGCGAGAGCGACGGGCAGAAGGTCGAGAAGTTCGTTCGGAAGTGGCTGAGCGAAGCTCCACTTTCGATCATCTTCAAGGCCTTCCGCAAGAAGGACGTCAAGGTCAACGGCCACTGGGTCAAGCGGGAGGAAATCGTCCATGAAGGCGATGCCGTCCGCGTCTATTTGACCGACGAGCAGTTGGCCGACTTCGCGAAGCCCCGGCTCGCGATCAAGCGCGACCTCGACCTCCCGATCGTCTATGAGGACCGGAACGTCCTCATCGTCGACAAGCCCTCCGGCCTCTTGGTCATGGGTGACAACAAGGGCAGCAAGAATACCTTGGCCCAAAAAGTCCTCGACTATCTTTACTTCAAAGGCGAATTCGATCCCGAGCATCCGACCTTCGTTCCCTCTCCGGCCCACCGGCTCGACCGCAACACGGCCGGCCTTGTCTGCTTCGGGAAGACCGATGCCGGACTCAAGGCCCTCGAAGAACTCTTCAAGGAGCGGAAGGACATCGATAAGCGCTACCTGGCCCTCGTCAAAGGCTCCTTCGAGCGCTCCCTCGAAATCAGCGTTCCTCTCAAGAAGGACAGCCAAAAAGGCCTCGTCGAGCCTTGCTCGATCCTCAACGGCGGCAAGCCGGCCCTCACGGTCGTGCGACCGATCGAAAGCTTCATTGGCTACTCGCTCGTCGAGTGCGAGCTCCTCACCGGGCGGACCCATCAAATCCGCGTCCATTTGGCCTATGTCGAGCACCCGATCGTCGGGGACGGCAAATACGGCGATTTCGAGACCAACCGCCTCTTCGAGAGGCAATTCGGCTGGAAGGGCCAATTCCTAAGGGCTTACAAGTTGACTTTTGGTCAGCTAAAGGGCATTTTGTCGCCCTTGAGCGGGCAAAGCTTCGCTTCCCCTCTTTCCAAGAAAGAAGAGGACTTGCTCATGGCACTCAGAAACAAAGGAGAATAACAAATGGAAACATTGGTTGAGAAAAACAGGGAACGGTGGCTCTCTTCTCCGAAAGTCTCCGCCTCGGACAAGGAAACGATCCGCGCGATGGACGCGAAGGCGACCGACGATGCCTTCTATTGCGACATCGCCTTCGGCACGGCCGGGATGCGCGGCGTCCTCGGCCCCGGCACCAACCGGATGAACCTCTTCACCGTCAAGAAGGCGTCGGTTGCCTTTGCCCTTTTTCTTTTGAAGGATCCCGCCAACAAGGAAAAAGGCATCGTCATTTCCCACGACAACCGTTTCATGAGCCGCGAATTCACCCTCGAGGCGGCCCGGATTTTCAACGAGATGGGCATCAAGAGCTACATCTTCGACGGCCTCCGCCCGACCCCGGAACTATCCTTTGCCGTTCGCTATCTCGGCGCGGCCGGCGGGGTCATGGTCACGGCCTCCCACAATCCGAAGGAATATAACGGCTACAAGGTCTACGACGAGAAGGGCTGCCAGCTCACCCCGACGAAGATTGCGCCCCTTCTTTCCATCCTTGCCGAGATGGAGGACGAGCTGACCGTCGAGCCGATTAGGGACCAAGACCCCGGGGAAACGATCGTCCTCGGCCACGAGGTCGACGACGAATACGTCTCCAAGGTCGAGGCCATCGCCCTCCGGAAAGATCTCGACAAGAAAGGCTTCAAGATCGTCTATACCCCGCAGCACGGGGCTTCGCTCGAGAACGCCGTCCGCGTCTTCTCCGATCTCGGCTACGAGATGGTGAAGGTTGAGAAGCAGTGCACCCACGACCCCGCTTTCGGCGGCACCCTCTCCCCCAACCCGGAGAACGCCGACGCCTACATCGAGCCGCTCAAGATCGCCAAGGAAACCGGGGCTTCGCTCATCGTCATGACCGATCCTGACGGCGACCGTTGCGGACTCGCCTACCTCTCGAGCAAGGGAACCTACGAACGTTTCACCGGCAACCAAAGCGCCGCCCTCCTTCTCGATTACATCCTCATGACCCGCAAGGAGCAGGGGACTCTTCCAGAAGACGGCGTCGTCTACGACACGGTCGTCACGAGCGACCTCGGCCGCAAGGTGGCCAAAGGCTACGGCCTCAAGGTCGAAAGCTTCCTGACCGGCTTCAAATACATCGGCGACCGGATTGCCCACTACGAGGAGATCGGCCGCGGGCCGACCTTCGTCTTCGGCTACGAGGAAAGCTATGGCTGCCTCATCGCCCCCTTCGTTCGGGACAAAGACGGCCTCCAAGCCATCCTCATGTACAGCGAGATGGCCCTTTACTACTACCGGAAGGGCATCCCCCTCGACATTGCCTACGAGAACCTCGAGAAACGCTTCGGCTTCCACTACACGGTGGCCGAAAGCCTCTACTTCGAAGGCTCGTCCGGCAAGGAAGACATGGATAAGATGATGGAAGCGGCCCACGTTACTTCCTTCAAGGAACTAGGCGGCCTCAAGGTCATTCGGAAAGACGACTACATGTCCCTTGAATCGACCGATTGCCTGACGGGCAAGGTGGCGCCTCTCACCCTCGACCGGACGGCCCTCGTCAAACTCCACCTCGAAGACACTTCCTGGATTGCCCTCCGTCCCTCGGGAACCGAGCCGAAGAGCAAGTTCTACGTCGAGGCGGTCGGTCCTTCGGATGCTGGCCTCAAGGAAAAGGCCAAGAGCATCATCTCCGACTTCAAGAAAGCCATCGGCCTTCGTTAAGGAAAGAAGCCCCTTTCGAGCAATCGAGGGGCTTTTTGCATGCGATTTTTTGTCTACGAGAGGAAAGAAAGGGACGCCAATAGCTTGGCAAGGCCCTCGTTTTTCGCCGTATCGGGCGCCGCCTCGTAAGGAAGAAGCGAGCTTTGGCGACTCTCGGGCATCCGGTAGGCATGACCCGCCAGCTGAAGCATCGGGAGGTCGTTGTCCGAGTCGCCGACGGCGACTAAATGGGAAGAGTCGACCTTGAGGTAATCCATGACCGCCTTGAGAGCGTGTCCCTTGTCGCTTCCTTCCTGGTAGGCTTCGGCATAAAGGGAATCCCGCCAGGCCCGATAATGAAGCCCCTCATGGGCTTCGATGATCGAACGGTACGGCTCGTCGCTAAGGCTCTTCCGCTTGAAGACGATGACATAGGGCGGATTTTCGAGATGGGGCTTTTCTTCATCGACCGCATAGGGAAGTTCCCGATACGGAAAGAATTGGTTGAGATAGGGGTCCTCGACCTTGAGATAAGCCTTCTTAGCATCGTCAATGAGAAGGGAATCAACCTCCGGAAGAAGACGCGTGGCAATGTCTTTGGCCGCGGCGAGGTTGAAGGCCTTCGAATAGGCGAAGGAAGGATCGGCGAGCGAAAAGGCATGGGCTCCGTTATAGGTGACCACCGGCATCTTTTCGAGGCCGATTTCCCTTACGAAGGACTGAAGGGAGCGGTAAGGACGGCCGCTGGCCAGGACGACGTAGTGGCCCCTTTGGAGAAGGGAACGCAAAACGAAAACGGTCCGCTCGCGGAGGACGAGATCGTCCCCGACGAGCGTTCCGTCACAGTCGATGGCAATAAGATACGGCTTCTTCATCAAAGGGTAAGGAGGCCGACGGCTTCTTGGACTTTGCGGAGGGTCTTGTTGGCTACGGCCCGGGCTTTCTCAGCGCCTTGGCGGAGGACGTCGAGGTAGGAGCCGCTATCGACGATTTCCTGATAGCGGGCCTTGAAGGGAATCATGACCTCGTCAAGCTTGTCGGCCACGGCCTTCTTGAAGTCCCCGTAGCGGTAGCCGTCGAAGCGGTGGGCAGCCTCCTCGAGGGGAATCCGGTCGAGCGCGGCATAGATGGTAAGGAGGTTCGCAATGCCGGGCTTTTCCTGCGGATCGAGGGTGACGGTCGGGCCCATGTCGGTCTTCGCCCCCATGATCTTCTTCCGCATGGACCGGGGGTCGTCGAGGAGGAAAATGTCGCCTTTGGGGTCGGATTTGCTCATCTTTTTGGTCGGATCGGTAAGCGACATGATACGGGCTCCGACGGTCGGGACGACGGCCTTCGGGAGCTTGAGGATCTCGCCATAGCGGTGGTTGAAGCGGCGGACGAGGTCGCGGCAAAGCTCGACGTGCTGGGCCTGGTCCTCGCCGACCGGGACTTGGGTGGCATCGTATAGAAGAATGTCAGCGGCCATGAGGACCGGGTAGGCGAAGATGCCCATTCCGATAGCCGTATCGGCCATCTTCGAGCACTTGTCCTTGAATTGGGTCATCCGCTTCAGTTCGCCCATGTAGAGGTAATTCTGGACGATGGCATTCAGTTCGGCGTGGGCCGAGACGCTCGACTGGAGGAACATCGTCGTCTTCTTCGGGTCGAGGCCCGAAGCAAGGTAGAAAGCCGCGATGTCGCGCGAGTTGTTCCTGAGGTCTTCCGGCTCGATCGGAAGGGTCAAGGCATGGAGGTCGGCGATGAAGATGAAACTTTCGCCTTGGTCCTGGAAATCCTTGAAGTGGGAGAGAGCCCCGATATAGTTCCCGAGGGTCAATTTGCCCGTCGGCTTGATTGCAGAAAGAATGCGTTCCATATCCTTTTCCTTTGCCGCGCAATTTTAGCACACCTCGGGGCGGCAGACGAAAGAGCCTCCCCTAGAAGGGGAGAGAAGGTTACAATATTGGTGATTATGATCAAGATTTACTACTCTCCCTCCTGTTCTTCGTGCCGCAAGGTGAAGAAATGGTTCGAGGAGCAAAACATTCCTTATGAGGGAAAAGACATCTTTGCCTCGCCCCTCAGTCGGGAAGAGCTTAAGGATATCATCACCAAGTGCATCGATGGGACCGACGACATCATCTCCCCGCGCAGCAAGATCGTGAGCGAGCAGAACATCGACTTCGATTCGATGAAGATCAGCGAGCTCATTTCCTTCATCCAGGAACATCCCTCCATTCTCCGCCGCCCCATCATCGTCGACGACCGGCGGGTCCAGGTCGGCTATAACGAAGAGGAAATCCGGACATTCATTCCCCGGGCTAGACGCTTGGCCGAAATGTATTGCAGTTCGGGCGAGTGTTCCGCCTTCGGGACCTGCGATGCGAGTTGCGACCGAATCGAAGAAAAGAAAGAAGATAAGTAACCCCTCTTCCTAGGAGAAAGGACCCAAGCGCGTTGGGTTCTTTTTTTGGCATGAAAAAAGCAGGGGAGCTGCCTCCCCTGCCCAGTCGTTGCTCAACTAAGCAGCGTAGTTGATGACGATGCTTTCGAAACAGATCATGCCTTTGAGGGTGTGGTCGATCCGGAAGAAGGTCGCGCCTTCGACGTCGCAATCAAGGGTGATCGTGGCGGTTTCGCCATCGAACATGACGAGATTGTTTTCCTCGCCGACTTTGGTCATCACACTGGTTCCGAAATTGACCGAATCAGCAGAAGCGGTAGAGGTTTGTTTTTCCGAGAAGGTGAAGACGATATTGTCGATGGCCTTCGGAAGAGCGGTTTCGTTGTAGATGAAGGCGCCGACTTTGGTTTGGATGCCGGTTCCATAGGTGCCGCCGAGGTTATTGGACTTGAAGACAATTCCATCGACAGTGAACGTTTGCTCGTCATTATAGGTGGCCGGAACGTCCTCAGGGGTGATGGTCAAAGACTCGCTAACCACGCTGGCGTCCCTGAGTTCAACGGTGACATTGTTGATGCAACGGGCCTTGAAGGTGTAGGGAGCTGCGGTCAGAGTTTCGGTGGTATATCCGTGGTCGACTTTGACGGAAGTAACGGCATAGTTCTCGCCCGGGGTAACGGTGATGGTGATGTCTTCGCCCCAAGCGGCTTCGGTCTTGCTGGCCGTGGCCGTGGCGTTCGCAATTTCGGTCGGCATCGTGACCGCGACGGTGCCGTCATAGGCGGCGTGCTCGGTCGTGACGCAGAGGAGTTCGTGCGTGTCAGTCCACTGGAAGTAGTCGTAGACGCAAAGGACGGTGATCTTGTCTCCGTCGTGAATGTCGGCAAGGGTCGTCTCGGCATCCTTCGGGTTGGTGTAGGAAACTTCGCCGTTGGTAACCGTGAAGGCGCTCATTGAAGTAGTGTTGCCGTAGACCGTGATGTAGTCGCCGGTCTCCGGGTCGACGAGCATGGCGTTGCCGTACTGGTCCCCCTTCATCTGTTCGATGACGCCGGTAACCCGGTAGAGGGTCGTCTTGCTGAGTTCGCCCGTAAGAGCTTCCGCGATGGTCGTGTCGACCGGGGTCGGGAGCGGTTCGGGTTCGGGATCGGGTTCTTCGGTCGAACCGCCTTCCGTTTTGTCGACGAAGTTAGCGATGTAGGTGAAGACCTTCTCGCCATCCTCAACGTTGAGGAAGGTTTCGGTTTCGAAGGCATCGCCGACCGCGAGATCCTCGACCGGGGTCATGTCGTTGTAGCGTTGATCGAGAAGGAGAGTGTATTCCTTGGTCCCTTCGCCGACGGTGAAGGTGATGGTCGTGTCATTGCCGGAGGTGGTGATGTTCTTGACGGTAGCATCGCTCACGTTGAACTTCGTGCTGACGAGAACGCTCTCAAGGTCGATATCGGCATGGTCCTTGTCGAGGGTCTGATAGACCGGGGCTTCAAGGCCGGTGGCGTCGGTGATGACCTTGATGGAGTCGGCACGGCATTCATAAAGGCCGCCGTAGTTGGCGACTTTGCCGCTGAATTCGACGATCGATTCGCCCGGCACGAGGTTGAGCGCATCGATTTCTTCCTGGCTGTGGTTGTAGATCATGTAAGCGGTGGCGCCGTCGGCGACATACACCGCGTTGTAGGTCATGATCCCCTTCTCGGCCGCCTTGCTGTTGCGCCCGACGTAATAGGCTCGGGTCGTGAAGGTGGTGCCGTCCGCGAGATCGATGACGTCGGCGAGCGGAGTGATCGTTTCGCCGCCCGGTTCCTCGGTCGAGCCGCCTTCCGAGGTGATGACGAGCTTGTCGATCGATTCAAAGCGGCTGCGGCCAACGAACGATTCGCAGTTGAAGGTATCGCCGGCCTTGAGGTCAGCGACGAGCGAGGTGTCAGTGTACCGGGAATCAAAGAAGATCGTGTATTTGGTCGTATCGGTTCCGACGGTGAAGGTCACGGTGACATTGCCGTAATTGCCGCTTTCGTTGCTTACGACTTTGGCGTCGCTGATGGCAATGCGGCGAGAAGCCGTGGTGGCATCGAAAGTGAAAGTCGGGTTGGCCGCATTGAGGGTCAGCATGACCGGGGCTTCAAGGCCGGTGGCATCATCGACGACGGCGATGGTATTGAGGCTGCATTCGTAGGTGGTGCTTCCGCTCTTTTCGTCGACGTAGTTGGCGATGGTTCCGGTGAACTCGACGACCGTCTTTCCAACTTCGAGCTCGAGAGCGTCGATTTTGGAAGCCTCGCCCCGGTAGATGATGTAGCCTTCGTCTCCGTCAGCGACGTACGACGTGTTGTAAGTGCCGAACTCTTTGTTGATCATCCCGCAAGTGCCCATCCAGTAGGCGCGGGCCGTGAAGGAGGCGCCGATGTCCATGGTCTTGAGATCGGCGATGGTGCTCCAAGTCTCTTCCTCGGGATTGGAGGTTTCGGATTCAGTTGTGGAAGAGCTGGAAGGGACTTCTTCGCTCGAAGAGGTAGTCTCGGAGCTGGTCGGGGTCTCTTCGCTCGAAGAGGTAGTCTCGGAGCTGGTCGGAGTCTCTTCGCTCGACGACGTGGAGGACGTGCCGGTCTCGCCGCACCCAGCAAGAACAAGGGCGCTCAAGACTAGCGGTAATAGGATGATCTTACGATTCATCATTTTCTCCTTTCACTATTACCCTTCTATTCTACCTGAGGACAAAATAAGCAAAAGCCCCATTTAATTATTGACTTTGCTGTAAGCGGTAACTGCCAAAAAAGGAGCGGACAAACGCCGCTCCGAAGAATACAATAGTCTAATCAACCCTTGATTTCGTCCAGCGCCCGCGCCACTTTGGTTTTCTTGTTCGGGACGTAGGCAATGCCGTTTTTCTCGAGGAGTTCCTTGAGATTGCTTTCGGCATCCCGGAGGTTGTTGAACTCGAGTTCGACCTCGTAGTCGGTCTTGCCGCTGTAGTCGTTCTTGTCGATCGAGAGCTTGCCGTTGAGGTAGGGGACATCGACCCGGCAGGTCGTGAGGCTCGTCTTGATGCGGAGGGCGCTCACGTCGATGTCGAGCATCGTGAGGAAGCGCTTGATGTCGCCGTCGGGGAAGATGCCATCTTTCTCGAAAGCCTCGAAAGTGGCCTTGCTCCAGGTGCAGTTCTTCTCGAGGAGCCCTTGGCTGAGCGGCGTCTTGAGCGTCATCTCGTAAAGACCTTCCTTTTCCCGGACCCGGAGGGCAAAGCCTTCCTTCCGGAGGAGGAAGCTGTCGTCGTCGACGTAGTAGTTGGTTTGGGTGTAGCTGGGATAATCCCTATATAAGGACCTAAGCTTTTCGTAGTCGGCCGGCCCGACGAGGGCCTTGGCCTCGATTTCGATTGCGTTGCTCATTTAAGTGACCTCGCTGAATGTTATTATATGCGCGCTATGCTCTTCCTTGAACGCGATTTCCTCCTATCCAATCTCTATTGGATCGTCCTCGTGGCCCTCGCCCTCCTCGTCGGGGCCGTCTACCTCGTCGATTTCCTCATCGTGAGGAAGCGGAAATCCCTCTCCTCCGACAAGAAGAAAATCGCCCCGCGGGGCGATTACCTCCTCTCCCTCGGCGGAGAAGCGAACATCGTTTCCCATAGGCTCGTCGGAAGCCGGATCGTCCTTGTCCTCGTCGACCAGAGCAAGATTGACCGCGAAGCTCTCAAGAAGACCGGAATCACCGGCTTCATCGAAAAAAGCGACCAACTGACGCTGGTCGCGAAGAACGCTAGGGACGTCTATTCACTCCTTTTCGGGGAAGACGTGGCGAACTAAATCCTCGAGGGGAAGTCCCATCACGTTGTAGTAGCTGCCTTCGAGCCGCTCGATGAGGCCCGAATCGTCTTGAATCCCGTAGCCTCCCGCCTTGTCGAGGGGCTTTTTCTTTTCGACGTAGGAGCGAGCATCTTCTTCGCTGAAGAGACGGAAGACGACGGTCGATACAACGGTCCGGGCGATTTCCTTGCCCCTGCCAAGGTAATGGTAGGCGGTGAGGACTTTCTCCTTCTTCCCGCTTTGCTCCATGAGCATCTTGACGGCGTTTTCCTCGGTCAGGGGCTTGCCCATGGCCTTCCCGTTGAGGACGACGACCGTATCGGCCGCGAGGACCTCGGCGTCGGGATAAAGGGCCTTCACGGCATAGCACTTGAGACGGGCTTCCTCCTTGGCGAGATTGCTCGGTGGAAGCGAGTTATCGAGGAGCCGTTCGTCGACATCCGGTGAGAAAACGGTGAATTCGAGGCCGGTTTTGGCAAGGATTTCCTTCCGCCGGGGGCTTGAGGAGGCCAGAATCAGCATCTAGGCGCGCTCCCGCGAGGCATCCATGATGAGGGGCACGATCATCGGGGTCCGCTGGGTCTTCCTATAGACGTAGGAAGAAACGGCCTGGCGGACGGCCGTCTTGATTTCGGCGAAGGTGACGCGGCCCTTCATGACCTCGTTCACGGCATCGAGGGCGTGCATCTGGCAGTGCCTGACGACATGGGTGTCGGAGAAGGAAGCGAAGCCCCGGAAATAGACGATCGGCGGGACGACGATCTTGCTCTGGCGGCTGTCGATGGTGAGGAGGACGGCGATGAGGCCTTCGCGGTTCATTTCGTCGCGGTCCCGCATGACGGCCGAGGAGAGGCCGTCGAGATCGTTGCCGTCGATATAGACGTCGCCGGCCGGGACATGGCCACCGCGCTTGACCTCGTGGTCCTTGAGCGTGAGGATGTCACCATTGTCGAGAACGTAGATGTTGCTCTCCGGGATGCCGACCTGGTGGCCGATTTCCCCATGGATCTTGAGCATCCGGTACTCGCCATGGACCGGCATGAAGTGGGAAGGCGCGGCCAGGCGGAGCATCAGGCGGAGCTCCTGCTTGCTCGGGTGCCCGGAGGAGTGGAGAGAGAAACTCATCGAGTTGAGCTTCACGTCGGCCCCGAGTTTCACGAGGCTATTGACGAGGCGGTCGATGACCGCGTTGTTGCCCGGGATCGGGTTCGAGGAGAAGACGATGGTATCACCGGGGACGATGTGGACGTTCCGGTGTTCCCCGCGGGCAATCCGGGAAAGGGCGGCCATTTCTTCCCCTTGGCTCCCGGTGCAGAGGATGCAAACTTCGCGAGGGCGGAGGTTTCTGACGGCGCTATCCTCGACGATCGAGGCGTCGGGTATCTTGATGTAGCCATACTTCCGGGCAATGGAAACGACGTTTTCCATGCTCCGGCCGAGGATGCAGATCTTCCTTCCGTGCTCGACGGCGACCTCGACGACCTGCTGGATGCGGTTGATGTTGCTCGAGAAGGTCGAGACGATGATGCGGCCGAGGGCTTTTTCGAAGATGTCCTCGACGCCTTTGCGAACGTTGGTCTCTGATGGGGTATAGCCTTCGATCTCGGCATTGGTCGAGTCGGCCATGAGGAGATCGACGCCTTCGCTTCCAAGGCGCGAGAGCTTGGCCAGCTCGAACTGGGGGCCGACCGGGGTAAGGTCGATCTTGAAGTCGCCGGTCTCGATGATCCGCCCATGCTTGGTATCGATGCAGATGCCAAAGGCATCGGGAATCGAGTGGGTAACCCGGAAGAAGGAAACCTTGAAGTCACCGGCGATGTCGACGACGGTGTCGCTATCGTACTCGACGATGTTGACCTTTTCCTTGATCCTGGCGTCTTCGATCTTGTGACGGATTAAAGCCGCTGCCAGGCGCGGGGCATAGATGACCGGGATATTGACGGTACGAAGAAGGAAGGGGATCCCCCCGATATGGTCTTCGTGGCCGTGGGTGATGAAAAGGGCGCGGATCTTGCCGCGGTTGGCCTTGAGATACGAATAGTCGGGGATGACGTAGTCGACGCCCGGGAGGTTGGCTTCCGGGAAACGGACGCCGGCATCGACGATGATGAGGTTGCGGTCCGTCTCAAAGCAATACATGTTCTTTCCGACTTCGGAAAGGCCCCCCAGGGCAAAGATATTTACGGGTGAATCGATTCTCGCCATGAAACCTCCTTAAAGAGCATGCTTAACGTGGGCGAATGGAGATATGTCGTCTTCTCTTTCGAGAAGATAATAGCAAAAAGACGGGACAAAAGAGAACGGAAAGAAGTGAAACCGCTTTAACTATTTTTGTTTTTTCTTCTGAGTGTGTTTTTCCCACCAGTCGTCGAGGCGATTGTTCAAAAGCCACTGGCCGAGTTTCGACGGCTTGTCGGGATCTTTCGCGTAGAAAAGGAAATACCCAAGCGAATTGATTAATAGCAGGGCCGGCATCACGTACGGGAAGAGGTTGAGACTTCCCATGAGTTCCAGCGGAATGAGGGCCGGGTAGCTCTCGACGAGGCCGTCGGGATAAATGACGAAGCTCACGATCGTGAGGACGATGAGGACGGCATTGATCCCCAAATGGATGTAACCGGCCTTCTTCCTCTTCTCGTAATCCCAAGAGGGGATGAGAAGGAAAAGCGAGGCATAAAGCGACAAAATGAGGAAGAGGGAAACCAGGAGCGGGAAAGCCGTCTCCGGCGTAATCCGGGCGTAGGTCGGCATATAGAAAACGCCGGCCAGGAAATGCATGGTAAGGAAGGTATAGAGAACGGAGTAAACGACCTGGATGCCATATCGCGGGCTTGATAAGCTGCCAGGCCTACTATCGTCGGACAGGGGAAGGGCAAGGATCCTCTTCTCGAAGGTGAGGCCAAGGATGCCTAGGCCCAAGGAAAGAAGAGCCACGATGAGCCCGTCGAACGGGTAACCGACCCCGTGCGGGGCGATGTCGTTCAAGAGACCGGCCCCGAAATAGGAGGCATAGAGAATGAGGGAAAGGCCGCCGAAAACGAGGGGAACGATGAAGCTCGAACGGACGAGAGCGAGGCGGTGCTTCCCGCGGGGCTGGGTCCACATGAGGAGGAGATAAAAGGCCACGAAGAAGCCTAAATAGGACAAAAGAGTGGGGATTTGCAGGTAAATTACCCGGATTTCGCTGAAAGATCCGACCACGAGATAGACATAGTTGTAGAAAAGGAAAGAGAGGGGAATGAAGAGAAGCGCCATGACGAGGCGGTAGATCTTATCAAGCGACATGGATACTCTCCCTTCCGTTTTCCTCGAGGCTATCTTCCTGGTAGTAGACGTGCGAGAGGTCGTAAGAGCCGTCGCCGTTGAGGACATAGCTCGCGTAGCCGACCCGCGACCAGCCGCCTTCGGGATCGTCGGAATAATAGAGACCGCGGCCGGTCTTGACCCCGTAGCCAAGGGTCACTCCCTCGTAGGAAGAAACCCAGTCGTTACTATGGTCATGGCCGACGAACATGCCTTTGCAGTTGGCTTCCTTCGCGGCTTCGAAGATGCTCGAATGGGTTTGCCCGGCGAAGAAAGGATAGCTTTCCTTTTGGCCCTTGAAGTTGTCGTCGCGGCTTTCCCAGGTGGCCTTTTCGTGGATTTCGCCGAGGAGCCCTTCCTCATTCTCGTCATAGGCGTAGGCCCACTCGTAGAGGGGGATGTGGAAGAAGAGGAGGTTGGGCGTTTGGTCGTTTTGCAGCTTTTGATAGAGTTCGGTTTGCTCGTCCCGAACGTAATCGTAGACGTAGGAACCAGACTCGACGATGAGGGAGCCGGAATCGATGAGGTTGATCCGCCAGACAAGCGACCCGTCCGCGTTTTTCAGCTCAACCGCGTAGTTGGTGGCCCCGTGGATGTCGTCGTCGACGATCTTGGTGAGACTATGGGCTCCGCCGGTCACGAGGCTATCCATGAAATCCGGGGAGTAGGGCCCCTGGTAATCGTGGTTGCCGTAGGTGACGGCGTAGAGAACGCCGGTGCTTTCGATCGTATCGTAGAGTTTCTTCGCGACGTATTGGTCGGCTCCGAGGACATTGTCCCCGGTGAAGACCAACAGATCCGGGTCTTCCCGACTAACGATGCTTTTGAGATAGGCACTTTCTTCCTCGATCGGGGTTCCTTTGTCCCAGTGGAGATCAGCCATCTGGATGATTTTGAATCCCTCGTGGAAGGTCAGTTCCGATAGGTAGTCATCGCGGGTTGGGGCGAGTCTTCCCTCTCCGCAGGAAGCGAGAAGGACGATTGGCAAGAAGAAAAGGACGGCCGTTTTCATATCGAGACCGCCCCCGGGAGTTTTTTGAAAGGATCGTTCTTGTCGATCCGGTCATAGAAGAGAATGCCGTCGAGATGGTCGATCTCGTGCTGAAGGACGATGGCCCCGAAGCCCCGTTCCTTGATGAGAATGGGGTTGCCGGTAAGACCGTCGACAGCCGAAACGGTTACCTTGTAGTGGCGGTAGACATATCCTTCGTGCGGTTTGGGAACCGAAAGGCAGCCTTCCCCGCCTTCGAGGTAGGATTGCTTGACGGAACTGGCAACGATCCGCGGGTTGGCAAGCACATAAGTGGTGTAGTGGTTGCTCTCCGGGTCGTCGAGGAAATAGACGACCAGCATCCTTTTGTTGATGCCGATCTGGGGTGCGGCGAGGCCGACCCCCGAACGGACGTTGGGGTGCTTTTTGAGAAACTCCGGATCCTGGCTTTTGATGAGGTAATCGAGCATTTCCTTCATCGTTTCCTGATCCTTGGCCGAAAGGGGGAGTTCCACTTCCTTCGAAGCCTCCCTCAAAGAGGAGGCTCCGTCTAACACGATTTTTAGCATACTTGGCTGGATTGTAGCATAATTCCGTCGGAGTAATCGCGATGGATGCACGTCTCATCAAAGCGGCCGAAGAACTGAAGGCCGCTCTTCAAAACGATCCCCGGTATAAAGCCTACCTTGCGGCCGAAGAAGCATTTTTGAACGACAAGGAAGCCCAAGCGGCCAAAGAGGAACTCTCTCGTCTCCTCCTCAAGGTCGATCAGGGTTCGAAAGAGGAAAATCTCTCGCAAAAAGCCATCGAAACCAAGAAAAAGCTGATGGAATTGCCCGTTTCCAAGGCTTACGAAGCGGCCTTGAAGGAATATCGCCTCGCCCTTTCGAGCATCGACCGGGCTCTGTTTCTCGCCAACGACCTGCCTTCCTTTTTCTTTGAAAGGAGACCGAATGATTAAAATCATTGGCGGCAAGTACCGTTCCCGTCTCATCGAGGTGCCGCCCGAGGTCACCGTCCCCACCAAGTCGCGGGTTCGGGAGGCTATCTTCTCGGCTTTGAGCGGCCACATCGAAGGCGAAAGGGTCCTCGATCTTTTCGCCGGCTCGGGAGCCTACGCTTTCGAAGCTCTCTCGCGGGGAGCTGGGGAGGCCGACCTCGTCGACTGTTCTCCTTCGGCCATTGCCGTCATCAAGCGGAACAAGGCGACTCTCAAAGAAGAGAAAGCCAATATCGTTTATGACGATGCCTTCCGCTTCATCGAGGAAAAACACGACCCATATGGCCTCATCTTCCTCGATCCTCCCTACAAGGATCTAAGAGCCTATAGGGAAATCCCGGCCTCCATCATGGCCAAAGGCCTCCTCAAAGAAGAGGGATGCCTCATCGTCGAAAGTGAAAACCCCGACTTTTTGCCCCATTTGGAAGGATGCCGGGAGAAAACTTATAATTACGGCCGAACCTTTGTCCGCTTACTTTGGAGGAATCCATGCGCCTAGCAGTCTATCCCGGAAGCTTCGATCCGATTACCAACGGCCACCTCGATGTCTTGAAGCGCTCGCTTCAGGTTTTCGACGAGGTCATCCTTCTATTGGCTATCAATCCCAACAAAAAAGCCGCTTTCCCCTTGGATGAGCGGCTGCGCCTCATGAAAGAGGCGGCGAAGGATCTAAAGGGCGTGAGGGTCGATTGCTATACTGGCCTCACGGTCGACTATTGCCATGAGGTCGGGGCCAAGCACCTCATTCGGGGGCTTAGGGCCGTCAGCGACTTCGAGTACGAATTCGGCCTGGCCGCGGCCAACGAATAC
The DNA here is from genome assembly GCA_944358895.1 of uncultured Bacilli bacterium. Taxonomy (GTDB): domain Bacteria; phylum Bacillota_I; class Bacilli_A; order RFN20; family CAG-826; genus UBA4951. The sequence continues at coordinate 32,714 of CALVSB010000011.1, read as the reverse complement.
GTGGCCAGCGACATCGACATGGTCTTCTTCATGGCGCGGAAAGAAGAGAATTTCATCTCGAGCTCGATGATCAACGAGCTCGCCTCCTCCCACGTCGACGTCTCGAGCCTCGTCCCGGAAGCGGTGAACGAAGCTTTGCTAAAGAAGTACGGGCCGGTCGAGCCTAGATGATCTCGACCCGATAGAGGTTGCGAAGCCCGCTATCGAAATCGACGGTCAAGATGCCGTCGGCTTCGTTGACGCATAGGGGCGAAATATTGATCCGCCGGGGGTCGACCCCGGCTTTTTCAAGGATGAGAGCGGCGAGGACTTTCGTGTCCAGATAGCGTTTGGTTCCGTCGCTTCCCTTGACCGAGCCGAAGGCCGTTTCGATGAATGCCTCGGCGGTTCGATCGTCGATGGGGAAGGAAGAGAAAGAGAGAGCCGGCCCGATATAGGCCGCGGCCTTATTCAGGTCGAATGGAACCTCGTCCTTTGCTAGATAAGCGACGTATTTCTCAATCTCGCCTTCGAGGCAATTGGTCGGGGAGAAGGAAACGACCTTGAGGCGGTTTCCGTCATAGAGGGCCATGAGCATGTCGTCGGTCAGGACCATGCCTTTTTCCCGGTCGAAACGCGCGCCGGGGCGGCCGGCCTCCATTTCGATGCGGAAGGGCGGGAATAATTCAGTGTGCTTCATGCCTCTATTATAAAGGAAAGACGTGTGGCGAGCGCGGAGGCAAAAGAAAACCCCGCCTTTGCCGCGGGGTTCATTGACGGAGGGGATTAGTTCCGGTAATCGGTGAAGGGGTTGCTCGCCGACGGCGTCTCGGTGTGGTTCCACATGTTCATGAGGAAGGAGGCCCGTTGCTGATCGGTGTCCCCGGTGACCGAGAAGACGACTTCGCGGAGGCCAGCCACGCCTTGGTCGATGGCTTCTTGGGTGTAATCGACAAGGCAGATGGACGGGACCGGGAAGGCTCCGAGGGCGGTGGTGGGGTCGTCGCTATCGGTATCGATGAAGAACTTGAGGTAGTCATCGTCGCCGATCGACTCGTTCACCTTGTAGTTGCTGTTCTTCCAATCCCAGTCGGTATTGAGCTGCTGGAAGAAGTTGATGTGGGCGATGGTCCAACGGTTGAAGGCCGACGGGGCGGTGCCCATGTCGGTGTATTCCTTGTCGTCGTCGTTGGCCGATTCCTGGCTGGCGTCGATCGTGTACATCTTGAAGCTTTCGCCGGAGATGGCCGGGATGAGGTCGTAGTAGCCCCAGTTGTCGCTCAGGTAGCGGAGGCCGGATTCGGCCGTTTCACAAGCGGTGCAGTCTTCCTTCCAGACGACGAAGAAGAACTTCTCGCCATAGGATTCGGTGTCGATTTCGTCGTATTTGCCTTCGGCGATCTTTTCTTCGTTGGCTTCGAGGACGTTCGCGAAGCGGTCGGCCGGTGTCACATCGCCCGAGAGGGTTTGCCCTTCAAGGGTGAGAAGATTGGCTTCGTAAAAGGAGTAGGCTCCGGTCCCGCTCCAGCCTTCGACCCACTGGGTGATGTAAGGGATCGAGAAGATGACGGCGAAGATAGCGCCGACGATGAGGAGCGGCTGGACCCAGGCGGTCTCCTTGATCCAGTGCCAAATCTTCACGAAGAAGGCGCCGATTGACTTAAGAATTACCATCGAAATTCCTCCAATAAAGAAAGGATGCCTCTTAAAAGCGGAGTAATCATAGCACCACCCACCTATGGTGACAATAAAATAGGCGGAGCCAATTCCCAAGAAACGGCCGCCTTTTTCCCGCGGGCCGGCCGCCCTTAGAGGCAGGCGGCAAAAGTTTTGCCTTTTCCCTTGCCCGCAAAGCTGTTTCTCTGTGCTATCCTTCTCTCGCCCTATGACTCAGCATCCAATCGAAAAGCTGAAAGAAAAGGAAGAGAACTTCCTTTACGACCATCCTTGGCTTCGCAACATCCTATCCAATGGTTTCCTTTTCATCATTTCGTCCATCTCGGCGATGGTCTTCGCCTTCGGATTCAATTGCTTCATGGATCCGGGGGCGGACATCCTGGGGCAATCAGAATCCTATGCCCTCGCTTCCGGCGGCGTCTCCGGCGTCAGCCAGGTCATTGTCCTTTTCTGCGAGCTCTGCGGTTGGAAAGACATCGATGCCTCGACCGCCATCTCGATTCTCTATTTCGTGGTGAATGTCCCGCTCATCATCCTCGGCTTCCTCCGGGTTGGACGTAAATTCACCCTGTTTACCTTGATCAATGTTGCTGAAACATCGCTTTTCCTTCACCTTTTTACTCCGGCCAACATCGGGGCGCTCGGGGAGGTGTTCGAACTCGTCAATGACAATGGCGGCATGCTGGCCCGCGCCCTTTTCGGCGGTGTTTTCACGGGCCTATCCTCGGCTTTGGCCTTCAAATTCGATTTCTCGACCGGCGGCATCGACATCATTGCCTATTACATTGCCCTCAAGAAATCGGCTCTCGTCGGCAAGTACGCCCTCATCCTCAACTGCACAACGATGACCCTCTTTGCCTTTCTCACCGCAGCCAATGCCGGCTTCCAAAGCGAGACGACCTTCCTTGCCTTTGCCCGGATCCTTTACTCCGCCCTTTATCTCCTCGCCTCCAGCCTCGTCGTCGACAAGATCAATCTGCGAAACAAGAAAATGAAGGTCGAAATCACGACCGCCAAGGAAGGGCTCGGGTCCCTCCTCGTGGCCCAATTGCCCCACGGGGCGACGGTCGTCAACGCCTCGGGCGCCTATTCCGGGAAGCCGGTCTTCTACGTCACGATGGTCGTCTCGAGCTACGAGGTCAACCATCTCATCAAGATCGTCCGGAAGAACGATCCCCATGCCTTCGTCTACGTCACCGAGCTGCAGCTCGTCGACGGGCGCTTCCACATGAAACCGGTGAAATAGGCTGCAAAAAGCCTTTCTTTTGGTCGATATGTGAGGCAAGGCCCGGCTGGGGCCTCTTTTCTTTGACGCTCTCCGAGCGGAAGCAGGACATCAGGCGGAAATGTAAATCGTTAATGGCCATGGCTCCTTCCGGCTCGCCCCGTCCCCGAAGACAAAATATTATTGACATTTGCCCCCGCAAAGGGAAAATCCTCGAGGAAAGGAGCTTTCCTAGCTAATTGCCAATAATGATGAAAAACAAGACCTGCCTCCTTATTGCTGCCGCTTCCATCCTCCTTGCCGGATGTCAAGAGACGGTCGTGAGTTCCTCTTCTTTACCCTCCGAGCCGGACTCCTCGCTTTCCTCTTCCGATCCCTCCTCTTCGTCCCTCCCGGACGTTTCCGAGGACGTCGACGCCAAGAAGCAAGCCATCGTGGACTTCATTGACCGGGCGGAAGAAGGGACCAACTACACCTACGCCTTTACCGACGGGTCGGCCTTCGTGAGCAATCCGACCATCATGACTCCCGAATACATTTCCTACCCATCCGAGCAGATGGCCCGGGCCGCCCTCCCGAGCTACGAAGGAGACGGGAGCAAGCTCCTTTACGACATCGACAAGGCCGAGGGCGAGTATTCCGTCGTCGTCGCGGCGACCTACACCGACACCCTGACGGGGGAAGTTTCCGGCTATGCCTCGACCGATGAGCTCGATTACCTGGCCCTCCTCAAGCGCGAAGACGTCGCGTGGGGAAGCGAGGCCCTTTTCGAGCAAAGCGGCAACTACCTGAGCGAGGATGAGAACGTCATCCTCATCTTCGCGAGCATGTTCGGGCTCGGCAACTACACCGACTACGTGATGCGCGTCCTCTTCAATCTCGACGGAGATAGCCTCTACGTCGGCTTCATTCCAAATTACACCGATAGCGACGGCTCCATCTCCCCGGCCATCGAAGGCACGATGGGCGTCATCTACGACGTCGGCACGAGCGTCGACGAAGAGGTCGCCGCCTTCGTTTCCTCCTATGAGATGCCGACCGAGTCCCTCGGGGAGGAAAACCTCTCCTACCTCAAGGGCGACAAGGTCACCTATTCCGCCGACCTCACCCTTTACCTCGACGGGATCCCGGATTCCTATCCGGCCAAGGCGACCTTCTCCTATGACTATGCCGCCAAGCGGGCGAAGGTCGTCGACTCCTCGGTCGGAGGTCCGGAAACCTCTTATTATGCCGAGGGTTCCGACGGAACTCTCGTCGAGCAGTTCCTCAGCCCCGAAAACCGCCTCGTCGAGCTCGGGCAAGGGGTTAGCTACGAGGAGTGGGTCCCCGACCTCCTCGACCTCCTCGACTATAAAGCCTTCCTCAAAATCGACGAGACGACCTATCGCTACTTCGGCCTCCAATACGATAGGCTCGTCAAGGGATTGACCGGAGCCGTCGACGGGATGGGGCTCGTCATCGACATGGAAGCCAAGGTCGACGAAAGCGGGAACCTCGTGGCGATTACCGCCGTTTCCCGCGACGTTACCCTCACCGGGACCGGGACCTACCGCTATGTCATGAAGCTTGCCTTCGGAGCGGCCGAGACGATCGAGAACGTCGACGTCTACAAAGACGAGGGCGAGGAGAAGATCAAGACGGCCCTCGCCGCCCTGAAGGCCGACGGCGGCTATTCGATCACCGCCTACCGGACCGGGAACCCGGCCTACTACAACAAACTCACCGTCGTCGGGAACGTCGTCCTCCGCTCGATGACCGGAACCGAGCTTCTCGACGGGCCGACCCAGGTCTACGACGGCTACTACTTCGACGGGGAGGGCATTGCCCCCTTCCGCGTCGAGGAGGGGAAAGCCGTCCTCTACGCCGAGAGCGATCCGAGCTACACCTCGGTCGACGATTTCCTCGGCTATCAAGGCATTTCCGCCTCTACCCTTGCCTTCGACGACGATGGCTATATCGTCCCCCGGGCCTACGTCAAAGGCTACAAGGACTTGCTCTTCCTCGGGCCAAACGGCGAGTTCATGGACGAAACATCCCTTCGCTTCGTTTACGACGAAGCGAGCGCTAGGATCACCGGCTACGTCTACGACGTCCCGGGCTTCGATAGCGAGCGGGCCGACATCGCCTATGGGGCGAGCCTCCCCGACGACATCGACTTCTCTTCTCTCGAAGGAGGCTTTGCCAATCCGACGAGCTGGGCGGAAGGCTGCCCCGAACTCTACGAGAAGCTGAAGGCCGTCAGCTGGATCGGCGAGGCCGTCGACGAGATTCCTTATCTCTACGATCCCATCCTCAACGACTACTGGCTTTTCGGGAGCGAAGGCGGAACGACCATCACCGAGGCCGTCATCCTCAACAACTACTCCGTCATCGGGAGCGAGGAGGCCGCCGAATACGCTTATCGCTACGAGGAGTACATCGTCGAGGAATGCGGCTTCGAGGCCGGGCAGGGCACTCCGACGCGCTACGGCAAGGAAGGATTGCCCTTCGTCATCTGCTTCGTTTCCCATGGCGAGGACACGATGATCGACATCGCGATTCGGAACACCGAGTACTATCCTTTCTATCCCCTTGCCTAAGTGGGCGGGTAGGAGGAAGGCCGCCAAATGGCGGCCTTTTTGCTTTTTAAGGCAACATTTGCACCTTTTTGTTGAAATGGCGGCCGGCCCGGGTATTTTCAAGTCATAGCGATATTCCTAAAGGGGGACCTCAATGAAAAAACAACCGCTAGCCGTCTTGGCCTTGGCCGCTTTGCTCGGCCTCGCTTCCTGCGGCGAGACGCTTTCCTCTTCCTCTTCGCCGTCGACCTCGGGGAGCTCTTCCCTTTCCTCCTCTGTCGAGGAAGGTTCTTCTTCCTCGGAAGAATCAAGCATCCCCTCCTCGGATCCCGCTTCCGACTCGACGACTAGCGACCCTTCTTCGGAAGAAGGGGCGAAGATCCCGACCGCGATGATCGGCGTCTACGAAGGAAACGACGGCCATCGCTACCTCAAGCTGACGGTCGGGGAAGATAGCCTCGACCTGAACGGGACCATCGGGACGATCGTCTCCGGTTTCACCGAGTACGAAGGCACCATCCGGGGCCGGGTCGCCTTCGGGGACACGGCCTATTACGTCGATTACGTCGATGACGGGACCGACCGTTACATCGCCCTCACGAGCGGAAGCACCGTCGCCACCCTTTATCCGGAAGGGACGGTCGAAGAGCCCCTTCCGCCTCTTCCGACCACCTTCGTCGGGACTTGGAAAGGGACCGACCTCGAAACCTCGCTCGCCTATACCCTTGTCGTCGACGGGGAGGGAGTCCCGACCCTCAACGGAACCAGGGGCTACGTCCAGTTCGTTTCCGAGAGTGGGGCCGGGGCCAGCATCCTCTTCGGGGAGGAACTCTACGAATTGACCCTTTCCTCGAGCGGCATCCTCCTCGAGAAGGCCGACCATAGCGTTTCGGCCGTCTTGGTCCGCGAGGAAATCGAGGAGCCCGACGAGCCGGCCGTCCTCGTTCCGGAAGCAGTCTGGATCGGCGTCTGGAAGGACGAGGCCGAGACCCTCACGATTGAGATTACGGCTGATGGCTATTGGATGGTCAACGGCGAATACGCCAGCAACGTTCAGAAGAGCGGGCAATTCTATAGCGCTCGCATCGGCAAATATTCTGAATCCGTTTCTTACCAGATGGAGCTCATCGAGCAAAATGGCGAAACGGTCATGGAGGTTAAGACACTCTCGAACCTCGACGGCTGGATTCTCCACAAGGAAGGCGCCGAAGCCCCGGCTCTTGAACTCCCGGCCGGCTGGACCGGCACCTGGACCGGAACGTTCATGCAGACGGACATCACTCTGACCATCGCCGAAGACGGAACGATCACGATCCTCGGATCGGTGGCCGAAGGTGCGACCTATGACGAAGAAACCGGCACCCTCTCAATCACCTTCATGAGCCTGCCGGCTACCGCGACCCTCGAGTGGAACCAAGGCATCTATGAAATCCACGTCGCCGTCATGGGATCCGAACTCGTCCTTCGGAAGGACGGGGAAGCCCCGGTCACCCTCCCGGCGGGCTGGCTCGGCGAATGGTCGGGCACGATCAAGGGCGTGAGCATTGCCCTCACCGTAGCCGACGACATGACGATCACGATGGGTGGGGAAGCCCTCACCGGCTGGACCTATGACGCGGCGGCCGATGAACTCCACATCGACTATAGCGGCATGGCTATCGTCGCGGCTCTCGTTGAAGAAGATGGTGTCAGTAAGATTGCCATCAAGATGGCGGGAACGACACTCGGCTATCTCGAAAAGGCAGCGGTTGAGACCCCGAGCATTGCCCTTCCGGCCGAATGGGCCGGTACCTGGGTCGGCGTCGACACGAATACCGAGGACGGGGCTACCTACACGGTCGTCATCACCGAAGAAGGAACCATCACCATCAACGGTGTCGAAGCGACGGTCACGGCCGAGGATTATGGTTGGTACGACCTCCTTCTCAACGGCAAGAAATACACAATTTGGAAAAACGGTGAGCAGCTCCAGCTTTATAGCACCGGGACCGATGCCATTACGGTCAACATGACGAAGCAGGAGACCGAAGAGCCAGAGCCGGAACCGGCCGTCGAGATCCCCGAAGGCATGATCGGCACTTGGTCCGGTGAGGAGTTTGGCAAATCCTACGAACTCATCGTCACGGCGGATACCATCACCCTTAACGGCGTCGTTGGCACGGGCCTCACGGCTTTCGAGGAAGATAGCTACGGCGATCTCGTCGCCCACATCTACTTCGACGGCGTCGAACATTCCATCGCCTACTCGGCTGGCTCGGGCTTTACCCCGAGCGTCATCCTCGACAACCTCGAGACCTCTTCGCTCTACGACTATCCGTATCTCAAGAAGGTCGAGGTCGAAGAACCCGACCCCGAGGTCGTCATTCCCGAGGAGATGATCGGCACCTGGACGGGGGAAGACGGGTACACCGGAACCGTCTACGAGCTCGTCGTGACGGCCGATTCGATCGCCCTCAACGGGGTCGTCGGGACCGGCCTCACGGCCTTCGAGGAGGACAGCAACGGTGACCTCGTCGCGACGATTTACTTCGACGGCGTCGAGCACTCGGTCGCCTATTCGGCCACCCCTGGCTTCACCCCGAGCGTCATCCTCGACAACCTCGAGACCTCTTCGTCCTATGACTATCCGATCCTTAAGAAGGTCGAGGTCGAAGAACCCGACCCCGATCCGGAAGAGCCGGAACTCGCGATCCCCGACGGCTACGAGGGGACCTTCGAGGGCGTAACCGGCGGAGTCACCTACACGATGGTCATTTCCGGTGGCACGATGGAGCTGAACGGCACCGTCGGGACGCTTACCGAGCTTACGGAAGTCAGCTACGGCTGGACCGGGAAGGCCGATTTCGGCGGGACGACCTACGAGATCGAGTTCTCCACCGACTTCGACGGAGAGCCCTACGTCGCGATCAACTGCTCGAAACCGTATATCTACTGGCTGACCCTCGAGAAGGTCGTGACCGAGGAAGAGGAGCCGGAAGACCCCTCGACCGGGGACGAGGTTCCCTATGCCGCTTGGTACGGCACCTATGAAATGACCTATGCCGGGAAGACGTATACGATGGTTGTCGCCGAAGACGGGCTTTCCCTCAATGGCGTCGCCGGAACGGCGGTGGAGGAATTCGCCGCCAACACATATGGTGGCTTCCTCGGGAAATATTCCTTCGACGGCATCGAATACGACATCGAGCTCTACCACAGCACTTGGGGCGAAAGCAGCTATAGCATCTACCTGACGTGTAAGGACAACGCGAACTACATGATCGATGCCCTCATGACGAAAGTCAGCTGAGCAAAGCCGCATCACGAGGCCGGCCGTGTGGCTGGCCTTTCTTTATGGAAAAGCCGCCCTTAACCTGGGGCGGCGTTTCCCTTAAAAGGGCTTCGGAAAGGAGAGACAAGCCCCTTCAAGGCTAGGATAGGCGGTAGGCAAGGCAGCCGAAGGGAAGGAGGCAGCCATCCTCGAAGCCGTTTTGGAAGAGGATCGTCGCCCGAGACGGAAGTTGGACGGAAACTGCGCGATTCCCGGCCAAAAGAACCGCAAAACAGCCCTCTTTTGACCGATATCGGAGCTCGTATACATCCTCGGCCGCCTCGATGGAAGGGCGCGTGGGCGGCAAAGTATTGCGAAGGTCAATCAATCTCTTGATATCCTCTTCGAAAGGCGAAGGATCCCATTCCATGGGTCGCCGGTAATCGTTTTCGACGATGCCATCGAGGCCTTTTTCGTCCCCGTAGAAAAGTGAAGGGACCCCGGGGAAGAGGTAGAGGAGGGCCAGGGCCGAGCGGTATTTCCTTTTGTCGCCGCGGACGAGGCTATGGAAGCGCGGAACGTCATGGCTATCGAGGAGATTGAGTTGGGCCCTAGCAAACGGCGGGGCATAGCGGTCCAATAATCGATTGAGCTCGTCGGAGAGACCTTGGGCATCCAATTTTCCATAAGCGAAGAAGAAGCGGGCAATCCGGGCGAATTCGTAATTCATCGTGCTGTCGAAGAGGTCGTGGGCGAGCCAAGCCTCAGCCCCGCCCCAGATTTCGGCCAGGAAGACCGAGGACGGGCGGGCCGCGAGCACCTCTTTCTTGAAGGCCCGCCAGAAGCTTTTGTCGACTTCGTTGGCCACGTCTAGCCGCCAGCCGTCGATTTGAAAGCGCCGGCTGAAGTCCGCGGCTCCCTTCGCGAAATAGGCGATGACCTCGGGATTGGAGGTGTCGAGCTTCGGCATCGCGGGGCAGTAGCCGAAGCAAGCGTAATTCGGGGAGCCGTCGGCTTTGAAAAGGGGAAAGGATACCCGGTAGTACCATTGGAGGTAAGGCGACTTATCCCCCTTTTCCTCAATGTCCCGGAAGGCAAAGAAAGCGCGGCCCGTATGGTTGAAGACCCCATCGACCATGACCTTGAGGCCGAGGCGATGGGCGGCTTGGACGAGCGAGAGGAAAGCTTCGTCTCCCCCGAGGGCGGGGTCGCAAGAAAAGTATTCGCTCGTGTCGTAGCGGTGGTAGGAAGCCGCTTTGAAAATGGGGTTCAGGTAGAGGCAATCGATCCCTAGGTCCTTGAGGTAGGGGAGCTTTTCCTCGATGTCCTTGAAGGTGCCGCCTACGCGCGAAGGCGCCTGAACGCTCTTTTTCCTCCCACACACGAAGGAATCCGGGAAGATATTGTAGACATTGGCCTTCTCCCACCATGGAGGAAGTGAAATCCTTTCGCTCCTCAGATCGTAAGGATAATTGAAGAACTCTTCCCGGTTGTCGATGGTCTTTCCGTCGCACGACTGGTTTTCGATGGACGGCCGGACAAAACCGTCGATGAAATAGAGCGTCTCCTCCCGGCCGACGAGGCGGAAGGCGTAGAAGAGGCGTTCCGGGACGTGACTGAGATATACCTCGAAGGTCTCCCGTCCCTCGGACGCCGCGACCCTTTTCATGGGCTTTTCGGATAGAGGCACCGGCGTCGAGGAGGACCCGCGGTCGCCATAGACGACATAAGCTTCCAGGACATCGCCTTCCCTAGCGAAGAGGCGAAGGAAGAAACGGCCATCGGCTAGGGGGCAGGCATCGCTCCCTTGGGCGCGGTGGAGGAGGGCGGCACGCTCGATTTTCATTCCTTGACCCCTCCGGCCGTGAGGCCGCTCACCATGTAACGCTGCATGAGGAAGAAGACGATGAGGACCGGGAGGGAGATGAAGAGCGAGGCGGCCGCGAACTGCGGCCAGTTCCGGGCCAGGTTGTTGCTTTGAAGGGCATAGAGGCCGCTGGCCAGGGTATAGAGGTCCTTCCCGGTCAGGAAGGTCGAGGCAAATAGGTACTCGTTCCAGCAATTGATGAAGACGAGGATCGAGGTAACGATGATGGCCGGGCGGGCCAAGGGAAGGACGACCTTGAAAAGGATCTCGGGCCTCGTTGCCCCGTCGATGGTCGCCGCTTCCGAGATCGAAGAAGGAATCGAGGCGAAATACCCTTTGAGATTGAAGAAGGCGAAGATGCTGTTGCTGCCGCTATAGACGAGGATCAGGGCGATCCTCGTGTTGAGGAGGTGCGTGTTTCGCAAAAGGGCAAAGAGAGCCGTCATCGTGAGAACCTGGGGGAAGGCATTCAAGATGAGAAGGAGAAACAAGAGGACACGCTTCCCCCGGAACGACATCGTCGCGAAGGCGTAGGCGGCAAAGGCCGAGGGGATGACGGTGACGAGGACCGTCGCGATGGAAAGGATGAGCGAATTCCCGAGCCACGTTCCGAAATCGAGCTCGGTGAAAATGTGGAGATAGTTGTCGAAGGTGAAGTCGGTGATCGCAAAGATCCCGCCGGTCAGATTGGTCGTGCCGCTGAAGGAAATGGCCAGGGCATAGATGATCGGGACGAGGGCGATGAAGCAAACGGCGATGAAAAGAAGGTGGAGCGAGCCGAATTTCAGGGCCTTGCGGGCGGTTTTGCGGAGTTCCATCCTAGTTCCTCCCTTCCTTGGCTTCGCGGTAGGCGAAGCGCGAGAACAGTAGGGCAATCAGCATGAAGATGATGGTCGAGATGGCGCTCGAAAGGCCGTAGTTGTTGCTTTCGAAGGCCGTCGTGTGGGCATAGGTGATGATCGTTTGGAGACCCGCTCCCGTCTGGGCGCCCTTTTGGAGGGTCAAAAGGTAAACGACGTCGAATTGCTTGAATTGCATGAAAGCGGTCATAAGCAGGGAAGGCGCGACGATGGGGACGATTTCCGGAAGCGAGACGTTGAAGGTCGTCCGCCAGAAGCCGGCCCCGTCGAGCCGAGCCGCCTCGTAGAGGGACTGGTCGATGCTTTGGAGGGCTCCGTCCATCATCGTCATGGTGAAGGGGTAGGAGAGCCAGACATTGACGAGGAGCGAGGCGAAGAAAGCGCCCCAATAGCTTTGAAGGATGTAAAAGGAATCGCTCCCGAGGGCCCGGGCGATGTCGCCGAGGAGGCCGAATTCGCCGTTGAAGATGCCGATCCGCCATAGAAGGATCGAGACATAGGAAGGAACCGCCCACGGGAACATGAGAAGGGTCTTGTAGACGTTCCTTCCCTTGAAGCCCTTGACGTTCAAAAGGACGGCCAGCACCAGCGAGACCAGGGTGATCAAGACCATGTTGGCAATCGTCCAGAGGATCGTGAGGCCAAGGGAAGAGAGGAACTCGCTATTGGCTTGGGAAAAGGCCCGGATGTAATTGCCGATCCCGATGAACTCGAAGTCGAACCAATGGTAGAGGTTCATGTTCGTGAGCGAGATGTAGACGGTGTAGCCGATCGGGAAGACGACGATGAGCGCGACCAATAGAAGGATGGCCGCTACGTAAAAATAAGCGCTGTTTTCGTACCGGCGCTTCCTTTCGTTCCTTGCTGTTCCTTTCATTGATCCCTCCTCGCGGGAAGGGGCCCCGCCCGGAAGCGGGGCCCTTTTCCCTTAGTGCATGTTTTCGATGGCTTGGACGGCGTCGGCTTGGTATTTGGTCGCCGCCTCGTCGATATTCTCGCCCTTGTTGACGGCGGTCAGGAAGTTGGTGAACGGCGTCCACATGACGCCCATCTCGGGGATGTTCGGCGTCGGGACGGCCGATTCGGCGATCGTGTACTGGGTTTCCTTCACCATTTCGTTGGAAGTTACCTCAGCCACGTCGGAAGCCGCTTCGAGGGCCGGGGTGCAGTTGTAGTTTTTTGCGAGGTCGGTCGCAACTTCGACGGTCGCCATGGCTTTGAGGGCCTTGGAAATGGCATCCTTCTTCCCCTCGGCGTACTTCATGACGGCGAAGCCTTGGACACCTTCATAAGGAGAGAGGACCTCTCCGTTGGGCAGCTCGAACCGGGAGAGGGAAACATAGCCGCAGTCGATGCCGGCGTCTTTCACCGAGGAGACGAACCACGGGCCGGCGAGAATGCCGTCGGCTTTCCCTTCGAGGAAGAGGTTGGTGATGGTGTCGTAAGTTCCGTCCGACATGGTCGGGGCGAAGCGGGCATTGTAGGCTGCCCCTTCCTTCGTCTTGGCGTCGCTAATGCCGGGGGTCGCCTCTTCGTTGATGACGAAGCCGCCGTAGCCGTTGATCCAAGGAGCGGCGTTGTAGGTGTCGTTGTACTGGTTGAGGAAGCCATAGCCTCCTTCTTTGACCCGGGCCTCGTTGTAGGCGAGGAGGCCGTCGGTCGTCGTCGGCATTTCCCCTTTCCAAAGGTCCTTGTTGTAGAAGAGGAGGTTCGTCTCGGCATAGAGGGGGAAGAGGTACTTGGTACCCTTATATTCGCCTGCATCGACGGTGCTGTCGAGGAAGGAGCCGAGAGTGGTGGCGTCGGCATAGCCTTCGATGCCGGCGAGGATGCCCATTTCGGCATAGGCTCCGATCGCGTCGTGGGCCCCGAAGAAGAAGTCCGGGCCGTTCGAGGAATCGTTGCCGTAGAGCTTGATCTGGTCCTGGATGCCGCTCTTCTTGACGGCTTCGACGGTGATGCCTTCGTCCTTGAGGGCGTCGGTCGCGGCCGAGGCGAGGTAATTCATCATGGCCTCGTCGTTGTCGTGCCAGAAGGTGAGAGTGGTGGGGCCTCCCTGTTCCGTGGTGCATCCGGCTAAAGCCGTAGCAGCCAAGAAGGCGGCGATGGGGATGATGGCTAGTCTCTTCATTTTGTTCCTTTCCGGTTAAACGTTTTCCTTATTAGGCAAAGCTTAACCTAAGTATCTGAGGCCATTATAAGGTCATTAATTTTTTTGAAAGCCCTTTCAATAACGAAACTTTACGTTAAAATAACGAAAACGTTTTCGCGGAGGTAAGCCATGGCTTCAACTATCAAAGACGTCGCCAAGCTAGCGAAGGTTTCGATCGCCAGCGTCTCCAAGGCCCTGAACGGGGAAAAAGGCGTCGGGGCCGAAACAAGGGAAAGGATCATGAACGCGGCCAAGATCCTTGGCTACGCGCCTAACGCGCGGGCCGTTTCCTTCTCCCGGCAAGAAGCCCATGCCATCCTCTTCGTTTACCGTTCCTATCCGGACGATCCCTTTACCAACCCTTATGTCTATTCCCTTTTCGAAGCGATCCTCGAATCGCTTACCGAGAGCCATTACCGGTTCGCAATCCTCAACGTGAACAATTTGGCCAATCCTTCGGAAACGGTGAAATCCCTCATGGCCGGGAAGGCCTACGACGGGGCTATCATCCACGCGAATGCCCTCGACGAGGAACTTCTGGCCCAACTCCGGCTCAATAAGTTCCCGGCCATCCTCATCGGGCGGGACAAATACGTCAACTGGCTCGACACCAACCACGTCTTGGCCGGCCGGGCCGCGGCCAGCTATCTTCTCAACCGCGGCTATGCCCGCTTTGCCTTCATCGGCCCCAGCAAAGAGGACGACATTTCATCCGGCCGCCTCGAAGGCCTTCTCATGGGGCTGAGCGAGCACGGGATCGAACTCGCCCCGAGCCTCGTCGAGCGGGCGGATGGTTCTTTTCCGAGTGTCGACGCAGCCGTCGGGCGGCTTCTTTCCTTGGCGGAACGCCCCGAGGTCATCGTCGCGAGCAACAATCTGATCGTCTACGGCGTTTCCCGCTCGCTCGAGCGGCGGAAGATCAGCGTCCCCTCGGAAGTGTCCTATCTCACCTTCGATGCTTATCCCTATGCCGGGATCGCCTATCCGCCGGCGACCTCCATCGTCATCAACGTCCAGGAACTGGGACATGAGGTTGCCAGGCAAATGATCCGCCTCATCGGCAACCGCAGCTACGGCATCCAGAGCTTCGTCACGGTCCCAAGCGTCAAAGTGGGGGAGAGCACCCGATAAAAAAACTCCCCGGTGCAAGGGAGCTAGGGAGTAATCCTTGAGCTTAGCGGATGATGCTGCCGACGCCGATCGCGGCTCCGCCGAGGATGCCGCCGATGGCCGGGATGATGGATCCAGGCCCGAGGGTGAGGGCGGCGCTCCCGCCGACGATGCTGAGAATCTTGTTGAACGCATCGACCGAATTGATGAGGTCTTCGCTAACGAAGTTCGGGACGAAGAAGAAGAGAACGCCGCCGACGATGGTAAGAAGGCCGCCGACGAGGCCGAAGATGGTCGCGATCTTCCGGTTCTTCATGACCCGGAAAAGCATGGCGAGGATGCCCATGACAAGGCCGATGGCGAGGACGATGAAGAAGATGAGGACCGTCGTATTCATTTCCGCTTGGGCCGTGTAGGTGAAGTCGCCAATCTTGACATCATAAGGAGCGCCGAAGGCAAGGCCGAAACCGGTGATAAGGTCCCCGACCTGTGTTTCCCCACCTGCCTTGACGGTGAGGCAAAGGGCCGTAGTGCTCATACAGACGATGCCGATGATTGCGATGACGATTCCGACGAGGATGACGATGGTGCCGATGGGTGAAACCCGGGCTTTCTTAGTTTTGGACATTTGTTGTCTCCCTTCTTGACTTCCATTGTAACCGCTTTCCCCTGCCCATTGAAACGGAATTTCAAAATTCGAGTGGGGATTTGCCGCGTTTTTGCGACGAAAAAAGGAGCCAACGGCTCCTTAGGCGATTTTCTTGAGGTAGGATCTCCGCCGCTTGTGGAGGACGTTTTCGAAGCGCCCCCAGTTGTTTTGGATCCCCTTGTTGTCCTCGAGGTTGAGGTTGGTCTCGCAATAGGCGACTCCGCCTTCGTAGAGCATCTTCATGATCTCGTAGAAGATGGCCCAGCTGACGCCGGAATTCTGGTACTTGGGGAGAATGCCGATGAGCCCGAGGTCGATGATCTCCGGCTTCTTCACAGCTTTCATGACCTTGATGAGGCAAGGGAGGGTAAGCTTGCCCCCGGACTTCTGGAGGGCTTTCCCGATTGAGGGGAAGCAGAGGCCGATGGCCACGACCTTGTCGTCTTTGTCGACGATGATCCGGACGAATTTCGGGGAGATGAGGAGCTTGAAGGCGGCGATGTACTCCTTCCGTTCCTCTTCCGGGAAGTCGATCGTCATGTAGAGGTCCTTGTAGGTCTCGTCGATGAGGTCGAAGAAGGCGTCGCCGTAGCGCTTCACCATCTCCTTCGTCGACTTGCAGACGGCAAAGCGGAGGTTGTTCCGCTTCATCATGGCATCGGCGATCCTTCCGATCCGGGTATCGAGTTCCTTCGGGGCATAGAGCTTCCGCTCGACCCAGTCGACCTCTTTTTCATAGCCGAGGCCCTCGATGAGCTTTTGGTAGTAGGGGTAGTTGTACTGTTCTTCGAAGGTCGATAGCTCGTTGAAACCTTCGATGAGGAGGCCTTCCCGGTCCATGTCGCTGTAGCCGAGGGGGCCGCAGACGCTATCCATCCCGTTGTCCTTCGCGAATTGCTCGACCGCCCCGAAGAGGAGTTTGGCTACCTCCGGGTCGTCGATCGCGTCGAAACGGGTGAAGCGCACCCGCTTCTGGTTCTGCTTTTCATTCGAAAGCCGCGAGAGAATGGCCTGGATCCGGCCAACGACTTTCTTGCCATCGTAAACGAGGTAGAAAGCCTGCTTCGCGTATTTGAGATGCCAGTCCCCGCGGAGGATCTTCTTCTCGTCGCCATAGAGGCAGGGGACAAAGTAGGGGTTGCCCTTGTAGAGTTTGAGGGGGAAGTCGAGAAAGTCCCTTTGCTCCCTTTTTGTCTTTACTTCGACTAAGCGGTACATATTAGCGGTGCTTGGCGTGGAAGGCGATGCCGAGGCAGTCGGGGCCGGCGTGGCTCCCACCGACCGGCGAGACGATGATTTCCTCGATGTTGAGCTCGCCGAAGTGTTTTTTGATGAGCCCGCGGAGGTATTCGAGGAGTTCCTTCGAGATGTCGCTATGGACGATGAGGAAGGGGTGGTTGGCGATGTCGTCGCCCTTCTTCTCAATGTCCTCGATGATGGTCATGAAGGCCTTCTTCTTGCCGGCGACTTTGCCGACCGGCTTCATGTAGCCGTCCTTGTCGATGCTGATGATCGGCTTGATGCCGAGGGCGCCGCCGAGGAAGGCCGAGATGCCGCTCACGCGGCCCGAGGCCTTGAAGAACTTGAGATCGTCGGCAAAGAGGGTGATGGCAAAGTGCTGCCTCGCATCCTCGATGGCTTTCTTCACTTCGTCGAGGCTTGCTCCCTTCTCATAGAGGGGAAGGGCTTCCTCGATGATGGCTTTCGAAAGGCCGGTGATGGCCAGGGTGTCGACTTCCTCGAACCGCCAGGTCGGGAACTCTTTCTTGAGGTCGTCGACCGCGATCCGCATGGCGTTGAAGGTGCCGCTCATCGCCTCGGAGAAGTGGGCGTACAGGACGGCCGTGCCTTCCTTGGCATAGGGCTCGAAGTGCTTCCGGTATTGCTCGGGCGAGAGGCCGCTCGTCTTGGGGACGAGGCCGCCCCGAAGGCGCTCGAAGAAAGCGTGGGGCTCATAGTCCTTGAGCTCTCCTTCGATATAGGGAAGTGTCGGGACGCCGTCGATGATGACCGGCATCGAGATAAATCCGAGATTGTGTTCCTTCGCTTCGGACGGCTTGAAGTCTTCGTCAAGGTCAACGAATAGTTTCCACATAATTGAAATGTTGAATTACCTTTCGCGCGCATTATAAGGGCTTATCGGAGTTTTTGGCAAATTTGCCTCTCATTCGGGCCATCATTCTTCGGAGGGCAAACGGTATCTAAGGAAACGAGGTAAATGTATAGCTATTCCTTTGCAATATCCCCATTTCGTTGACAATTGATTTGACTAATTGGATGTATTGGTGCCGTCGGCCGAGGCCACGCCATTTGCGGTCTTTTTTAGCCAATGGTGAGCCCAAGAAGGCGCCAAAAGTTGTCCCAGCCGCGTGAATCAGGGGCCGTTTGAAACATAATTTTGCCCCTTTGTTAAGATGATCGACGAGCGGATAATACGTGCCATGCTAATCAAACGGAGATTAGTTGACGACTTCGTGGAGGAACTTAACGCCATGTCCTCGGAGGAGAGGCAGACCAAGCTCGAGGCCTTCTTGATGGGAATCGAGGAGGATTCTTACCTCAAAGCCATGAAGGCGGCAAACGGTCCGGTCCTTGAAGCCAGGATTGCCGAGGCATGGTCCTTCGTTTCGGAGAAAGGGAAGCTCGTCCTTCCGCAAAGGGGTCCGTGCGGTAGCCCGGCTCCATCGCCGAGAACCGAGGAGAAAAACGCCGAACGCTTTGTCGAAACTATCAATCTCTTTTTCGCCCTCCGTTCCCTTGGCCGCCGGGAAGAAGCGGGGAAGCTGGCGGCATCGCTCCTTGAGTGCCCCTAAGAAATCCGCTCCCGGGAAGGAAATAGACCGGCCGCTTTTGCCCAAGCCGCCGAAGCCCTTGGGCTCAGCTTTCCGGTTTGTCTCCTCGAAGAAGAAGCTGTCGCTACGCTTGCTGAAAAGGGCGAGGACGCTAGAATCGTCGGTCTTTACCGCCAGGGAATGATCAACGCCTCTTCCCTTCTTTCGTCTCTCGAAGGTCGCAAAGGCCGTTTGGAAATTCTCAAGGCAGCTGTCGAGGCGACACCGCTTAGCGGCCATGAAGACGAGGCGGCGGCCTTGCTATCGGCTACTGGGTACGACCGCCTTATGAAGGAACGGGCCATGGAAAATCCGGCCCTCTTTTCGAAGCTGGCGCCCTATTTTTTACCAGCACGGCATCGATTTCCGCGATCTCGCCGATTTCTACCTCGACACCGAGAACGCGGATCTTGGAAAAGCTTACGAATACGCGGTGGCTTCTTACCCGGAAATCCGGTCCCAACGGTTGCCTTTCTTCAAATGCCGGCGGGATTCTTTTGCTTTCCTTCTCCTCGAGATAGACGACCAGGAAAAAGCTGACTGCCTAATCGCGATGAAGGATTGGGCAACCATCTTTCGCTATAAAAAATTACTATGTCCTCGACCTCGATTGCCTCCAAACCAGGAGTATTGCTTCCTTCTCTTCATTCGTCGGAGGACGTCTTGAGGAATTCATCAATGAGCAAGACGTCATCGACTCCCCGTAGTGGCTCCTGCTTCTCCAGGAGTCGTACGAAAGGCTCTCCATCACCCGGGACGACCGGGCTTCATTCCTTGAGGCCCTCCTCGACGAGCTTTCATACCATCGTTTGGACATGGACCGTTCCCGCCTCGGGGAACTGGGCACGATCTTGGCCAAGATGGCCAGTAATCTCGACCTCAAGAAAGAGATTTACGAGATGTCGGTCGAGCGGTTAGGCAAGACCCATGGGTTTTTAAGAACTCTCCGGGAAGCTTTAACCAAAAATTAGACATTATTTGCCGGTTTTGTAGAGATTTTGAATTGCTTGGTTTTGTAGATTAATCTTTTTTTGCTGTAGTGCTTTTCAAAAACTCTCTCCAACTATTTGTTAAGCTGTTAAGCTAGGGTAGCTTATGAACAGTCCCATGAATATAAACGAAATATGCGACCTCGCCCGTCCTTACTTGGGTACGAAATATAACAAGAATCAAGCAGTCGCGAATAACTTCGGAACAGCCGTATCATCACTTAGGGATTTTGCTTCCAAACTTGAAAATGGCTTTGCCTGTGTTTACAAACCGACTTGGCAAAACAGTGGTTACTTCATGAATTATTTGTGGGCCCGACTTGTGCGGGACGAAGACATTGCCCTTTTTAAAAGCCAGATAAATGGTTTGAGAAATCTCCCTTTCTCAATTTCCCTATTTATCTCAAAGTCTGACAAAGATCCTTCAAAGATGGCTGTTTCGGCGTCTTTTGAAATAGAACAGACAAAGTGCAGTGATGCCGGCTATAAGGCATACCATTCATACTTAGCTAGCGATGATACAGATCTGAATGGATTCAAAATTGAAGTTTTGGGTTCAAAAGTTTTCATGTCTCAGCAGTCGGGGATAAGCCTTACTGAGGCTAGGGAGCTTATTCAAAAGTCAAAATTCGTTCCCCAAGGGAAAAAGAATGTCTTTTGCAAACCGGTCGTCTATTTTGAGCAAGATAGCAATCTAGATGACCAAGGCTACATAAACGAAATTAAGCCATACCTTGAGAAGCTGATAAAATTCTATGACAAAGCAAAAAGTACCTTGTTCATGCAGTCGGTAAAACCTGAACCTGAAAATGATGAGCAGGATTCTGCTAAACATGTCGCCGATTTCTTGTGCCCGAAGAACATTATTCTTTTTGGCCCTCCTGGTACAGGTAAGACCTATTCAACGGTTGCCGTATCAGAACTGATTGTTGAAGGGGACAAGACGAATCTTACCAATGCCCTTAAAGGCGCCACATTGTCTAACTATTCTGATTTGGCTAATAAGTTCAAAAACGATCTCTTTTCTCCAAGCGGAAATGATAAGAAGCAAGGGCATATTGCCTTCACGACTTTTCATCAGTCATTTACGTATGAGGACTTTATCGAGGGAATATTTCCTAGCGTAAAAGACGGTTCTGTCGTTTATGAATTGAGAAGCGGCATTTTCAAATTGCTTTGCGACGAGGCCAGGACTAGGCCAAGCGAACGCTTTGTGATGGTCATCGATGAGATAAACCGTGGAAATATATCCAAAATCTTCGGTGATCTTATAACTCTCCTAGAGGCCGATAAGAGGAGCGGTGAGGCCCATGAAATCAATACCATTCTTCCTTATTCAAAGAAGCTTTGGTCGGTTCCTTCCAACGTTTTCGTCCTTGGAACCATGAATACAGCCGACCGTTCAATCCAAAGCATTGATACCGCTCTGAGAAGAAGGTTCGACTTTTTTGAGCTTATGCCTAACCCATCTTTGCTAGATGGCCTTTATATAACGGACGGAACAGCAAACATAAGTCTCGGCGAAATTCTCAGGTCAATTAACGAGCGGATCCACTTCTTCTTTGACCGCGACCACGAAATCGGGCATTCCTATTTCATGCGCGTTCCCCATGACGCTAGCGGTTGCGTGTCCATTAATGATTTAGCCTCCGTTTTCGCTAACTCCATCGTTCCGCTTCTGACCGAATATTTTTATGACAACATCAAACGGATAGGGGACATCCTCGGATGCAGCAGCTTTTCGGCTGGCGATGCTGTCGTGGCAAAAAGTATCGATTCCTTTGCTTATGTGGATCCGATTTCGTCTGATGATGAAGATGAAGTCAGCTACGAAATCGACCCCGATGCTTTCCTACGGTTTGATACCTATTCGAAAATTGTCTCTAAACATTCGTGAAAAAAGTAATTGTTGTTAAGGAATACGATTCCATCATCGAGTCTCGGAGCAAAGGAGACTCCCAGTCGGGAGATTCGCGGTTTGTCGAGGTTGATCCGGCCGTTTTTAAAAGCCTTGAGGAAGCCGTCTATCGTTTTGATAAAGGGCAATCTCGATTTGCTGATATCAGCAGAAGCGTTAGGCTCGGCGATGTTGTAAAGATCAGAAATTTAGTTGGAACCATTCAGATCAACAGAGATGTTGATTTGCAGATACTTCCCAAAATAGAGATAAATTCGGAAGGAGCCGACGACGACCTAAGCTCCAAAATTCTTATGGCCATGCTTGGCTATCTAAAAGACTTCCCCGGAAAACCATCCGATACGGCTCATTTGCCGTTTGAACATACTTCCCTGTTTGACTGCTTTGTTCGACTTTACCTACGAAAAATTGGAGCCATTCTCCAGCGTGGGATCCGTTCCGGATACATTACCATCAGAAAGAATGTCACCTGCGTTAAGGGTCGGATTGACGTAACAAATAATTTGAGGGAGAACTTTAGCAATTTATCGAAATTCTTTTGTGAATATGACGAATATCTACCGGACTGCCTGGAAAATAGAATTATCAAAACAGCTTTAGCTTTCCTCGAAAAGCAATCTTTGAGCTTCACAAACAACAGACTGATAAGGCTATTTTTGAACCGGTTCCAAAACGTTTCAATGTCAAAAGACTTTAAGAGCGATTGGAAAAGAATAACATTCGACCGAAACAACGAGCATTATCGAGAGGCACTAGAGTGGTCAGTGGCTTTTCTTTCCAGAAAATCACTCTCTTTTTCTACTGGAGAAACACGTGCCGACACGTTTTTATTCCCCATGGAGAAAGTTTTCGAATCGTTCATCGGCAGGCTCGTCGCCAGAATTGTCCGAAGGAGAAGCGATCTCTTCGCTGGCTGGAATGTCAAAATCCAAGGCTACAAAACCCTTTTTGATAACCCGGCTAAATTCAGAATCAGGCCTGACATAAGGCTCTTTAATGGCGACAAGAATCTTATTTTGGATACCAAGTGGAAGCGTCTTGATCCAAGAATAAATAAAAACGGTATTTCTCAAAACGACATGTATCAGATGTATTCGTATGCAAAACGATATCATGCGAACCATGTCTGGCTTTTGTACCCACTTGATGGCAACTCATCAAAAATTAAAGAGAGAAGATATATAACGATCAACGACTTTAAATACGGCAGCAGTGCCGACACCAACGTTACGATTCATATTGAATTTGTTGATTTGAGTTTACTCCTTGAACCCAATTCAAAGTCTGTTTCGACGGCTGGCCTAGTTAATCAACTTACAAAATTCCTTCAATATTCCACGGCTGCTCTTTAATCATGTAACAATTCATATACTTGATAGTAGAATTAGCCATGCCATCACAAATCCAGAATCCGCCAAACGCTTACTATCTCGTCGACTCTTTACGATCGACTGGGTATAGCTTCGATGCTGCTGTTGCCGATATAGTCGACAATTCAATTTCTGCAGGTGCCAAACACATTGATCTTTATATACCCCCTACGGGCGAAAGGCCATACCTGGCTTTTGTTGATGACGGGTGTGGCATGGACCGCGACGAACTCATTCGTGCCATGAGGTTTGCCAGTTTTTCAAAAGACGAAGAAAGAAAAGACAGCGATCTTGGCCGGTTTGGGCTTGGACTAAAGCTTGCTTCGTCCTCTCAGTGTCGAAGATTTACTGTTCTTTCCAAGAAAAACGGAAAACTTTCTGGAATGGTTTGGGATTTGGATTCCTTGATGAAAGAACAGTCTTGGGTCATGGGCGAACTAAGTGAATCAGAATGTGAGAAGCTGCCCAAGTTTGACGAACTGGACGTTAAGAATAATGGGACGATGGTCCTCTGGGAAAATTTTGACGTTCTAAGAAACGCGAACTCTGGCAAAGAGTACGAGCCGCTGGTTGATAAGGTTGATTCTGCCTGCAATCATCTAGCATTGGTTTTTCACAGATTTTTGAATGGTTCAGATGCAGATGTAACGATTAAGGTTAATCACCGTTCTCTTCCTTATAGAGATCCTTTTTTAGCTAATAATAAAAAAACGGAGCCCGGAAAACCTGAGACCTTGTCCATTAGAGATGACAAAGGAATCGAGAGATACATTTCGGTTCAGACCTACTTGCTGCCGTTTCAAAAAGATTTGACCGACGAAGATTATGAAATTCTTGGAGGCAAGG
The DNA here is from genome assembly GCA_944358895.1 of uncultured Bacilli bacterium. Lineage (GTDB taxonomy): Bacteria > Bacillota_I > Bacilli_A > RFN20 > CAG-826 > UBA4951. Next base: position 9,433 of record CALVSB010000011.1, on the reverse strand, counting down.
AATCTTTGTTCTCCAAACAAGGCTTTTACGTTTATAGAAACAAGAGGCTGATCATTTATGGAACGTGGTTCCGCATGTCTCACAGTCAGGAACTTACCAAATATGGTCGGATAAGAGTCGATGTTCCGTCTTCTTTGGATTCTATTTGGCAGGTTGATGTTAAAAAGCAGCAAGCAAGTCTGCCTTTAGATATTAGAAAGCAGTTGTCGCGCCTCGTAGACAAAACCCAAGGAAAGTCAAAAAAGAAAAGCCTGCACCGTGCATCCATAAGAAGCGATTCCAAATTTAGCCTTTGGAGCACGTCTGTTGCGCGGGATAAGAAGGTATCTTTCGTAATAAATCGCGAAGCACCCCTTCTCCAAAAATTCGAGGAAAGGCTCGACGGGGCTCAAAAAAATTATTTGAATATACTTCTCGATTCAATTGAGACGTCTATACCCTATATCAACCTATACACCCAAGTGGCCAGCAACAATATAGATTCGTCTTTAAGTCAGGAAAGAAAAGATCAGATTCTTGAAAACTGTCTTTCGCTTGCCGCGACCTTGCAAATGCCAAGCGGAGAGCAGTCTGAACAGTTTGCGGATTTAATTATTAACTGCTTGAACTACAGGGAATATGAAGATTGGCTTCGTCCAATACTATTGAGGAAAATACATGGAAGACTTTGAAATAGAACTTGCTATTGCCAAGACCGTTGCTTTGCTATTTTTAAAGGAAGGTCCGCTTGATGACGAAAAAGTAAATAGTGTTGTCGACTTTGCTTGTCGAGCATCCAAAAATATCGATAAATTTTCGAAAGCCGATTTAGAGCACTTCCGCTCGTTGATCAGAACGCACGTTGAAGAAATTGTAGGAAGAACCCAAGAGGAGGGTTCTTTGCTTCTCGACGACTATGAAAAGAAAGACTGGTATGACCCGAGCAAGCCAAGGCCCTACTGGGAAGAATATCTTGAGTATCTTAAAGCAGACACGAATTGGGTTGATCGGCAATATGCGGTTTTAGACTCTGACACCGATAAAATTTGCGGAGCGCTTGGGGATCCCACTTCCAACGAATCTTTCCATGTTAAGGGGCTGGTTGTTGGAGACGTTCAGTCTGGAAAGACCTCAACTTATATTGGCCTTATGTGTAAGGCTGCCGATGCTGGCTACAAGGTGTTCGTTCTTCTGACCGGAACGACGGAAAAATTGCGCAGTCAGACTCAGAAAAGGGTTGAAAAAGGATTTATCGGAATCGGCCAACAAGAGGGAAAAGAAGAAAACGGACTCGTAGGAGTGGGGCTCAGTCGAAATAAAAAGGGAATTCTATTTCCAATTTCACTAACCTCAGCCAGTCAGGATTTTGTGCTGAAGGCATCCCAAAATAGCTCACAAATGGTTGGTGACCAGCCACTTGTCTTCGTCTGCAAAAAGCAGGTTTCAATTTTAAAGAGAATTTATTCAGCCCTTTCAGTAAGGAAGGGGCCCAACGGCACCGTCAATTCATCTCTTCTTTTGATCGATGATGAATCAGACAACGCTTCCGTAAACACTAGTAAGGACGAAAACGATCCGACGAAGGTAAACCTAGGAATTCGAAATCTTCTAGAGCTCTTTGCTAGATCCTCATACGTCGGGATCACGGCGACCCCCTTTGCAAACGTTTTTATTGATCCGGATAGTGTTGATTCGATGTGCCATGAGGACCTTTTCCCAAAGGATTTCATTTTTACATTGAATCCCCCGTCCAATTACCTGGGTGCGTCAAAATACTTTGACAAGGAAAGCAAATACTATGGATGCTTGCGTCTTCTTGACGAGCTAGACATAGGACCGACATCGTGCCTTCCAATCGACCATAAGCAGGACTGGGAATCGGAGTCTCTTCCAGAGAAGTTATATGAGGCAATCAGGACTTATTGCCTCGCTGACTGCATTTGTCAAAAACGCGGTTTCCCTAAAAAACGTTCGATGCTGATCAACGTTTCCTATTTTTCAAGTGTTCACAGGGTCGTGAAAAGAAATGTCGACGGCTATATCGAACGTCTTCGCAAGGCACTTCGTTTCTTCAGCGATTCAGAAAATGAAAGTAACAATGACATTACTGAATTGAAGGCAACCTTTGAAAAAGAATATTCCAAATGTGGGTTTTCTTGGGAAGAATTGCTGCCAATTTTGTACGATTCAGTCCCTCATATAAAGACTTTCACCGTTAACTCGAAGGCAAAAATGTCAAAAGAAGTGGAAAAAGACTTTGATGCGGCGACTTCAAAAATCGTAATTGGTGGATACTCATTGTCTCGTGGTCTCACCTTGGATGGCTTAATCGTTTCGTACATGAGCCGTTCAACAAGCACATACGATGTTTTGATGCAGATGGGTCGCTGGTTTGGGTATCGCCCCCATTTTGAAGACTTGATTAGGATTTGGCTGCCGAAAGACACGGCTGGCTGGTACGGAGATATCAGTACGGCCACCGAAGAACTTAAGTCTGATATTGCCAAAATGAACGAGCTTAAGATGAGACCGCGTGAATTCGGCGTTCGAATCAGAAATATGACTGATGAGTTGGACATTACGTCTCCGGAGAAGATGAGAACGGCTCGTCTAATGGGGTGCAAGGAAATTCTTTTTGGAAAGTTCAAAGAGGCTGCGGCTGTTCCTTTTGATGCCAAGGCAAATAACGATAATTTGCTGGCCGCAAAGAAACTCGCGGTTAATGCAGGCGCGCATGGCCCCTTACAAAGGGGTGCCTATGTATTTAAGGATGTCCCGCGGGAAACGGTTGAACAGTTCTTCCGAGAATACCGATTCGATTATATGGGAGAAGCAAAAGCCTACTTTGATACATGGTCATCGATTCGCTCTTTCATCTTCGATGTTTGCTCGAAAATGTATTCGAAATGGGACGTGGCATTCACTTCGAACGTAAAGCAAGACGACGAAAGCGGCGCTCCGTTCCCTGTTACGGATGAAATGTCAATCATCCCAATGAGTCGGAAAGTTAAGCTCTATGACGGGCCGATGCGCATTGTCATTAGCGGAACGCACGCTCATATCGGATCGTCCACGGACACTTCTTATGGCTTGTCCAAGGAAAAGATAAATTATTTGAAAATGAACCGAGTTTCCGAAAAGTGTGGTTCCGACGATCGCAAGCTTTATCTTTGCGAAGGCCGCAACCCTTTGCTCGTCATCTACCTTTGCGTTGCCAAGCCTGTTCCAGAATTTACTCAAGGTACTCAAAATATAGCCAAGAATTCTTTGGAAATAATGGCCAAAATGAAAAATCCGTTGCTTGCCTTTGCCGTTGGCTTCCCACGTTCGTCTGAATGCCATATAGAAACGAAGGTTTATTACACCAATAGGCGAGCGGTCTATTCCGGCGGGGGTGACTCCAATGAATAACAAAAAATTTGTTTCGAAAGACATATTCGATAGCATTCAGTTTGATACGCTCTTCAAGAAAATTCCTAATCACCCGTTGGAACTTTGGGCAGGGGTCAACGCCGAAGGGCACAAGGCACTGCGCTACTTCGGAGACTTCGTAAAAACACCCATCGGTCCAACTGCTGGGATTATGGTTCGACAGCTTTATGTCGATAACAAAAAATGCCTGGAGTTCTCGCTCGACGACCCAGAATTTACCGACATCTTTTACGCTTTCTGCGACGACATTGTCTCTGCTTCAAGTGTGCATGCAAACAAAGAAACGGGCTATGCCTATTTGAAGTGGCGCTATATCAAATGGAAGCAAATGTTTTTGAAAAAGAAGTCGATGCTTTCCAAACAGGAAATCATGGGCCTCATAGGAGAACTTTATTTCCTAAAGGAAAAACTGATCCCTGTCTATACCGAGGAAAAAGCTCTGAGGTCATGGACGGCTTCGGAACCCACCATAAAAGACTTTTCTTTAGACTCGACTTGGTTTGAACTAAAAACGATTGGTGCCAAGCAAACTTCGGTAATTATTGATTCCCTTGAACAGCTTGATTCAAACGCGCTAGGACACTTGGTTGTAATTCGATTGGAAACCATGGCCGCTTCATACGACGGCCTCAAACTCAACAGCTTGGTAAGTGACCTGCGCGATAAGTTTGCGCTTCATGGTTTGGACCAAGAGTTTGACGGAAAATTGCTGGACCGTGGATACGTGTCTTTGGACAAATACGACGAGTACTGCTTTGAGCTACTGTCGCTTTCTTCTTATTTGGTCGATTCGCGGTTCCCTGCTTTAAGAAAAAGAGACGTCAACGAAGCAGTGGAGTCGGCCGTGTACAAGTTAAATTTGTCTAGACTTTCCCAATACATGGAGAACGACTGAAATGGACATTAATCAATATCAAGAGGAGCTAATTGGCCAAATTAAAGTGGATGCCCAGATCAATGGGCGTACCCCGGACGACGAGTTTACGGAAGACTCTGTCAACAAGCTTACTGAAATGAGTGAACTAGTTGACCCTTTTATTTCATTTTTTGGTCAGAGGGGCAAACAGAATAAGATGATGGTAATCGACGGATATGCTATCGATCCGTCCGATCACGCGCTCACCCTTTTTACTTCGAAATTTATACAGAATCCTTCCGAAATGAAGCTGGGAAAGACTGACTTGGATTCAATCTTCTCCCGCATGGAAAATTTCCTTGAGTGTGTCTTTGAAGGAAGCATCAACGAATACTGCGACGATTCAAATGTCTATGTCGAAATAGCCAAGGATTTGAAAAGACGCTTGGAAATCCGCTACGTAAACGTCGGAGAGGAAGACGAGTCGATTGAGCGAATTCGACTTTTGGTCATCACCAACGGTTACCTTGCAGTCAGAAACGCCAAGGCTTTTGGAAGCGAGGTTTTCCACGGGAAAAAAGTCGATAAGACGGTGTGGTCGCTTGAACGTTTCTTTGAAATGTATCAAAGCGGCAGGGAACGCGAGGCTATTGAAATTCACCTTGCTGATTTTGGTGTTAACGGATTGCCTTTTATCAAAGCTCCATTGGTTGAAGGAACTAGATATGACGGATATTTGACGATTTTTCCTGGGAAGCTGCTAGCCGATATTTATGGCAGGTATGGTTCACGGATTTTGGAAAGCAACATCCGAGCTTTCCTTAGCAATCGGAAAAAAATCAATGCCGGCATACGCAATACGATAAAGACCCATCCTGATGATTTCTTTGCTTATAACAACGGCATTTCTTGCACGACGGAAAACATTCATTTTGAAAAGCAAAACGGCGAGGAAGTCATAACTAGCCTTTCTGATCTTCAAATCATCAATGGCGGTCAAACAACGGCATCGCTTTTCTCAGCCATGAGCAAAGAAGGGGCTGATTTATCTAAAACATTTGTTCAAGCTAAGATAACCGTGATACACGAGCAAGAAGAATATGGGGAGATGGTCCAGAACATTGCTCGGTATGCCAACTCGCAGAATCAAATCAAAGAGTCGGATTTCTTTGCGAACCACCCATTCCACGTTGAGCTTGAACGGATTGCCAACGAAACTCCTACTCCGGTCGCGGCCGGTAACCTCAGAAGCCATTACTGGTACTATGAGAGGTCTCGCGGTAAATATGACCAGCAGACTTTCAAGATGACCGACGCTCAAAAGAAAAAGTACGTCGAATCTCACCCGAAACAGCAAGTCATTACGAAAGAAGAGCTGGCCCAATACTTCAATTCGTTTAACGGAAAGCCTTTCATGGTGGCGCGCGGCCAAGTAAAAAACATCGCGGAATTTTCCTCTTATATCAATGACAGATGGAATAAGGACAGCTCTTTCCTGAATGTCCATTTCTTTAAGCGAATGGTCTCTTATGCAATCCTTTTTAGGAGAGCCAGATTTATACTTTCAAATGCTGACTGGTATGACCAAAAAGGCATTGTGACCTCGGTCGTTCCATATGCTTTGGCAAAAATGTGTGCCATATGTCCAAAGGGATACGAGATTGACTGGGCTAGCATCTGGAATTACCAGTCCGTTCCTCCTGCCGTTGACCAAATGCTGTCGATCGCTTTGAAAGATGCATATCTTTTCATCACCTCGAGAAACCACGGCGTCTTGACCGAGTTTGCGAAAAAGGAAGACAACTGGAAGCTTTATTTGAAAGAGCCGCTTCAACCGACAATGGAGTTCGCGAAAACTCTCGTGTCGACAATAATCGAGGCCGAAAAATCATATTCCGCTCAGAAAGAAAAGGCCGCGAGCGAAAGCATCAACGTCGAGGTCGAAATCATGAAGCTCGGCGGTGCTTACTGGAAACGAATTTGGGACGAAGCTGCTGAAAGGCGTATCATTGGCCCCTTGGATGTGCGCCTGCTGCAAAAGGCATCAACTTTAAGCGGCCCCAGACCTCAGCTCCTTAATCAAAAAGAAGCAAAGGATTTGTGGAAGCTTAGGGAACGTCTCGAGAAACAAGGAGTAATTGTCGAATAACCGTTATGAAAAAAGAAGAAAACGGGCAGACGCCTACGCTTCTTCAAGACTGGCTTTTGCGAGATTTGAAATATCTTGCCAGACGAAAAAAATGCACTCTTGATGAACTGATCGAGTCGTTTTGCTGCGATGGCATCGAAAGCAATTGGGAAAAGCCGAGCGGCAAATATTCCTTTATGGATTTGTTTGCTGGCATTGGCGGAATGCACATTGCTTTTTCTGACAATGGATGCAAATGCGTTTACGCGAATGAGTGGAATCGGTGGTGCCAGATAACTTATTTCGCCAACTTCCACATGATGCCGGAAGGCGATATCACGAAAGTTCAGACTAAAGAATTGCCTGATGCTGATATTGTCGTTGCTGGCTTTCCGTGCCAACCGTTTTCGATTGCCGGGGTTTCTAAGAAAAATAGTCTAGGCAAGCCGACTGGTTTCGCGGATAAGACGCAGGGCACTTTGTTCTTTGACGTATGCCGGGTCTTGAAAGCCAAAAGACCAAAAGCTTTCATGCTCGAAAACGTTAAAAATCTCCTTACTCATGACCATAAGAACACGTTCAAAGTCATTCTTGAATCGCTTGAAGAACTCAATTATGAGGTCTTCTACAAAGTTCTAGATGGCCAGCTTTTCGTCCCGCAGCATCGAGAGCGGATCTTAATCGTTGGGTTCGATAGGAAAAGATACAAAAAGCCAATAAAATTCGACTTTAATTTAAAAGTTCCGGAACGCAAGCCGATTCTTAATGACATATTAGAGAAAAACGTTCCCGATTGTTACACCCTTTCAGACCATCTCTGGAACTACCTTCAGGAGTATGCAGCCAAGCATCGGGCCAAAGGTAATGGCTTTGGATATGGCCTTGCATCTAAGAACGGAATCACTAGGACTTTGAGTGCTCGTTACTATAAGGATGGAGCAGAGATTTTGGTTCCGCAGAAAGGGAAGTGCCCGCGTCGCCTTACGCCCAGAGAATGTGCGAGATTGCAGGGCTTCCCAGAGTCTTTCCGCATCGTTGTCTCCGACCATCAAGCCTATCGGCAATTCGGCAATTCAGTGGTGGTACCGCTCATGCGCGAAGTTGCTAGGCTTGTCGTTGAAGAAATTGATGAACTTGAGAAAAGCAATTTGAGAGGCGGATCTCATGAATGAAGGGGTAGTTCGAGCCTGGACTGACGTTCAAGAGAGCGTCATTTCCTACATGAAATATCTCAGCCCCAATGATGTTGGGATAACCGGCAGCCATCAAAGAGGAATACATGTTGGCCATAAATCGCACTCCGCTTTGTTTGAAGACGGCCCAGGAATAAAGGGAACCAACAAAGACCGTTGGGTCGACATCATATGGTTCGGATACGGGCTTACCCATTCACACTTTATTTATTACGGCACCGGAACGAGAAACGAGTATCGAATAACGAACTTCGGTCCAAATTTCCCTTTTTTGAGGCCAGATTATGTTGGGTCGATGTTTATTCTCTGCAAAAAGGCGTCGGATATATACAGAGCCTACGTCTTTAATGACAGCAGCGACATCAGAGAATTTCTAACTCATTTCGGATATACCCCAATAGACGCGAACGGTTTAATCATCGGCGGTGGACTTCCATCCTCCTTTGTGGAAAAGGAAAAAGACTACATAGAAAAATTCATCGCTGATTGCGGTGGTTCCTTCCCCGAACAAGGAGTCATATTCAATGCCTCAGAATGGATTGTGAGGCACGTTCAAAAGGGCAATTTAATGCCTGATTGGTTGCTTGTTGAATACATGCGTCTCGATGGCTCGATTTTGAATGCATTGCAGATTGAGGCCATCGAAAAACTCCGGGCAGCTGGCCGGTCGTCCGAGGAAGCCATAAATCTATTTGATAAGGAACTCAGCGACTTCCGAAAAAGCCGTAGTGAAGCATCCCTCAGGTATCATATCGAATCAATTTTTCGTGACTCAGGAATTTCCTTTGAGGCCGGTTCGAATGGTAACATTTTGATTTCAGGCAAAACTGAGATAGGCTTTGCCGACACACTGAGGAGCGAAAACGATTTGCCAGATTTTCAAACCGGCAACGACTGGAAAAAGACCGTTTTGACTGTTCAGCCGGGGTTTGCCATAAGTGAAATTAGAAAAACTATCGAGAGGGGTATTTCCATCGTTTGCCCCAAGTTCCTGATTGTCAGTTATCCCAAAACTTGCCAAAAAGAGATTTCGAGCGTTGAGAATTTAATGCAATCGCTCAAATAGTATTCTGATAATTACGGTTGGAATTTTTGACTGAGCAACTCAGCTTTCGGCAATGCCCTACTCAATGATGATCTGAACGATATCGCCGTCACTGCTGTTGATGTCGACGATCGGCCCGAAGCATCCTTGCTCGGCCGCCTTGAAGATGGCATCGACGTCGATGTTCTTCATGGCGTCGTTCGCGCCGAACTTGAGTCCGGCCTTGAGAAGGAACTTGGCCGCCCGATAGGGGAGATTGAGATTCACCTTGTCCCCGTCTTCCGAATTGACCCTCACGAGGATCTTCTTCGGCTTCCGCCCTTCTTCGTAGCCGACCGTTTCCCGGCCGAAGAGGCGGTCGATGGTGACGCCTAGGGCATCGGCAATCCCCGGAAGATAGGAGATGTCCGGGTTGGCGGCCCCCGTTTCGTACTTGCTGATCGACTGGGCACTCAATCCGAGCTTCGAGGCCAACTCCTCTTGGGTCAGCCCAGCCTTCTTCCTCAGCTCGACGAGATTCCTTGCGAAGCTATCCATCTTGCCATCCTCCTTTTTGACGATGTTATTTTGTTCCTTTACGACGAAGCTGTTGTTCGATGAGTCCATTTTATTTCCTCCTTCGACGCCTTTATTAAAGGTCCGGAGGCCCGGTTTGTTTATTGCCAGAAGGTAGAAATGGCTCATCAACTGGTTGGATATTTTGCAACCACTGGTTGAATTAATGAGAGTGTACGGAATCTTGTGTAAACGGTTCCTGCAAGGCTTCCGAATTCTAATCATTTCGACTCATAATATTCAAC
>CALVSB010000010.1 GCA_944358895.1 uncultured Bacilli bacterium | reverse complement strand
CGAAATCTAGGGGACGGAGGTTTTCGGATTGCCTGGAATATTTCCATTAGGCCCCTTGACAAGCCTTATCCATTTTTGGTGCCCGAAAAGACAAAAAGATGGGCAAAAGGAGCAAAAACCCCGGCAAAAGTCCCTTTGATTATCAAAAAAGCCCGTTCCGGAAGGGAACGGGCATCGTCTTTTAGATGGGGCTTATTCGGCCTGACGGGCCTTGATGATCGGGGAGGCGATGACGCGGCCCGACTGCTTGATGAGGGCGACCTTGGTATCGACGTAAGGGGCGATGGCCTTGGCCTGGTTGCCCGGGACGGCGAGGATCGGCTGGATGGAGAGTTCCTGGAAGTAGCGCATCATGCTCTCGACGTGGGACTGGTCCATCTTCTCGAAGGCTTCGTCGAACATGACGAGGCAGCCCGGGGAGGTGCGGCCGAAGCCGGGCCGGCAGAGCTGGTCGAAGCTCGCGGCGATGATGACGTAGAACGGGGTCTGGGTCTCGCCGCCGGACTTCGACTTGCTGATCTCGGAGAAACGGTAGGTCCGTCCGTTCTTGTCGCGGATCTTGATGTCGTAGTCCATGAAGTTCCGATAGTCGGTGAAGGACTGGAGGATCTTGGCGTCGGCGTCCTCGCTCGTGAAGCGCTCGTAGAGGGAGGCCATGAGGGCTTCGTTCTTGCTCGAGAGCTGCTCGGTGAAGAGGGAGGCCTGGTCGTAGTCCTCCTTGCTCGCGAAGATTTCGTAGTAGTCCTTGAAGGTCGAATCCTTGGAGGGACTGATGACGAACTCGTAGACGTCGCCTTCCGAGCCGAAGGGCCGCCCGGCGAGGATTTCGTTCAGCTTCTTGATGTGGCGCTTCTCTTCCTCGATCGACTCGCGGATCTTGGCGATGTAGTCGTTCTGGAAGCTCTCGGAAGCCTTCCGCTTGGCGCGGTCGAGCTTGTCGAGGTTCTCGACGAGGTCGTGGTTGGCGACCTTGTCGTATTCACTCACGAAATGGGGAAGGGCGTCGAGCTCGCTCGTCTCGTCGAAGGAGAACCGCCGGATGTAGCTCCCCATGAGGGTCCGGAGGTCCTTTTCGAGGCGGGCGATGTCCTTGCTTAGCCGCTCGACCTGAGCCGTGGCTTCCTTGGCCGCGAGGTTCTTGTCCTTCTTGAAGTCCTCGTAGGCGATGGCGAGCTTTTCCTTCTTGAGGAGGTTCTCAAGCTCGGCTTCCTTGGCCTTGACGTCGCCTTGGAGCGACCCGAGGCGGCTCTTGGCGGCCCCGAGGGCCGAGGCGTTGTCGGTGATCGAGGAGGCGAGGACGGCTAGTTCGGCCGTCTCCTTCTCCCGTTCGGCCCGGAGCTCGGTGAGGCGGGAGGAACGGGCCGTGAGGTCCTCGTTCTGTCCTTCGAGCGACTTCTTCTTGGCGCGAAGGTCTTCGAGGGCCTTGTTGGCTTCGTCGAGGGCGAGCCAGCGGTTGGGTTCCTCGATGATCGAGGCAAGGGTCGAGTGCTCGCACTTCTCGAGGAGGGAGTAGGTTTCCCGGGCTTCCTCCTCGCTTAGGGCGATATCATTCCGAAGGCCGGAAAGGAGCCCTTCGACTTCTTCGAGCCGGAGGCGGCGCGAATTGGCGCCGATGAAGGGGCTTTCCTTGGCAATGTCATAGGCCCTGGCGCTCCGCTCGAAGTAGGCGACGCCGGCGGCGGTCGCGCCTTCCTCTAGGCTCACGAAGGAGCCGGCGGTGTCGCTCGCGACGACCCGGCCGAGGAGGAGGTTGACGTACTTCCCGGCGTCGTAGGTCAGGCTCGAGAGCTTGGTCGCGAGGCTATTCTCGAGGACTTCGCTGTCCTCGGGGAGGCGGGCGAGGTCGACGAGGCCGATCCCGTAGATGTTTTCCTTCCCCGCCGCCTCTTCAAGGGCCTTGAGGGCGTAGGGATAGTGGTCGGGATCGACGAAGAGGTCGAACCGGCGGTTGCCGAGGAGGGCCTCGATCGTCCCCCGCCAATTCTCTTCGCCTTCCTTGAGGTCGATGAGCTCGGCGAAGGGCCGGGCCTCGATCTCGTCGCCGGTCTGGTCTTTCACGCGTTTGATGACGATCTCCCGGAGGCGTTCGAAAGCCTCGGGGTAGACGGTCCGCCCGGCCTCGAGTTCTTCCTTTTCCTTCTCGAGGGCGAGGGCTTCCTTCTTGTCGTCGCGGAGGGAGGAGCGGACCTCGCTATAGGAAGCGTTGAGCTCGTCCTTCTTCTTCTTGAGGGCGGCCTGGTAGCCCGGGAGGTACATCCTAAGGCCCCGGTAGTCCTTCTTCTCGAGGTAGGCGAGGAAGTCGCTCCCGAGGGAAAGGCTATGGGCCAAGGAGGCTTCGCGGGCGAGGCGGGTCTCGAAGGAGCGGGCGGCGCTATCGCAGTCGCTGGCCTTCTTTTCGGCCCGGGCGATGTCGTCGTCGATCGTCTTCAGCTCGAGGTAGCCTTCGTCGTTTTCGAGGGCGTAGATTTCCTTGTTCAGGGCTTCCTTCCGCTCCTCGGAGGACTTCCGCTTGGCGGAGAGTTCTTCGGCCCGGGCTTCGAGGTCGCCGATTTGCTTGTTGAGGCGGTTTCTTTCCTCTTCGATCGAGCTCGAGGCGAGGTTCAGGGCCAAGGCTTGGTAAAGGGAGGCTTCCTTTTTGTTCTTGGTGTAGGCTTCGGCCTTCTCGGCGATGACCCGGAGGGCCTCCTTCTTGCTTTCTTCTTCCTTCACGGTCGTCGAAAGCTCGTTGAGGGAGTGGATGACCGTCCGCATCGAGGAGATGTCGACGTCCTTCTCCGGCATGAGGAAGCGGTAGACGAACTCGTGGACGTCGTCGATCGGCTTGAAGCTCACGGCCTTCGGAAGGAGGTCGAGGTATTTCTTCCCGTCGATCTCGAGGATGTCGTTATAGAGGGTCTGGCGGACCTTCCGCTGGGAATCGCCTAGGAGGCGGAACATCCCTTCCGGCTGCTTCTGCTGCATGAGGCGGAAGTTGAGGACGCTCCCGTCGTCGTCCTTGAAGAGGCTATCTTCGAGGACGTGGTTCGGGACGTAATAGAAGGTCTTGAGGATGTCGCGGATCCCGTCCTGGAGCTCGAGGACGACCCCGATGAGGAAGCTCTCGAGGGTCTTCTCGTCGAGGAACTGGAGGCAGATGTGGGTAATGATGTTCTTGTCGGGCCGGAGGAAGGGGTGGCTCGATTCGCCAGTCCTCCCCCGCATGTAGGTCTCGACCGTCCGGTCGGTCTTCTCGACGGCCGCCGAGTTGAAGCGGCTGGCGTCGCCGCCGGAGAGGAGGTAGTAAATGGCGTCGATGAGGGAGGATTTGCCCGAGCCGTTGTCGCCGGCGATCAAAACCGACCCGTCGACCGGGATCGTCTCGTCGTAGAATCCGTGCCAGTTGATGAGGCGGATGTCAGTCAGTTTCTTCATCGGTGTCGTCCTCCTTGCCGGTGCTCTTCGCGAGGGTGCTTAACCGCTGCTCGATTCCCTCGAAGTCCTCTTGCGGGACGAGGAGGGCGATCGAGGGGTAGATCTCGAGGGAAGATTCCTCGCTCACCTCGCTCGGGCAGTCGACGATCTTGTGGCGCTTGAGTTTGCGGAGGGCCTCCCGGTAATGGGAGATCCGCCCCGGGACCCCGAGGGCCGTCTTCATCTCGGCGATGACGTCCTTGAGGGTAACGATGATCTTGTCGTTGCTCGAGGCTTCGCGGGCCTTCTTGATGAAGAGCTTGCGGAGCACGAGGACGAGGGCCGTGTCGAATTTGCCGAGGCGGACGCGGTTACGCCCGGCCGTCGACTTCACGTAGACGATTTCCTTGTCGCGGTCGACCTCGAAAGCGAAGTCCATGAAGGAGAAGAAGCTCTCGAAGAGGGGACGGTTGCTAAGGAGGGCGAAATAGTCGCTCGCGTCCTCCCCTTTCTTCCTCACGACGTAGGTGTCGCGGAGGAGTTTGTTGACGAGCCTAGCGAATTCGTTCCGCCGGCTGTCGCTCAGTTTCTCGTATTCCTCGTTGAAGGTCGCGAGGTCTTTCAGGCGGTCGCTCATAGCCATGCCTCCTTTTTCTTAACGGTGAAATTGCGGATGTAATAGCCCTGGCTCATGCTCGAGCCGGGGGCATAGCCCACTTCGTAGCTCACGTCCTCGTAGGAGGAGTACATCTGTAGGAGCAGGAAGCGGAAGACGTCGTCGTCGCTTTGTAGGGGTATCTCGGTCGACTTGAGCTCTTCCTTCCCCTGGAGGAGGGAGAGAACGTACTCGTCGATCTTCTTCTTGGAGAATTCGTCGATCCCGAAGAGGGCGAGGGCGGCCTCGGAGGCCGAGGCGAGGTCGACGTCGGGGACGTCGCTCTTTTCCTTGATCTCCTTTTCCCGGTCCGGCGGCTCGCTATAAAGGGAGTCGCTATCGAGATAGCCTTGGGAATAGATCGGGATGACATCGGAATAGTCGGCCTTCGGATCCTTGTCGCGGAGCTCCTTGAGGAGGGCGTCGATCCGGCCCGAGAGGTCCTTGCTGGTGTTGAGGAGGAAGCGGAGGCGCCGGACCGAGGAGGCGTAGAACTTGGCGTTCTTCTCGTCGATCGCGGCCACGAGGTCGCTCACCGAGCCGAACTTGGTAAGGCAGTCCTCGATTTCACCGCGGAGGGTCCGCTTGACCTCGAGGAGGCGCTCCGGGGAGCCGTCCCCGACATAGGCCATCGCCAGTTCGTCGAGGTCCTCGTCGTGGAGGCGGTTCAGCTCCTCGACGATCTCGAGGATGTACTTGCTCGGGTTGTCCTTGCCCTTGAGGTCGTTGAAGACCTGGACGACCCCCTGCTCCTCGTACTCGTTGAGGAGGAGGTCGAGGATTTCCTCGGGGGTGAGGTCCTCGTTCTGGAGGAGGCGGTCGATGAAGCGCTTGATGGCCGAGATGACGCCCTGGAGGGCCTGGAAAAGCTCCCCGGTGAGGCGGACGACCTGGTCGAAGCTGTCCTTGGCCTTGTCCATGTCGAAAGGCACGAGGAGGCGGTAGACGGCGTAGAAGTAGCCGCTATAGCCAAGGCGCTCCTCTTCCCCGCCGGCGATGCCGACGAGGGTCCTTAGGATCTTCCCGGCCCCGTCGTTGAGCGAATAGCTGACCGAGAGCTGGCGGTCGCCGGCCTGGTCGATCTCGAGCCATCCGGCATCTTTGAACTGGTTGATCTTGGCGAGGGCCTTGCTGCGGACATCCTTGCCGGTAATCGATACCCCATCAGCGTTTTCCATGAGGGGGAACGCTTTCTTCGAAATGTAGTCCGTGAGGCGGCGGACGAGCTCCTCCTTGCCGATCGAGATCCGGACCTCGCGGCCGTTGTACAAGCTATGGATGTAGGCCAGTAGCTCGTAGTTGGCCCGGCGGTCCGTCCGGTTGAACACCGAGAAGAGGCGGGAGGAGACGACATCAAAAAGGTTTGCCATTGGCAAAATGATACCCCAAAAACGCCCGCGCGATAGAGAGAAATCTATCTTTATGCGTTCTATTGATGATCGGGCTTCTCAATGCTCGTTTTGATAGACCGACAACAAGACTAAATAAAAGCAGCCGTCGAGGGCTGCCTTTTGGGGTAAAGAGAGGGGTTTTGCGATGGCTTTTAGGCTTTGTTCGAGGCGGGAAGGGGGTTTGTCACTTCGTTCCGGCGCCCGGAATTTAGGAGGTCCTGGAGCTCGCGGGGAAGAAGGGCTCCCATGAGGAAATCGGCGGCCGCGGTATAGCGGAGGACGCCCGAGGGGGTCATCGTAAAGGCGCGGCTTCGGACGAGGGCGTCCAAAGAAGAAGCAATGTCCTCTTTCCCGAGCTTCACCCCGGCCCCGCCGTTCAGCTTGATGACGACGCCAGAGGTTCCGCTATCCGGGGCCATCTCCCGTAGGAGGCGGTCGCGGGTGAGGCGCTTCTTGCCGCCCTGGTCGAAGAAGACATAGAAGGAAAGGACGGCCGCGAGGGCGTAAAAAGCGATTTCCCCGCCAGGGAGGAGGCCTTTGCCTTTTTCCCTAAGGGAGGCCAGCGCTTCCTCGAAGAAGGGGAAGGAAAGGCGAAGGGCATAGAACTGGTAGGCAGCTTCCTCGACCGAGGGAAGGTAGGCTCGCTCCTTTCTCCCGAGGAGGCTGGCCTCGAGGTCGGGGATCGGGCGGAGGAAGCCGAGGAGGAAGTAAAGGAAATAGGCGTTCCGCGGGAAGATGGCATCGACGATGGCCTGATGGTTTTCCGTGTCGATGTCCTCGTAGATGGCCGCGGCAAAAAGCGGGGCCAGATTGGTTGGGAAAGATAGAGCCAGTTGATCCAGCTTATCCTTCTTTCCGAGGGCCAGATAAAGATAGGCGAGGCGGTCCACCGCTTCGTTATCGGACGAAGAATCGATGGAGATGCTTTCCTCGAAGGCGGCCATGGCTTCGGGGTAGAGCCGAAGCTCGCTTAGAGCGTCGCCTTTAAGGAAGAAAAGGCGGGCATAGCCGGCTTTATACGAAAGAGACTCAAAATTCTCATGGAGGGGGTTCTCCCCATCCGGACCATATGTCTCAATCGTCGTCTCGACGGCATGCAAATAGGCCTCGCTGTCGACCGGCACATGAGTGGTCGGGTCGCAATGGAGGCGGAGGGCTTCTCTATGGGAAAAGAGGATCCGCTTGGATAAAAGATCGAGGTTCAGGAGGCCCCGCCGCTCGATCTCGGCATAGGGGGCAGCTGAATCGAAAGCCATGCCGCCCAGACGCTCGAAAGCATCCAGGAGGGCGGCATTGGTAAAGTGTTTGTAAGAAGGATTCTTTGGCACGAACCCATATTAGGCTTTTTCCCGCGGGATTTGGTAGCAATCAAGGAACAATATAGAGGGCAAAGGCTCCGGGGGTCGGGAGAAGGTAGCCGTCTTTTTGTCGGAGGATGCCGCTCCGGATGAAAGCCCGCACCACTTTCTTGGCCATGGTTTCGCCGAGGCCTTCACGTTCCGTAAGGAAGGCGACGGCCTCTTTCCTCTTGACGCAGTTCCCATTCCCGAGCCGGAAGCGGGTCCCGAGGAAGGAAAGCGCGGCTTCATTGGTCTTGTCCATGAGGAAGCGCTCCCTCTCTTTCGGGGCCGCGGCCTGAATCTTGAGGAATAGGCCGTTCAGGTCGAAGCCGGCCGTCCGAAGGTAGGCAAAGAGGCGGGTAGTTTCCGGGAGGGACTTATCGGACCCGTCGTCGTTCCGATCGGCATAGGCCAATAGCCCTTCTTGGAACTGGCATACGCCGAAAGCAGTCAGATAAGCGTAGAAATTGTCTTTTACGAGTTTCTTCCGAAGCTTGGCAGCATCGCCGTCTTTCGTGAAGGCGGCAATGTCACTCAGGATCTTGAGTCCATGGGCCTCGGGCGAGCGTCTCTTAAGAACCCGGAAGTCTTTGAGGTCACCTTCTGCCAGATAGATGGCCCCGAGGGCTTCGCTGGCCCACGTTGCGAGGCCATCGGTCATCTCGACGGCCGACAGGAGTTCTTTCTTGGCTTTTTCCTTATCGCCGAGACGGAGGTAACCGAGGGCCAGAGTGGTAACGATTTCCAGATACACGAACCCGGCGGCAAGGTCTTCCTCGGAAAGAGCGTCATAACTCTTTTGGAAAATTGCCAGCGCCTCGCCTAGGTGCTTCTTCTTGGCCCGGCGCAGGGCTCTGACTTCGGCATTGACGTCTTTATAAGGGCGTTTGAGAGCATAGTAGCCGTCGGATAGCAGACCGTCCTCCCCTGCTTCAACGAGGGAACGATAGGCTTTCCTGAGCTCGCGTGGGGTGTCGAAAGAGACGAGGGATTCATACAGCGGCAGGGTGTCATTATCCATGGCGGTTCCTCCTATTTCCACGTGTTAATTGTATGTATAAAAAAGTCAAAAAGTCAGCAATCGATTGGGATTCTGCCGGCCTTTTCGGCGGGAAAGCCAGAAAACGCTCGGAGAACCGCACGAAAGGAAGCGGCGAGCCGTCCTCGCCTATCCTCCCATCGACTGGATTTTCGGTAGAAATATTTCTGGTAGATTATTTTCTAGTAGATATTTTTCTAGTAGAATAATGGGGCGAAAAGGAGGAATCCCATGAACTTCATCGGGCGTGAAAAAGAAATCAGTGAATTGAATGCGTTTGTCCAAAAGCCCGGGTTTGGGGCCGCACTTATCTACGGGCGACGGCGAGTTGGAAAAACCAGCCTCATCAATCAATGCCTGGCGGCTTGGAAAGGAAAAGGGCGCATCGTCCCCTTTACCGGGGCCAGGGCCAGCGTTCAAACCAATCTTGCCAATTTAAAAAGTTCGATCGAGGAGGCGTTCCCGGAGACGTCGGGCTTTTCCTTCGAGAGTCTCGATGCGGCGATGGCCTACCTTTTCGAGGCAGCTAAGCGTGAAAAAGTCATCGTTGTCCTGGACGAATACCCATACCTTCGTTCATTCTTCCCGGAAATCGACGACATCATCCTGCGCTACTCGGATCGCTACCAAGATAGGAATCTGAAGCTGATCCTAAGCGGATCCACCGTCGGGACGATGGTCGGCCTCAACGATCGGGATAGTGTCCTCCACGGCCGCTTCCGCTTGATTATGAATATCGAGCCATTCGATTATTTCGAAGCGGCGAAGTTCGTCCCGAGCTACAGCAACGACGAAAAGTTCAGAACCTACGCCATCTTTGGTGGCATCCCATACTTCCTGAGTTTCCTCGACGATAGCCTAACCCTCCGGGAAAACATTGAACGGTTATTCATATCGACGTCGTCGCCGCTCGAACCGGAAATCAACTACTCGCTAATGGGGGAAATGCGCAAGGTCGACAACGCTTCGCTCGTCCTCGACCTTATTGCCCGCGGCCACCGCCGCTATACGGACCTGAAAAAGCATTACGCCTCGTCCGGCCTCAAAGCAAACGGTTTCGATAACGTTATCCAAAAGCTCACTGAAGCCTCTTTCATCGAGAAGACATATCCCATCAACTGCCCCAACGAATCGAGCAAATCGAGTTATCGTCTAACCGACAACGCTCTTCTTTTCTACTACTCTTTGATCGACGGAAACCAAAGTCGGAATTTCCTCTCGCCGGAAGCTTGCTACGACCGGATGGCGGATATCATCGAAAAGCGTTACCTCCCGCTTCTTTTTGAGAAAGTTTCGCGGGAATTCCTTGGGCGCCTCAGTAGAAAGGGGCTAAGGGTTCCGCCTTTCACGAACATCGGTACCTACTATTACGATTGTCCTAGCGAGCATCGCAACGGGCAGTTCGACGTCGCGGCGATCGACGAAAGCGGCTATGTTCTATTCGAATGCAAATATGCGTCCCGCCCCGTCGGGATGGATGTCATAAAGGAGGAAGAGAGGCAATCGGCGCTTTCCGGCCTTGCGCCCCACCGCCTTGGTTTTATCGCACGAAACGGCTTCGCCACGGAGGTCGACCCGGCGAAATATGAGCTCTACGAGCTGGCAGACTTTTTCGACGAACGGCTGCAAATGCCCTAAGACCAAGGCCAACGGCCTCTTTTTGAAGGCACGTCGATGATCCGCCTCCCAAATTTGCCGGCGGCAGGAGAGTCAAAGAGCCCTTTGAACGGCTCGCTTCCGGGCCTGGACAAAGGCGCGATGGACGAATAGGGCGTGGGCAAGCGCTCTGGACAAAAGGGAAGGCGGAATTACAATTCATCCATGCCTGCCCCGTTCCCCTATCGGCCATCGATCATTCGGCTGAGCGAGCTTTTGAAGCGCGATTTCAATGTCCCTCCTTATCAAAGGCCATACGTCTGGAAGGAGGAAAATGCCCGGGGATTGCTCTTGAGTCTGGTCAAAGCATCCGAGCAAGGCGATCCCGGGGCCGCCCCTTGTCGCCTCGGCACCGTGATCCTCGTTACCGATGGAGAGAGCCAATGTTGGGAAATCATCGACGGCCAGCAGCGGATCATCACCCTTTTCCTCATCCTGACCGGCATTTCGGAACGGGGAATCCTCGAAGGGCCGCTTCTCGAATCCTCCAAGCGGGGCGGCGGCCTCGAAGTGAGGGACGGGATATCGCTCGCCCATATCGCCAAGAACTATCGCTCCATATCGTCTTTGCTTTCCCTCGTAAGCGACGAGGGCCTTCGGAAACTGGCCCGAGCCATCGAAGCGAAGGCCGAGGTCCTCGCCGTCGAGGCGACGTTCGAGCGCGACGATCTCAAGGGGCGGGAGGAACTCCTCCGCCTCTTCCACGACCAAAACGCCAGGGGTAAGGATCTCTCGGTTGCCGACCGGCTGAAGGCCATTCACCTCGCCAAGATAGCCGACCCGGGAATTCGGCGGCAAAAAGCCGCTCTTTTCGAGAGAATCAACCGGAACGAAGACGGCGTCGACCACTTGATCGAAAAGCTCCTTTTCCCGATCCGGAGATGGGGAAGGCGGCAATCGGCAGCTCCTTCCCTTCTCGGAGGAAGCGACGCCGTCGTGGATGCCTTCCGCGGCGTCGATCCGGGGCGAGGATACCCCTACGCGCGCTTCCAGGAAGCCGGGTCCGAGACGAGGCGCCAGGAGCGCTCCTGGCAGTTCGACCAGCCATTCCTCGCCGGGGAGGGCTTCTCCGATTTGCTCGAGAGAGCCTCTTCCGATTTCGAAAAGGCCAAGGCCTTGAGCGCACCGCGCGCGCAGATACTCAAGAAGAGGATATACGAGAACCTCTATCTTCCTAGCCTCGCCTACCTCATCAACCGCTTCGGCGAGGAGGGCCTTCAGGGCGAGCCGGCGGCCTGGAAGTTCGCCCTTGCCATCGACCTATGGCTCAAGATGGTACGCTCGGAAAGCATCGACAAGTACGCACGCGGCTATGCTCTTTCAGCGTCCGGGAGCAAAGGCGGCTTCCCCCTCTTTGAGACGATCGCTTCGGTTTCCTCCCCGGGCGAGCTCATCGGCACCTTCCTTTCCGCGATCCCTTTCCCGAGGGAAGAGGAAATCCGTAGCGGCAAGGAAAAGGCGCAGGAAGCCTTTAGACGCCTCCCCCGCATCGACCTCCCAAAAGACAAAGAGTCTCCCCGCGAAGAAAACCCGGGCTTCAAAGAAACGGAGAGGAGCCTCCGGGAAGCCGGCATGGAGGAGCCCTCCTTCGTGCCGCTCCTCGATGAAGGGGGAGCAAACGTTTTCGATCGGGATTGCTTCATTCCATCCTACCAACGGGACTTCGCCTGGGACGAGGAAGACGAGACCGCGCAGCTGATCGACGATCTCCTGAACGTCGATGGGGAACGCTATCTCATCGGCTCCTTCGTCTTTTCGAAGAAAATCGACGATCGGGGCCACGAGTATCTCGAGGTCGTCGACGGCCAGCAGCGCCTCACCGTCCTCTACCTCCTCTTCCGGGTGCTCGGGATACAGGTCGCCCATCCCTTGGCTTACGAAAGCGGCCGCGAAAGCCTCCTCAAGGCCGAAGAAGGCGGCGACGGAAGCGAGGCGAGGACCTACCGCTACCTCACGAAAAGGCTGAGGAGCGAGGAAGACAAAAAGCGGGTCATCTCGAACCTCAAGAAGACCTACGTCCTTCGCGATTTCCTCCCGCCCAAGACTGATCTAAACAACTATTTCGAGACGATGAACGGCACGGGCGTCAACCTAGGCGACGCCGACCTCGTGAAAGCCTTGGTCTACGAGCATCTCTCCGCCCAGGGCCAAGGGAAGGCCGACGGCTTCGTCTCCCTTTTCAACAGGGCCCAGTCCTTCTTTTCCGGGGAACGCGCGGGAGGGCGGGAACTTGAAAGGAGCCTGTCTCTCAAGGAGGCCTCCGCGAAATCCGGCGAAGGACTAATCGACGATAGCGAGGAAGAAGCCGCCTCTTCCCCCATCGATTTCCGCCTCTTTCTCCTTTACGTCCTCCTCTCCATCGACGGGGAGGCCTGCCCGAGTTTCAATGCCAAGAAACTGGTCGAGAATTTCGAGCACAACTTCGGAAACGGAGCAAAGGAATGGGGTTTTGCCGAGGAATTCCTCGCGAAATTCAAGCTGGATTTCGAGATCTTGGAGAAATGCACGATCCGAAGAAGGAAAGAAGGCGGGTTCTCCTTTCCCCTCCTCGATCGCTGCAAAGACGATTCGCTTAGGCCGACCCTCAAGCGGGTCATGATGCTTCAGGAAGCGGCGTGCCAGCTCCCGAACTTCTTCCGGAAGGACGGCTGGGTCCTCCAGCTTCTCAGAAAGGGAACGAAAGGCACGGACATCGAAGGCGAAGAACTCGAGGAAATGCTCCTAACCGAATTCCGCGAGGCGACGAAGGCCTTCCTGAAGGAAGCCGAACAAGCCCCGACGAGCATTCCTCCCTTTTCCGTCCTCTACTTCCTCGACTACCTCATCTGGAAGAAGATGGCTCAGGGGAAAGGGGAAGAGGCCTATGTCGCCGGGCAAAAGCCATTCGACGACATCGCTTCCTTTTCCTTCGGGCGTTGGCGGTCCATCGAGCACTTCTACCCGCAGCACCCGGCGAATAAGGAAGCGGTCGACCCGGAGGAAAACGTCTCCCTTTTCGGGAATCTTGCCCTCCTCCCGAAGGCCGAGAACTCCCGCTTTAGCAACAACATGCCCAGCAGCAAGATCAAGAACTTCGGCTCGCGGATCGCCAAAATGAGCCTGAAGCTAAGGCTCATGGCAAGGGCGGTCGGCACCGACGACGAAGCTTGGAGAAAGGCCCTTTCCGAAAAGGACGAAAGCAAGCGCGATCCGCTAGGAAGGGAGATGCTTTCGATGCTAAAGGAAGAGGTCGGCTGGAAGGAGCCAAGCGGCCATTAGTCAGGCGCCGGCGGGTCTATTGTCCCTAACCTTCAATCCGAGGAAGGCCCTTGCCCTCCCTTGGCCTTTTCCCGGGCCTCGCGGGGCGATTCCCCGAAATGTTTCTTGAAAGCCCGGTCAAAGGCCGAGGGCGAGCCGTATCCGAGCCGGAAGGCGATTTCCGAAATGGAATCGGGAGTAACAAGGAGAAAATGCCGGGCGGCTTCGAGGCGTTCTTTCTCGAGGTAAGAAGAAGGCGATGCGCCGTATGCGGCCTTGAATTTCCTTATGAAAGTCGTCTTGCTGAGGGAGCAGGCCCGGGAGAGTTCCTCGAGGCTCGGCTTCCCCTCGGACCGGCCGAGCAGCTCGAAAGCCGGGTCGAGAATCCCTTTCGCGTAGCCGCGCGGGACCCGAAGGCCGATGTAGGCCATCTCCTTTTGGTAGAGGCGGACGAACTCGTAAAGGAGGCGCTGCTCAGAAAGGAGGAAGGAGGGGTTGTCTTCCTTTAGGAGAATGAAGATAGCCTCGATGATCTTCGATAGGGAAAGGCGGAAGTAATCATCGAGGAAGAGGAGGCGCTCATGGGCGTAGCGGCCCGGATGAAGGATCTTGAGCCCCTCGAGGTGGATCCGGTTGTACTCGGTGAAGAAGTCAAAGACCGAAAAGTAGAGGGTCTCGTGGTCGAAGCCCCCGGGGCCGAAGAGCCTTCCGCCCTCGCCTTGGAAGGAAAGGAAGAGGAAAGGAGGCTCGGCCTCGACGGATTTCCGTCCGAATTCTGCCCTTACGGGCATAGGCGCCCGCCGGACCAGGGAAATGGCGTTGATGCCCGACTGGTGGCCTTCGAAAGAGAGCTCGGAAACCCCCTGCCCGACCTCGAAATGGTAACCGTCCCGGAGGGGCAAATAATGCCTTGCCATCGTCGTGATTCTAGGCAGTTTGGAAATTTTTGGCAATCTTTTGCTTCTTTTTGGTTATCTAATGCGGGCAGCCCTCAACTACGATGTAAGCGATTTCAAAGGAGTCGTTTATGAAGAAAATGCCCTTTCTCCTCCTAAGCGGAGCCGCCCTCGCCCTCGCCGCCTGCCAGCCTGGCGGGGTCCCCGGCCTCGGTTCCTCATCCTCCCACGAGAACCATTCCGAAGCCCCGGCCTCGAGCAGCGAGGAAAGCGATAGCGACCTCACCTACGACGCTGACGGGAACCCCGTCTTCGAGAACGTCGAGCTCGATTTCTGGTCGATTTCCATCGGCTCCGACGGCCTCATCCAGCAAGATATCGTCGACAAGTTCAACGAGGAATACGCCGGCAAGATCCACGTGAACCGCGCCGAGCGGAGGCACGACGAGTTTTCCTCGGCCATCGTCAATACCGTCATCAACGACCCGGAGGAAGCCCCGGACATCGTCCAGGGCCACGGGGAACGCCTCCGCGAGCTCCAAAGCCAAGGCATCTACCTTCCCCTCGAGGAGGCCATCGAGCTGAGCCGCATCGATTTCTCGCGCGAGGACTTCTACGCGAACATCCTCGACGACCTCTATCTCCAGGACGATGCGGGGAACGAGCACCTCTACGGCTTCCCCCTGGACGTCCATAGCAACGTCATCATCGCCCGGAAGGACATCATCGAGAAAAACGGCTTCGAAGTGCCGACGAACTTCGAGGAATTCATCGCCGTTTGCCAAGGGCTCGCCGACATGGCCTACGAAGGGAAATACCAGTACCGCCCCACCGCCCAGACGAATCCCGACCTCGAGTGGCTCACCGCCCCTTCCGGCACCGAGCTCTTCCCTTGGTTCATGTCGATCGAGGCCCTCGACGACGCTCTCAGCTACGCCATCACCGGGCCGGTCCAAAACGGCACCAAGATGGTCGATGATCGCGGTCTTCCGGCCTGGAACACTCAGGAAACGATCGACTACTTCGAGCAGCTGAGGACCTACATGTACCCGACCGGCGGCAAGCGCCCCATCATCAAGACGGCGGCCGCCTACGACTTCATTTCCGACTTCTACCAAGGAAACTACATCTTCTGCTCGACCGGGCCCTGGAACCTCCAAGGCTACAAGACCATCTTCGACTCGGCCATCGGCCTCGGGGATGGCGGCTTTGCCGAAGGGGTGGCCATCATCCCCCTGAGCAACCTCTTCGCGATGGACGAAACCTCGCCTACCGCCTCCTCGATCGTCGGGACGAGCCACGCCTTCTCACTGACCCGGACGGTCGAAAGCGACACCAAGAAGGCCGCTTGCATGGTCTTCGCCGACTACATGTCCCGCCAATACGTCGACTGGATCAAGGGCGGCCACCTCCCGATGCGGAAGGCGGCGATGGAAGACGAAGCCCTCCTTAACGACCCCTTCTACCTCGAGGTCGGCCAATACCTCGGGAAACAGGAGAACTTCACCCTCGGCGGCATCACCGAATACTATTCCGAGGTCTACGGCCTCGAGATGAACCAGGGCCTCAACGAAGTCTGGCACCAGACCTTCAATACCCAGACCCAGGGCAAGAGCATCGCCGACATCGTCGACGAGCAATACCGCAATTCCATCTCGATCATCGCCAGCTACCAGTGAGGCAAGGAGCAAGGAGCCCATGCAAAGCCATTTGAAGGAAAAGATAGCCTACTACCTCAAAGGCTATTCGGTTGCCCTTTTGCTCCTTCTTCCTTTCCTTGTCTCCTTCGTCATGTTCTTCGTCGTCCCCTTCGTTTCGGGGATCAACATGTCGTTCTTCCACTACAACATCGCCGATCCTTCCGACACCTACTTCGTCGGGCTCGACAACTATTCCTACTTCCTCTTTACCCCCGAGATCCCGGTCGTCATCGGCGGCGAGCCGCTCCTCGGGCCGGACGGCGAGCCGATGATGGTTGCCAATACCGCCTTCTATTCGTTCTGGTATTCGCTTCTCTACACCTTCCTTTTCGCCCTCGTCATCGTTCCGGTGTCGATCTTCCTTCCCCTCTTCCTCGCTTCCCTCCTGAAGAAGCGGCCCTACGGCTACCGCCTTTTCCGCTCCCTCATCTTCATTCCCTCGATCTTCGCCGTGAGCGCGACCGGGGCGGCCTTCGTCTACATCTTCTCGAATAGCGAGGACGGCTTCATCAATTCCCTCCTTGGGACCCGGATCGAGTGGCTGAACACGCCGCTCTCGGCGTGGTTCGTCATCTTCCTCCTTTGCCTCTACGGGATCGGGGCCAACTTCATCATCCTGGCCGCCGGCCTCGAGAACGTCCCGCGTTCCCTTTACGAATCGAGCCTCATCGACGGCTGCAATTCCTTCCAGAAACTCATTTACGTGACCCTTCCCGGCATCAAGTACCAGCTTTCCCTTTGCTTCTTCACGACCCTCATCGGCTACATGAACCTCTATGGCCAAAACCGCGTCCTCACGATGGGCGGTCCCAGTGACTTCGCCCATCCCGAGCGCCCCGGGGTCACCCACACGGTCATCTACGTCATCCAGGACTACCTGACCGGCTCCGGGAAGTTCTCCCTCATGGGGCGGATCTCGGCCATCTGCATCGTCTTCGGCCTCATCGTCGGGGGACTGGCTTCCCTCCGGCTCTTCCTCGACCGCGAAAAGAAAGGAGGGAACCGCCATGCCAACGAATTCAAGGCTTATTTCGAGGCAAAGAAAGCCGCGGAAGGTCGCTAAGCGCCTCGCCGCCACGCTCTTCTTCGCCCTCTTTTGCTTCGTCTGGTTCTTCCCGATCCTCTACATCGTGAACGGCTCCCTCAAGTCCTCGCTCGACTGGGCGACGAACCCCCGCTCCTTCTTCCCGGACTTCGGCTACACCTTGGACAATTTCAAGATCCTCTTCGTCGGGGGCGACCAAGGGGGAATCTACGATTACGGGCTCGACGCCCAGCCGATCACCGCTTGGATTCTCAATTCCCTCTTCGCCTCTCTGGCCCATACCTTCCTCTACCTCGCCTTCGCCATCTTGGCGGCCTATGTCTTCGTCTTTCTCGATTTCAAAGGCAAAAACGCCCTCTTTTCCCTCCTTTTGCTCTCGATGGCCGTCCCTTCGGTCATGCTCACGACGCCCCAATTCGAGAACATCCTCCGGCTCGGGCTCTCTCTTAACGTCTGGTCGCTCATCCTCCCGGGGCTCGGCGGGATTTCCGGGGTCTATTTGCTCCGGCAGTTCTTCCGCGGGATCCCGAAGGCCCTCATCGAATCGGCGAAGATCGACGGGGCCGGCCACGCCAAGATCCTCTGGAAGGTCGTCCTCCCCCTCGCCAAGTCGGCCCTCTTCGTCCAGGGGCTCTTCTCCTTCATGAGCGTCTGGAACGACTATGCCTGGGCCCAGATCGTCCTCGGCTACGGGGACAAGGGCCTATGGACCCTCCAGCTCGGCCTCACCTACCTCGTCGACGTCAACAAGGGGCAGCTCGGCTCGACCGGGGTGACCCTCGCCGCTTCCCTCGTCTCGATGCTCCCCGTCTTCATCGTCTATCTCTTCGCCGAGAAGAACATCGTCGAAGGGGTCGCCTTCACCGGAATGAAAAACTAGGTACTAGCACCATGGAAAAAAGAAAAGCAATCGTATCCTTGAAAGGCGTGAGCAAGGCCTACAGCCGGAACGCCAAGGCGGTCAAGAAGATCGATCTTGACGTCTATGAGGGCGATTTCCTCGTCCTCGTCGGGCCATCGGGCTGCGGGAAGTCGACGACCCTAAGAATGATCGCCGGCCTCGAGGACGTAACCGAAGGGGAACTCTATATCGACGGGAAGTTCGCCAATTACCTCTCTCCCCGCGAGCGCAACCTCGCCATGGTCTTCCAGAACTATGCCCTCTACCCCCAGCTCAACGTCTACGACAACATCGGCTTTTCGCTGCGGATAAAAGGGGCAAAGAAAGAGGAGATAAAGGAGAAGGTCTTCGAAGCCGCCCGCCTCCTTTCCCTTGGGCCCTATCTCGACCGCTACCCGCGGGAGCTGAGCGGCGGGCAGATGCAGCGCGTCGCCCTCGGGCGGGCCATCGTGAAAGAATGCCCCCTCTATCTCATGGACGAGCCCCTGTCGAACCTCGACGCCAAGCTCCGGGTCCAGATGCGGAGCGAGATCGTCCGCCTCATGCACGAGCTGAAGGGAACGGCGATCTACGTCACCCACGACCAGACCGAAGCGATGACCATGGCCTCGCGGATCGTCGTTATGAACGAGGGCTACGTCCAGCAGGAAGGAACCCCGGACGAAGTCTACGGCCACCCCCTCAACCTCTTCGTGGCCACCTTCATCGGCAATCCCCCGATGAACGTCGTCAAGGGTGAAGCAGGCCCTGAGGGCATTTCCATCGGGGAAATGGAGGTTCCCGACGGCGGAAGCGGGCTAAAAAGCGTCCGCGCCTTCTATGAGGCCCGCCTCCTCAAAGCCAAGGACCTCCTCGCCGCCCTCCTTTCCCCGGCCCTCCCTGCCGCCCGCCTCCTCGTAAAGAAAGGCAAAAGCCGGAAGTGGCTCGAAGGCGAGGAGGGAAAGGCGGCTCTTTCCGCCCTTCGCGAAGCCCTTTCCTCCGGCGAAAACGGCGTCCTCTCGCCCCTTCGAAGGCTCCTTGAGGAACCCTTCGACCAAAAGGCGGCCGCCGAAAGCGTCACCGCCCTCGAGGAAAATCTCCTCTCCTATCAGGAAGCGGCCTTGAGCGCCCGCTCCTACCTCCGCCATGAGCAAGAAGAAGCCAAGCCGCGGAAAAGGAAGCTCCTCCGCCTCCCCCGGAAGGAGGAGGGCGACCCCTTCCTCTCCCTCCGCTCCTTCCTCGAGGAGGCCGTCTCCTTCTATACGGAAGCTCTCGAGCAAGAAAAGGCGCCGGCCTACGTCGGCTTCCGGCCCGAGGACGTCCGCCTCGTCTCTTCCGGCGGGCATAAGGCCCGCCTCGACCTCGTCGAGCCCCTCGGCTCCTCCAGCTACCTCCACTTCCCCCTCGGGGAAAGCGACGCCTTGGCCCTCTTGGTCGGCAAGAAGCGCTACCAAGAAGGCGATGATGTCCGCCTCGAAATCGCCAGCGACGACCTCTATCTCTTCGATCCCGTTTCCGGGCAAGCCATCTATCGAAAGGAGCAGATCCAATGAAAAAGCCAGCCCTCCCCCTTTGCCTTGCCGCCCTCGCCCTCGCCTCCTGCGGGGGAAACGGAGGGGCGAGCTCTTCCTCCTCCCTTTCCTCTTCCTCCTCCCTTTCCACTTCCGAGCCGGAGGAAGATCTCTCCCTCCTCGCCGCCGCCCCGGAGGAGGAGCGCGGAACCTACGACAACCACTTTGCCGAGGATAGCCGCCTCCCGGGGGTAAGCGGGAGCCAGTGCGCCGACCCCTTTGTCCTCCGCCACGACGGGCGCTACTACCTTTACGCCACCAGCGGCGGGACCAACCTCCTCTGCTGGGAATCCGACGACCTCCTGAACTGGACCCTCGCCGGCAACGCCCTCGGGGTGAGCGACGGGTCCCTCCAAAGCCCTTGGGCTCCCGAGGTGGCCTACATCAACGGCCACTTCTACCTCATTTCCTCCTTCCGCGGCCAGCGCCATAGCGTCCTCGTCTCCGATTCGCCGACCGGCCCCTTCGTGAAGCACAGCGACCCCTTCTACAACAACTGCATCGACGGCTCTTTCTTCATCGACAGCGACGAGAGCGTCTACTGCACCATCGCGAGCAGCTCGGGCATCCTCGTCAAGCGCTTCAACGACGATCTCACCGGCTTCAAGAACGACCGCTTCGAGATCACCTACAAGAACACGAAGGTCGGGCGCTGGAACGAAGGGCCCTACATCAGCAAGCGGTCCGGCCGCTACTACCTCACCTACACCGGCGTCGACTGCTACGCCCCGAGCTACCGGGTCAACTACAACTACTACGACGGGGAGTCCCTCGAAGGGATCTTCGACGCTGGGGCCTTCGCCCAGCAGGGCGGCTCGATCCTCCTCTCGACCGACGAGGACTACATGGGCCTCGGGCATTCCTCAAACTTCGTCGGGCCCGACCTCGATAGCCTCTACATCGCCTACCACGACCTCAGCCTCCAGTACGGCTCCAACGGGAGCGTCGCCGGGAACCGCCGCTACTTCAATTTCGCCCGCCTCTCCTTCAACGGCTCGCGGATGGCCTCCGACGCCGGGAATTCCCGGCAGGGGCTCTTCCTCCCCCGCCAGCCGGACTTCGCTAGCCGCGGGGGCGAGGGAATGGAAGCCTCCGGCGACTTCCTCCTGAGTCAGGAAAGCCACGGGGAAAGCTTCACGGCCGAATGGAACGCGACCGGCGATGAGGGGGCCTACGTCTTCGGCTACCAAGGGCCGAACGATTACGGCTATTTAACCGCCGATAACGAAAGCGGACTCTCCGTCCACCTCGTCGAAGGCGGAAAGGACCGCCTCGTTGCCTCCGCCAGCCTCAACAAGGAATACGACTTCACGAAGCTCCACACCTACCGCCTTAGCTACGACGGCGGCCGCTTCAACCTCTATTTCGACGACATCGAGAAGCTCTCGCTTCAGGAAGCCGAACTCCCGGAAGGGCGTTACGGCTACCGCGGGAAGGGGGAAGGTGAAATCAGCTACAGCGCCTTCTCCAACGCCGGCCTCGGGACAAGCGACAGCCTCGAGTTCCAGAAGGAACAGTCGCTCGCCAACGCCTACGACCGGGAGGCCAGCATCCTCGAGGCGGGCTCGGCCCTCGAATCTTACGAGCCGGAGGAAACCGAAGGGCTCTCCGATAACGACGTCGGGCTCATGGCCCTTAAGAAGGGGGATCGAGCTAGCTACCGTTTCCACTCCGACGGGACAGCTCTTTCCCTGGCCATCAAGGTAAGCCCGGAGATGGCCGGGCGTTCCTTCGCCATCCGGATCAACGACGGGGAGAAGATTGCCTGTGAGGTCCCCTCGACCTTGCCGAGCGACGGCCTCTCCCTCGTTTCCATCGGGAACGTCGATGTCCGGGAAGGAGCCAATTACGTCAGCGTCTATGCCGAGGAAGGGGACTTCGCCTTCTCCGAGATAACCTACGGGGAAGCCACGGCCGAAGAAGGCTACCGCTTCGAAAGCGGGCTCCGGGCCTACAACGCCTCCCTTACCTACGTCGACCATGGGCGCGACCGGATCGCCTATACGGAGGACGGGATGCGCTCGAAGGGCATCGACAGCGACTTCGTCTACGTGAAGAACGCCGCTCCTTTGTCCGACGTGAAAGCCACGGCCATGGTCGCCGTCAACGAAGAAGTCCACGACAAGATGGGCGACCGCCGGGCGGCCCTCGGGAGCCTCACGATGGACGCCATCGACCTCGACTTGGCCTACGGGGCCGGGGTCGCCATCCGGGTGAAGAACCACGAGTACTACCACGGCGGGCCCAATTACGAAGCCGTCATCGACAACCTCCAGGGCCTCTACCTCGGCATCAACAGCGAGAAGGTGTTCCTGAAGGACTGCGACTACTCCTTCACCGAGACGGTTTTCGAGAAAGAGCACTCCTTCCCCCTCGGGGAGAAGCACGAGCTCTGCCTCGAAAGCCAAGGCGGGGAGGTCAAGGCCTACCTCGACGGGGAACTCCTCGTTACCTACCGGAGCCGCCGGGCTCCGACCGCCGGGAAGGCCGGCCTCTACTCCTTCTTCACCGACGCGACTTTCTCGGACTTCGTCTTGGAAGCCCTCTGAGGAAAGGAGGCTGAGCAAAGGGACATAGGGAAAAAGAAAAAGCGGTCCCCAACCCACCGGGTAAAGCAGGGCGGAGACCGCTGTCATTGTAATGCATTCGCCATCTAGATGGCAGAAAGGACAGCAATCATGCAGAAAAAATCGTTCTTCATCATCGGCCTCGCCGCCGCCTCGACCCTTCTTCTAGGAGGGCTATCCGGCTGCCAGACGACGCCCGGGACGAGCTCGGACGAAACCGCGAGCTCAGCGAGCTCGCTTCCCGAAACCTCTTCTTCCGAAGAAGAGAGGCCTTCCTCTTCGTCGGAAAAGGATGAGCTTGCCCTCGAGGAAGTCCGGATCACCAACCGGGAAGCCGTTTCCGACATCCTCGTCGAGGAAGGGGCGACCATCCAGGCCGAGGCCCTCCCAAGCGGCGTTCCCCAGGAATTCTCCTTCAAAACCAGCGACGAGAAAATCGTAAGCGTCGACGCGATGGGGCGCCTGACGGCCGTGGCCCCGGGCAAGGCGACGATCACCGTCACCTCGAGCTACCGCGGGGTCGAGAAATCGGATTCCGTCGAAGTAACCGTCACCAACACCTTCTTCAGCCATAGCCCGGTCGGGATGGAACTTAGCGACTTCACCCACGAGCTCGACGAAACGAACCCCTACGTCGTCTACGGCGGCGGCGGGTTCATGTTCTTCCGCAACTGCTTCGGCACCCAGTGGTACGCCGAGACCGACATTACGATCGATTCCTTCGCGGCTGGCGAGCTCTACGCCAAGGCCGGGCTCATGAGCACCGACTTCCACGACCAGAACGGGCTCTATTACTTCTTAGACTGCCCGCTCGGGGAAAACAATGCCCTCATCGACGCCTGGAAGGCCGTCGGCATCAACGACCGCATCAACGGCAGCTACGACATCGGGCAGTACAACTGGCCGCTCGTCCATACCCTCAGCAAGGAGGAGATGGGAATCAAGGGCGATGAGCCCTGCCTCCGCTTCGGCGACAAGTTCACAATGGGCCTTCTCCGCGACGGTGGCTACTACCACCTCTTCTTCAACGGCTACCACGTCTATAGCGTCGCCCCGGCCCTTCTCGACCCGGAGGAGCCGACCTACCCCTGCTTCACGGCCAATAACGTCACGGCGACCCTCAGCAACTACTCCTTCCTCGAAGCCGGGGATCCGGAGCTCGAGGCTCTCCTTGACGAGGCCAACGCGACCGTTGCCCCGACCAAGGTCGAGATCGCCCAGGGCGAAGGAGGCACCATCAATCTCGAAACGACCGACTTCCGCCTGACGGCCAAGGTCACGAGCGAAAGTTCGACCGTCATCGACGACGACATCGAATGGAGTTCCTCCGACGAGACGGTCGCGACCGTCGACGAGCGCGGATACATCACCCCGCTCGCGGCCGGGGAAACGACGATCACGGCTAAGGCCTCCTACCCCTACTCGGAAGCCAGCGACACCTACCTCCTGAAGGTCGTCGACGGCATCTTGGTCGAGGAAATCGTCGTCCCCGCTTCCTTGAGCCTCCACGAGACCGAGGATAAGGCTCTTGGGGCCAGCATCCTCCCCGAGGGGGCGAACCCGGCCCTGACTTATGAGGTCGAGGACCCGAGCATCGCTTCCGTCGATAGCGAAGGGAACGTCACCGGCCTCAAGGCCGGGACGACGACCGTCGCCGTCGCCTCGAGCGAGAATCCCTCCATCCGGGAAGAAGTCGCCTTGACGGTCCTCCCTTCGGTTATCGACTACCGGATCCCCTCCTACTACGCCATCGACAAGACGAACCAGCTCCCGCTCATCGACTACTCGCACATGGACGACGAGGAAGATCCCTACGTCTCGATTGCCGATAACGGCTCCGGGGTCTTCCAAAACGGGGCCTACCTCCCCATCAACGGCTCGGGAACCAAGTGGATGGTTACTTACAGCTTCGACCAGGTCTCCTTCTTCAACGGCGAGGTCTGGGGCAAGCTCTTCGTGACGGCCAACACTTCCGACGGAAGCCAAGGAGTGACCTACTTCGTCGACTCTGTCATCCAGAGCTCGACGCTCGGAGGCTGGCGCGACGTCGGCTATGGCCACTGGAGCGGCTCGACGGCAACCGGCTACAAGGTCGGTGCCGACTTCAAGGACGGCCAGGGCGTGATCCCGGCCGGCTGGCGCGACAAGGACCACGTCCCGAGCAGCGGTTCTTCCCGCTCGCCCATCTTCGGCCTCATCCGCGACGGCATCGACTACTACTTCCTCATTGACGGGGAAATCGCCTTCAAGCACAGCGTCGACTGGGTAGCCGCGGCGACCCCGAGCACCCCGGTCATCGGCGGCTTCAACGCGGCGATGGAGGTCCACGACATCTCCTTCAGCGCCGACGGAGGAGCCATCGACGAAATCATCGCCACTTACCAAGCCTGATCTCCATCCTCCTTTCCCTAGGGGCCGGCCAACCCGGCCGGCCCCGACCTTGATTCCATGGACTCGAACCGCATTCAGATCCTCTCCTATCCCCGAAGGCTCCTTGCCTTCCTTATCGACGGAAGTCTCTTTGCCGCCCTCTTTTGCCTCCTCTACTTCCTCGCTTTCGAGGTTCCCTTCGGGACGGCGGCGGAAAGCGACCTCCGGATGGGGGCCTTCCTGAGCGCCGGGCTTTACGTCGAAGAGGAAGGCGGCTACGCCTTGGCCGGGGGAGAGAGTTACGAAAGCTACATGGAAATCGCCAAGGGATATTACGTGGGAACGCCGGAGAAGGAGTCCTACTTCGATACCGCCTTCTATCTGGACCACGGGGGTACCCGGAAGCCCCATACGGTCGACGAATTCAACCGCGAAATCCTCCGTGCCGATGAGGACGATTCTTCCTTCTTCACCCTCGAGGGGGTCGAGGAAGGGGAATACGCCCGCCTGAAGGACAGCCTCTTCGAAGGCACTGAGCTGAGCGAGGAGGCCTCGAGCGGCCTCTTGGCCTACTTCCAAGAAGCGGTCACCGCCATCTTCGAGGACCTCTACGAGGATCCCTTCTACGCCGCGGCGGTCGAGGGGGCCAAGGTCAAGACGCTATGGCGGCAAAGCCTCTCCTATTATCTGGCCTATGCCGTCCCTTCCATCCTTCTTCCCCTAGCCCTCGGGAGCGGGCGGAGCCTCGGGCGGCTAACCGTCGGGGCCCTCCTCCTCGCCCCGAACGGGGCCTATCAAAGCCGCTTCTACGCCCTCCCGCGTTCCCTTCCCGCCCTCGCCGTCGGGCTGAGCCTTGTCTTCTCGGCCGACTTCTACCTCTTCCTCATCCTCGGCGTCCTCCTTTTGGTCGGCAACGGTCTATGCATGGCCGCCGGCCCGGGGCGGCGCTCGCTCTATGACCGCGCCGGCCACGGCCTTCTTGTCGACGGAAGGAAAAGCACCCCTTTCCGGAACGCCTCGGAGGCAGCTTCCTACGAGGAGGCGGCCGAGCAAGAGCTCCTCGACATCAGCCGCGAATACTATCGAAAGGGGAATTGATATGCGAGAAGAATGTCCACGGCCCGACTTCGTCCACGAAAGCGGATGGCGTTCCCTCAACGGGACTTGGGAATTTGCCTTCGATCCGGAAGGACGGGGCGAAAGAGACGGTTACATCGAAAAGGGCGTTCCCTTCCCCCTTTCGATCGAGGTGCCCTTCGCGCCGGAATGCCCCCTTTCGGGGATCGGCGACAGGGGTTTCCACGACCACTGCTATTACCGGAAGCGGTTTGCTCTCGAGCGCAAAAAGAATCGCTCCTACCGCCTCACTTTCATGGCGGTCGACTATGCCTGCGAGGTCTACGTCAACCGGAAGAAGGCCTATTCCCACCTCGGCGGGGCCACCGCTTTCTCCTTCCTCCTCGACCCCTTCCTCGTCGACGGGGAGAACGAAATCGCTCTCCGGGTCTACGATCCCGGGAAGAAGAAGGACATCCCGAGGGGCAAGCAATACTGGGAAGAGGAGTCCGAGATCATTTGGTACACCCGGACGACCGGGATCTACCGAAGCGTCTATCTCGAGGAACTCCCGAGCTTCCACCTTGCCCATGCCGCGGCCAACGGGTCCTATGCCAAGAAAGAATGCCTCCTCCGTTACGAAGTGAGCAATCCCGGCCTCGTCCTCGAGGCGCGGCTCTTCGACGGATCCTCGGTCCTTTGGTCGGGGCGGGCCCTGATCGAGGAAACATCCGGCCAAATTACTTTCGGCCTCGCCAATGCTGCCATCGAGCCGTGGTCACCGAATAATCCCCGCCTCTACGAGCTCGAGCTCTCCTATGGGGAAGACAAGGCGCGGACCCGGGTCGGCTTCCGCGACGTCGAGGCTAGGGACGGGAAAGTCTACCTAAACGGCAAGGAATGCTACCTGAGGCTCGTCCTCGACCAGGGCTACTATCCCGGAGGCAATCTAACCGCTCCGAAAAAAGAGGACTTTCTCCAGGACATTCGCCTTGCCAAGGCGATGGGATTCAACGGAGCGAGGATCCACCAAAAGACGCCCGATCCCTGGTTCTACCGCTATGCCGACGAGGAAGGCTTTCTCCTTTGGACGGAGTCCCCGAGCTGCTTCCTCTATTCCCCTTCCGGGGCCAAGGCCCTCGAGGGCGAATGGAGCGACATCGTGAAGGACGCCTACGGCCATCCCTCGGTCATCGCCTACACCCCGAACAACGAATCGTGGGGAATCGACGATATCTCGAAGGATGGAGAGCAACTGCGCTTCGCCGAAAGGATGTACCGCCTTCTCAAGAAGCTCGACCCTACCCGCCTCGTCGTGAGCAATGACGGGTGGGAGAATCCTCTCACCGACATTGTCGGGATCCATGACTACAGCGACGATGAGCCGGAGCGCCTCGAAGCCTTCAAAAAGCGCCTTTCGAGCAAGGAAAGGATGGTCGAGGATCCCCCGAACGCCGACCGGCCGGTCTTTGCCCCCGGGCGGGAGCAGATGGATAAACCCTTCGTCCTAAGCGAGTACGGCGGGATTCCCTTCAATGCCGACGATAGCACTAGGATCTGGGGCTACGGGAACTTCGAAAGCCGGGACGGCTTCCTTGCCCGCTACCGGAAAACGCAAGAGGCCGTCGCCTCCTCGCCTTATCTTGCCGGCTATTGCTATACCCAGCTTTACGACGTCGAGCAGGAGATAAACGGCCTTCTCACCTTCGATCGGAAGCCGAAGGCCGATGTAAAGATTATTAAAGAAATCAACGGAATCGTGCCAAAATAGGTTATGCATCTTTTACCCATCGTAGCCGACAGCAGCAAGAACCTCTATTTCGCCCTGATGTCGGAGCAGCTGGTCTCGCTTTTGACGGAAGGCGGATATTTGCCTGTCTCCTTCCTTTTGAACGGCCACGGGAGCCTTCTCGATGCCCTAAAAGAGGCCAAAGCCATCGGGGCGAAGGAAGCCATAACCTATCTCGAGCCGGAGGAAAGGGACGTCTCTTTCGCGAAGGAAAACGGCATCGACCTTTTCCTCGTCGGCCGCCGCTCGCCCTTTCCGGAGGTCCGCTCGGTATATACCGACGACAAGAAGGGGGGACGGCTGGCCGCCGAGTATCTCCTCGGCAAGAAGGCGGCCTCCTACATGTACATCGGGTTGGATGGAAGCGAGTGCTCGGTCCGCCGCTACGAAGGGTTTCGGGAGGCCCTAGCCAAGAAAGGGAAGGAATGTTCCTCCGTCTCGGCCCAGGATTTCACCCTGTCGGGCCTCCGCGACTGCCTTTTGAAGGGAAAGGTCGGCATCTTCGTCTACAACGACGAGATCCTCTTCAACATCGCCCTCATGCTCCGCCGCTTCAATTTGGGCAAGGCGAAGGTCGAGCTCATCGGCTACGACGGAATCAGCCGCGACTACGAATGCATCGGGAACTACCCGAGCATCTGTTTCTCCTACAAGGACATTTCGCGGTCGGTCTACGGCATGCTCACAGGCAAGATAGCGGACCGGGAAATCGTCCATGACGTTGCCCTTTATCGGGTTTGAGACAGCCGAAAGGCAGACACGATAGAGAAGGTTCCGGCGGCAATCGGGTCGGAACCTTTTTTATATCGGATCAGCTAAGCAAATAAAGACCTACGAGGTGAATGGCAAAAAGAACAAAGAAATAAATCTACCTCTAGGGTTCAATGTTTCCATTTCTTCTCAAAGGCGTCTTCTACTCTTTTGGGGGCAGTCTATTTTCGCTGCCGGTCAAGGGCTACTCTTTAGGCCGCTTGAAAATGAGTGCGTACCTAGCATCTACGACAATGTTTACGAAGTTAACAAGTTCCCATCCATCATCGCCGAGCTTGCCGAGCTCTTCGTTTATCAGATTGGCCGTTTTCTTATCTGAAAGGTGTAAGCCGATCGAGATGTATTTGTATTCCCATTTCATGAGAGGACCTCCGTTTTCTGAAATAAGTTTACCAAGTGAAAGTGCGATTAGACCCCTCCCTGCTACGCTATCCTGCATTTTGTTCTTCTTCTTAGAATCTGGCTCTTGATAGTGCCCATACCTCTTGCTAAAGGCGGAAAGAATCTTGTGAAACGAAACCGAGTCAAAGAAAATCAAGGGCGAGTTCCTCAAACGCTTTTCTAGCGGCAAAGAAATGGTCCGTAATAGGCGAATATTAGAATTTCTGAATTACGCGAGAATGTCGAATAAGAACAAAAAGCGCAAGGCAAGAATGTCAGGAAAGTTCACATATTCAGGCAAAAACAACTCATTTATCAGTTAACTCCAAAGACTGCTTAAGTTTGTACCGAATGAGCGCTTGAAAACGGTCCTTCAAAGAGTAGGAAGAACTATTTTCCGCTGTATTTTTTGCATAGAAAATAAAAGATTCGTCCAAGCCCAATAGATGTACCAGTTCAGCAATTTGATTGGAGAATTCCCATTCGTTATCAGAAATGTCCGCAGAAAGATTCGGTAGGCAAAAATCATTTTTGGTAAGAAAGAATTTCAACTTATCGATATTCAACGATTCTTTAAACCGAGAAAAATTATTCAAATAATTGCCAATTGCAACTACATTTCTGCCCCCGATTGCGCCAATAAGTTTTTCCGTGTGATAATCTGTCCACAAAACAGAAAACTGCTTGGAAACTTTGCGTAATGCGTCATTGATACTTTCCTTTTCTCTTTTGTCTGATGTTTCCTTTTCTAGGACCCGCAGCCAATTTTCAAGTTCCGTTTGTCCCTTTCTTTGATTTTTATCGCAGCTATTGAAGTATTTCCTTACAAAATTGTCTATCAAGGCCGAATCTAACCCACCATGATAATAGCGGAGAATGTCACCCAAAATTCTCAATTGCTCTTTATCGTAATTCGTAGCAGGGTTTGACATTTCCTTGGAAAATAGTGAAACGAAATCCCTTTTGTTTTCATCAGATAATAAGAAAAATTCTTTTTGAACTGGAGCCTCTTCGGTTCCTGATTGCTTCAAAAGAATCTTTTCTA
The DNA here is from genome assembly GCA_944358895.1 of uncultured Bacilli bacterium. Lineage (GTDB taxonomy): Bacteria > Bacillota_I > Bacilli_A > RFN20 > CAG-826 > UBA4951. The sequence goes on along the minus strand of CALVSB010000010.1, from coordinate 25,071 downwards.
TCCCGTTAAAATCATTAAAGAAATATACTCTTAGGACACTCTCTACAAGATTCGGCATCATGGTTTCGGTAGGCGAAAACATTTCGCATTTCAGGAAATACCTGAAATTTTGGTAAATTTTTGATCCGAATTCTGTCTTAAAATCATAATAATAGAGACTTGTATCATCATATTTTGGGCCGGTAGCACCTGTCGGCTGATCCAGCGCAATCCTGATTGCGTAACAGCAAGCTGCAATCACATAGAATTTATCAACAACCCAAACATCGGGCTTAGCGATATTTTGAACTAGCTTGTTGAAAAGAAGTTCGCCTTTTCTGAGCATTCTGATATTCTGATTGCAGATATTGAGAATGTTTTCCTTCTGAACGCTATCTGTCAAATCGGTGAAAATACTGTCAAAAACACCTGTGGATGGCTCTTCGACCATATAGATAGCGTCGAATAACTTCTCCTTGTATTCATTGAAAAGTTTTTCCTTATTATCAAGTTTTTCTGAAGAGGTAAGACAAATAATCCTTGCTCCTTGTAGGTGCAATTTGTACAGGAGTCCCAAAAAGAAGGAGAAGTTGTTACATTCGAAACGCTCGATGTCATCAAAGATTAATACGGGTCGGCCACTTATTTTTGCGGGTTTCAGCGAATCTAGTACGTAATCAAGATTTGAACTTACGTTTATTGATGTATTCCAAAGACCAACGATCGCATCAACGGATTGGCTGATGGTCTTATAACCGACTCTGAAAATCGACCAATACGGGTGTAGTTTTCGATAGATTCTTGTATTTAAATCATCCATCGTTTCCACTCCAAAAATCGAAAAATAGTAGATGTGTTTTTTGGACCTTCTCGGAAGAGCGTCGAACCATCTCTTAAACTCGTATGTTTTTCCGATGCCCCACTTTCCATCGATTAAAATGGACCGATAGTTTGTGTCATTTATGAATGTCTTCAGTATCAACTGAATATCAGATGTTTTCATTAGTACTCGGCTTTCTCCGCTTCTCGTTCATCGCTACCATAGAACATTGCTGCCTATGGCTCGACTATGGCAACCTTTCTTACCATTCATTCAACCTCATTTTCCTGACTTGTGGCAACCCGTTTTTATCCATTTCTGACGAGCTTTGAAACTAAGTTGCCAAAAGGTTCGTTAGAGAAACCACGCCTACCGTTCATTCGCGAGAAAGGCATGCCGAAGTTCCGGGAAATTGGCCAGGAATTCTCGACTTTGCTTCTGTAAACAGCGAAACGGAACAATCACGTTCGACCACAAAGATAATTCAGACTGCATTTTGAAAAACCCGGAAAAATGAAGATTAACGAACAGCGATTTAGAGCATCGCAGTCAGTCGCTGGGCACTGGGCCCATTTTCCGGATTCGCAAGCACTGTGCCGTTGGCATCAAACGCATTTTGGCGTCCGGGGGTGGCATCAACACCAAATATCAGGTCGAATCTCAAGCAGAAATATCGGAAGGCTGGTCCGCAAACCTGAATCTCATCTTGCCCCGGTAATAGGCATACGACTGGGGAGCGGACGAAAGGCCGACCTGGGATAGGGAGAGAGGCTTTTCGAGGGGCATGATCTCATCGATTCGATATGCGTACCCGATTTCCTTCCCGCGGAAATAGGAATAGAAGAAGTCTTCGTCGATACCACCACCACTTTTCGTGCTTTCCCAGAGCTCGGCAAGCGGAAGTGAAATCACTTCTTTGACATGGGCTAAGGCGACGACCTTCGAAACGGGTGCCGTTTCGTAAATGAGAATGGAGTCGATGTCGGATTTCGCGGCTAAACGCCGGTATTCGAAAATCTTCTCCCGCTTAAGAATTTTCGTGAGATGCGTTGGGTGAATGGAGATCACGATTGTTTTTCTCATCGGCTTCTCCTCTCAAGCAACTGCCAGACGGCGTTCTCGTCTTCGGCCTTGTCTAGGACGCGAGGGCCGCCGCCTTCTTGAATTATTCCTTTTTCCCAAAGTTCCGCAAGTTGGATCGGGCGCTTTAAACGGCGGAGATACAAAACGCTTACGACAACAGTTCTTCCTTTAATCCAACAATCGGTAATTTCATCATCGGTGAATACTGATTTGTTTTTGCAAAATTCCTTCAGTTCATCAAGGCTTTTTGCCGTTTTTATCCAGTTCAGAATGCCCTCGCCCGTCACTAAGCTGGTATACCTCTTTGGCCACTCTTCTCCCATTCGGTAAATAAGAATGCGGCTTCCGCTGGGGACAGAAGGCCATGATGCCTTGGTCAAGTATATTTTCTCGAGAGCATAGAGGCTGCCCAAATTTGAATCCAAGCCTTCCTTCGAAATGCCTTCGGGAATCGAATCCGGAAAAAGCAAGTCGTGGTAATGGCTGAGAATTGGCAACCAGTATAATGACGAGCCGTCTTGAAATAACGGAAAATTCTCTTTCGGGGTCTTTTTTGAATTGTATCCCCTAAGATCTTTCACGTAGAGAGCCTCGCCATCGGTTTTGGTTCCCCAACGTCTGAAACCCCACTTGAGCAAGTTATCCTTCAATGCATCGACTGTGTCTTTCCTGCCTTCGAATAAAGTCACGTAGACCTCGTCGACCGCTTCTTGCAATGCATTATCGAAAATGGCTTTGAAAAAACGCTCGCTGAGGCGAAAGTGATTGTCTCCGCTATCTATTTTGAAAGTTCCGACTTTCATTCTCCTAGCCGGCGGAAGAACGGGATTTATGTCTGAATAATCTTCATCCCGTCCCTCAATTTTGAGGTATAGGAAAGCGCGGAGTTTTCCGCTTTCATCCAGGAAAACATAGGCATCAGAACCGCTCTTTTTGGCAAACCATTTAGAAAATTCAGGATAATCGTCTTTCAGGGAATCAAAAAACGGATCGTTGATGTCCAGTTCGCCAAATTTCTTGTTCACCACCTTGAGGACGCCGTAACGGATTGGGGCAAAAGAACGGTCTAAAAGGCTCTGGGCTTGATCCAAGGAAATAAGCCGGTTGTTGCAAAACAGGGCCTTGCAACAAGAAAGAAGCTTATCGTCATTAGTGATGAGATAATCGTGTTTCCTTGAATAAAGAGAGTACAAAGTTTCAATCTGGTCCGCTTGCATTCCTTCGACGGCGCCAAAGAAATATGAATCCAAAATATCATTTTGATCGGATGGCATGCCATCAAAGGCCGGCTTAACTGAAACGCTTGAACAACCTCGCGCCTGGAGCCTTTTGATTAGGCTATCGCAAGCAATTCGGGTTTCTTCGTCGTCGAGGAGTTTTCCATCAATAAGCACATTCGATTTTTGCAAAGCTCCCTCCGAGAAAGGGACGATAGAAAACACTACTATGCCGTAAGTTTTTACATCGCTATCCGAATAAAACTTCCGGCAAGTATTAACGGCTTCTTCAAAGGAAGAAAAGATTGACCGGAAATCTTCGCTCCAAAACTCGGATAGAGCCTCCTCCCAAGATGAAAATGTCTTCTTGCCAATGATAGTTACTTCGGCAAAAGAACCAGAATCATCATTGGCGACAAGGTACAAATGGTCTCCCGTGTCGAGAACCGAGCGATTGCCTTTATTCAAGCGATATTCGTGGCGTTTCGTGCCCTTTTTTATGGCATTGATAAATTCCGGCCTGATTTTGAAGACAGCAGTTCTCATATCTGAGGTTATTCTATCAAACGCTGCTTGGTCCGCGTTTCCAGTTGGAGGTTTTCCTTATTTTGAAAACATTCACGCCGTCTTATGGCCGGCACAAAAGTTTTTAATGGTGGTACAGTCCTCCACCATTCAAAAGAGGCAAAATCGCCGCCGTCATCACTTGATCAATGATTTTACGTATTCACGCAAAGCCGGATCTTCGAAATACACCCAACAACATTTCTGGCCGCGGGTCAGAAGAACCTTGTAGGTATCTCGGATGATCCGATCGGCAATCGACTTGTCCGCCATCGATTTGATTCCTTTCAAAGACTGATCGGTTTTGGCTCGAACACGGCAATCGGTAACCACACGTCCGTCGCGAAAGAGAAGGTCCTTGCCAACGATGACGCCGACATGGTCGAATTCGAGACCTTGACACGTGTGGATGCAGCCTACCTGTTCAAAAGAGTCAGGGTCGATAGCCCAAGTGCTCGTGGAACTGAAATTCCATTGGGCGTGGAAATTGCCGATATTGATGTCGTAGGCCGAAAGATTGTTCTTCGACACCCAGTCGTAACAATAGCCGGCAAGCATCCTCGCTTTATTATTTCCGTTTAGCTTTCTCAAATCCTCTCTCATTAGGCAAAGGTCGTCATAAACGCGGAAGTCGAAGTCGAGTCCCTCAAGGGTGGGATGGGCGGTTTTACGAATGTCCAGAAGGTTATCTACGAAAGCCAGATAGGCATCGCTGCCGTTGCAACGAAATTGGCTTGAGAGAACAAAGTCCTTCCCAGCGATGAGTTCCGATTTTTCTTTCTCGGCCCACTTGCGGATTTCGTCCTGCGATCCGATGTCCTTCGTGGTGACAATCTGGTCTTCATCCAAGAAGAAAACGTTCACCAAGGAAGCATGGATGATTTCCTTGATTTGATTCTCGCCAAGATTTTGAAATATCCCGCTCTTCGCATTAAGCCGGTGGGCTTCGTCGCAAATTAGAAGGTTGTAGGCGTTGGCCGGGCTATCGACAAACTTGCCCGATCCCAAAAAGAGGTTGCGAACGTACGAGGATTTCAATTTCTCCTTGCGAAGTTCCTCAAAATACACGTTCCGAGGAGCCGCGTTCTTGGTGACATACGCCGCCGTTAATCCTTCTCGGATTGCAGATACTAGAAGGTTAATCGCAACGACCGATTTGCCAGTTCCCGGTCCCCCTTGAACGATGATCGTCCGCTTTTTCTGGTCGCGCACAGCTTCGCGGGCCAAGGATAGAATTCGTTCAAACGCTACCTTTTGATCGTCCAAAAGGACAAACTCTTGGTTGCCCTTCAGCATTGAACCCAATGTGTCCTGAAGGGCCTTCGATGGCCGGATCTTTCCGTTCTCGATGCCGAAGATAGCCCTGCCTTGATCGCTCGTCTTGATGAATTTGCTAATAAAGGCAGCCAATTTGTCGCGGTCGTCCTTCAAAAAGAGCGGAGCCTCATCGATATATTCCCGGTACATCGAACCTTCGAGCTTGAAGCGGTTCGCATTGGGGAAATTGTGCAAAAAGGCGCATGGATAAAGCTTTAGCTCGTTCTTTTCGTATGCCTCGTTGAAGTTCTCAATCGTAGCTGCATAACTCCAGGCTTGATAAGAAGGATGGGCAACGTTGCGGTTGGCTTGTCCGACGTACGTATTGACGATGCCTGGATAGGGAGTCGGCTCGCAATCGCTCCACTGCTTCAATTCAATAATGACAACATTGTCCGAACCTTTGTCGTCGTACCCGGAAATTAGGAAGTCGATTCGCTTCGCGGTCAGCGGAATCTGAAGTTCAATCGAAATCGATGCATCGTCCGGAACGTTGGCAATTTCCAGAACATGATCAACGGCTGGAAGGGAATAGGTCCAAGCTCTAACCTCTCCTGCTGTTCCGCCCGATAAATGATGTTCTTTAAAAGCCTGATCCATCACGTCTTGAATCCGGCCATAAATGCAGACGACATGGAAGTCATGTCTAGTTCCTTGGTAAACGATCATACGGAGCAAATGATATCTCAATCGGATCGCTTGGCAATCTTAGCAGTCTAGTTATCACCTCTTGCCAGCCGTAAAACGCTGCCGGTTTTAAAATGTTAAGCAAAGATCAACCGTCGGCAGTTGCCTATCAAGCGAAATTTCTGCGCGGTTTGATTAGCAAAAAGTCTTAACGATAAATGCTGTTCTTCTCAAAATGATCGGAATTCATTTTTTATTCATGTTAGCGGCTGAAGAGTTTGTTCCCTCATAGACATTTCAATTATTTCCGGTCTTTTCTAGAAATCCGCCAGTGATAGCCGCCTGCCTTTTTGACAAGTCCGTTGGCAGCTCGGCAAATTTGGGAATCGTCTATTTTCAAAACTCGAGACGCCTCTTTCATGGATGGATAAGTGGCTACAACATTTCCATCATCGTCTAGCTGCTCCACTTCAATTCCGTTCATGTTCGTGCGGTCTTTCTTAACTCTCTGGATAGGGGGGAGAAAATCTCGTTTTTCCTTGGACCATCGGAATCTGCCCGCTAAAGGCCTTTGCCCATTTGCGCACATACCGATGTTGGCTCGATTGATTTTTAAGGCGGCGCCGGCATCCGCAGTTGACTCCCAAGAACGAATGAAATGTCCTTCTTTGTCGTACTGATAAATTGGTATGCAATGGCTTCTCGCAACTCTCTTTTTCGCACATTCGGGGCAGCCTGTATGCTCTATTGTCCTTTTGCTTGCCGTCGTCACCCATTTTTTCCCGCAAACATGACATTTCCAGTGAATGGGGATTTCAGACCCGGGTTTTATATTATCTGGCGTTAGCCCCTCGTTTAGTTCGTAATCCCAATCTTGGACCACTTCTGGGAAAAGGCCTGCAAGGGAGTCCTCAAGCCTTGAACTCATATAGTTCTTCCGAATCTTAAACTGGTCGCGTTCGACGTTGACATTAGGAAAGGGCAAGTGGCTAAAACCAAATTGGTTCAGCCAACGCAAAAATGCGATTATTTGGATGGTAAAGCTCTTGTAATCGCCGGAGTCGCCAACCCAAATCGTCATGTTTGCATCGTCCTCGAAGGTTCCATCAAACTCGCCTTCAGCAATACGAATTAGGCGAATTTTGCGGCTTTGGCAAAGACGGAACTTGGTCGATTGCTTTCTCCTATTCTTGGCATTTTTCCGATGCCAATAGATGCCATCAAACTCAATACCAGTTCTAATCAAAGGAACATAGATGTCCAATTCCATTCCATTAGGGAAGCCTTCGTCATAATGGTTCTGGGCATCGGGGAAGAGCATTTTTACATAGTAGAAAATAGCCTGCTCGGCAAAAGACGTATGGCGGCCCTTGTCGCAGATAGGACAATTGGTGTGCTCCGAAGTTCGTTTGTTTACGGTGGCCTTGTAATGATGGCCTTTCGGACAAATCCAGGAGGCATTGTAGGAAGACCCTCGGGTAACTTCATCGGGCCCTTTATCGTTGGCGGGATCCCACTCGGCCGCTAATTCAGGATCCGTCGTCTGCAAATCGTTGCGGCCTTTGACCACAACACGGTTGGAGCATGACGGGCATCCCCTCCCGTTCGCTCGATTAACAATCTTGGCGCGCCATTTATATCCGCATACGTGGCATTTCCAAAAAGCCATCCTGTTGCTTTTCGGAGACACCGAATCAGGGGTAAAATCGTTGGCTTCATAATCGAAATCGGCGAGAAGTTTCGGATCAACGATTCCTCCGCTTTTTAACGCATGATTGCGGACTTTTTTCGCTATCCCCGCCTTATGATTGCAAATTGTGCAGCCGCGACCATGTATTGCACGGTCGGTTGCTGTGGCAATCCATTTGTGACCGCATCGACTGCACTTCCAATGAATTTTGTGAATAGAGTCGTGGCATGTTACGTCCGACGGCAATAGCAAGCCATTTTCGTCGAAATCCCATTCATCGACCAAATCAGGCCTCAAAGTAGCTAAATCGTTTTTCCCCTTAGTCAACGGCTGGCGGCTGCAATAGGAACAAGTTGGATTTTTCAGATATTTGATTGGAGCCTTCAGAAATATGTGGCCTTCGCTACAACGCCAATAGACCTTTTTGTTGCTCTTTATTTCTGTGGTTCGAGGGTCAATGCCCTTCTCCTTGTTCTTCTCCGCCACCCAATTTTTCATGAGTTCGGGAAAGTCAGACACAAAAATACCATCATTGGACCCATAACCGTCAAAGTACTTGGAATGCTTCATGCTTTCTAAAATATCAAAGTATTGATTAGGCAAAAGCACAATCAGTATTCATTACCAAAAGAATAGCTGGAGAAATTCCGTTAAATAAGGAAGGCATTTGATAGCGCCGCGAAAAAGTCTCAGATAGACATGGTTATCTTCAAAAAAGAGCTGTCAGCAATGCGCAATGGTGGCACGTTTCGGCCGTATCAAGGAGGGAATTCTGCTCCAAAGGTCCGGGTCCTTAGAGGAAAATCGCAAACAGCCGCAGGCGAGCCTCTTTACAAAAAAGTTTGTTGGACATGCTGTCCAATTCGTATAAGACCGCGCTTATTATCTAGAACTTGATTTGAAATCCACTTCGCTTTTCGCTTTTTTAAACTGGGCTTCTGTTTTCTATTGCTCAACTGCCGGAAAATTTAGAATAACGGGGCATTTTCTCACAAGTTTTATTCTTAAAACGGGGCATTTTTAACCATAACGTTGCAAATTACGGTTAGAATTTGCCAGAGGCAGAAGAGCAATGTATCGGTTTATCGAAGAAAAAAATAGACACATGGCTCAAAGGCGGCGGCAACGCATTAATGGTGAGCGGCGCGAGGCAAGTCGGCAAGACCTACACGATCAGAAAGGTTTTAACTGACCAGCAAATTCCCCACTTTGAGGTCGACCTCTCGGGCAAACCCGATATTTTGAAGGCCCTCAAAACGATCAACGGTGCCAAAGAAATCGTTAATCGCCTTCGCCTATATTCGCCCACTCAGCTGCCAGAAAAAGGCGGAGTCATCTTCTTTGACAATGTTCAGGAATTTCCGGAAATCATTACCAAAATCAAATTCCTAGTTGAAGAAGGATCGCTCCGATACATTCTGGCCGGATCTTACCTTGATGCTGAGCTGAAGAAGATAAGTTCCGTCCCTGTCGGCTATTACAACGAAATTAAGATGTTCCCAATGAACTTTCTCGAGTTCATAAAAGCATACGGGGTCAGCGATACGGTTATAGATTCTCTACGTCAGTCGTATGAGAAAAAGGAAAAAGTCGACCCTGTAATCCACGAGAAGATGCTTGAGCTATTCACCTACTATCTTCTGACCGGAGGATTGCCGCGAGTTGTTTCGGCATTCTTAGAAACCCATAACCTCTCGAAAATTAACAATGAGACCAAGAAAATCATTAGCCTCTATCGAGCCGACTTTTTGGAACGCGAAGCCCTAGACAAAAAATACAGGCTCACCGCTATTTACAACAGCATTCCGGCTCAGCTGAGCAAGAAAAATCTGCGTTTCACTTTTACCTCCTTAGATAAGGAACTCAAATTTGATCGTTATGAAAAATCATTCCGTTGGCTCGAAGATTCCGGAGTTACCTATCCGTGCTACCGAGTGAAAGAAATAGAGTCGCCGCTCATCTCTTCAATGGCCAAGAATTTCTTCAAGCTCTTTATGAACGACGCTGGCATGCTAGTCAGTTCTTTTCCCTTTTCTCTCCGAGAAAAAATTCTTTCGTCAGTAAACGACAAGAATTTATATTACGGTTCGCTTTTCCAAAATTTCGTAATGCAGGAACTCGTTTCGAATGGCCAGGAACCCTGCTACTACAAGGACCAAATAATTGGAGAAATCGACTTCGTTGTAGAAAAAGACGACGGCATCTGGGCATTTGCCGTCAAATCCGGTTCAGATTACAAGAAACACCGCTCGATCGACAAACTTATGAAGCAAAAGAAGAATGAAGTCCGTGGATGTTTCGCCCTATCGCCCAACAATCTATTCGTTGAGGGGAACGTCATCCATCTCCCAATTTACATGGCCGGCTTCGTAAACAATCGAGGGGATAAGGCAATGGTTGTCCCAAGGATATCCTTTTAACAAAAGATTAGTTCCTATGTTTAAAGACGGAAGCCAAACAAAGAATTCTTAAAAACCATATTCACGACGTAATTCAACGACCCAACTTATCAAAAAGTTTGAGCAAGGCCATTTGCTCAAATTGCACAATTGAAGGAATCTGCTAGCAACTAAAATACTGTTCCAAAACAGAGGCCATCCATCATTATTGTTTCATTTTGCTTTGATGAAGTTAATTGTTTCTCTCAGTCAGGATTGAAGTCTGTTCTATAAGGGTTCGTTAAATTTTCTGGGTGCAATATTTCATCAAATACTAACGGCCTAATAAATGCTTTTATGTCTTCGAAGGACATTTCATCTCTGAAACCCATATTATCAGTGCCCCATATGCTCTGCATTGTTACGTCAAAAAGGTGATCAGCCGTTCGCCTTGGATATCTTCCGCACATAGAATCGAAAAAACTTATAGAACAATGGAAATGACAATGGCCAATAAAATTGCTCCATTTGTTTATAATTTTCTCTTCATTCAATATGTCTATAAATTCAATTTCCTCAATATCTCTTTGACCATAGAAATCCCATGCGCTTTGTAAAATCTCTTTCGCTTTTGTGTCAGTTTCCGGAGCACTATAACCGAAAATTGTCAAAATATATGTGCGCTTTAAATATTCGGTTACCATTTTCCATGAATCTTTAATCACAATATCGTCGGCATAATTTTTATCTTTGACAGGAAACAGAAGCTTGGATTTCTGGCCTAAATTCACATTGTATTTCGAATGCATGCTAGAACTGCTGCTCTTAGGGTCAAAAACCACGCCAACGTTTCCATGCAGAAATATTGTCTTCGGCATATATTTAGGAAGGATTAATCCTTTTTCTAATAATCTATTCCCGGCTTGAATTAATAGAGGATCCCAATTAAATGATGCAATTAGATCCTTGCTCCTAAGACTTAGTAAAAGAAAATCGTATATTGTCGGATTGTCTGGAATTGCAAAAGAATTAAAGTAGTCAAAAACACGCTCTTCTATTATTGCCTTAGCGCTTAAAAAAGCAGATTCCGTTTTGCTTCTTTCATTGATCTCCGAATAGATATCCTCTAGGTTCGAACTACGAGTTTTTAGAGGTAGCCCTTCTATTAAACTCTCAAGCTTCAGATTCTGAAAAAAGCCGTCCATGCAAGAAATGGGACGTTGAAACTTGTCACCATTTGGTATTGCTGCCTTGCTGGCTCCTGCTCCCAAAATCACAACATGGGGTCTGCTCTTAACCCGGTTTCCCAATTGGGCATAGAACTCTTTGTCCACGCCACAATTATTGAATCAAAAGCTATCAAATAGATAGTAAATTCCACTCAAAATCTCACGTATTTGTTAAAAGCAAAAACTGCGAATTTTATGTCAATTAAATGAAAATTAGTCTTCGACCGAAAAGCCAAAATGAGACAATGGCACATTGAAATAAGCCTCAAAATAGTTTGGGAACTCTCCAACGCCAGAGTCGTCCAGTGAATATATAAAATTGAACTCAAAATGGGCATAGGCCACTTCACCGTAATTTACTCCCTTATCTTCTGCGTCTTTGATAAGTGCCTCCAGACAGTCATTTATATAGTTATTGGGTATGTCAGCAAGTTCATAAGATACGACCATACTGATGGCTGGGAAGGGGACTAATTGCCCAACCTCGATGGGAAAACAGGACTCGCCTGGATACCCGGCTGCATTGGCAATTCGAAGATTCAGAGTGGGGTCGTAGTCCTCTTTGACCCGTCCCATATCGATGAGTTCCCTTGGGAAATCAAAGGTGAAGCGAAGGTTGCCTTCAGGCTGGGTCAAATCCCATTGTCCATGGTAGCCGCCTAGATCTTTGAAGTATCCAGAACCACTACAGCCAGCTAAAAAAGATGCCGTTCCCAGAAGAGCCAGTATTCCATTCCTGACCTTTAAATTTCTCTTTCTCTCCATTGATTTTCCCCTCATTTTCATTCTTCCCATATTCATTGCCGAATTCGAGTTCTTTCCATAAGCTCCAAATCGGGTCAAGATGGTATGTTAGGCGACGTTGATAAATTCATTTTATATAAAAGTTCTGCTCATCAAAATCACGTTTGCAAAGATGACTATTAGCAATGAGATAAGCGGCGTACGAGCCATCAAGAATAAAATAGCTTCAATATTCAGGCGTCTTTTCTCCATAAAACGCAAAATTGAATTTGGCTTTGTCACCTTAGCCCCGCCGTCTCCGTCTAATGAGTGAAAGGCCAATCAATGGACGATCAGGAATTCAGAAGTTTCTACGAAAACACCAAGGCTGATGGCTACCGCCTAGCCTATTCCTATCTCCATAACGAAAGTGAAGCCGAAGACGTCCTTCATGATGCCTTTCTCCGTTTCTACCACCATCAGCCTCGAGATCAGGAAAAAGCTAGGACCTACCTCTTTTCGATCATCGTCCGCCTCTCCCTCGACCGCCTACGGTCCCAAAGGAAAAGAGCCGTGCAACATAAAGAGGAAAAAGAACCGGCCAGTAAGAACGATTACCAGTTTCTTTATGAGGCAATCGACGAGCTAGGGGCAAAGGACAGTTCCATCATCCGCCTCCACTACTTCGCCGGGCTAAGCCTCCAGGAGGTTGCCAAGGCGGCCGGGCTTAGCCTCAACGCCGTAAAGAAGCGGCTCGAACGGGCCAGAAAAGCCCTGAAGGAGAAACTATGAACTACCTTGAACTCGATAACGCCCTAGCCATGGCCCGGGAAGCGATTACTATCCCGCCTTTGGCCTTCGATGAAGCAATCGTTAGTCAAAAGAAAAAGCCATATCCTTGGAAGGGGCTAGGCATCGCTGGCGCGTGCGCCGCGGCCCTCGTCATTGCCGTTTCTTTGACTTTTGCCTTTTACCCGGCGACTGAATCAGTGCCCACGGAAATCGAAGTCAATAACGATGCGGCTCTTCAAGGACCGATCCTCCGCTACGACGGCTGGCGATTAAGCCTTTCCTCGACCAGTGGGGAAAAGGAGAGCCACGAGATTGCCATCGACTATCGGCCGGGCATCGCCTTCCTATCTTCGGGCGAAACTTTCAGCCATCCCGAGCAGAGCCTCGTCCTCTCCATCGAACGGACCATCACGATGGACGGCCCCGAGCAATACCACCACACAATCCTCAGCAAAGAAACCATCTATCAGGAAGAAGCGACCCTTGAAGAGTTATACGGGAACGGCCGGGACTGGGCTAGCTATGCCGCGGAGACCTTGCCGATTCTTGACGAAGTAGCTTCCACCTCCCTCAAGGGAACCGGTAATCTAACCTATAGTCTTGTGATAACCGGCAAGGACGAAGCCCTAATCGACTTCGCAGGAACATATACCGAGGGGGATGGATCGACTGTCGAAGGCTATCTCCTTGGGGCCAGCGAACCTCTTTCTTCAATCAGCGAAAGCGTCTCCTTCCGTTATCAAAGTGATGGGAAGATGTCGTCGCTCCAATCGACCAATCCGCCGGAAGATGCCATTTATTAGCAAAAAGAGGCCGCAAAAGGCCTCTCTTTTTAAGAAAACTTATTTCTTTTTGGCTTCGTCTGTTAACAAGTCGTAAAAGGATAGTGCTTCTTTTGGATGCGTTTTCTTTCGCATCATGTCGTACTTTCGAAGAAGCATGACCAATTCCGAATCGCTTAGTTTGCCAAAGTACTCTTTAACTTGGTCATAGCCTTTGTGGTATTCAGGATGCAAAGCCTTGTAAAAGGACGACGGTTTGCTTCCTGTCTTTTCGGCTCGAAAATAACGATCGGCCACCCCTTCATTTATGAGCATTAGGACTTCGAATTCGGGCTTGGTAAGCACACAAATAACGTTTGAAATCATATTCCGAACCGATTTGTCTTTCGGCATCTTCAATTGATCGCTCAGCTTATCGCCGATGCGATAAACGACAAGGCTGTTTCTCGTTCCAAACTGCTTCATCCTGCTGACTGTTTCTTGGCTGAACTGCCGTTCGTTAAAAACACGTTCATAAAGAAGATCTCCGCGTTTAAAGCACAAAAGACCGCGGTCGAGAAGAAGATCAAGGAGGGCAACTTCGGAAGATCCCTCAGCTAATATCAGTATCCGTTCCAGTTAAGATGGCCCTCCTTAGATTCATGACATGTTCGTAGTTAACGCCGGTGTCGAAGATCCCGCAGTCGAACTGATGCGAAGTCAAAAGGCCACTCCTAACTTGGTAGTCGGCCTTAAGATTAGAGGCATAGACTAGGTCTTTTTTCCGGTGCATCACATAGATGGAATCCGTCCGTTTAAGGAGGTCGAGGGTCTCGCTAAGATGTGTCGAGAAAAGTAGCATCGCCCCCTTTGGATTTGTTTCCCTATCGTTAAAAAGGAAGATGAGATTTTCGACGATGTCTTTGTGGAAGGATCCCTCGATTTCATCAACGAGGAAAATGGATCCCGACTTAAGAGCAGCATAAGCCCTGAGGAAAAGTTCGATGCCGCGAAGAGTTCCGGCCGATAATAGGCTTCCCAACGCCGATACCGGTACCTCGAGAGGAGGCTTTCCTTTTTTCTTTAGGAGAATTCGGTCGCCTTTTTGAGGAACGATTTTTTCAATCGAATCGTCTAGAAGCTCGATTATGGGGGCAAGGATTTTGGAATCCGCTTGCTTTAGATAATCGTAGAGCGTCATCCGGACGTAAGCGCCATAGAAATCGACCACGGCATTGTTCGTGAAAATATCGTAAGCGATCGGCTTTCTGAAAAGCCCGGAGATGGCCGAAGTATCGCGAAGCGACCTCGAGAGAATTTCCTTGGTTATATCCTGGGCCGTTTCTTTGAGATCAAGGACGCGATTTCCTCGGTAGGCTGAATAGGATATTTTTCGAAGATGTTCTTCTCTGATCTGAGCAAAAGGAATATTGTTCACTGCCAACGGACCGTTGCCTTTGACCGGAGGCTCCAAAACGCAGTCGTAAAAATAAACGCTCCCATCCAAGTAAAAACCCAAACTCAAGCTAATTGATGGAGCGGCAAAATCAAAATAGCCATAAGGAAAGCGACCGCTTTCCAAAAGGCCTAACGCCATGATTACCGCCCGTAGAAGGGTACTTTTCCCTGAAGAATTTGCCCCAACGACAGCCATTGTGCGAAATCCGTAGAGCCTCTTGTCAATTTCTACGACCTGCTTGGAAAGATCCTCATCGAACACCTTGGCCTGAGTGAGGAAGGAAATAGAAAACCCGTCAGCTAAGCCGCGATAACCGCTAATAGTCATTTTTAGAAGTCGAAACATAAGCCTACCTCCAGTTTTACCAAGTGCTTAAATTCTATTTCAAACAGAATTTCTGCTCAAGTTAAAATATATTATGGTCAATAAGCCGTTCCACTTTAATTTAGTTCAAACAAATAATCGGTAGTCATGGTCCTCAACTTTATATAGAACCATTTCCTAAAATATGCCCTTTTGGTTAGGCAATGAAAAAACGGGGAACGAGCCCCGTCTTTGAAGAATAGGCCGTCGCCTATTCGAGTTCGATGTCCACCGCTTCCTGCGGAATCGCGTAATCAGCAGCCAGGTCATTGTCGACCTCAATGTCGAGCTCGAGGCTCCAGGTCGCTTCCCCGCGGTCGTCCATTCCCGGAACGGTCGTGTCGAAGTTCCCTTCGAGGGCGGCGTGGATGGCCTTGAGCCCGAAGGCATCGACCTCGAAGGCGAAGTCCGAGCTCTCGATCGTCAGGTTCGTCCAGGTGCCATAGGGAGAAGGCTGGCTCTCCAGCGTCTGGTCAAGGCGGGTCGCTGCCTCCGCTTCCTTAATAAGGTCTGAAGCGCCTTCGTCATTGAGGACGATCGCGTGGGTCGTGACCCCGTCTTTAACCGAGGAAGAAGCATAGGCGATTTGGCTGACCGCGAGGTTGGATGGGAGGAAATAGAAGTCATCGCCGGCCACCGGGGCGGCCACCTTGGTGAACTCGTTGTTCCAGCCAAGGGTATCCTCGGCATCGTAGACGCTCCCGTCGGCAATCCGGGCCCGGAAGAGCTCGTAGTCCTCGCTTCCCCACTCCGGGAGGTTGGTGTCCATCTTCACCCGGTTATGGAAGTAGACGATCCCGTCCTCGATAAGGCGCTTGGCTTCGCCCTGGACGGTCGTCGAGGCCTCGGCCCCGAGGAGACTAAAGCCCGGGAAGTCGACCTCCATGACGGCCTTGTAGGAATAGCCCGAGCGTTCGAGGGCCCGGTAGGCGTCGAGGGTCCCGTTCAAGCCATTCACCTCGGCCTGGAGTTCTTCCTCGTCGAGCGAAGCGCCCGGGACGCTAGGAAGGGTCGGGGCCACGTTCTCGTAAGAAGTGAAATCGAGCCCGTAATGGAGGATGATCGTCTGACCGGCGACCGTGAGGCTAAGCGCATAGTCGAAGGTGCCGATGTAGCCGTTCCGGAGGGTGGCCTTGAGGGTATAGGAAGGCGTCAGTTCGGGGTAATTGGTCCCGATGAGCTTCCGGACGATCGGGCTATCTAGGACCTTGACGAGGTCTTCGACGAGGGAAGAAGGCGAGACGGAGGTCGTCAGGACATAGTCATTTCCTTCTTCCTCCACGGCCGTGATCTGCTCGTCGTCGTATTCGAAGACGGCCTTGGCAAAGCTGGAATAGAGCTTCCCGTCCTCGACGCTCGAAGTCTCGATGCTATCCAAGGTGCCGTCTTCCTTGAGGTCGATGGTCCGCTTCTCGTCTCCTTCGACGATCTCGTAGCGCTTCCCGTCGAAGAAGAGGGCCCCGCTGTTCTCGTAGGAGGCAACCTGCTTCACCGCGGAAGTCGAGGAATAGACGACATTCCCTTCCCGGGTGCCGGTCGGGTCGTAGCCTTCGGGAAGCGAGGTGTCGGTCGTGACCTCGAGGACTTCCTTGTATGAATATCCTTTGAGATCGGTCGTCGCCTTCCGGGCCTTGAGGAAGGTTTCCCGCGGCGTCAGTTCCTCGCTGGAAGAGGAAGAGGAGGAAGTGGTTGCGGCCGGGACGGAGCTCAAGGCTTCTTCGCTCGAAAACTCGGAAGGCGAAGAGGCGGTTTCCCCGCCGCAGGCGGCGAGGAGGAGGGCCAAGGAGGCCAGTAGATATAGCGGTTTTTTCATGGTGGTTGTTCCTTTCTTAACCTTATTCGGCGACGAATTGCTTGATGTCCTTGCCCTTGGCGATGAGCCCTTGGAGGGCGGAGGCGACTTCTTCCGGGTGTTTGCAGCCTTCGATCCGGAGGCCGCCCCGGCCGATGAGATTTACTCTCACGTCGCCGAAATCGAAGATCTTGCCCTTGAAGGACTGCTCGATGTCGACGGCGAGGACCTGGGTCATCGTCTGGGTCCGCCGCTTCTTGGAGAGGAGGCCCCCTTCGTAGACGTAGCGGTCCCTATAGACGTAATGCCGGTAGGTCCGGTTGGAGAGGAACATGCAGACGAGGGCAATGAGAGGGATGACGAGCCAGAAGGTGATGACGAGGACAATAGGGAGCAAAAGGCCGTAATGGCCGACGAAGCTCCGCTTGGCGACGACGATCGGGGCATCGGATTCGGACGATGGGGTGACGGGTGGATTGCTCGCAGGCGCTTCCGGCCCGCCGAGCTTGGCCCCGCATTTCTCGCAATAAGCCGCCCCGTCGTCGGTCGGGGCTCCGCACTTTGAACAAAGACGCATTCTCTTTACCTCTTTTCGCCTTACATTCTCGGTAGGCTTAGGGAGGCAAAATAGGCCCTTTTGGTTCCTATTCGGGATCGGGTACGAGGAGATGGACGTCGACATCGAGGACCTTGGCCATCTTGTAGAGGGTCCGTAGGTCGTAAACCCCGTTGTGGAGCATCTTCCGCAGGGTCCGCTCCGAGATGGAAAGCGCCTCGCTGAAGGAGGCCTGGGTAAAGCCTTTTTCCTTGATGAGTTCCTTGATCAAAGGGCCATTGTAAGGCGAGGTGACATCCATATAGATGATTTTCGTGAATGCCCCACCCCTTCAATAGGTCCTCTTCATTCCTAAGAAGAGGGGAAAACCTCTCTTTTCCTCGGCAAAAACCGGCTATGTATATGAAAAAAGGACCTCTTCCTTACGGAAAGAGATCCGTGGCCCGGCAAGAGAGAATGGCTGCCATCTTGAGCAAGACCCGCACGTCGTAGACTCCGTTGTGGAGCATCTTCCGGAGCGATCTCTCCTCGACCCCGAGAAGCGACGCGAAGCGGGCTTGGGTAAAGCCCCGTGCCTTGATGAAGCGCCGGATTTTTTCCCCGTTTTCCGGGAAAGGCATCGCGGTGTCCTCCTTTGCAAGGCAAGGCCAAGGCTCCGGAGGGACGATGCGCTAACTATTATACATATACATCCAGAGTCACGAGGACTTCCGGTAGAAGAAGGAAGTTCCCGCGCCCGCCGCGACGTAGAGGGAGGAATAGACTTCCTCTTGGCCCTTTACGAAGCGGATGAGGCCGAAGACGACGGGCGAATAACTCTTGAAGGAAGGGAAATAATCGTATGAGAAGCCGTTCCCGACGAGGAAGAGGAGGCTCAGGAGGAAGGCGAAGACGAGAAGGCCGGCATCGTAGTTGACCCCATTCGTCGAAATGGCGACGCCCCCGACGATGGGGACGACGCACGCCATCGCCCGGAGGAAGCCGTAGAGGTGGCCGAGCCACGTCTTTTCCACCTCGTAGCTGATGCGGCTACCGATGACGGTCGGGACAAGACGCCGCAAAAGGAAAGGGCTATCGAGGCGGACGTCGTCCCCGACCCGGGGCGAAAAAATAACGAGGGCCAAGAGGGCCAGAGGCTGGAGATAGCAAGGAATGAGCCAGCAGAGGTTCGCCGGATTATTGAGCTTGAGAGCCGAGGAAAAGGTGATGAGCAATCCTAAGTAGACGATGGCAACCACGATCTTCAAGGTGTAGTGGCGTTCCGAGACCCGGTAATGGACGACGCTTCCCTGAAGGAAAGAGGCAAGATCGGGCCGGGGATCGCTCTTTTCCTGGGCGGGAGCCTCCCCCTCCTTCCCAACCACGAGGCCGTAGAGGGCATCGAGCTTCTTGTTCGCTTCGTCGAGCTTTCCCTCGATGGCGAGGATCTTGATGTCCTTCAGGCGGTTGATCTCAAGGAGAAGCTCGTTGCTCTTCTTCTCGAAATCCGCGCCCTGCTCCCTGATGGCTTCCCCGAGGGAAGCAATCTCCGCCTGCTTTTCCTTGCTGAGGTATAGGCTCCTCGACAGTTCGTCCTGGAGGGCTTCCTTCTCCTCAAGGAGGCGGGCGTATTCCTTCCCGCCGGCCCCGATAAGGGAGGGATAGTAAGCCGGGTCATAGGGTGGAAGGGGCCTATTCTCCTTCTTGGCAACCGGAAGAACGATGGCATAGAGAAGCGCCATGTAGGAGCCGACCTTTGCTTCCCCGAGGGCGGCCTCTTTCTGGTGCTTGTGGCGGTTCAGCTTCTTCGAGCGGTCGAGGAAGGAATCGATTTCTTTCTTCCCGATCCCCCACTCCGTCTCCAGGTAGGAGCGGTTCTCGCCTTTCCTTAGGGCCGTCCCGATGGTGAAATCGAGTTTTTCTGAGCTGCCCCGCTTTCGAAGGAGGTTCTTGAAGAAGCCTTCGGCCAATTCGAGGTAGGCATCGAAAAAGGAAGGCGAAGCCGCGCGGAGGTCGGTAAGCAGCGTAGCATACCGGGCGCGGAGTCCTTCCTCGGTTTCAAAATAAGCTCGAAGCGGGTCGTTCATGCGGTAACGTTACCACCTAGCGGCCGCTTCCTCTACTTTTCAATCTCCGGGAGCGTGCCCTCGAAGGTCGGATAGGCCCCCTCCGTGTAGGTGACCTCGGAGGTCGAGACCTGCCAATTGGCCCGGACCCCGCCGGCATAGAGAGAATTGTCGACCGTGCTCTTCGAAGCGACGATGATCCCGTTTTCGATCGTCATCTCGTTTTCGTGGGTGATGACCTGGGACGGAATGTCGGTCCCCTCCTCATAGGCCGTCAAGGAGTAGGAGAAGGCATAGGTGCCGTCTCCGTCGACCGTCGGGAGGTCCAAGGTGTAGCCAATGTCGGCCAGGGCATAATTGGCCTCGAGGTAATGGAGGTTGTCGATCTCGGGCGTCGCGAAGTCGATCGCGATGTTCGTCTCGATCGTCGCCTCGTCGTAAGGCACTTCTTCCTGAGCCCCGGTCCCGTCGTCGTATTCGGTGATCCGGTAGACGGTATCGCCCTCGACAAAGGTGGTGACGACATAGGCGTCGGGGTCGAGCATCTCGTAGGAGATTTCCCCGAGCCGCTCGGTGATATAGCCTTCGTAACGTGTCGTCGCGAAGGCGTCGACCATCGTGATGAGAAGGGGGTCGGCATCCGTGAGGTAGCCCATCGTCATCGCGATGCTTCCGGAAACCTCGTAAGGATGGCCCCGGTACTTCTCAAGGGAAGCGACAAAGGCGGCAATTTGCCCTTCGACATCGGCCTCTTCGCTGGAAGAGGAGGTCGCGGGAGGTTCGGAAGAAAGGCTTTCTTCCGTCGAAGAGGAACCGATTTCCTCCCCGGAGGAAGTAATGACCTCCGAAGAAGATGGGTCGGAACTGCTCTCCGTCGAGAGGGATGAAGGGGGGTTCGCCCCGTCGGGAGAGCAGCCGGCCAGGAGGAGAGGCAAGGCAAGGAGGAACAGAGCTTTTTTCATATCGCTCCTATTCTAGCGGAACCGGCGCGAACTCGAAGTCATGGCCTTCCATGTCGAGGGTCAGCCGGTCGAAGTTCGGCGAGATGGTTCCGCCATAGAAGGCATACCACACTTCGGCTCCGCCATTTAGTTCAGGGCCCCAGTTGTCAATCGTGACTTCCCGTCCATCGACCGACCATTCGAAGTTGTATTCGAAGACGCCGGCGTCGCCATCTTCTTTCTCGTAGCCGGTTCCGTCTTCGTAGAAACGGATGGTGATCTCAGCCGTCGTTCCTTCGTCGTCGATGACGAAGTAGTTCGACGTAAGGAACTCCTCGGCCGTTATCTCGGCCGGGGCCACGACGTTGACGGTGACCTCGTCTTTGATGCTGGTTCCGGGGACCGCGACAGTAATCGTGGCTTCGCCCGCCCCGACGGCCGTGACGGTAATCTCGCCTGCTTCGAGGTCAGCCGTAACCGTCATCACGTCCTCGTTGCTCGAAGTAGCCTCAAACTCCTGCTTGGCCGAGCCAGGTTCGACCCAGACATAGGTCGTGGCCGTATCCCCGACGACCATGGTTTCAGGAATGTTCCATCCATAGATTTCGATGCTCGTCGGATCGTCGAATTCGTTGATGTGGATGGCCTTTTGCACGGTCTTTTCCTTCCAGACGTCGCCGTCGAGGCCGTAATAGGACCAAGTCAAAGTGACGTCGCCATGGCCGACGACCTCGAAGAAGCCGCCATCGATGGCCACCACCGCATCGTCGCTCGTGCCATAGGGGGTAAGCGACCATTCGTCGAGAGCCAGGGCCTTGCTCGGCTCGTAGTCCTTCGGGAGGGCAAAGACGAGCGAGGACTCCTTGGGGAAGCTATCGGCATCGACTTCTTCCCGGCCGGCGTCGAGGATCGCCACGTCGGTCACGTCCTGGAGGAAGTAGTCATGGGGATCGACCGCCGTGGCAGGGAGGGCAACGCGGGTGCCGTACTCGATGGTCCCGCCGTCCTCGACAATCGTCGTGTAGACGTCGGTCGGGTTGCTATTGCTCACGTCGACCTGCTCGACCGTGGTAAGGCAATCGAGGAGGCGACCGGTCGCGAAGTCGAGGGTGAACTCCATCTCGTAGGTATAGGTGATCGTGTCGTCGAGGTCGCCGTCGATCTCGTACTCGATCGTCGTGCCATAAGTGCCGACCTGGCCCTCGCCTTCCTTGAGGGCAAAGGTATCGATGCCCGTCTGGGCGACGTAGGGGTCGGCCTGCCAAGTCGAGATGTTCGAAGCGGCCCGGGCGGCATGCTGGTAGGTCACGGCCTGGGGGATGTCTTCCTTGAGGATATAGCCGTCGCTTCCAAGGGTCGGGTCGGGATTATCGAGGGCGAAGATCCGGGTGGCCTCGTCGCTATAGACGCTCCCGTGGAAATGGTCCTTCGAGTAGTCGGTCACCTCGTAATAGAGCTCGTAGGTACGGGCGACGAGGTCCACCGCATCGTAGATCTTGTCGGTCAAGAGGGCCTTCCGGCGAAGGAGGTCCATCGAATCGACTTTCGTCCCGCCCTCGAAGCTCGTGACCGTTCCTTTGGCCTCGGCGCTTCCGTCTTCGTAGATGTCGAGCGTCTCTTCCTCGAGGTAGGAATAAGACAGGTCGGTCGCCGTCGTATCGACCTGGCGCCGCGTTTCCTTGGAGGCGGTCTTCTCGTGCTCGGAAGCCGTCTTCAAAAGGCCATAGGCCTCGTCGAAGGTGAGCGTTTTGGCGAGTTCCGGCTCGGGCTCGCTCGTCGACGAGGACGAGCTTTCCTCGCCCCCTCCTTCGAGGATCGAAGAAGATGATGAGGTCGTGCCTCCCTCGTCAATCGCCGAGGAGGACGAAGTGGCCGTCCCGCCGTCTTCGCTGTCGGAGGAAGAGGTTTCCGTCTCGGAAGAAGAAGTAGACACAGTCGGGCCAACATCCCCGCAGGCGACGAGCGGCAGCGCCAAGACGAGGAGAGGCAGAATGAGCGGCTTTTTCATTTTTAACGTGTTCCTTTCGTTTCCTTCCATTATTCAGACGTATAGAAAACTTCAAGCATTAACCGCCAAAGGAACTCAAAAGTATTCAGAAAACGTGAGTAAGGTATCAGTCGTCGTCGTCGAATAAGTCGGACAAGTCGTTTTCCTGGATTATGAATTTCTCCCCGTCGAAGTAACGGACCTTCAGGCCATGGCGGCAATAAACTCGCCTCGACCCCTCCCGGGGGACGAATAAATTTTTGGTCCCTTCGTTGAGGGTCGGCTCGTAGACGGTCCGCTTGGCAGTCTTTTTGGAAGGACGGTCAATCTTGATTATGAAACGCACTTTGTTCGCTTCAGTGTCAATGGTCTCGACCTCCACCTCTGGGCGGTCGTTATCCGTGATCTTTCCTTCCGGGTCGAGGATCTTGATGAGGGCCGAAGAACGTTCTTTCGTACCTTGAAGAAGGAAGAGGAGTTCCCGGTAGCCGCCCTTATCTTTCGAAAGGTAGGGGTAACGGGCAATAAGATGGCCAACCAAGGGTTTTTTCCGAGGGAGAACGGCTTCGATATCCATGGCAAA
This sequence comes from uncultured Bacilli bacterium, assembly GCA_944358895.1. Taxonomy (GTDB): domain Bacteria; phylum Bacillota_I; class Bacilli_A; order RFN20; family CAG-826; genus UBA4951. Next base: position 2,165 of record CALVSB010000010.1, on the reverse strand, counting down.
ACCGCCTTCTTTCGGCGAATTCCCTGCAAGCGAAAGGATTCCTTCGAGGGTATAGCCGTCTTTGGAAAGAAGCCCGCCATCCAAGACCGGGTCGGCCTCCGACCTTTCGTAGATGGCAAGAGGCAAGCTTACCCCGTGGTCCACCCGGAAGAGGGCCGAGGGCACCCCGTTCCCGCGGTCGAGGTCGCCGCCGCCTTTGGTCTTGAGGAGCCGGGTCATGTCGCGCCCGTCGAAACGAGGCTCGGCGTTTCTCGCGAAGACGAAGCCGGCGCTTTGACTCGTCCACCGCTCGTGCTCCATTCGGCCTCCGATAAGGTTGATTGAGAGGGCGGTCGTTGCCCTGATTTCCTCGAGGGCGGCTTCGTCGGTTTCCTCGACGGCGATCCGGAGAGCGATCGGGCCGTTCCCGAGGTCGACCTGCCCTTGGAAGAGTTCTACGTTAGGAAGATGCCGGCTCGGGGCATGAGCCAGAGCTTCGACCCGGAAGCTCTTTTCCTTGCTTCCTTCCGGGTCGGTGGCGCCGAAAAGGAGAAGGGCCAGGGCCGCCCTTCGGTTCTCGTCGAGCGACAAGGTCCTTTCCATCCCAAGGAAGAGGTAGCGTTCCCCGGCCTCGTAGACGATGAGATTCCCTTCATAGCGGAGACCGAGCCGCGAGGCAAAGGTGGTTCGCCTGAGCTTGCTATAGAGGTCGCGCAGCGTCAGTTCGCCCCCGTTTTCCCAATTGAGAGCAAAGGGTCGATGAGCTAGGAGGGGCCAGTAGAGGGCCTCGTAGGCCTCCTCGGCCGCGCCCGGTTCCTTTAGGAGGATCGGGAAAAGGTTATCAGCGTCCCCGCTTTCACCCTTGAGGAGGGAAAAGCTCAGGACGTTGCTAAGGTGAAAGAACGGGCTCCTTCTCATGAGGCGAGCCCCTCGTAATCGAGCCAGGCGATGATCTTGGAAAAGCCGGGCACGACCCCGTCGATCGGTAGGCGCAGCTCAACCCCGACCCGCTGGCGAAGATAATCGAATTCGTGGGAAAACCCGTAGACGGGGTAGCCGTTATCGTCGAGGCAGGCAAGATAAAGGGTCGGGCGGTAGAGGTCGCGCTCTCCCGCATGGTGGCCGGCTAGATTGAGGACGGGCGGAAGCCACCCCCGCTGCTCGGCGGCAGCCCTCGTCACGACGAAGGGCGAGACGGGAAACGGGGTCTTGACCGGGATTTCCTTGTAGAGGCGGAAAACGGCCGATGCCGGGCCGCACGAGGTTTCGACGTTCCCGGCCAGGAAGGGTTCGCCCGAGGGATCGTAAGAATGGAGGCACAGGCTCTTCGAAAGAATGAGCTGTCCGTCGTCGTCGTAGATTTCGAGGGCACCTTCGAGTTCGAGGGCCGGGGTTTCCGCGGCCTCATGGAAATTGATGACGTAGGAGGAGGCCCAGGCCTTTCCGTTATAGAAGGAGGTCACGGCCACCGGGAGCTCGCGGTGCTTCTTTTCGACCGCGGGCGTCGCATCTTCCCTAAAGACCTCCCCGAAGGAGGGAACCTTCCCTTTTTGGACGCCTTCCCGGAGGGCGTTTTTCTCTTCCTCGCTCAAAAAGGAAAGGCCACTCGTGGCTTCATAATCGTAAATAAACAGGCCGCTGTACTTCAGCTGAAGCAGTTTCAGGGGAAGATAGGAAAAGAGGTCGCCGAAAAAGGCAGCCAGGAAGCGGGTCGAGACATCGAGCCGATCAACGACAAAGAAACAATATTCCAGTCCCTCCCGGAAGTCTTCCTCGGGAAGGGTAGGGGCTTTCTTCGGAAGGTCGCTGGCCTTGATCCCGGAAAGGGCCATAAGAAGGTCCATGGCTTCCTTCCGTTCTCCCTCTTCGTCGGGGAAAGCCCCGAAGATCGTTCGGGCAAAGCGGAGAAGCTCGGCCTTTGGCGCCCGCCTCTCTTCGCAATCCTCCTTGGGAACGAGGGAGAGGAGGCGGGCCGACAGTTCGAAATCGAGGGCGAGGGCCATCTTCCGCTCTAAGGGCGAGCGGAGAGCCATGAGCTCGGCATGCTTGAGGGTGTTCATGGAAACACTATAAAGGAAGAGGCCGAGACTATATAGAGCAATTGCAAAGAAAATGGATAAGGCTTGTCAAGGGGCCTAATGGAAATATTCCAGGCAATCCGAAAACCTCCGTCCCCTAGATTTCGT
>CALVSB010000009.1 GCA_944358895.1 uncultured Bacilli bacterium | reverse complement strand
CGGGCATTGCCCTAGACGCCTTAATCGTAAGCCGAATCGGCGGCCTAAGGAACGCCCTGGCCAAATAGTAGAAAAAAAGCCCGGATCCTGTCCTTGATTCCAAGGAAAAGGATGGGCTTTTGCGGGCTTTTCGCCGAAGAAACGGGCTCAATCGTCGTCGATGAGCGAGGAAAGAAGGTTCCCGTTCCCGACGTAGCGGCCGAGCGAGTCGAACGTCTGGCCGTTCCGGTACGAGCCTTTGTAGCGGCCCAGCTTGTCGAAGGCCTGCTCCTCGTTTCCCGAGGAATCGATCCGGCCTTTGACCCGGCCGAGGTTATCCGTCAAAAAGGGCATGGAACTACCTCCCTGCCCTTTATTGTAACGAATTTCTTTCCCTAGCGGGCGTGGCGGCCCGGCCCGAGGGTTTCCTTCCTTCCGTCCGGGAGGAGGAGCTCAGCCGTGCAATTGGCCGGGACGAGGAAGGAATAGGCATAGCCGCCCTCCTTTTTTTCCCAACCGGCTTCGACGCGGCCGTAGGCGCTTTGGTAGGAGACCTTCGCAAAGGAGAAATGCCCGCCGGGCCGCGGGGCGAAGCGGAAGCTATTCTCCCCGCTCACCTCGAGGCCGCACATGGTCTTGAAGACCCACTCGCACATCGCGCCCTTCGAATAGTGGTCGAGGCTCGCGACGCCGCCTTGGGCCAAAGGCCCTTCCCACGACTCCCAAATGGTCGTCGCCCCGTTTTTGACCATCCCGAGCCAGCCGGGGATCTCCTCGTTTTCGAGGAGGCGGTAGGCGCTTTCGATGTCGATCGATGTCAGGACGTCGAGGATGAAGGGCGTTGAGAGGAAGCCGGTCCCGACCCGGTATCCATAATGCTCCATCGCCTCGAGGAGCCGCTTTCTGGCGAACGCCTCCTCTCTAGGGCCGAGAAGGCCGAAATAGAGAGGCCTGACGAGCTTGGCCTGGCGGTCGGTGTCGAGGCTATGCTTCTTGCCTTTCACGAGGTGGCGGTAGCCGATCCTCGCCTTATTGGCCACGGCCTCGAAATAGGCCGCGTCGACGCCCTTCCCGAGAAGGCGGGCGATCTCCCCCATCGTCTCGAGGAGATAGACGAGATAGGCCGTCGTTTCCTCGGGATGTGGGGAAACGAAGTCGCTGATTTCGAAGGGGTGGACGTCGGTTGGCTCGGCCCATTCCCCATAGGACTGGCCGTAGTTGGAAATCCATTTTTTGTAACGTCCCTCGATCCCGGTCCTCCGGGCGGTCGGGTACCACTTCCCGAGAGTCGAGGCCTTGTAGAAGGCATAGCGGCACATCGCCTCGTAGTTGTCTTTCAGGATCCGCTCGTCGCCATAGAAGAGATAGAGCCGCCACGGGATAAGGACCCCGGCGTCGCTCCAGCCGGCCGAGCCGTCCATCGGGGCCATATAGAAATCGGTCCCGCCCCGGGGGCTGATCTGGCGGAAGCAGCCGTTCTTTTTCTGCTCATCGACCATGTCGCGGACGTACTTCCGGGCAAAGGGCAGGTAGTTGAAGAGGTAAGAGGCCGTCCCGACGAAGATCTGGGCGTCCCCGGTCCAGCCGTGGCGTTCCCTCGTCGGGCAGTCGGTCGGGACGTCGGCTTGGTTGTTCCGCGCCGACCACCTTGTCGCCTCGACGAAGCGATTCAGAAGGTCGTTCGAACTATCGAAGGAGAGGGTTTCCTCGAGATCGCTATGGACGGCGATGGCCGTGAAGTCTTCTTCCTTATAGTCCGCATCCCCTTCGACGAGGACGTAGCGGAAGCCGAAGATGGCGAATTTCGTCTTGTAGGCGTTCAGCCCGTCCTTGAAGGTGTATTCGACCCGCTGGAGGGGCGTCGTCTTCTTCTTGCTCGAGCACTGGATGTTCTTCTGGGTGAATTCGCCTTGCTCGTCGAGTCGCTCGCCGAAACGGAGGAGGAGATGCTCGCCGGCTTTCCCTTCGATCTCGAAGGAGGCATACCCGGCAATGTTCTGACCGAAGTCGAGGACCTTCTTCCCCGACGGAGTAACGACAAGGCGCGGCTTGAAGGTCTCTTTCTCGACGACCCCGACGTTGTCGGAAGCGGTCGGGACGGCTTTTTCCTTAACCTCACGGGCATAGCCGCCATTGCTCGGGACGAGGCGGGCATCCACCACTTCCCCATCCTTGTTGTCGGCCTCCCTGATCGGTCCGTCGTTGCTCCAGCGCCACGAGCGGTCGCTCAAGATGTCGATGCGCTTCCCGTCCTCGCCATAGGCTTCGAGCTGGGCGAAAAGCTTGGTGAGAGTCCCATATTGGTTCCGGAGGCCCCAGGCCCCGACCGAACCCCGGTAGTAGCCGTCGGCGAGTTCGACCTCGATGACGTTGGCCCCTTCCTTCAGGAGCGGCGTGACGTCGTAGGTCTGAAGCTGGATCCGCTTCCGGTAGTCAGTATGGCCGGGCTGGAGGACGTAGGTCCCGACCTTCTTTCCGTTGATCCGCGCCTCGTAGAGGCCGCAGGAGGTGATGTAGAGGCGGGCTTTATTAATGGAAGGGAGATCGAACTCCTTTTTGAAGCAGTCAACCGGGTAGCGCTTCTTCTTGTTCGGGCGATAGTTGCCGCTGATCCACGCGGCTCGGAAATCCTCGGGGTGGAGAAGGGACATCTCGAAAGAGGAAAGAGATGTTTCCCCGCGCTTTCCCTTTTCGTCGTAGGGGGTGATTTCCCACCTCACCTCGTCGCGGCTGTGGAGCTGCAGCGGGAGATCGAAGTGCATCGAGCCGGAGTAGAGTTTGCCGCTAGAATAGGCCCGTTCACCATTGACGTAGGCTTCGATCTCGAAGGCGGTTTGGGCGAGGCCATCCTCGAGGTTCCAGGAAAGGCGAGGCGAAGGATCGCCGAGTCCAAGAGGCGAGTCGAGGGCATCGACCCGTAAGCGCACGGCTCTCATGCTAGCGGGCCTCATAGCGGGCCAGCTCTTCCTTCACTTTCCGGTAGTTAGCTTCCCCGCGCTCCTTTTCCTTTTCCCAGGAGGCTTCTTCCCGGGCGGCTTTCTTGGCCTTTCTTTCCTCGTAGGAGGCGCGCTTTTCTTCGCTCATGGAGGCGAGGCGCGCTTCCTCCTTCGCTTTGGCTTTTTCTTTCTTTTGGGCGGCCTTTGCGGCGGCTTTTTCTTCTTTTAGGGCTTCCTTGGCCCGCTTTTCCTGTACGGTCGCCAGATGGCGCTCGAGTTCCTCTTCGTAGTCGAGGCCCTTCCGCTCGCACCGGGCCTTCAGCTCCTTCCGATAGGCCTCTTCGGCCTCCTCGTCGAGCTTTTCCTGCTCGAGCTTGACCCGCGTCTCGGGCGGGACCCACTCCTCGCCCGACTCGCGGGCTTCTTCCTCCATCCGAGCCCGGATGATGGCTTGCTTGAGCGGGAGGGTCCGCTCGACGTTGACGCCCATGAGCATGAGGGCATAGACGAGGCCGGCGGCCGCCTCGACCCCGACGAAGAAGAGGATGAGGACGGTCCTCACGCTTTCCGGCTGGTTGAAGATGATGGAGAAGGTCCCGTCCCCGTTTTCGATGACCTTCTGGTAGGCCGAGGTCATCTCCGGGGCCGTCGTAACGTTTTCCGGGGCCAGGTAGCCCGAGGCCGAGAGCCCGGCGTTGAAGATGCCGGTGCAGATCCCGGCCGCGGCCGTCACGATGACGCTATAGGCACTCATGGCGAGGCCGTCGGCCCGGAAGCCGTTCTTCCATTCGAGGTGGTCGAGGGCGTCCGAGAAAAGGGCCATGAAGACATAGGCGCACGGGAGGCCCCCGATGTTCTTGATGAACTGCCCGCCGAGGAAGAGGGGGAGATTGGTCGGGACGAGGCAGCAAATGAAGCTGCCGACGGCGTAGATGAGGAAGCCGACGACCGTCACGTTCTTCTTCCCGAAGCGCTTGGCCAAAGGCCAGACGGCGAAGATGCCGATGCCCATCGGGATGCCGCCGATGACGGAGACAAGGGTCTGGGTGATCCCGTCATTGTAGGTTCCGAGGATGTAGTTGCAGAAATACGGGAGGGCGGTGTTCTTGAGAGATGAAGTCACCGTGTAAAGAAGGAAGTAGACGAGGAGGATCATCAAATACTTGTCGGTGAAGATGGCCTTGATCTGGAGGCGGAGGGGAATCTTCTGCTCTTCCTGGCCGGCGCTTTCGGCCGTGACCCGTTCCTTCGTGAAGTAGTACTCGACGAGGACGAGAGGGAGCGAGATGGCGCTGAGGCACCCCATCGCGATGATCCAGAGATTCTGGGAAGTGCCAAGCGAGGGAATGACGAGCATCGGGAAGATGAGGGCGACGACGATGCCGCTCATCATGACCGAGGCGACGTTGTTGAAGACGGCAAGGACGCCCCGCTGCTCGCTGTTGCGGGTCGAGAGGGGGACCATGAGGTTGTGGGACATGTTGTACATGGTGTAGGCCACCGAATAGTAGAGGTTGTACGAAACCATGACCCAGATGACGGTGAAGGTCGTGTTGACTTGGGGGATGAGGAAGAGGAGGAGGCCCGTCACGGCCACGAGGGGAGCCGATAGAAGAAGGTAGGGCCTGGCTTTCCCTTGTTTGGTTCTCGTCCGGTCGATGATGGCGCCCATCAGGACGTTGGTGATGGCATCGATGATCTTGGAAACGATGGGGAAGAAGACGAGGAAAAGTCCGCCCCAGACGGTCCCGAGCCCCAAGACGTCGGTGTAGAAGACGTTGAGGTAAGTCGCCATGACGGCGTTGAAAAGAAGCGCTCCGCAAGGACCGAGGAGGTAGCCGAGCCACTTCTCCTTGTTCCCGACGTTCTCCGAGCGGAGGCGGCTATGGAAGATGGGATTGGAGAGAAATCCCCGCTTGGTTTTGGCGTCGCTACTCATTTCTTTTCCTCCTTATTAGACGGCTCGATTTTGCTAGCGAAGGCCTTGATGCCTTTGATGGGGTGGCCATTGCCCATTTCCATGAAGCCAATGGCGAAGTTGTAAGGGAAGGAGAGCCCGGCCGACATCGACATCGAGCGGAGGCTGTTGCTTTCGAGGATGCGCTTCAGGAAGAGGGCGCCCTTCTTGCGGTTGTCCTTTTCCGGGCCATCGTCGAGCTTTTCGGCTTTCTTCGCCTGCTTGTCGGCAACCCCTACCACCCCTTTGAAAAGGAGATTTCCGAGGAAGCTGCCCTGCAGATCGGTGAAGCGCGACTCGAGGGTCAGCGGCCGCTTCGGCGGCTCGGCGGGGATCTTCTCTCCGAGGAGAGCCTCGAAAGCGGCATCGTCGAAGGAGGCGAAGTCAGCTTGCCGATAGACTTTCATCACTTCTTCTGGGTATGGCGTAACGTCCTCCCCGCCAAGGTCGATGGATAACGAGCGGACCGGGGTTAGGACATTCCGGGCGAATTCAAAGGCATAGCTTCCTTTTTCGAGGACGAAGGACTTTTTCTTGAGGTCATAGACGCGAAGCATGGCGAGCGGGACTTCGATCGTTACGACCTTGCTCTCGCCAGGGGCCAGGTAGACTTTGGCAAAGCCCTTCAGTTCCTTGGCCGGGCGGAAAATGGCCGGGCTTTCTTTCTTCAGGTAAAGCTCGACGACATCGGCCCCGGGAACCTCTCCGACGTTTTTAACCTTGAGGCGGAAAAGAAGCGCATCGCCTTTTTCTTCAAGGGCGAAATCGGACCATTCGAAGGACGAATAGGAAAGGCCGTAGCCGAAGGGGTAACGCACTTTCTTCCCGGCGGTCAGATAGTAGCGATACCCGACAAAGACGCTTTCCCGGTAGATTTCATTGACGTGCTTCCCAAAGGTCTTTCCAAAAGGAACGTCTTCATAAGTGAGCGGCCACGTCTCGGCGAGGCGGCCGGAGGGATTCTTCTTCCCGAAGAGAAGATCGCAGGTCGCGCGGCCCCCAGCCTGCCCGGGGAGATACATCATGAGAATGGCTTTGACCTCGTCGGCAAAGGGGAGCTCGATCGGGGCTCCGCCGTAAAGGACGACAATCACGTCCTTATGGGCCTTGGCCAAAGCATCGATGAGGGCCAGCTGCGGCTTCGGCAGCGATAGGCTTTCGCGGTCGGCCCCTTCGCTTTCGACATAGTCGGTAAGGCCGGCGAAAACGAGGACCTTTTGATATTTTTGCGCGCAAAACACCGCTTCTTTGATTAGTTTCGGATCAATTTCGTTATCGGCTTCCCGATACCCTTGCGCGTATTCGAAACGAAGGCCCGCCTCTTTGAAAGCATCCTCGGGCGTAAAGAGGCTCGCCGGATTGATCATCGAGCTGCCGGCCCCTTGGTAACGCATCTTCCTGAAGAGGTCGCCGGTTACGAAATAGGTCTCGCCTTCCGAAAGCGGGAGCAGCCCTTCGTTTTTGAGGAGGACGGCTGAATCGGAAGCGATCTCCGAAGCTAGAAGGTCATGTTCGGCGAAATGGGGATCGGTTTTCCCTTCTTCGATATCCTGATATTCGTTGACGAGCGAAAGGACATGGCGGACAGCCTGGTTCAGGGTATCCATCTTCAACTTTCCCTCGTGGACTCCGTCGATGATCCATTTCCGGCAAATGGCCGTATCCCCCGGCATCTCGAGGTCGAGCCCAGCTTCGAGGGAAGCACGGCGCTCGTGGATGGCACCCCAATCGGTCATCGCTAGCCCATCGAAGCCCCACTCCTTCCGGAGGATGTCCGTCAAGAGTTTTCGGTTCTCGCTGGCGTAGGTTCCGTTGATCCGGTTGTAGGCGCACATGATGGTCCGGGGATGGCCTTCCTTCACGGCGATTTCAAAGGCCTTCAGGTAAATCTCCCTGGCGGCCCGCTCATCGACGACCGAGTTGCCCAAGAAGCGGTAGTTTTCCGTCTCGTTCAGGGCGAAGTGCTTGGGGCAGGCCGCTACCCCACCTTCTTGGATTCCTTTGATTTCCGAGGCCGCCATCTTCCCAGTAAGAAGCGGGTCTTCGCTGAAGTACTCGAAGTTCCTTCCGCCGAGCGGATTGCGCTTCACGTTGACGCCGGGGCCGAGGATGACGGAAATCCCTAGGCTCTTGGCTTCCGCGGCCAAGGCCTGCCCGATTTTCTTGGCGTTGTCCGGGTTCCAGCTGCTAGCCACCGCCGAAGCCGTCGGAAAGGCTGTCGAGGGGAGGGACGTCGAAATGCCGTTATCGGCGCTCCCGACCTGCTTCCGAAGGCCGTGAGGGCCATCGGAGGTAAGGATGGAAGGAATCCCGAGGCGGTCGATCCCATGGGTGCGCATGAAGTCGTGCCCGGCGACGAGGAGGGCTTTTTCCTCGAGCGTGAGTTCTTTCAAAAGAGCTTCGATATCAAGTTGCTTCATCATCATAATTCAACCGACTTTTGGAAGCGCTTTCTTGCATATTTGTTCGTAGATTCGTATAAATGTTCTATCTTGAAAGGGCTTTCTTTATGAACCAAGAGCGCTATATGAGGATTGTAACGGCCCTCGGGTCGCTGACCCGCCTGCCGGTTCGCCTGATCGAAGACCGGGACGAGGGGCTCCTCGGGAAAACGATTTGCACCGCCGGCCCGGATGATTTGACTCTCGTGGAGAGTTTGCCTCTACCGCGGGAATTGCTCGCCAAGGGAAAGATAGGTTACGCCATCGGGAGCTGGGGCGAAGCTTACGCTTACCTCCGCCTGAGCGAGGGTCCGCTCTTGCTCATTGGGCCTTCCCTCCTCGAAAAGCGGAGTCCTAACGAGCTCTCGCCCCTTTTCCTCGGCCTCGGGCTAGAAGAAAGCCAAGCCGCGGGAGCGGCCGAGGCGGCGGCGGCCCTTCCCGTCTATTCGCTCCGCCAGCTGGCTGATCTTTCCTATCTATTGGCTTCCTGCCTCAATGAAGAGGAAATCGAGGCGCCTCTACTTCCATTCGAGGAAAGGGAGGCCGAAGACCCTTCGATCGAACCGGATCGCCCCATCTCCGAACAGGCTGCCAATAGCTCTTTGCAAAGCGAGAATATGGTCCGGGGCTTTATCGTGGCCGGGGATGTCGAGGGTTTTTCCTCTTGGGTAAGCAAGCTCCCTAAGACCACGTTCGGGCATCTAGCCAATGAGCCGCTCCGAGAGACGAAGAACATTTTCATCTGTGCCACGACCACCTGCTCGCGGGCGGCCATCGAAGGCGGGATGAGCCCGGCACTCGCCCTATCAGCCTCGGACCGTTTTATCCTCAAGGCCGAAAAGTGCCTCACCCCGAGCGAGGTCTTCCGCCTCCAGTTCGACATGGTCAAATACTATGTCGAGGAGGTCGCCAAGCTGAACCAGGGGAGGCCGATGAGCGACCTCCTTAGGAAGGTCTCGTCCTATTGCCAGCGCCACCGGGGCGAAGTCCTCCGAGTCGAAGGGCTCTCCGAGGAGATTTCCTGGTCCAGGTCCTACCTCTCCACCCGTTTCAAAAAGGAAACCGGCATGACTATCGTCGAGTATTTCCACCGCTACAAATGCGAGGAGGCCAAGCGCCTCCTCAAAGCCGGGATCAGCCTTTCGGATATATCGGCCCGCCTAGCCTTTTCCTCCCCGAGCCACTTCTCGCGCGTCTTCAAGAAATACGCCGGGGTAAGTCCCAAGGACTACCGCTAAAGCAATCGTTTATGGCCTCCTTCTAGGAAAACAAATGGATTTTGCGGGTGTTTTTTTGCTTGCGTGTCTTTCTTCCCCTAGGGATTGATGGACAAGGGTAAAGCCTTAACTACAATGAAAGCATGAGCATCAACGGAAAGGGCGGCATCGACGCCGCCATCAAGGGAATCGGCTACCGTATCAAGAAGGAACGGGTAGCCCGCAAATTGACCCAGAAGGAACTAGCCCAGATCGCCGAGGTGACTGATCGGGCGGTCAGCAAGTGGGAGCGCGGCGAGGCCGCGCCCGATCTCGCGATCATCGCCCTCCTCAGCGAATACTTCAATGTGAGCATCGATTACCTCGTCCTCGGTAAAGAAAAAGTCATTCCAAAGACCCACAGCAAGTCGATTTCTCCGATCCTCGAAAAGGACAAGTTCGGCATGACCCGCCTTAAAGGCGTAATCATCCCCGACGACAAAGACGGATTTCTCAGAATCCTTCGGGAAATGGCCAAGAAATCCGGAGGCTATGTCTTAGGCCAGGTCATCGAGAATGAAAAGGCAGAGGTCGAGGCCGCTCTCGTCTTCAAAGACATCTATGGTCCTTTCGAGATTATCAACGTTCTTTATGAAAACAACCTCGACATCCCGTATCTACGCGCTACCTTGTCCTATCTTTCCCTCACCCAGGTTGCCAGGTTCTACACCATGCACGTCTTCCGAGATAATCAAACGTCAAATCTCAAGAGCTTCATAAGTACGCTCGCCGAAAACTATTCCTCGCTCGACCGGGCCCACAGGGAATTCTATTTCCCGACCGAAGGCGAAGGCCCGCTCTCGCCCTACAACACGGCCTATGCCCTTCTTCCTATCGTCATCGAAGTCATGGCATTCATCAATCGTCCCCTGGCGATCGACATCGCCAAGCGTGCCAAGGCCAGCAATGATTTCAGCTACACCCTCGTGGGCGAAGGCGGGTGCCAGGCGAGTTTCACTCCCATTGTTCCGACACGGTCACTATTAAAAAAACTCGAAAGAGAAAAGAACCCCGACAATGAGCTGCTCCGAATCCTCCATACGATGCGGTACGACGCCCTTAAAGAGAAAAACAGCACTCTTAACTCGTTCATCAGCAATCGATATCTAATATAAGAAAATAGCCGCGCAGAACGCGGCTATCTTTTATTGTTTTGGCAATTAGAGAACGGTATAGGCATCTCCGCCATGGGCGGCTAGATACGTCGCATAGGCATTGCCTTCCTGATTCCAGAAGACATCCTCGCCGATACTCGAGAGGGAAGCATTGAGCTCGATCCGGGCGATGCCGCTACCGGTCTCGCCGCTGATGCTCGCGAGGCCGAGGACTGCATTGATGGTCGAGAGGTAGATGCGGCCGCCGACTTCGCTCGTCCCGATGGTGAGGCCGAGGTCGGTCAGGGCATTGGACTGGAGGAGGGTCGGAAGGCCGATCGTGAGGTCATAGGTGCCGCTCGAGCCATCGTAGGCATAGCCCTTGAGGATTTCCTCGTAGACCATCGGCTCCCCGGTCGGATCGGTGTCGACCGAGCCGGTGATGAGGTTGTAGATGCCGTCGGTGAAGGAGAAGATTTCCTTGACGATGATGTACATCGGGTTGGCGAGGAAGTCGGCCGAGGTGTGCTTATAGGAATTCACGATGTCCTTGCCCCGCCAATGCTCGACGTTTTCGATGTAGAGGTCGCTCCGCCCGTCGCGGCCGTCGTAGTAGATATAGGTGTCGCGAGTGCTGGCCCCGATCCCGAGGAAGCCGCTATGGCCTTCGGTCACCAGGACGAGGGCGCCGCTCCGGAGGCCGCCGAGGTGGACATAGGCCTCGACGTTGGCTCCATCAACCCGGACTTCGGCGTCCATGTCGATGTCCCCGGCTTCGATGAGGCCGCCGAGGGCCGTGATGGCGAGCTGGCCGTTTTCGAAATGGTAGGTCTCGAGGGCGGCCGTATCGAGAGCCGTTCCGAGGAACTCGTCGAGGCTCGAGAAATCCATGAAGGAAGACGAATCGACGTCGTTTAGAAGGCGAACGTTGGTCTCGGCATAGGGGACGAGGGTCAAAGAGAGGTCGAGCGTGCTTCCGCCGATGGTCAACCCGCCGAGGGAAAGGGTCGCCGCTTCGCCGTTGGAATTAAGGCCGATAGCAATCGTGAGCTCGCTCTCGAGGCCGACGGTCGATAGGTCGAGGACGACCCGGATTTCTTCCGTGGTGACCCGGAGGCTATCGAGAATTGTCAGGCTGGCGACGTAGCCGATTTCGCCATTCATCAATTTGTCGATGACGGTGTCGACCATCATTTCGCGGAGCGGATCGAGGAAGACGTCGTAGCGTTCGTCCTCGCTATTGAGGAGGCCGGTCGCAAGATCGACGATGCCGCCGAAGGTGGAGAAGGCCATCTTGCCGTTCATCGTCTTGTTGAACTGGAAGCGGAGGTAAGGCTCAGTCCCCGGCTGGTCGATGTCGAGGACGAGGTTATGCTCGCGGTCGACGCTGGCGCTCTTCTCGCCAAGGGTTAGCGAAGCGCCGGCCAAGGTCTTGCCGAGGTCGAAGTCGATCCGGCCGTTCAGGCTGCTCAGGCCATATCCGCTTCCGTCGGCGAACGAGCCTTTGATCTCAAAGCCGGCCTGCTTGCTGTTCACGAGCCCTTTGACCTGCTCGAAGATGGTCGGAAGGCCGTCGAGCGAGTCATAGGAGGCGAAATCGACATCTTTTATCGTCGTATAGGGGGTCGTCTTGAGGGTCAGGTCGATGGCAAAGCCGCCGAGGGAGAGGCCGCTGGCCTCAATGGTGGCTTCGCTTCCGGCAAAGCCTTGATCGGCTTCCCGGCCGTCGAGGGTAACGGCGATGGCCGCCTCGCTCCCAAGGCCGAGGCCGGAAAGGTCGAGATCAAAGCGGAGGAGGTTGTCGTCGGGGACGGTGAAGCCCTTCACCGCATCGATGATCTTTTCGTACTCGCCGGCGGCAATGGCCTTTAGCTGGTCGTTGAAGAGAAGGATGTCGAGGAGGCCGGAAGGATCGGCCGGCAGGTCGTCCTCAAAGGTCGCGATGACGCTGTCGAGGGTCAGCATCGACATCCGGAGCTTCATGGCATCCCCGTAAGCGAGGTAAGCCCGTCCGCTTTCTGAGGATTCTTCGGCCCGGTAGCCGAGCTCCAGGGATTGGCTGGCCCCGTTACCGGCAATCGAAAGACCGGCATCGAAGGCGCCGTCGAGGATGTCGACTTGCCCTTCGAGCCCCAAAGAGAGGGAAGAAGTATCGGGGCTCAGGGCGTGAGCCTTCTCGTTAACGAGCGTGGCGTCGAGCTCAAGCCCGAACCGCGGGGTCTCATAGAGGGAATAGAGGCGGTCGACGAGGCCAAGGCTATTGGAAATTTTCCGGTAACCGGCCGCTTCATAGTCGGAAGGAAGGGCGGCTCGAATGGCTGCCTTGCCATCATCGACCGGGGCAAGCTTGGCTTTAAGGTCGATCCCTACCCCGCCGATGCTCAGATTCTCGGCATAGAGGTCGGTCGGGAAGTAAGTGAGGTCGGTCGTTAGATAAACGTGCGAAGTGACCCCTTCTTCGAGGAGAAGCGAGATATCGAAGAAATAGGAACCGGGCTGTTCCTCGACGCTGATGCCGCCGAACATGGCAAGGAGAGACGAGAGATCGCCGTTCCCGCCGAGAAGGCCAACGATGTCGGGCTGGACGAAGATTTCTTCCCCGAAAATGGCCTCGAGGTGATCCATGGCCGCATCGCCGTCCTCCTCGTCGCTGTAGAACTTGGCCCCGAGAAGGTCGAACGAGAGTTCGTTCTCGATGTAAGCCGCGCTGATCTTCTTCGTCGACCCATTGAGCCCGGCTTCCAGATCGAGGGAGAAGGCATAGTCGTTGGAGTCGGCCAAGGAAAGAATGAAGCCAGCATCGATGGTCGCCGTCGACAGTTCGTCGCTCCCGCTCGTCTTTGGGAAGGTGACCGACCCTTCGAGATTGCCGTCGATGCCGGGAAGGCTTTCGAGCCGGGCCAAAAGTTTCGAAAGATGGTCGGTTTGCCCCGGGGTCCCCGGCTGGCTGGTCGTTCCGCCTTGGCTATTCGCCGGCGGCTCATAGCCGACGGTTTTGGAAGGAGTCAAATAATAGGAAATGGCCGCCGATCCCGAGAAAACAATCGTGAATAGCGCGGAATAGAGAAGGGTTTTGCGGACTTTTTTCTTAACTTCGTCTTTTACCATGTTTAGTTCCTCTTTTTATTGTGCTTCGTAGATTTCCGGTTCATTGAGTGAGGGGATCGAGAATTCGCCGTCGAGATCGTAATAGGTCGTGACGCTTCCATTAACCGTGGCTTGGATGCCCATTCCGGAATCGGCTTGGTAGCTTTCTTCGGTCGTGAGCGTCACCGGATAAAGCTTTTCGTCGAGGGTCATTTCGATCGACAGGCTGTTGAAGGTCGGAGCGGACGGCAAATTGGACACGGTGACCATTTGCTTTATGTAATTCACGACCGAAAGAACAGGGTCGAGGGTAATCTTCAATTGGTATCCGGTCCCTTCTTTGACAAACGAGCTTTCTTCGGCGATGACAGTGCTGCTAGAAACGACGAAGATGCTCCGGTCGCTGATGAGACGGCCCATCCGGTCCCGGTAGGCGTCATGGTTGAACTCGAGGCCCTCGTCTTCATTGAAGTTTGCCGCTTCGTATGACCCCGACTTCATGGATCCTTGATACTGGGAAACGCCTTCTTTGTCCTGATACATCCGCCAGGCGCAAGAGGGCGAGAGAGAACTATTGGAAGCCGAAAGGCTTTCTTCGAAGTAGCGATCGCCATCGCGAACGATCGTCGAGCGGATCTCCTGGGTGATGAAGAGAGCCTTGGCTTCGCCGATGCCCTGCATCCGGTAATGTTCAATGCCGCTAAGCAAATCGAGTGAAATATTGAAAGCATCTTCAGGCGCTAGGGTCGAATAGTCGCCGCTGCAGGCAGCATACTTCGCCCGGCCAGCTGCCATGTCGTAGTTGTAGCCGTCGGTCTCAATCGCGCTGTAATCGATGGTTGGCTGCTTCAATGAATTGGCAAGGTAAATCCCGGTCGGGACCCCGATGGCCGCGGCCCCTCCCGCAAGCGACAAGGCAATGATGAGACCTAATTTCATGGCTCTGCTTCCTTTCGCCTGCCATTATGGAGAGCAAATGTCGAATGTCTCCCTCATGGCCGAAAACGTCCTCGTAGAAATGGCTCTACGGAAAGGAGAGTTGGGTTTTAATCGATAACTCCTATGTTTTTGCCATTTGTCTTAATCGTTTTCTATTAAATTGGATTCACCTCGAAGATAAAAACGACTACCATTACGCCGATATGGAAAGCCTTGAAAGCATTTATGCAAGCAACCTCCAAGCCCTGCGGAAGGACCGTCATCTCACCCAGCTTGAGCTAGCTGAAAAGCTTGGCTATAGCGACAAGTCGATCTCTAAGTGGGAGATGGGGAAAGGTCTTCCACCGCTCGACGTGGCCAAGGACATCGCGGCCTTTTTCGGTGTCAGTCTCGACACCATGCTCAAAGAAAACGGAGCCAAGGGCGTTCTCGACAAGGCGCCGGACGGGGCCAAGCGTAAGGCCAATCAAATAACCATCATCGCGATGTTCGCCTGTTTCATCTTCTTCGGGGCCGCCGCCATCTTTGCCTACAACATGATTTCGGCCGAGACGCCCGATCCCAATCTTTGGATTGTCTTCCTTTGGGCCATTCCGGTGACGTCTCTCCTCTCGACTTTCCTCTCGTGGCGCTTTTACAAGATGTCCCTGCCCTTCTGGATTTTCCTATCGGTCACTATCTGGACGGCCTTCATCGTCCTCCCGCTCCACTTCCGTCTCTATTTCGGGCAGGAAATCTGGTACGTGATTCTCGTCCCGATACCATTACAAATCGGCATCCTTCTCGGGATGCGCCTTCAGTAATCAGGCTTCGGGATAAGTCCCGTTTTTGATCATCAGCTCCAGCGTTTCGAAAAATTCGGTATCAGCGTGCCCAAAGGAACCAAACGGCATGAAGACGCTCCGGCGGAAACTCGTGCCAAGGTAATAGCCTTCCTTCCGCTTTTCGATGTACGTCAGCTTCATGGTCTTTTTCTTTTTTAGCTGCCGCTTGAAAAGGCGAAGGCTTACTTCCATCTTCCCGTTTCCGTAGATGGTTAGTTCGGTAACCGAGGCCCACGGGATGACCGGGCGGGCGGCAAGCAAAAGAATCATCGGGAGGACGAGGCCGGCTACGACAATGGCCATCCCGATGTAGATGAGGGATTGGCCGTTCGCTTCGAAAAAGGTCGTGATGGCTCCGGCGACGGCAATGACGACCATGGCCGTGTAGAACCAGAAATCGCGCCCGAACATCAGCGCGAATTGGTAGGTATCGCGGTTGGAAGAACGAATGACTCTCGGAAACATGAGCTTATCTTAGCTTCATCTTTGGCCATGGCAAAGAAAAGGCGCTCTGCATATAGTAACGGCGTGAAACCCTGGAACGACGATTTCCTTGACCAACTGATCGGATCTTCATTTGGGGAAAGCGGCCATCGAGGCGGCTATGTCCGCCGCTGCCCCGTCTGCGGCGAAGAACTTCGCCTCGACGACGACGGAGTCTGGTCCTGCCCCAAAGGCCACTACCGCCACCCTTAATCCGACAAGCCTCCGTCCTCTAAAGAGGACCCGCTTGCCTTATAATGGTGGGGATGTCTTTCGTACCCCTTTATCTCCGAAGCGGCTTCAGCTACCTCCAATCGTCCCTCGCGGCCGAAAAGATCGCCGGATTGGCGCTCAAAAGAGGATGTGAGGCCGTTGCCATCTCTGACGAGAACCTCGCTGGGTATGCACCTTTTGCTCATGCATGCGCCAAAGCGGGGGTAACCCCGATTTTCGGCTACGAGGCAAAGCTTGGGAAAAACGAATCCGTTCTCCTTTACGCGAGTAACGAGAACGGCTACCGGGAACTCCTCCGTCTTTCCTATCTGGAGTCGACCCGAAAACTGGTCGATGGTGACCTTCATCTCCCCTTCGACGGCCTCACGAGTGTCTTCCCCTACCGGGGAGGAGCCAAGCCGCTGCCCGGGGTTGACTACATCGGCCTCCTTTATGGCCTCGACCGCCCGAAGCGGGATGCCCTGCGTTCATCTTACGGGAGCCGGCTCGTCGCCTTGCCCCTCATTTCTTACTTCGACGAAGGCGATCAGACATCCCTGGCCATCCTGACGAGCATTGAGCGAAAAGTCGAGCTCGAGGACGTCGGGGAGCTAGAAGACCAGCACTGGCTAACCTCGGAAGAAGTCTCTTCCTACTACCGGCCCGAAGAAATAGCCTTAACCGAAAAGATAGCCGGGATTTGCGGCTCCTTTTCTCTTGTCAAAAAGCGCGGTTCCCTCCTTCAATATCCCCTTCCGGAAGGGGAAACGGAAGAAAGCTATCTCCGCAAGAAAAGCACCGAAGGCCTTCTGAAGCGGAGAGGAAACATCCCTCCGGAATACCAAAAGCGGCTCGACTACGAACTCGGCGTCATCGCCAAGATGGGGTACTCGTCCTACTTCCTCATCGTGAGCGATTATGTCGCTTTCGCCAAGGAACACGGGATCTCGGTCGGCCCGGGCCGTGGCTCGGCCGGCGGATCGCTTGTCGCCTATGCCCTCAATATCGTCATTCCGGACCCGCTCAAATACAACCTCCTCTTCGAGCGCTTCCTCAACCCCGAACGGAAGACGATGCCGGATATCGATGTCGACTTTTCCGATGTTAGAAGGGACGAAGTGGTCGCCTACCTTTTCAAGCGTTACCCCGGAAGCCGGGTGTCGAGGGTCCTCACGAGCCAGACGATCGGGGCCCGCGAAGCCGTCCGGGACGCCGGAAAGGCCCTCAAGTACACCGAGCGCGAGCTGAAGCTCATCTCCTCTACCATCAACCCCTTCCTCACGCTGGCCGACAACTACCGGCAAAGCCGGGAATTCCACGACCTTGTGAAGACTGACCCCTACTACCTCAAACTGGCCGCCAAAGGCTCGAAGATCGAGGGGCTGCCCCGCCAGCGGGGCATCCACGCGGCCGGCGTCATCATCGACCAGAACCCCCTTCCGAGCGTCGCCCCGTGCCGGGAGGAAGAAGGAAACGGCCTCGTCGTCAACCTCGAGAAGGACTATCTCGAGGAACAGGGCTTCCTCAAGTTCGACATCCTGGGCCTCAGGAATCTCTCGATCCTCGACCTCATCCTCGACGTCGTCGAGCGGGAAACGGGAAAGAGGCTCCGCTATGAGGACCTCGACATCGACGATCCGAAGGCCATCGACCTCGTGGCCGAAGGAAAGACGATGGGCCTCTTCCAGCTAGAAAGCGCCGGCATGAGGCGGACGCTCAAGGAAGTCGGTCCCTCTTCCTTCAACGACGTGGCCGCCGTCCTGGCTCTCTACCGGCCGGGACCGATGGACTCGATCCCCCTTTTCGCCAAGCGGAAAAAGGGACTTCAGAAGGTGACCTACATCGCTAAGGAACTCGCTCCCATCCTCGATGAGACTTACGGGATCATCGTCTATCAGGAGCAGATCATGCTGCTGGCCGAGGCCTACGCCGGCTATTCCTTTGGGGAGGCTGACGTCCTCCGGCGGGCCATCTCGAAGAAAAACCAGGCCGTCATGAAAGAAGGGCGTTCCGTCTTCGTCGAGCGGAGCATCAAGAAAGGGCATCCGAAAGAGGAAGCCGAACGAGTCTATGACCTCATCGAGCGCTTCGCCAGCTACGGCTTCAACAAGTCGCATGCCGTCTCCTATGCCTACATCACGATGTACCTTGCCTATCTGAAAGCCCATTATCCAAAGGCTTTTTACGCGGGATATTTGTCTTTCTTAAGCGTCGACGACCAGCGCTTCAACCTCACTCTTTCGGAGATGCGGGAGCTAGGCCTCGGCCTCGCTTCCCCCTCGATCGACGGGCCTTATTTCCGCTTCGAGCCGCGGGGCGAGAAGATCGCCATCCCCCTCTCTTACGTCAAACGGCTGCCCTCTCCCCTCGTCCGGGGGATCGAGGAGGAGCGGAAGAAGGGGCCTTTCAAGGACTACTTCGATTTGGCCCGGCGCCTCCTTCCCTACGGCCTCAAGCAAGAGCATCTGGTCTCCCTCGTCGATAGCGGCGCCCTCGACGTCCTCGGGGAAACGCGCTCGACCCTGAGGGCTTCTTCCTACCAGGCCATCCAGTACGCCAATCTCTTCGGCGGCGAGACCGGGATGGAATGTCTCCTCGAGCTCAATATCGCGGCCCCCTCCCTCAATAAGCGGGAGAAGGAGCCCCTGATTGACATGGATGCCGAGGAAGAGGCGCTTGGGATGATCGTCTCGGTATCGCCTTTCCTTCCGTATAGTGAGGCCATCGAGAAAAGCCATGCCCTGCCCCTCGCGGAAGGGGTCTACAAAGACCGGGCCGTCGTCTATTGCCTCGTCGAAAGCGTCAAGGCCATCACGACGAAGGCCGGGAAAAGGATGGCCTTCCTCGGGGTCCATGACGAAACCTTCCATGCCGAAGGCCTCGTCTTCGCCGAAGCCTACGACCGCTACTACCCCCTCCTCAAGCCGGGGAAGGCGCTCCTCCTCAAAATCGAGCGCGACCGCCGGGAAGAGGGGAAATTCATATTGAACGAGGCCATCGCCCTCGCCAAAGGAGAATGAACATGCCAACTCTATATGTCGTCGACGGAAATTCGCTGCTCTTCCGGGCCTTCTACGCGACCATGCACGGCAGCGGGCCGATGGCTACCAAGGACGGGACCCCGACCAATGCCATCTTCGCCTTCTCGCGCATGATGTCGACGATCCTCTCATCCCTCAAGGAAGGCGACGGCCTCTTCGTCGCCTTCGATGCCGACAGCGACACCTTCCGCAAAGAGGAACTCCAGTCCTACAAAGCCAATCGGGCCCCGTGCCCGGAGGAGCTGAAGCCCCAGTTCCCGATCTCGAGGGAATTCCTTTCCTCGATCGGGGCTTTCTACTACGAGCTCCACGGCTACGAGGCCGACGACCTGGCCGGAACCGTTACCCTTTGGGGCGAGAAAGCCGGCCTCCCGGTCGAGGTCTACACCTCCGACAAGGACTATCTCCAGCTGGTGAGCGAGCACGTCCATCTCAACCTCCTCAAGGTCGGGATGAGCCAAATCCAGAAAGTCACCCCCGATAACATCGTCGAGCTCTTCGGCTACACGGCTCCCCAAACGGTCGACTTCAAAGGACTTCGCGGGGACGCCAGCGACAACCTCTCGGGCATTCCCGGCATCGGGGAAAAGACGGCGGTCAAGCTCCTCGCCAAATACGGGACCTTCGAGAACATCGTCTCCCACGCCGACGAAATCGGCGGCAAGACGGGGAAAGCGATCGCCGAGCACGTCGAGGACGGCCGCCTTTCCTACCGCCTCGCCAAGATCAAGCGCGATGTCGAGCTCGGCTTCGGGCTCGAAGATCTCGTCTACCGCGGCTATGACGTCGAAAAGGCGGCGGCCTTCGCCCGGAAGTACGAGATGTCGACCCTCATGCGAAGCCTTCCTTCCTCTTGGGGTCAAAAACGGGAAGTGTCTACCGAAATCCTTGGCAAAAGTGACCTATCTTCTCTCCTTTCGAGGGACACGCTGGCCGTCTATCCCGATTTCGAGAACGACCTTTACCACGAAGCGAAGCTCCTGGGGCTGGCCCTGAGCGACGGGGAGCGCGGCATCTATCTCACCCCTGAGGACATCGATTCATGCCGGGCCGAACTCTCTTCTTTCTTCGCTAACAAAGACAAAAGAATCCTGGCCTATAGCTACAAGGAGCTCCACTACCTCTTCAAGCGCCTCGGGATTCCCCTTCTTGACAGCTACGAGGACCTCTTGAGCGTCGCCTATCTCCTTTCCCCGGACATCGCCGGGGCGAAGGACAAGGCCTACATGGCCCTCGGGGTTACCTATGCCTTCGATAAGGAGGACCGCGCGAAGAGTTCCCTTGCCCTCGCCGCCTCCCATTTCCGCTTCGAGGAAAACGCCAAGCGCCTCAAGGAAGAAGGGCTCTACGATCTCTATGTGAACGTCGAACGCCCCCTCTCCAAGGTTCTCGCCGAAATGGAAGAAGAGGGGCTTCCCCTCGACGAGAAGACCCTCCTTAGGCACGGGGACGAATTCGCGCGGAAACGCGACGAAGCCATGGCCAAGGTCTATGCCGAAGCCGGGCACGAGTTCAACGTCAACTCCCCGAAGCAGGTGGCCGATGTCCTTTTCGCCGAGAGGGGCCTCCCCGACCGGAAGAAGGGCTCGACGAGCGTCGAAGTCCTCTCGGAGCTTGCCAAAAGCTATGAGCTCCCCGCCGACATCCTCGTCTTCCGGAAATACGCCAAGCTATGCTCGACCTACGTGGACGGGCTTCTCCCTCACCTCGAAGCCGACGGCAAGATCCATACCTATTTCAATCAGGCCCTGACCTCGACCGGCCGCCTCTCGAGCAGCGACCCCAATCTCCAGAACATCGCGAGCAAGGACGAAGAGGGAAGCCTCGTGAAGGACGCCTTCTTCTACCAGGACGGCTCCTATTTCCTCTCGCTCGACTATTCCCAGATCGAGCTCCGGGTCCTCGCTTCTCTCTCGGGCTGCGCCTCCTACATCGAAACCTTCGAGCGCGGGGTCGACGTCCACGAGGAGACGGCCCGAAGGATCTTCCATGTCGAAACCCCGACCCACCTCGAGCGGCGCAAGGCCAAGGCCGTGAACTTCGCGGTCATCTACGGGTCCACCACTTTCGGCCTCAGCCAGCAGATCGGCTGCTCGATGGCCGAGGCCCAGGATCTCATTAGGAGCTTCTACGAGCACTATCCCGAGATCCGGACCTATCTCGACGGGGCGGTCGAGTATGCCAAGAAGCACGGCTATTGCTCGACCCTCTTCGGAAGGAGACGCTATCTCCCCGACCTCAACAGCAAGATCCGCCCGAAGGCCGAAGCGGCCAAGCGGCAGGCTCTCAACGCCCCGGTCCAGGGAACGGCGGCCGACATCATCAAGATGGCGATGCTTAGGGTCGACGCCCTTCTCAAAGAGGGTGGCTACAAGACGAAGATGGTCCTCCAGATCCACGACGAGCTGATCTTCAAGGTCCCGCCGGAGGAAAAGGAAACCGTCTACCCGCTTCTCAAGAAAGCCATGGAAGAAGCCGTGCAGCTCAAGGTCCCGCTCAACGTGGCCGGGGGCTACGGCAAGACATGGAAGGAGTGCAAAGACTAAATGCCAGAACTGCCAGAAGTCGAAACGGTCAAGCGGATCCTCGAGCAAGAGGTGATCGGCAAGACCATCGAGGATATCGAGATTTACCGGGCCAAGAACGTGGTAACCGGAGCCGATGAGTTCGTAAAGTCCCTCAAGGGGAAGAAAATCGAGGCCATGAGCCGGGTCGGCAAATTCCTCGTCTTCCATCTTAGCGAGGGCCACGTCATCGTCTCCCATCTTCGGATGGAGGGAAAGTATTACGCCGGGAAAAAGGAGGACCCGGTCGAAAAACACGAGATCCTCCGCTTCCTTTTCACCGACGCGACGCGCCTCAGCTATCTCGACACCCGGAAATTCGGGGTCCTTTACCTCGAAAGGGAGGACGACTATTTGGCCAAAGCGCCTCTCACCGAGGTCGGGACCGAGCCGTGGTCGACCGACCCTTCGGCGCTTCTCAAAGCTTACCGCCGGAAGAAAGGCCCGCTCAAGGAAGCCCTCCTTGACCAAGGCATCATGTGCGGGCTCGGCAACATCTACGCCGACGAAGTCCTTTTCGCGACCTCCCTTCACCCGCTGAAGGCCTGCCCAACGTTGAAGGAAGAAGATGCCGAAGCCATCGTCAAAGAGTCTTCCCGCATCCTCAGGATGGCTATCGACAACGGCGGTTCGACCATCCGTTCCTACCACCCGAAGGAAGGCATGGACGGGCGGATGCAGAACGTCCTCGAAGCCTATGGGAGAGTCGGAAAGCCCTGCTCGAAGTGCGGTCTCCCCCTCAAGAAGATCCGGGTCGGGGGCCGGGGAACGACCTATTGCCCCCACTGCCAACGCGATGCTGAGCACCCCTTCGTCGTAGCCCTCACGGGACCGATTGCCAGCGGCAAATCGGCCGTCGGCTCCTACTTAGCCGAGCATGGTTTCGTCCGAATCGACCTCGATGATATTGTTTCTAGGCTCTATGAAGAGAAAGAAGTCCTCTCTAAGCTCCAGGAAATCCTCGGGAGTGAGGCCGTTAAGGATGGGAAACTCGACCGCGCCTATGTCCTTGAGGAAATAACTAGCGATCCCTCCCTCAAGAAGAGACTCGAGGAGTATGTCCATCCGCTGGCTTATGAAAAGGCCATCGAAAAGGAAAAAGGGCGCGACAAGATCCTATATGAGGTGCCTTTCTACCTCGGTTCTCCCATTGAGGAGCGGACCGATGCCCTCATCTACATCGAGGCCGATACGGCCATCCGGGCCAAGCGGATCGAGGAGCGCGGAAAGAATCCGGCCTTGGCTATCAAAATGAACGAAAACTACCCTTGGGAAGAGGTAAAGAAAAAGGCAACTTTGACTCTAAGGGGAGACGGAACCTTGGATGAACTCCATCGAATGCTGTCGTCAGTTAAATATCTGAACTAGAGAGTTTCTGCTCTCGATCGAAGTTAAAGAGGTCGACCTTCGGGCCGACCTTTTTTGCTACCCTCAGAAGGCTCGACATATATGAGCCAAGCAAGGTGGACAAGACCCGCGAGAGGCGTATCTTTCCTTGTTTACCTTCTTCATTGGACCTGAATATTCATGAAATGGCCGCTGCAAAATCATGAAACGAAAAGCAGCCTCTTTTCAGGGGCTGCAATCGATTCGTACAAAGTCCAATAATTTAATTAACTACAAACATATTATATGGTTATTAAATATCAAAACGTTCAGTGATGACCACGCGTTTAAGCAAATTGGCTTCAATAAGCTTAGCCATCTTGTTGGCCAGGATCTTGGCATTCATCGAGGTAGCGTAAAGCTGCCGGATTTCATCCAATGTAAACGACGAAAGGAAGAACGTCGGCGCTTTCCGATTCGACCGGGCGGAAAGAAGAGGCATCAAGACCTGGTCGCGCGTGTAATCGTTTTTGTATTCGTCGCCGAAAGCATCGAGGAAGAGAATGTCGACATCGGTAAGCTTCTTCATGTCACGTTCGAACGACGGCCGGTCCTTGATGGCTTCGCCCTTGAGTTCATCAAACCGCTTTCTAACGTCAATGAAAGCAACCGTTTGGTTAAAGGGCGGCGCGGCCAGGAACTTGGCAACGAGGAAGGAGACATAGCTTTTCCCACTGCCCGGATCGCCGTTGACGAGGACCCATTTCTTCTTCGTTTCGGGGCTGATCACCGCCCCAGCCGTTTGGAAAAGTTCCTTCGACCGGAGGCTCGGCTGCTCGTTAGATTCCATCCACTCGTCGGGCACGTCATGGAAGATCATATTGCTCCGAATGGCCTCGGCTTTGGCAAAGAGAACGCAAGGTCCCGTCGTTAGTTCGAGCTGATTGAGGTCATTTCGGGACAGCTGGCAGACATAGTGCGGCATCGGGGAATCGCAGTCCTCGAGGCCAGGGCACGAAGTGTCGCAGTACTTCATGCTTTCGTAGAAGCGGGAAAGCATCGGAAGCTGCTCCTGGCTTTCCTCGTAGGAGACGTCGAGTTCCTGCATTTTGCGGGCAAAAGGTTTGTATGCCCACATCTCGTCGAGCAGATAATGACTATTTTTGCTCGAGCGAAGAGTTTCAATTTCCTTCGATAAATTCTTCATAATCAGTCAAAAGTGGACCTCATGAAGTCCTCAAAATACCTCTTCCTTTCCTCTTCTTCCGGGCTAAGGGGCTTCTCAGAGGGGGTTTTAGGAGGCGTCGAATCGGCCTTGGGCGTCTCCATAGGCTCGGTCGGGGCAGGAGCCGAGGACGCGGGGACGCTTCCATCGTCGGCTTTCTTCTTCCGGCCGCCGGTCCGCCAAAGGTAGTCCATCGCATCCTCGACGGTCGTTATCCCCGAGCGCACGAGCGAACCGGCCAGCTTCTCGACGAGGCTCGAAGGAAGCGTATTGTCGTGAGTGGAAAGAACATACTGGACGAGGCCGTTCGCGACTTCGCCGCTCAGCCCCATCTCGGCCGTGATCTTTTCGAGGAGCCGGAGATCAGGCTCGGCGACCCGGTTGCCGTTTTGTAGGTATGAGAGGAATTCCCGGGGAGGGAGGCTCTTGGCCCGTTCGAAGAACTGCTCGGTTATGTCGCTCCGGTCCTTGATGGTCCTAGCCTTCGGAGCCTCGCGGAGCAGTCCCTTGGTCTTGATGGCCTTCTCGAGGTCGTTCCCGAGGCTCTTCCAATCGATCCGCTTGCCCACCGGGGCCGCGAAGTCGTATCTCGCATCGAAAAGGCCAGCCATCGCTTCTTCCTTGTACCCGTAGAGGGTCGCATAGCCTTCGATTTTCCGCTTGGCCTGCGCCGTCCAGCGGAGCGAGCCGTAACGGGGATCGAAGCCTTCGAGAGTCGAGAGGAAGAGGTTCCAGTCGAAGCCCGTCTTGATGGAACTCCGCCGCTTGTCGTCCTGGCGGATCGACTCGAGGTAATCCTGCTCGCTCCCCTCGGGACGGAAATAGGACAAGTAGCTTTCCCCGACGTCGAGGTAGCCATTCTCGAGGGAAGTGTCCTTCACATAGCGTTCCTTCATGTCCTCGAAATAGCCTTTCGGGGCAAAGCGCTTGAGCGTCCCGGCCAGGAGGGGGCTCGTGAAGAAGGAACGCGGATCGCTCGGATGGTGGAGAAGGAAGCGGTAGGAAGAAAATCCTTCCTCTTTCTTCCGACTGCTCGAAAGGAGGCCGATCGCCTCGAGGGGCGAGAGGGATCCGTCGATTTCCCCAATCGAGAGGCCGCTTACCGAGGTGAGGTCCTCGAAGCTCCGGGCCGCCTCGCCCCGAAGGCGAAGAAGGGTGACGTAGAGACCGAGGGCCTTGCTCCCGACGATCGGGAGGTAGAGGTCGAAAAGCAGGTCGAGGTTCGGCTCGAGGTAGGCATCGAGGCCTACCGTGAAAAAGTCGCTGGCGTTTAGTTCTTTCATCGACTCCTATTTTAGACGGGACGCGCCCTTTTTAGGAGACCTCCGTCAGTTGACTATCCTTTTACAAGGATAACGAGACAACTATAATTGTGCCGGAACTTCCCGTTTGGGAGAAAGGACTCCTATATGATCAAAAGAATCGGCATTCTCACGTCGGGCGGCGATTCCCCGGGCATGAACTGCGCCATCCGGGCCGTTGTCCGGGCGGGACTTGCCTTCGGCCTTGAAGTCTATGGCATCTACGACGGCTATCGCGGCCTCGTGGAGGGCAAGATCGAGAAGATGAACCGCAAATCGGTTTCCGACATCGTGAACCGCGGCGGCACCATCCTCAAGACGGCCCGCCTTCCGGAGTTCAAGGAACCCGAAACCCGGCAAAAAGGCGTCGAGCAATTGAAGAGGCACGGCATCGAGGCCCTCGTCGTCATCGGCGGCGACGGCTCCTACATGGGTGCCAAGAAACTCACCGAGATGGGCATCAACTGCGTCGGCCTCCCGGGCACGATCGACAACGACATCGCCTCGACCGATTACACCATCGGCTTCGATACCTGCCTCAACACCATCGTCGAAAGCGTCGACAAGATCCGCGACACGACCGAGAGCCACAGCCGCTGCTCCATCATCGAAGTCATGGGCAACCACTGCGGCGACCTCGCCCTTTTCAGCGGCCTCGCCGAAGGCGTCGAGATGGTTCTCACCCCCGATCACCCCATCCCGGAAGAGGAAATCTTCGAGACCCTCCGCAAGATGAGGGAAGGCGATAGCGAAAAGCGTGCCATCGTCATCGTCTCGGAGAAGCTATTCCCCGATATCCACGAATTCGCCAAGCGCGTCCAGGAAAAGACCGGATTCGAAACCCGGGCGACGGTCCTCGGGCACGTCCAGCGGGGCGGCGCCCCGAGCGCTTTCGACCGCGTTCTCGCGGCGAGGATGGGCGCCTACGCCGTCGATTGCCTCCTCGAAGGCAAGGGCGGCATCTGCATCGGCATCGTCAACAACCGTCTCGTCGACTACGACATCTACGAAGCCCTCGCGCTCCCGCGCGACAAGCACGTTTCGATGCTGCGCGACATCGACATCCTGAAGTAAGGACAAGAAGGAACAGAAGATGGAACTCCACGTCAACAAGAAGACCAAGATCGTCTGCACGATCGGCCCGGCCTCGGAAACGAAGGACATGATCCTCAAGCTTTACCGGGCCGGCATGAACGTGATGCGCGTCAATTTCAGCCACGGCACCCACGAAGAGCAGCTGAAGAAGCTGATCATCGCCCGCGAGCTCGAGAAAGAGCTCGGGATCCTCCTCCCGGTCGCCCTCGATACCAAGGGACCCGAAATCCGGACCGGGATGATGGAAAACGGCAAGGTGGACGTCGTCAAAGGCCAGAAGATGCGGATCACGAGCCAGAAGTGCCTCGGCAACGCCGAGCGCTTCTATTGCAGCTACGAGGGTCTTTACGACGACGTGAAGGTCGGCGACCTCATCCTCATCGACGACGGGAACCTCGAGATGGTCGTCACCGGCAAGGACGAAGCTAACCGCGAAATCCTCGTCGAGGCCCAAAACAACCACTACATCAAGGACCAGAAGGGAATGAATGCCCCTTCGACCCGCCTCTCGATGCCTTTCATCAGCGCCCAGGACGAAAGCGATCTGAAGTTCGGCTGCGAGCATGACGTCGACGCCGTCTTCGCCTCCTTCGTCCGGCGGCCGGAAGACATCCGCGACCTCAAGGCGATCCTCAAGAAATACGGCAAGCCCAATATCCCGGTCTTCGCCAAGATCGAGAACCCGGAGGGCGTCGAGAAGATCGAAGACATCATCCGGGCGGCCGACGGCATCATGGTGGCCCGGGGCGACCTCGGGGACGAAGTGCCCCCGGAGCAGGTCCCGCTCATCCAGCGCCGGATCATCAAGATGTGCCGGAAGCTTGGGAAGCCGGTCATCACCGCTACCCAGATGCTCGACAGCATGACGACCCACCCGCGCCCGACGAGGGCCGAGGTGAGCGACGTGGCAACCGCCATCGACGAAAGCAGCGACTGCGTGATGCTCTCGGGCGAGAGCGCCTCCGGCCTCTACCCGGTCCAAGCCGTCGAGATGCAAGCCAAGATCGCCCGGGCGATGGAAGAAGAGCTTCCTTACGAAGAGCTCTCCCGCCAGGCTTTCGATACCTCCGAGCACACGATCAACGACGCCATCGCCAACTCGATCGCCAATACGGCCCTCCTCATCGGGGCCAAGCTCATCGTGAACTTCACTCAGACCGGCAAATCGAGCAAAAGGATCAGCAAATCCCGCCCCTGCTGCCCGGTTATTTCGGTCACCTGCTCACGGAAGGCCGCGCTGGAAAGCGCTTGGCTCTGGGGCGTCTATAGCGTCCTCATCAAGACGACGATGCCCGACTTCATCGAAGAGATGGAAGTCCTCGCCCTCAAGATCGCCCGCGACCTCGGCCTCGAGCCCGGCACTCCGATCATCATCGCCGGCGGCACCCCGACCGGCGCCGGGCGCACCAACTTCATGCGCATCGTCAACGTCAACTCGATAAAGGATCTCGACTGATGGAACTCGTGCTTGCCCTCGATATCGGCGGGACCAACACCCGTGCCGCCCTCGTCGACCGCGACTATCACATCAAGGGGATCGAGATCCGCCCGACCGTCCGGGGCGACCGGGAAGCTTTCCTTCAAAACATCCGGAAGACGGTCGAGATGCTCGGCGACGACGTGAAGGAAGTCAAAGCCATCGCCGGCGGGGTCCCGGGCCGGGTCCGCTACGACGGCTACGTCTATGCCCTTCCCAATGTCGGGGTGAGCGAGATACCGATCGCCTCCTACCTCGAAAAGACCTTCAAGAAGCCTTCCTACATCATCAACGATGCGGAAGCCGCCGTTCTCGGGGAAGCCAACATCGGCACCTGGAAGAGCCTTTCCTCGGTGATGTTCATCACCGTCTCGACCGGGGTCGGGGCCGCTTTGGCCCGCCATGGCGTCCTCGTCTCCTCCTCCTACGAGGCTGGGCACACCGTCCTCCCTTACCAAGGGAAGCTCTACGAGTTCGAGCACCTCTGCTCCGGCGAGGGGCTGAAGCGCCTTTCCGCCCTGAGCGGCCTCGCGGTCGAAAGCGCCCGCGACTTCTTCCAGCTCGTCAAAGGGAAGAACGAGCTCGCCCTCAAGGTCTACCATGACTGGATCGGCCTCTTCGCCAAGTGGTTCAAGATGCTGAACGCGGCCTTCGCCCCCGAAGCCTTCGCCCTCACCGGCGGGGTCATGAAGAGCGAGGACGTCTTCATCGAGGACCTAAGGAAAGCCGCGAGTCCCGCGCGCCTCGAAAAATGCGCCCTCGGGCAGGAAGCCGGGCTCCTAGGCGCCGCCGCCTACGCCTGGCAAAAAGCCGAAAAGCGGTAAAAGAAAGAACGATTTGCCGGGGATTTCGCTCCCCGGCTTTTCTTATTTCCATAAGGAAGGAGTCCCTTTTTGTTGACACACGGACTTTGGGGGCTATCCTATAGGCGGCCACGAAGGAGACACGCTTCCATGTCGATAGGCATGGGGGTACCACTCCGGAGCCTCTTCCCGAAATAAGGGAAGCGCACCCCGAGCGCGTTAAGCAGGGAAAGGGCAAGCCGCAAGGCTTGAAATGAGGTGGTACCGCGCGGAAGCGTCCTCAAAAGGCGCTTTCGCGTTTTTCTTTGCTTAGGAGGCAAGACAATGAAAGTCAATTACGACGGCAAGCTCGTCGAGCTGGAAGAGGGAGCCAACGGCTTCGTCCTCGCCAAGCTCTTCGACGCGGAAAACAAGAAGAAGGACGTCGCCTACGAAATTAACGGCGAGGCCTTCGACATGTCGCATCCCCTTAAGGACGGCGACGAGGTGAAGTTCATCCGGATCGGGACCCCGGAGGCTTTCGAAATCCTCAACCACTCGACGTCCCACCTGATGGCCGAGGCGATCCACCACCTCTTCCCGGATGCCAAGTTCGGCTTCGGGCCGGCCATCGAGGAAGGCTTCTATTACGACGTCGACTTCGGCACCTACGTCCTCAAGGAAGAGGATCTCGCCAAGATCGAGGCCGAGATGAAAAAGCTCGTCAAGGAAGACGCCCGCTTCGTCCGGAAGGAAGTGAGCCCCGAGGAAGCCGACGAGGTCTTCAAGGACAATCCTTATAAGAAGGAGCTCATCGCCGAGCATAGCGAGGAAGGCATTTCCCTTTATACCCAGGGTTCCTTCACCGATCTCTGCAAGGGCATCCATCTCCCCTCGACCGGCTACATCAAGCATTTCAAGCTTCTTTCGATCGCCGGCGCTTACTGGCGCGGCGACAGCAAGAACAAGCAACTGACCCGCATTTACGGGACCAGCTGGTGGACCGAGGAAGAGCTTAGTTCCTACCTCGAGCTCCTCGAGCGGCGGAAGAAGAACGACCACCGGAAGCTCGGGAAGGAGCTCGGCCTCTTCTTCATCAGCGACTACGGCCCCGGCTTCCCCTTCTTCCTCCCGAATGGGATGAAGCTCAAGAACGCCCTCCTTGGCTACTGGCATGAGGTCCACCGCCGGCACGGCTACCTCGAGATCGAGACCCCGACGATGCTCTCGCGGGAACTTTGGGAGACCTCGGGCCACTGGGACCACTACAAGAGCAACATGTACACGACGAAGATCGACGAGAAGGATTTCGCGATCAAGCCGATGAACTGCCCGGGGGCCCTCGTCACCTACAACCAGTCGCTCCATAGCTACAAGGAACTCCCGATCCGCTACGCCGAGCTCGGCCATGTCCACCGCCACGAGGCGAGCGGCGCCTTGAACGGCCTCTTCCGGGTCCGTGCCTTCACCCAGGACGATGCCCACATCTTCATCCGGGAAGACCAGATCGAAAGCGAGGTCGGCGAGATCATCTCCCTCCTCGACGAGGTCTACGCCACCTTCGGCCTCACCTACAAGATCGTCCTCTCGACCCGGCCGGACTCCGACTACATCGGAACTGTCGAGTTCTGGGACAAGGCCGAGAAGGCCCTCGGCCAGGCCTGCAAAGACGCCGGGCACGACTATGACATCAACCCGGGTGACGGGGCCTTCTACGGACCGAAGCTCGACTTCAAGCTCCGCGACTCGATGGGCCGGACCTGGCAGTGCGGCACCATCCAGCTCGACCTCAACCTCCCGCACCGCTTCGGCTGCTTCTACATCGACGAGCACGGGGAGAAGAAAGAGCCGGTCATGCTCCACCGCGTGGCCTTCGGCTCGATCGAGCGCTTCATCGGGATCATCACCGAAAACTACGGCGGCGCCTTCCCGACCTGGCTCGCCCCGAACCAAGTCGACATCATCCCGGTCAATCCCGAGAAGCACGGTGAATATGCGAAGAAGCTCGCCGCCGAGCTCTTCGATAGGAAGGTCCGGGTCCGGGTGCTAGATGGGGAAGACAAGCTCTCCTACCGCCTCCGCCAGTCGATTACCTCCAAGGTCCCGATGGCCATCGTCATCGGGGACAAGGAAATCGAAGAGGGGGCGGTCAACGTCCGCCGCCTCGGCGAAGAAAAGGGAAAGAGTCTCAAGAAGGACGACTTCGTGAGCGCTCTCCTCAAGGAAATCGAAACCCGGAAGGAAGCCTTCTAAGCCTCTGGGCATAAGGAAAGGGGAGGCGGGCCATCCGCTTCCCCTTTCTTCGAATTCCTTCAGTCTTCGTAATCGGGAACGTGGAATTCCCGGTCGACGTTCGTCTTCTCCATCCGGAGAAGCTTTTTCTTTAGCTCGAGGTCCCCGCAATAGATGCCAAGGTCCTTGTCGCTTCCGATGACCCGGTGGCATGGGATGAGGATCGGAATCGGGTTATGGAGGAGGAAGTCCTTCACTTTCTCGGGCTTGCTTTTGGCCGTCTTGGCCACCTCTTCGTAAGTCTTGGTCGAGCCGTAGGGAATCGAGCGGACGGCATCGTAGACCCGCCCCGCTTCCCCGCCTTGGTAGGCGATCGCGAGATCGAAGACCTTCCGTTGCCCATAGAAGTACTGGTTGAGCTCGATAATGGCGTCGTATTGGTGGATATTCTCGTCGTTGACGGCTCCCTGCGGATCCTGGGCCCCGAAGAGGAGCTCGACGACCGCATTCTCGTTGGCAAGGACCGTGACGTCGCCGGCCGGGGTATCGTAAATCCAATAGGAGAGGGGTTTGTCTTCTTTTCTTTCCATCGCCATTAATTTAGCCAAAATCGCCATTTTTGGCAACGGCCCAGGAAACCGGAAACGGTCGGAATGACCCGCCTGTCCCTTTCTCGCGGCGAGGCCATGAAATGGCATTCCATAGAAAAAGCAGCCGTAGCGACAACCAACTTGAAAGCAAAAAGCCTTGACACCTCTTATTCCCCGTGGATAATTAGCAACGGCAAAGTAGAAAGCGTCCCCGCGGACCGCCGGACTCCCATCGGGAATCGGCACCTAGCTACCTTCGAAAGAAAGTACACTAGTTCGGCGCGGAGGGGATGCCTCCGCGTTTTGCTTGCTTAGGAGGAAGAAGAACATCGCAAACTTCAATCGCAATGACCGCCGGCGCCCCGAGAAGCGCCTCGACCCCATCAACGAGCGCATCCGCTACCCGGAAGTGCGCGTCATCGGCCCGGAAGGCCAGCAGCTGGGAGTCATGAGCTCAAGGGCGGCCAACAGCCTTGCCATGTCCTACGAGATGGACCTCTATTGCGTCGCCCCGAACGCCAACCCGCCCGTGTGCAAGATCCTTGACTACGGACGCTTCCGCTTCGAGCAGCAGAAGCAAGAGAGAAGCCAGCGCAAGAAGAGCAAAGGCCACGAGATGAAGCAAGTGCAGCTGACCCCGCAGATCGGTCAGCACGACCTCGAGACCAAGGCCAAGAAGGCCCGGGAGTTCATCGAGGAGGGAGACAAAGTCCAGGTTTGCGTCGTCTTCCGCGGCCGCCAGTTGGCCCACAAGGAAGTCGGCGAGGACGTCTCCAAGAAGTTCGTCGAGATCCTAAGCGACATCGCCCAGGTCGAAAAGCCGCCTTATTGGGAAGGCAAGTGGTACAACACCATCGTTGGTCCCAAGAAGAAATAGGAGGAAAGAATATGCCGAAAATGAAATCGAGCCGGACCCTCATGAAGCGGATCAAGGTCACCGGAACCGGAAAAATCAAGCACAAGCACGCCTACACCGGCCATCTTGCGCCGAACAAGACCCGCAAGCAAAAGCTTCACCTGCGCCACAAGGCCGTCATGGCCGAATCGGACCTCAAGCGGATCAACCAGATGATCTACCACAAGGCCCGCTAAGAGATTAGGAGGATAGTTAGAAATGGCACGCGTCAAGGGCGGTATCACGACCCGTCAACGGAGGAAGAAGATCCTCAAGGCCGCTGAAGGCTACTTCGGCAGCAAGCACCTACTCTTTAAGACCGCGAAGGAACAAGTCCTCCGTGGCTACCAGTACGCCTATATCTCCCGCCGTCAGCGGAAGAGCGACTTCCGGAAGCTCTGGATCAAGCGCATCAACGCCGGATGCCGGATGAACGGGCTCAGCTACTCCCGCTTCATCGACGGCCTCACCAAGGCAGGCGTCGTCAGCAAGGGCGGAGCCGGCCTCAACCGCAAGATGCTTTCCGAAATGGCGATCAACGACGAGAAGGCCTTCGCCTCTCTCTGCGACACCGCGAAGAAAGCCCTCGCGAAGTAAGGCTTCTTAAGCAAAAGACCCGGGCTCGTCCCGGGTTTTTTCGTGCCTGAATGAAAAAAGAGGCGCCTGATGGCGCCCCCCTATCTATCCTTGGACTTAGCGGACGAAGTTGGTGTAGACCGGCTTCTCGTCGGATGGAAGCCCGCCTTCCTTCGCCTTTTCTAAGGCCGTCGCCTTCACGAGGAAGGCGATGTGGCGGGCCAAGGTCCGCATCTGCTGCAGCCCTTCGATGTCTTCCTTCGCCTCGCCCGCGGCCCGGCCGTAGACCCCGTTCCAGTACTGCCCGCCGGCCACGGTCATCCCGGTGATGGAGAAGAACTTGTTGAGTTCATCGAAGGTGGAGCTCAGCCCGCCCCGCCGGGCGATTGCCACCGCCGCCCCGACCTTGTAACGCCAATCGATATGGGACGAGTAGAAAAGGCGCTGGAGGTAGCTCACCAAGGTGCCGTTGGCCATCCCGTAATAGACCGGGCTTGCGAAGACGACGGCATCGGCCTCCCTAAAGAGAGCGGCATCGCGGTTCACCGCGTCGTCGATGACGCAGCGCCCGAGCTCGCGGCATTTGCCGCAGGCGAGGCATCCGCGAATGGGAAGATGCCCGACTTGAATACTCGTCACCTCGAATCCTTCCTCGACGAGCACTCCCTCGATTTCCTTGAGGGCCAGGGAGGTATTCCCGCTTGCCCGCGGGGAGCCGTTCACCAAAACAGCTTTCATCATTTCTTCCTTCTTTCAGGGCCATTATAGGCGTCTTGTCAAGAAGACAAGGACCGATGGACAGCAAAAAAACGAGGCAAAACCGCCTCGTTTTCTTCGAAATCTATTCTTCTTCCCCTCCGATGAGGATCGTTTCGGCCGTTTGGACGCACTCCTCGACCATCGCCTCGAAGTCGATCTTCTTCTCGATGTCCTCGCAGATGTCGATCTTCGGGCGGGTCACCGGGTGGCGCGGGGTGAAGATCGTGCAGCAATCCTCGTAGGGACGGATCGAGATGTCGTAGGTCCCGATCTTCTTGGCGATGTCGATCGTCTCGTTCTTGTCGAAGGTGGCGAGCGGCCGGATGATCGGGTAGGACGTCACGGCGTTGATGGCGACCATCGACTGGAGGGTCTGGCTCGCGACCTGCCCGACCGATTCTCCCGAAGCGAGGGCGAGGCAGCCTTTCTCTTTGGCAAGGCGCTCGGCGATCCGGAGCATCATCCGCCGCATGATGGTGATGGCGTAGGGATCCCCGGCTTCCTTGTAGATGGCGAGCTGCAGCTTCGTGAAGTTGACGACGTGGAGCTTGATCTTCCGCTGGTAGCGCGTCAAAACCCCAAGGAGGTCCTTGACCTTGTTGATCGCCTCCTCGCTCGTGTAGGGAGGAGCCGCGAAGTGGATCCCTTCGATGGCGATCCCCCGCTTCAAAAGGGCATAGGAAGCCACCGGGGAGTCAATGCCGCCGGAAATGAGCATCAGGACTTTCCCGAGGGTCCCTAGGGGATAGCCCCCGGCCGCCCTTATCGTCTTGGCGTAAACGTAGGCGCAAGGCCTCGTCACGAGGATCCGGACCCTCGTCTCCGGCTCGTGGACGTCGACCGAGCTTTCCTTGACGTTACGGAGAATATAGCCCCCGACGTCGCGGGAAAGGGCGTAGGAGTCGAGGGGGAAGCTCTTGTCGCTCCGGCTCGTCTCGACCTTGAAGGTCTTGCCGCCGTCCTCGCGGTAGGCGAGGAGCGCCGTTTCCCGGATGGCGTCCATGTCCTTGCCGCATTCGTAGAAAAGGCTCAGCCGGTTGATGCCGCTCACCTCGAGGAGGCGGGAAAGGGCTTCGTCGGGCACTTCGTCCATGTAGACCCGGATATGGTCGTGGTCCCGCTTTACTTCGCAGGATAGGCCCTTGAGGGCGTGGTTGATGTTCTTGGCCAGGGCCTCGATGAAGTTCTCGCGGTTCTTGCCCTTGGTCGACAGTTCGCCGAAATGGATGAGGATTCCTTTTTTCATCGTTGGTTGACCAGCCTTCCTAGCAGTTCGTCGCTGACCGCGATGAAGCGGTCGATGTCGCCTTCCGTGTTGAAGGGAGCGAAGGACATCCTTACCACGTGGGCGGCACGTTCCTTCCCAAGGCCCATCGCCTCGATCACGTAAGAGGTGTTCTCCCGTTTCGAGGAGCAGGCCGAGACGCTGCTTACGGCAATCCCTTCCTCGCTTAGGCCTTCGACGTAGACGGCCGCCTTTTTCTTGAGGAGGGAAAACGAGAGGAGGTAGGGGGAGCCGCTTGCCGGGGAATTGATGGCGAATTCATCGCTTCTACTTTCGAGATAAGAGATCACTTTGTCCCGCAAAAGGGCCACCTTTTGCTCGTTTTCCTTCGCTTCCTTCACGCTACGCTCGAGGGCCAGCGAGAGGGCGTAGCTCCCGGCGACGTCGACCGTCCCCGGGCGGTGGCCGCCTTCCTGCTCGCCGCCTTCTTCGTAGGAAGGGAAGGCGATGTTCTTCCGGTAGACGAGAGCCCCGCTTCCTTTGAGAGCCCCGATCTTGTGTCCCGAGAAGGAAAAGGCATCGAGGAGGGAATAGGGAACGTCGACCTTGCCGACGGCCTGGGTGAGGTCGCTATGAAAGAAACATTTGGGGTAGCCTTTCACGATCGCGCTCATGGCCCTCAGGTCGCTCATGGCCCCGGTTTCGTTGTTGACCCCCATGATGGAGACGAGGATGGTGTCTTTGCCCATCGCCTTCCTGAGGTCTTCCGGATCCACCGCCCCATCCAAAGTCAATGGGAGGTAGACGGCTTCGAAGCCTTCCTTTTCGAGGGCTTTGAAGACGTTGAGGACGCTCGGGTGCTCGCCCATCGAGGTGATGATCTTCTTCCCGCGGTTTTGGTAGCGACGGGCCACCGAGAACAGGAAAAGGTTGTTGCTCTCGGTCGCGCCCGAGGTGAATACCGCCTCGTGGGTCTTATTGACTCTGAGGGAAGAGGGGACCCGGTCTCGGGCTTCCCGGAGAAGGCGGGAAGCGTCGTAGCCGACGAGGTGGAGGCTCGAGGGATTGCCGAAATGGTGGGCGGCCACGTCGAGGTAGGCCGCTACGACCTCTTCATAAGGGCGCGTGGTCGCGGCATTGTCCAAATAGACGATGTTGTTTTCTTTCATGGATTAGCGGGCGTCGGGGGTCGAAGAAGGGATAGCGCTATGAGCGACGGCATAGGAACGTTCGAAATCGCCGTCGTAGAAAAGGGTCTCGGCTTGCCGGAGGGCATCGGCCACCACTTCGTTTCCGCTCCGGTAGCGGTTGGCATAGACGATGGCCGCTTCGGCCTTCTTCATTTCCTCGAGGGCTTTCCCGAGGTCGCCGGAAAGGGCGTCGACCGCTTTCGAAAGGCGGGAATAGGCATCATTGACCTTGCTCACGTCGATCGGCATGGCGTGGAGGAGGGAGCTCAGCTCGTCGATGGTGCTCCGGATTTCGACCGTCGCGGGGAGGAAGCGCTTGTCGAGCGATTCGAGATGGGCGTTCTGGAGATCGGCCTCGGCCTCGCGGACCGTCGTGAGGGAGGTCCCGACGGCAGCCGCCGCTTTCTCGACGTCTTCCTTGAAGGAACGGAGGCGCATCGTGAAATTGCCCATCTCTTCCTTCACGCCTTCCGATTCTTTCCGGAGGTCTTCCATCCGGGTGAGAAGGACGCTGAAGGGCTGCTTGGTGCCGCTATGGAGAAGGTTGTCGAGGCGCCGCTTGACCGCCCCCGCCTTGTTGATCGAGGCCTTGATGTTCTCGATCGTCGCGTCGTCTTCGGGCGAGAAGAGATAGAGCTTCTTGGCCTGGGGAATCGCATGGGTCAATTGCAGGTAGTCGTTGTCGAGGCGGCCGGCTTCCCGGTAAACCGAGCTGTAATCGCGTTCGAAGGCGGCCCGGGAGGCCTTTTCCTTCTCGAAGGCGTCGAAATAGCTTTGGATGCGGTCGGAGAGGGCGTCGATCCGCCCCTTCAGGGAGCCGAGGACGAGGCTTCGGAGGTCGTTGCTCATCGCCTCGACCGCTTCCTCAAGCTGGTCGCAGGTCTCGTCGACCATGATGTGATGGAGCGGATAACCGTCCTTCATGAGGGTCTGGTAAGCATCGCGGAGGGAAATGATCTTGTTGGGCAGGACCTTCGAGATCTGGAGGCACATCTCGGGTATTTCGGCCATCTTGCTGTCGAGGGCCTTGAGGACCGGGTCGAGTTCTTTGGTGATGATGTCCTGGGCGTCTTCGTAGGAAGCCCGGTCGATGAGGGCCTCGGCTTCGCTCAGAAGGTTGTCGCACTTGCCGAAGAAGGCGTCGAAGGTCGAAGCGAGAAGCCCGACGTCCCCTTGGAAGGAATAATAGGTTTCCCGGATCTTCCGGAGGGCGGCTTGGCTCGCCATGAAGTCGCTTTGGACTTTCTTCTCGTCTTCGAACTTGAGGGTCAGGGTTTTGGAGAAGGAAGAGACGGCGCTTTCGAAATCCTTCATCTTCTTCCGCGTTTCCGGAAGCAGGCGCTTGAAGTCCTTGTAAGCGTGGTCGTTGAGGGAATCGGAGAGCTGGCGGAGGTAGGAAACGACCTCGGCATCCCGATAGTCCTTGAGATCCTTGTACTTGTTGTTGAGTTCGATGTAGAGCTCGCCATAGGCGAAATTCCGCTGGTAGATGCTCTCGAGGCGGCTGATGTACTGGGCGATTTTCCCGAAGAGAATCCCGTGGCTGCTTTCATAGCGGCCGCTCAGGTCGTTGAGGGCCCTTTTGTAACGTCCGCCCCGCATGAGGAAAAGGACGAGGACGAGGACGAGGACGAGGAGAGGAATCCCGATCCCGAGGCTGAGGCCGAGGATCATGTTCGTATCTAAAAGGAAAGAAGGGTTTAGCATACCTGCTAATGTTAGCATATGGGCGTAACGAGGTAGTCCCCTTTCTTTAAAGAAAGGTTTGACAAAGCTTCTCTGGGCCTCTATCCTTTCGCTTGCGTAAAGTTAGCGGGCCTTCATCTTCCCGTCCGACGTCCGCCAGTGAATGAAGTAAGCCCGGGGCTAACCGAGCCGAAATGCTGGACACCCGGGGAAGAGGGATGGCAACCTTCTTTTGCGCCGATAGAAAAGGAGGACTTTCAATGTCCAAGTACACGGCTTCCAAGTGGAAGCGTTCGCGTCATCTCTCCTTCTCGACCCTCGAGACCGGGGATGAACTCAAAAAGCGGGCCTATGGCCCCGGCCAGCACGGCCAAGATCGGAAGCGCAAGCCGTCCGAATACGGAGCCCAGCTCCTCGAGAAGCAGAAGCTTCGCCACCTCTATGGGGTGAACGAGCGCCAGTTCCAGCGTCTCTTCGTCCTCGCCAAGAAGGAAAAGGGCGTCGTCACCGGCCTTGCCTTCTTCCGGATCCTCGAAAGCCGGCTCGACAACCTCGTTTACCGGATGGGCTTTGCCCGGACCCGCGCCGCGGCTCGCCAGCTCGTCAACCACGGCCACGTGACCGTCAACGGCAAGAAGGTCGACATCCCGAGCTACCTCTGCTCGGTCAATGACGTCATCGCCTTCAAGGAAGACAGCCCCCTCAAGGTCGTCAAGGAATCCCTCGACGGCAAACCGACCGTCCCGGCCTACGTCACCGTCGACGCCGAGAAGATCAAGGGCACTTTCACCCGCCTCCCGGAGCGCAACGAACTCCCGAAGGACATCAACGAAGCCCAGATCATCGAATTCTACAACCGGAAGCTCTAATCTCCGGCTGCCCGAATCGGAAGATCGCCCTCCCCGCGCGGGAGGGCTTTTTTCATGCCTATGAACGATAAAAGGCATTTTCCGTCAACATACATGGTCCTGAGAGTGGACTTGCTAGCCGCTTACGGGATATAAATAGCCGCTATGAATTACCTCTCTACCGTCAAGAAGACGGTCGGAAGCGCCGCCCTCATCGCCATCGGGATTCTCCTCCCCCTCTGCTTCCATGGCATCCCCAACGCCGGGAGCATCTTCTCCCCGATGCATATCCCGGTCCTCATCGCCGGCTTCCTCTTCGGCCCTCTCTTCGGGCTCGGGGTCGGGCTTCTCATCCCGCTCCTCAATAGCCTCATCACTGGCATGCCGCCCCTTTACCCGGTCCTTCCGCCGATGATGGTCGAATGTGCCCTTTATGGGGCTGTGGCCGGTCTTCTCTTCCGCCTCGTGAAGACAAAATGGATGTACCTGGACCTCTATCTCAGCCTTATAGCCGCCATGCTCGTCGGGCGCTTGGGCGGGGCCTTCGTCAACTATCTCGTCTATGTCGGGCGGGGCGACGCCTACTCCTGGTCGATCTTCGTCAATAGCTACTTCTTGATGGGTTGGCCAGCCACACTCATCCAGCTCGCCCTTATCCCAAGCGTCGTCTTCGCCCTCTTCAAAAGCCACCTCATGAGCCGTGAAGACCGCTTCCTTTTTCCCCATAAAGAAAGGGCCGTGATGGCCAAAGAACAAGCCAGCCATTTCGGGAAGCTCGCCGAAAAATGGGCGGAAAAAGGGCCTCTACCCATGGAAAAAGCCTCGCAAATCCTCGCTCCTTTGGGCGAATTGTCCGGTAAGAGGATCCTCGATATCGGCTGCGGGACCGGGGTCCTCGAGCCTTATTTGAGCGCCCAGGGGGCGACCGTCACGGCCATCGACGTGGCCCTGGAAATGATCAAGGAAGCCAAGAAAATTAAAGTGCCCGGGGTCATCTACCGCTGCGAGGACTTTCTCGAGGCCCCCTTGCCGAAGGAAGCCTACGACATTGTCGTCGTCTACAATGCCTACCCCCACTTCCTCGACGTCGACCGCTTTGCCAAGCAATCCGCGAAGGCCTTAAGGAAGGGCGGAAAGCTCCTGATCGCCTTCGACGAGGGGAAAGATAGGCTGAACGCCCATCATCTTTCCGGGGAGGGAAAGTCTTTTGCCCGGTGTCTTTCGAGCCCCAAGGAAGAGGCTTTCACCTTCTGGAAGCAGTTCAAGGTCGTCTTGTCCATCGACGACGAGGACCGTTACACGCTTCTGCTAAGCAAGCGCTAGAGCCAAAGGAAAAGCCCGGGATGGCGAATCGCGTCATCCCGGGCTTTTTTGGGCTCTCTTAAATCCTGCGTGGTTTTGTGTGGTCGGGGTTGAGGGGCTTCTTAAATTCCGTGTGGTCACAGCTCGCCTTCCGTTGACTGGGATCCTCGGGGCCTCTTCGCCGTCCTTCGGCCCGGGATCGCCCCCTTCGTCGGCCTTTAGGCTTTCCCTTTCCGTCCCGTCTGAATACATTAAGAGGACCCTCTTCCTCATCCTCTTGAAGTCCACAAGCCCATTGGATGCGGATATCAGCTCCTTTATCTGCGCGTTCCTCGGCTCCGATATGCTGCTGGAGTGCATCTCGCCGGCGACCCTCAATTCGAAGGTCTTCGAGATCTGTGGCATCATCCATTTCCTTATGCTCTCCGCGGCCTTATGGGCGTCGGCGATCCCGGATTTCTCGAGCCTCGGGGCAATCCATTCGAGCTCTTCCTTCGGCGGCCTCTTGGCGAGGCCGTCGACCATGCCGAGCATCGCCTGCTCGGCCTCGTAGACGTCGAGCAGGCCGCCGGAGGCCATGAGGGCGCGGGCCAGCATGTCCCGCCTCCCCATCGCCGGGCCGCCCTGACGGCAGAGGAAGTCCCTCCGATGCTTCTTGGCGTAGCCGTTTATGGGGTCGCCCCTATCCTCCTTGAAGGCCCTGTACCTCGCCGAGTCCATCGCCGAGACGACCAGCTTGACTATGTGGAACATGTCGATGGCGGGGACGGCGTTGGGGGGCAATGCCGGCAGGCGACGTCGCAGGGGTCGTGCATGTCGGAGCTGAGGAACTCGACCCATTCCCTCTCCTCGAGGGGTATGGAGGCGAAGAATCGGTAGAGGCATTCAGACCTCCTTGGCCTGATGACGTCGATGACCGAGCCCGTCTCCTCGTCGCATATGATCGCCGGGTATCGGTATGCTCCTCCCCTTGCCTATGCCGGCGAGCTTCGCCGAAGAGGCCTTGCCGAACGGGGCGCATCTGACGTTGGGGCACGAGAACCGCGGGACCCTTACGTAGGCGGCCGATTCGTGGAATCTGTTCGACGGCATCCTCGCCTTCTTGAAGTAGTAGCCGTGGGCGGCGCCTCGCGCGCCGCAGAGCGGGCATTCGGCCCGTTCCGAGGGGAAGAGGTCGACATAGTAGACGGTGGTTCCATCGCCCTCCACGGCCTCGACGTTGGCGTTTGACCTGGGCAATATCCCGAGCGACTTGAAGATGTTAGAATCCATGCGGTTCCTCCTTTGTCTATCTCTTCAATTGACCTTGTAGGAGGGAGCCTTTTCAGACGGCCAACTGCATAAATCTCTTAACTATCGTGTGATCCAAGTTTCAAGAGCGACCACGCGAAAATCAAGAGACCCCATTTTCTTCGGGGCCGGAGCCATCCATGCCTACAAGCTCATCTCCGGGAGCAATCCCGATCCGAATCTTTGGATCGTCTTCCTCTCGGCCGTTCCGGTAGCCGGACTCGTTTCGCCTTTTCTATCTTGGAGGTTCTACAAGCTGCCGCTTCCCTTCTGGATTCTTGTCTCGATAACCATATGGACGGCCTTCATCGTCCCTGCCCTACATTTCGCCTCTATTTCCATCAGGAAATCTGGTATTTCATCCTGGTTCCGATGCCTCTCCAAATAGGCGTTTTGCTTGCGATGCGGCTCGAATGAGGGCGGGCCTAGGCGTTTCATTCCCGCGAATAAACG
Source organism: uncultured Bacilli bacterium (assembly GCA_944358895.1). Classification (GTDB taxonomy): domain Bacteria; phylum Bacillota_I; class Bacilli_A; order RFN20; family CAG-826; genus UBA4951. Next base: position 12,803 of record CALVSB010000009.1, on the reverse strand, counting down.
ATTTGAATATCGCCTTTTTGCAGCGTTTTCAATCTAAAACCTTCATTCGATGTAATCGTCAGGCCAATAGAAGCCTTCGTAAGGAAGCTCGCGGTTTTGCTCCTTTTCCTCCAAGGTGTTCGCATCGATGAGGGTGAATTGGGCCTTTCCGTTCTCGTAGGCGAAGGAAAAGGCTAACGCGTCTTGAACAATCGGGCTATCGACCGTATTCCCGTTTCCGTCATAGGCATGGAGGCGATAGGCCAGGTATCCTTTGCCCTTGCTCCTTGCCGGCAATGCTAGAGTATCTATTCTGGTAAAAGGAAAGAACAAAGCATCGTAATTCTCTTCGTTGAGATTAGCGTGCGGGATTTCCCCGTTGGCCAAAAAGATAGGGGTCTTTTCAAAGGCTGCCGCGCTCATCCGCTGGAGCTCGACGTATTCGCTACCCAAGGATAGGCCCTGATCCATCCAGAGCCGTTCGAAGGCGACCTCGGAAATCCCGTAGGAAGAAAGCGATGGGACTGGCTCCTGGTAGGCGAGGTAGTCCGCGCCATAGGAAACGAGAACCCGGAAGGTCAGCTCTTCCTCTCCTTCCTTTGCCTCGGCCGTCTTATGCATCACCGAGGCCAGGCGGAGGGCCGAGCCTTCGGCTTCGTCCCGGTAAAAGCCGAAATGGAGATAGTCGTCACCATTAGAAGAACAGGAAGAGAGGGGAAAAACCGCAAGGACGAAAATCAGGAAGAACGAGAACCTATTGATATTCGCAGATTTCATGGTTCACTCCTTGCTTATGAAGGGAAGCCAGAGGCTCGGAACTTCATAACGGATGTCGTACGACCAACCCTCCAAAATTTCCCCTCCTACTCCGTTGACAAAGGTCAGAACTACTCGGGAATGATAGTCTTCGTCGACTCGGAAATACCTTGTATCCATGACGGTCCCGGGCATAAGGTTCGAAGGCTTCATTTCCTTCTCCCCGATTGTCAAAACCACCCCGTATTCGATATAAGTTGGAACATATCCGATTTCTTCAAAAACGAGCATGTCGACTATGAGAGAGCAGAAGGACGTGTCCTCATGGAAATGCTCGCTATCGGGAAATCGTGACGGGTCGCCGAAACTTGAAATTATTTCCTCGTCGAGCCTATTTCCGTCCGCGTCATATAGGGCACGGTTGAGTTCCAAGGAAGGTTTTTCATTCCCGTCGAGATTGAGTTCTTCTTTCAGAAAAGGCCAATCGACCCAACAGGCAAGAAAAACACACGCATCTATCCCGGTGGGCATAACATTTATCCACTGTCCGTAGGTTCTACCTAAAGCAAAGCGGAAATAAGGGGACACCGGCCCTTCAGAACGAAAAGCGTAAACGAGATCGAATTGGGTAATTGGATACTTCATGAGAGGCTTAGTTGAAACACAAGAAAAAACTGCGAAAGAACCAAGAGAAAGAATGGCAATTAAACACGGCTTGACTTTCTTATGCATTTGCCTTGCCTCCATTGAAGTTATTCCTTGGCTCAGACCCTCTCCACGATTGCGCTGTAACCAGTTATCGGGAAAGTTTCCCCTTCGTCGAAAGAAAGGACGATGTCGTCGATGCAGATCCTCCCTTTGTTCCTATCTCCTTCGGCCGGGGCGGTCGCCTCGATGAGCAAGCCATAGAAGCCGCTTTCGTCATATTTGGCAAAGCGCTTTACGTTCAACCTGTTCGTGGAAAGACTGGCATTTAAGAGATCGAAGTCGCAGGGATGAATAGGTTCGCCGTTTTGATCAAGGCGATAGACGCCCGCCTCGCAATCATCGCCATTGAGGCCTTCGGTCGAACTCCAAATCGAGGCCCCGAACATATATCCATATGCGGGGCGGTCGAAGGTGATCTTAAAGTATGCATGGCCGGCATTTTCTCGCCTCGGGGAAAGATTGACAAATTGTTCTTCGATGTAACCACACCTAAGCCGCTCCGTTTCAAAAGACACGCCATCCAATGTAAATGAAGTTTCTTTGATGCCTTCGTCGAGAAACCAATACCTTTCTTCGAAATTCCATTCCGACGGCTTGATTTGGGTGAATTGAGAGAAATCCGTCGGTTCCTGGAAGAAGAACTTTTCCGAGTAATATGGTCCAGTTTGAAAATAGGTGTTCTGCGAGGTCTCGACATAAACTACATATCCGTTGCCGGCATATGAGACAACGTTATTCCATTCGTCGATCGTCAGCGTGCACGTTGCATCAGCCCCGTTAGGCACATTGTCAATGCGCTTGCGGAAAATTTCGCCTCCAAAGGCGCCTTCGAAAACCAAATCATAATCGAGCGGCAGCTGTTCGACGCCGCTATAGGCTTTCCAAGTGAAGGTCGGCCCTCCCCGAATCCCCCCAGCAATTACTCCATCCAAGAAATGGCCGGAAATCGAAATAGTCGAGGGAGTGAAGTTGAAATAGGAAGTAACCTTTCCCAAGGCAAATTGATCGTATCCTTCCGATACAAGAGCACTATAAAACTCGGAGAAGTAACGCGGGCGGTATTCCTTCAAGCAATCGAACATTTCCTGTTCGGCAATGCAGACATCGTCGAATGAAGTCTCCTCTCGTGACCAGTAATGGTACAAAATCGAAGAAATGGGGCCTTCGCAAGCATCGCCGAGGCTTTCAAACCCATCCCATTCAAGGATATGCAAAGATAGATCCAAAGTGGGCCCGTTCGAGGATTCATACACTGCATCCCCAACTACCGGAACGGTTTTTAGGTCGTCAGAAAAAGATTGCTGAGCTACAACCGAGAAAAAGGTCGGCCATGCTTCTCCGAATGCAAGTTGCAGCCCCTTGGATTTCGCCAGCGAAGAAAGGCCGCCGTTTTCAATTTCGTGGCCGATGCAGTTCACGCCTTGCCAATGCGTACCGCCTGGACTGCCCGGCAAAAACAGGCACCTTTGAACATGATGGCCATATTCATGACCAATGACATCCCAGTCCGCATACGTAGGAACATAACCCTTGCCTTGGTATTCGTTCTTATTCTGAATGTAAATGCAGGTTTCAAAATAGAAGGCGCCCTTGGAAGGATCATTATGTGGATAAACAATCTTGCACTGGCCAAACTGGTCGCTCCCGTTAAGATCGACGGCGTGTTTGACGAAGGCATCAACGGCACATAGAATTTGGGCGGCCTCGCCGAGTTCGCCATCCCCATCGGAGGTGAATTCATGGGAAATTTCATATGAACCATCTAAGGAAACACCCCTCAAATCCCAATGTTTGACATATGGGACGCGATAATAATCGTAAATCTTAGCGTGGTCGGTTTCGAGGTAGACGGAAAAAACTGGAGGGAAATCCATAGAAGCGGCTTTGACTTCGTCCATGTAAAACGAATAGTGACCAGCTTCGTCGGTTGTTGTTGAAATCTTTCGCTCGGCCCCAACTTCTATTTTGATGCCGGGCAAAGGATGCTCCGCCCCGTTTTCATCCTCCCAAGTGATGTCTCCTTCTAAAACATTGGCAACAATAGAACTAGGCGTTGCCTCAGAACTATTCCCTAGTTCTTCCGATGAGGAAACGAGCGCACCAGCACAGGAAAGCGAGCTTAGACAAGTTAAGGCAAAGCTCAGAAGCATTGGATTCCCTCCACAGTTTTATATGCAAAGATACTTTAACCTTATCGGCTTGCCCTTGCAAACGGGGCCATTGAGGGGGCTGCATTTCAAAATAGTAGGCAATAAATAAAAACGGCCTCACAATTGCTTCGTCAACAAAGAAGAAGGATTGTGGCAGATTCCAAGGCGCGAGAAACCGCCAGCTTCGACGATTTTGTCGATGAGCCGGCCCAAGCGTAATGTACCTGAGCGAGTTCAAGCGAGGAGCGAGGCTGATGCTCTCCTGACTCGTAAGCGTAGGATAGGCAGAATGAGCCTTCAGCGAAACACGAGACTGTTCATTCCTGCCTATTAAATTGAAATGCTACCTATGGAGCGGTCACAAATTCATCTAGTGTTTTTGTTTTTCCTTTGAAGCTCGCTGCAAAAAGGCCTCCGGCAAGAAGCGAGCCTCCCTTGACATTGCAATTGTAAGCGGTTTCATACATACTTTGTATAGGAGGTGTAAACATGGTAGTAGCACAACTAGTCTTGTCCGTCATCCTCGCTTCAACGATTGGGCTCGAAGCCACATCGGCCGACTATTCTCTTCTTGGAGACGTGTTGACGAACGTAGCGCTCGTCGATTTCCCACCCGCCTCCCAAGCATCGGAGAACGAGTATGGCGAAGTAGTTCAAACGAACTACACGTTGTATGGGGCAAAAGCAACATCCGAAAGCTACCTAATGTGTTTCCATGTCCAAGTTTCCTATAACGCCGGCGAAGGCGTCTCACTCAGAAGAGGCGAAACGGTAATTGAGCCAAGAAGATACACATATTCCCCAACTTCTTTTACCTATACGGGCGGGAATATCTACTACATTAGAGGCTATCCGTCCCAATCATCGGGAATTTCGATAATTACAAGTAGTATCGGTCTTAGTTGGACCTTGGATCTTGAGACTGAAAATAAGGCAAAGTTGGAGGGGGTTCTAGACATTTTAAGATGGTCATTGACGGTAAAAAGAACCATCTCGAACGTCCTTTCATTCCAATACGAAAAAACGGTGACGGTCAGTAGAGAAGAACCTGTTCTGTCAACCGGAGTACTTAGTGCAAACCAAGGATATGATAATCCATTCATCTGGGCTCATATTTTCCAAAGCCCTATAGAGCATATGTATTATTTAGCCGATTATTACTACTTTTTTGAGTTAGATGACGATTCAACTTGGAGAGGCGGAACAAACGGCGTGTCTTTCCGCGTTACGTCAACGATGGAAACATCCGGCGGAAATGTGGTGCTTGATGCCTACCCATCATTCCGGTTTTCAACCCCGAACTGATAACTATGGAACCAGCTTGTTTTCTCAAAGCCTCCTCGATTTCCTTCGGCGTCGAGGGAAAAGAGATATTTTTAGGCCTTGATTTGGAGCTGCCCGCCCGAGGCTACTACTCCCTCAAAGGGGCCAACGGCTCGGGGAAGTCGACCCTCCTGGGGATTCTTTCGGGCCATCTGAAGATCCAGAAGGGAACCATCTTCCTAAAAGGAAGGAAGGCCGGCCCTTCCTCTTTGGCCAAAGCTTCCTCGCTCGTCACTTCCTCTCCCGCCTTTTTCGCCAGCAAAACACCCTTGGAAAATCTCCTTTTGCTCCTAGGGAAGAAAGGGCGCGAACGCGCCCTTGCCCTTCTTGGCCGTGTCGGCCTCGAGGGAAAGGAAAATCAGGAAGCCCTGACCCTTTCCGACGGCGAGAAAGCCCGCCTCTCCCTTGCCATGGCCCTCAGCAAGGATCCCTCGCTCCTCCTAATCGACGAACTCGACTCCCACCTCGACGAAGCGACCGGCGAGCGCATCGAGGCCATCTTGGAAAAAGAAGGGGAAAGGCGCCTGGTCATTTCCGCGTCCCACCGGAAAGAGGAAGGCAAAGGAATCATCTTCCTCTCGGGCGGCCGGGCCGAAGTGACCTCCGCTCCGCTTCCGAAGGCAATACCTGCAGAGGAAGAAAAACGTCCCTTGCCTTGGGCCCGGAGTTTTCTCTTCGTTACCTTTGCCAAGGCCCTTTTGGCCTTTTTCCTCGTCTCAACGCCCCTTATTACCGCTAGCCTCTCGCTCCTGAACTATTACCAAGACCTCAATGAATGGTCGCTCGCCTCAGTTTTGGTTGACCAATATCGCGAAGCTTCCCCTTACGTCATTGTCGATTCCGCGGAGGCCAAAGGCCGGGTTGGGAATGACGTTTTCAGGACTTCGCCCTCGTGGTTCGGGCTCGATACGGTGATCGACCCAGACAACGATTCGTTGGCCTTCGGGACGGCGCTTCAAGGTCCTTATTATGCCGAAAGCGAGGCCTCCTTCGAGGAGTACGGCATCAAACTCGACGATGATATCGCCTCCGAGCTAGGAGTAACCTTCTCCTACCCCGCCATCTGGTCGGATTGCCTCCTCCCGTCTACTTCCTATCCTTACTATCTCTCCCACCTCGCCAAGGCGCAGGGGGTAAGCGAAGAAAAAGCGAAGAAACTGCTCATCGGCTCGACGGTTAATGTGCTCGAAGGGAGTTTCCGCTGCGTCGGCTTCTACAAGGGAAGCCTACCTTCCTTGCCCATCGCGGAAAAACTGCCTGAGCCTTTTGACAACTTTGCCTACCTTTTCAAAACCCAAGGCCTTTTGGCCGGGCCGATCGACAATGAAAACTGGCGGGAAGGACTGCCGGTCTTCCTACCCTCGGAAAAGGCCCGGTCCCTATCCTTCAGCGATGAGAGCTACCGCCTGCCAATTATTTTTCAGGCCTACAAGGTGATCGACGACGAGGGCAAGGACTTCTGCCCGGGGTATTCCTCCCTCGGCAAAGATCTAGGGGACTATGAGGAACGCTACATGAACAAGGCCGGCGTCAGTTCAGGGCTTGTCCTCCTCGGGTCCTCTTTCGTCTTCCCTCTTTTCCTAGCCCTTCTTTCCGTCGTCTTGGCCCGGCCGGAACTGAGGGCCTATCTCCTCATCGGGGGGAGGCGCCTCTCTCTTTCCCTCTCACTTGCTTTCCTTTTCGCGGTAGCGTCTTTCCTTTCCTTGGCCCTCAGTGGAGCCTTGTCATCTATCATCGTGGCAATCATGAACGGGGCCTATCAATCTTCCTTTGTGCTTTTCCACGGTTCCACCGCCTTCTTCAATCCCCTTTCCCTCGTCTCCTTCCTCATTCCGGCGGCCGTCTTATTAGCCGCCTTCCTAATAGCCATCCTGGCGACGAAGAAAGGAAGGCGCTTCGATCGCCCAAGCTGACGATGGAGAAGAAGGATCCCCTGCTTCTGAAAGCCGATGGCCTTTCTTTGGACCTCGGGGACGGGCGAAGCCTCGGCCCTTTTTCCCTGGCCCTTGGGACGGGGCTTTTCATTCTGGAAGGCCCATCCGGCTCGGGCAAGAGCAGCCTCCTTCAAGTCTTCTCGGGGGAGCGAGCCCCTTCGGGCGGCCGCGTTTCCCTCCTCGGGCAAGACTTGTCGCGCCTAGCAAAGGAGGAACGTTCTCGCTTTCTCGCCTCGAGCCTGTCCCTCTATTCGGAAGAAGCCTCGGCCTATCTCGCCGGAAGCTATTCCTATGCGGCGAAGACCCTCGGGGCCGACGAGAGGAAAGGCCGTTCCTTTCTCCGGGAACTCGGCTTCGAGATCGCTTCCCAGAGGTTCTCTTCCCTCTCGAGCGGCGAACTGGCTGCCTCTTTCCTCTCGCTTCTATTGGCCCGGGATACCCCGCTTCTCTTCCTCGACGAGCCTTTTGCCTTCCTCGACCAGGAACGAAAGCACCGTCTGGAAAAAATCCTAAAGCGGGAAAGCCGAAACCGGCTCATCGTCATCGCGAACAACGAGCCTTCCATGCTCCCCGAGGCCCCGCGGCTTCTCGTTCCTTCCCTTAAGATGAGCGGATCGGTAGAGGCTTCGGGGGACTCCCTACCCCTCAAAGAGGCAAAAGGCTTCCTCCGAAGGCGGGTTCTCGCCTTCTTCATGGGCTTCAAGGGCAGGCCATGGAAAAGTGCCCTTTCCTTGGCCGCGCCCTTCCTTTTCGCCTTCCTCTTCCTTATTGGGCTCTCGCTTCTCGCCGATCCCGGGACCGTCTTTTCCGCGAAAGCCGCCGTAGGGGCCGATCCCTTTGCCACCGTGGCCCTTGCTTCGAAGGGCGAGCCCATCGAAAGCGACCTTCGCCTTTCGGAAGGGTGGAACGAATATTCCGCCAGTCGTTTCTTCCTCGTCGGCTCGGCGAGCCTCGAGGAAGATAGCTACGCCGTTCTCGAAGGAAGCTCACTCGCTTGGGGCGAAACCGGGGGCGTCCTTCGCCTCGGAAGCCACACCTACGAAAAGAGGGAGCCCGACCTGGCCCTCGACAATGCCGTTTGGGCCAGCAAAGCGAGGGAAAGGGCGAGCGGGATCGCCGTGCCCCTCGCTTCTTACCGGGAGCTCATCGGAGGCGGGGCCTTCGAGGGATATTTCGACGGCTACCCCTTCCTTTCGTGGCGGGGATACGGTTTCTATTTGCGGGGAAACGCCGGCTCTTTGAAGCCCGCGCCCGCCGCGGCCTTCGTCGTTCCTGTCCGGGACGAGACGGCCCAAGGGCCGCTTTTCCCCCTTTCGCTCGGGACTAGCCGAGTAACCATCGAAGGGGAAAGCGCGTCCCTTGCTTTCGCTTCGGAAGGAAGAAGCCCGGACGCCTTTTTCCGCCTCGACCCTGCCTCCTACGAAAGCTACCTCACCTTCTACCGGCAGGAGACGGAAGAAGGGGCCGACCTCGCCCTCTTGGGAAAAGAGGAAGCTCTCAAATCGATCGAGGACGGCAAAGGGCTTCCCTTCGGCGTTCTTCCCTCGCCCTATGGAAAGGCCGAGCCGATCGGGTGGGGAATCCTCTCCTTTGCCGCCGCGGGCCTCCTCGCCCTGTCTTTATGGCCGGTCCTTGAAGCCCGGCACGAGGCAAGGGGGCAAAGGGCTGCCGCCCGCTTCCTCTTCATGCTCGGCGGCGGGCAAACCGACCTCGCCCTTTCCTCCCTCCTCCCCTTCCTCTTGGCTCTCCTCCTCGCTTCTTCCCTTTATCCCTTGGCCATCATGGTATCCGACACCCTTTTCCTTCCTCTTTCCTATGGCGGAAGCTACGCCCAGGCGATGGGCCTATCTGCCTACGAAGGAATCCCCATCGTCGCCTTTGCCGCCTATTCCCTTTGGGCCTTGACTTTGCTCATCCCGCTCCTCATCCGTCTCCTTTCGTCCTTCCTGTGGAAGCGGAAATAACGCTGCCATAAACTGTCAAAAGATGAAAAGGGGCCGCAAAAGGCCCTTATTTCTTTTTTTTCTTCTTGGGGTTTAAGAAAGGCATGGACTTGTCGGTAGATTACAAAGACTCCGGCTTTGCCCTTATATTCAGGTCCCAGCCTTTGAACCTTGCCCATGGCCTCGAAGGCAGTTTGGACGGATGAAGACCGACCGAGAGTCAGACTTCGATAAAGATGAACATCGGGTTCCTTTTGGCTTCGAGGCATTACATGAGGACGAATTCGATGAACGATGGGGTAAACTTAACTCTTTCCTCAGCGGCCCGCTCGACAAAGGGATTGGCCTTCAGGGCTTCAAGGGTCGCGTCATCGATCAAGTGCTTGCTCATAGGAAAAAGCCTCCGGTTGTTTCAGTGTAACCGGAGGCCGTTTCTTTTTGGAATGCCTTTTGGCTTCAGGGAGTAAGCTTAGCGTCCCTTGGGCCGTAGCTGGCAACTGCTAGAAAGCGCCGAGATAGTAGTTCTTCTTGCCGCGGCGGACGATGAGGTATTTGCCGTGCAAAGCCTCGTTTTCCCCGTAAACCTTGGCCGGATCGGTCGCTTTTTCGCCATTGACGCTCACCGAGCCCTGGCTCACGAAAGTCCGGGCTTGGGTCTTGCTCGGAGCGGCCCCGACGGCGATGAGGAGGTCGACGAGGCTAATGCCCGGCTCGACCTTCTTCTTGAGGGAGCCGAGGAGGATTTCGATGTCTTTCTCCCCGAGGCCGGCCACGTTCCCGTTGAAGAGGGCGTTCGACATCTCAATCGCGTGGTTGGCTTCCTTTTCCCCGTGGATGTCCTTCGTCACCTCGTAGGCCAGCTTCTTCTGGGCAATCCGGGCGCCCGGGTTGGCGAGGTGTTCCTTCTCGATCTCGGCGATCTCCTCAAGCGAGAGGAAGGTGAAGACCTTGAGGTAACGGACGGCGTCGTCGTCCGGGCAATTGATGAAGTACTGGTAGAGCTGGTAAGGCGAGGTCAGTTCCGGGTCGAGGAAGAGGGCCCCGTCCTCGCTTTTGCCGAACTTCTTGCCGTCGCTCCGGGTGATGAGGTGGGCCGTCATGACCTCGGCCTTCGCGTTTTCGCCGTTCAGCTTTCGGATGAGCTCGAGGCCGGAGGTAAGGTTCCCCCACTGGTCGTTCCCGCCGATTTGGATGCTCACGCCCTTGTCGCGGTTGAGGAGGTAGAAGTCGATCGACTGGAGGATCTGGTAGGTGAACTCGGTGAAGGAAATACCGGCCTCGAGGCGCGAGGCGACGATTTCCTTGCTCAGCATGTAGTTGATCGGGAAGAACTTCCCGTAGTCGCGCAGGAAGTCGAGGACGCTCATCGGGGCGATCCAGTCGTAGTTGTTGAGGAGTTCGCCTTTATTGGGGTCGCTCAGGTCGAGGAAGCGCTCGAGCTGACGGCGGATGCTCTCCGTGTTGGCAAAGAGCTTCTCCTTAGTCTGGAGGTTCCGTTCCTTGCTCTTGCCCGAGGGGTCGCCGATCATCCCGGTCGCCCCGCCGACGACGGCGATGATCTTGTGCCCGGCCTTCTGAAGGCGCATGAGAAGGGAAATCATCACGTAATTCCCGAGGTGCATGCTGGCCGCGCTCGGATCGAAGCCGCAGTAGATGGCCGTCGGGGTCGAGAGGAGTTCCTTGACCTTCTCCTCGTTCGAGAACTGCTCGATGAGTCCCCGGGCCTTGAGTTCTTCGTAGATATTGTCCATGTTTGTTCTCCGGAGGCTATTTTACCCACTTATGGGGAAACTAGAAGCCTAAGGCTTCTTCTTGATATAGACGCAAGGAAAAAGGCCGGCCTCGGGCCGGCCCTCGTCGCTTAGTAGTACCAGCCGCCCCAGGGATCGGAAGGCTCTGGTTCGTCGTCGAGGATGTCGGAGAGCCCCGGGATGACCGTCGTCCCGATGTCGGAGATCGAGCCGTCGATCACGAGGTCGACGGTCGTCGTTTCGTCGATCGGAGTCGGGAGGACGATCTCGAAGGAGATGCTCCCGTCCTCCTCGAGGCGGAGGTCCATCGTCATATCCCACATCATCGCTCTGCCTTGGCTATCGTCGAGATAGAGGCTGAGCATGTCGCCGTAGAGGGGTTCCATAAAGAAGGAGCCGAAGGACATGTCGTACCAGTAGTCCCCGGTCGCGTTGATGTCGTTCGCATAGACATAGTGATAGAGATTTGGATCTTCCTCATCCGGCGTGAGCCCAGCCCCCTCGATCGATTCGAGGGTCACGGCCGAAAGGTTGCCGCCGTAGGTATCGTAGAAGGGCGCTTCCGTCGTCCCGAAATAGGGGTCTTCGTCCTTCGAGCCCATCACGGCGACCCCGTCTTCCATCGTGAAGTTGCAGACATAGCCGTCCACATGGTTCAGATAGCCGTAGTTCGACGGGGTGAAGTTGCCGTAGTATTCGTCGTACATGCAGGATTCGACGTACATGCCGTCGGAAGTGAAAAGCATCTGACGTTCCAGCTTTCCGGCCGCATAGAAATCGGAAAGGTCCGAATAGGAAGGAAGGTCGGCATCCGCGATGAGGGTATCGGTCCCATCTTCGTAGAAGGCACCGGAGGCCCTGATCGTGTAGTTGAGCCCTTCGGCCGCTTCGAGGATGGCGTCGCCGAGAGGTCCGGCATCAGCGACCGGGATCTTGCCGCTTTCGATGTATTCCTCGACGTAAGGGAGAGCCGCCGTGCCGATCTCGGTGATGATGAGGTCGTTTACGTAAACGAGGGAGCCGTCGACGTAGTTCATGAGAACCGGAACGAGGTCGATCTCCGCTTCCGTCACGTTTTTGAGGACGAGGGCCACCGGGAAATAGTAGCCGTCGGCCATAGTGAGAAGGCCGTTCAGCCCGAGGCTAGCCATCACTTCGTCAACCGGGTCGCCGCTCAGGTAGTAAGAGCCGCCGAGATCTTCGAAGCTCGGGTCATAGACGATGTCCCCGGCCCCGATGCCGACTTCCGGCATGGCTAGGGCCAAGGCTTCCTCCCCGCTTTCCTCGATAGCCGGGGCCAAGACAGCGAAGCCTTCGCCGGTCGCGAGGTCATCGACGGTGAAGCGGTAAAGCTTCCCGTCCCCGAGGACGACTTGCCCTTCGGTGTCGATGGCCGCGTAATCGGGCGTCCGGACCCCGACGTAGGGATCGAGTGCGGCCCGGAAGGTGTCTTTCACCGTGCCAAGGACTTCCATATAGGCCCCGATCGCCGCATTTTCGACGATGTTGAGGGTCGCGCTGGCGGTAAGGGTCGTTCCGCCCGCCCCTTCGAAGCTGATGGTGAGGGTCGTCGTTCCCATCTGGGCAGCCGTCACGACGAGAGGATGCTCGGCATCGAGGGCATAGGCCGTCCCGACGTCGTCTTCCTCGTAGGTCGCGAGGTCGAAGGCCAATAGCGAAGCGGCCGGAACTTCTTTCCCGTCGGATGTCTCGAGAAGGAGATAGTCGGCCAGGTCGATTTCCGAAGCCACCTCGAGGTCAGGCAGGGCCTTGAAGGACACCTTCGCGATGTCCGCCTGGGTCGGGGCGGCTTCGATTGGGGTCGAGCTCGAAGTCTCCTCCCCTCCTTCGACTTTCGAGGATTCGCTTGAGCTCACGGCCTCGTGGATTTCGCTGCCTGACGAGACGAGGGAACTATCCTCGAGCGAGCTCCAACCTTCAGAAGAGAGAGGCGGCAGCTCATCCCCGCAAGAGGCGAGGATCAAGGCGGCTGCCAGCGGCAAAGCTAGACTAATGATTTTCTTCATGTGCGTTCTCCTTTCAATGAAGATTTGCGTCCAAACTAAGTCCGATCGGCCTATTGTCAAGGAAATTGTGTTTTCACTTGCTTAAAGAATGCAAAAAGGGGCCCGCAAAAGCCCCTTCAAAGAGAGAAAAGCCACGTTTGAGACAAACCCGGCCCTTTGTGTTCGCAGATGACGTATTTGCTTTCCTGTTGTAATATTCGTCTGTTCCTGGTTCAAAATAGTTTCTCCTCTC